>NZ_ARQI01000124.1 GCF_000384655.1 Brachyspira innocens ATCC 29796 | reverse complement strand
CTTTTTCATAATTCATAAACCTCTTTAAATTATTAAACTTTTATTTATTTTTTAAAAATACCATTACAATAGGAGCTATAAAAGAAAAAATAAATGAGTAAATACCATAAATATAAATGAAGTTATATATTTTATTATTTCCAATCACTGCCTCATTTATATTAATATTATTTTTAAATATCTTTATTATAGACTTTATATTTTGTACTATTATGTATATTAAATTAATAGCTATTATAGCATTAAGAACTGCAATAGAAATTTCATTTATTTTATTTTCAGAAATAATTACTCTGTATATGCTCGAACTTAATACTAATATATTAAATAAAAATGCTAGTATTGGAAATATTATATACATTGCCTTTGTTATAATCCCAGCCTTATAGTCCGCTCTTATAAAGTATAAAGTAAAAACAGATAAAATTAATAATACATTATAAATTATAAAAGACTTGGTATTGTAAAAAGGTCTTATAGGTTCATATAGTAATGCAAAAAATAAAGCAAATATTAAAAATGAATATAAAAATAATAACACTCTTGAAATATATATTGATAAAACAGTTTTAAATCTATTTTGCACAAAGAAAAATATAAAAGGTATTAGAGAAAGAACGAATACAATAGACATAAAAATAAGTTTTTCTATTAACGGTTCTAAATCACTTACTATATCAGCTCTAAAAATAAATTTATCATATAAAAAAACAATGAATACCCAAAATACAAATGCAATAATTGCTGCTATTGTAGAAAAGAAAATTATATCTCCTAGCTTAGTAAAACTATTATATGTGTTATTCTTTATATTAAAATTGTTATCAGCTAAAAGTATTATAATAAAAAACATTATATAAAATAATATACTTTTATTAATCATTATATTAGACATAAAAAATTCAAGCATATTAGGTACTTCATCTTTTAGTGGTGCTGAAGTAAATATGCTAAGCAAAAATACAAGTAGAAATGATAAAAATGTTATGAGTATTGTCTTTTTATTAACATTTTCAAAATTGCTGTTTATACTAAATAAAAATGAATAACAAAAAAAGTAAAACACTTGAAAATAAAAACTATTAAAAATCATATTATAAATTAATTTTTCAGCATCGTATTCAGTATCAAAGAATAATATATATACATTTGCAGGAATAGAAGAAATTATCATTAATACAAATACTAATACAAAATATATTATTTTTTTGCTGCTTGAATTCATTAACTTATTTTCAGACATTTTTTATAACCCCTTATAGGTATTTTGAAGATAGATTATAACTTAATAATTATAAATTGTAAAGTATATGAACAATATATTAATTTTATTGATAATTAAGTGTGAAATAATGTATTATAATTTCATATTTGATTTAATTATTTATATATGTTATAATGTAAGAAAATTTTATAATAAGGGTTTAAGAATGAAACTTCATAGTTTAACATTTAAAATACCGCTTATTATGGGACTTTCTATTACATTATCAATATTTGTAATAACTGTTATAATGTTTTTAATATCATTGAAGTCTGTTGATATAGCGGCTCAAAATGGATTTGAAACTACAGCCATTGCTTATGAAAGTACGGCTAATCTATGGATAGAACAACAACAATCAATAGTAGATGCCTTTTCTACAAATGATAGTATAGTCAATTACTTATTAAATAGAACAGAAGAAAATGCTTCAATTGCAGAGAATAGTTTGACTGCTTTCAAAAATTATAGAAAATCTTCTCTTCATTTTGTAATTTTAGATACTGAAGGTAATATTTTACTTGATTCTGAGGAAGGAAATTTAATACGTATTAACCAAGGTGTGGATCCAGATTTTAATCTTTATAAAAATAATGTAAAAGATGAAAAAATGTGGATTTCAAAGTCATCTATAACTGGAAAGCCTGTATTTAAAATGTATTCAGATATAAATGCTCCTGATGGAACTAAAATAGGGGTATTATCATATCATATTGACTGGGAAGACTTTATGAGACATTCTATATCTAATTATAAATTTGGTGATACAGGCAGTATTATGATAATTGATGAAGATAAAAATATAGTAGCCCATAAAGATGAAAGTAAAGTATTGACAAATATGAAAGATTCTGAAGTTTTAAAAGATATCACAGATTTAAAAACTGGAATAAAGCATTTTAAAAACGATGACGGCAAACTTTGTATGCTTTATTTCAATACTATAATTTATCCTCATTGGTATATAATAGTAACTATAACAGAAAGTGAGCTTTATAATCCAGTAAAATTTATGCTTATATTACCTATAGTAGTAGGAGTAATTTTAACCATATTATCTATTATAATAATTTGGTGTTTTTCTAAACATGTAATATCTCCTATAAATGAGGCTGTTAAAGAGGCTGAAAACATTGCAAACGGAGATTTAACTGCTGTTATATCAGAAAAATATTTGAATAGAAAAGATGAAATAGGAGAGATATTAAACAGTTTTAATAAGATGAAAAGAGTAATAAAAGATATTATTAAGGTTGTAAACTCAAATATATCTCAAACTAAAAGAACGGCTTATAGTTTATATTATTCTAATAAGGATTTGTCAGACAGAACAGTATCTCAGGCAGCAGATATAAATCAGACAAGTATTTTTATGAAAAATATTTCTTCAGCTATAGAAGAGTCTACTACTAATATAAGGTCTATAAGCGATAGTATGATTGATGCAAGAAATGATATATTGGATGCAGGCTCTATAATAGATGATACAGCAAGAAATACATCTTTAGTTTTTGAATCCAGTAAAAAAATTGGAGATATCATAAAGATAATAGAAGATATAGCCTTTCAAACTAATATACTGGCTTTAAATGCTTCAGTTGAGGCTGCACGTGCAGGAGATCATGGAAGAGGTTTTGCCGTTGTAGCTAGTGAAGTTAGAAATCTTGCACAGAGTACTTCAGAATCTGCTAAAAATATCACTGTTTTAATAGAAGATAGTAATGATAAAATAAAAAAAGCTACAGAATCAGCTACTATGTCTCAAAAGCTGTTTTCTAATATAGAGAAAAAAATTGATAATACTACTACAATTATGGAAAATATGGTTAATACTATGCATAAGCAGGAAGAAGATGTACGTAAAATCAATACTTCTATGCTTAATATAGATTCTAAAACCAAAGAAAATTCAAATCTTGTTGATATTATGAAAACTTCTTCTTCCGAATTAGAAAAACAGACTAATGATTTTTTTAGTGCTATGAGTTTCTTTAAAACAGGAGTTCATCGTTTGGAATGGATGGATAATTATAATACTAATAATTCTCATATAGATGAACAGCATATGAACCTTATTAATTTCATAAATGATATATATTCGGCTATATATGAAGATGATTTGGATAGGGTTAAAAATATTTTTAATATGACTTTAGATTATACCAAGTATCATTTTTCTGATGAAGAGAAATTTCAGAAAGAAAATGCCGATAAATATAAAAAGATAAAAGAACATTTTGAACAGCATAGAAATTTTGAGGCTTTGGTTGGCAGAAAAATTGAAGAATTAAATGCTTCTAGTGATTGGAAAAAAACAGCGTCTGATATGGCTGATATTTTGAGTAAATGGCTTATTCAGCATATTGGAGTATGGGATAAAGAATTTGTAAAAATTGCTGGAATATCTGATCATTAAAACATTTTTTCTTTAAAAACTTATAAATTTGAAAAAATATTACAATATGTTGTAAAAAATTCTTATATTTTAATAGATAATTTATAATATATTATTAAGAATAGTTACTTATAAGATTTTATTCTATATTGAATTTATTTCTTATAAATGTTATTATTTAATAAGTAATATATGATATGAATGGGGATAAAATGATGAAAATATATAGTTTAAGATTTAAAATACCTGTACTATTTATAACAGCTATAGTTCTGTCAATGTTTTTAAGTATAGGTACTGTATTATTTTTGAGTATGAAAGCTATAGATGAAACTATTGAGAGCGGTTTTGAATCAACATCTATTTCATATAAGAATCTTATTAATTTATGGCTAGATGACAATAATAGCTCTATGGCAAATTTTGTTACTACTGAAGCTCTGGTTAGCTTCCTTCAGAATAAAGAAGATCCAAATTTAAGACTTAGAGCGGAAGATGCATTAAAATATTTTAAAAGCTCAAGAAGTTCATTTATTAATTTTATTTTACTAGATTTAAATGGAAGAGCTATAATAGATTCTGAGAATGGAATATTAAATAATGTTTCTATGAATGTAAATGATGAAGGCTGGAAAAAGTTTGTATCTGGAGGGTATAATTCAGGCGGAGAGACAACTATTACTAAATCAGTAGCTACAGGCAATCCAACTTATAGAATATGGAGAGGTATTAAGGATAATACTGGAAGGGTAATTGGAATATTAGCTGGCAATGTTGATTGGGGTGATTTGATGGATAGATACATTTTAAATGCTAGAATAGGTGAAAGCGGAAGAATATCTATTATAGACAGCAATAAGATGGTATTAGCTCATCAGGATAAAAATAGAATATTGACTGTAGAAAATAATGCTCCTTATTATGATGAAGTTATCAAAAATGGTAATGGAATGCTTCATTATAAAGATACTAATAAACAGGGATATTTAATGTCTTATTATAATATAGACAATACTAACTGGTATATTATTATAAGCATATTAGAAAGCGAATTATACGCTTCATTGGGCAGAACAGTATTATTCGCTATATTATTCTCACTTGTTATAATTATAATTGTTGCTGTAATGATAACAGGATTTACAAGAAGATTAACTTCACCTTTAAAAGAAGCTTTAAGACTTGCTAATTTAATTTCTACAGGTGATTTAACTTTTGATATCAAGGAAAAATACCTTGCAAGAAAAGATGAAACAGCTGAACTTATAATGAGTTTTGACCATATGAAGACATCTATAAAAAATATTATTAATATAGCTAATTCTAATGTTGCTTTAACAAAAAGAACAGCATATTCACTATCTTATTCCAATAAAGACTTGGCTTCAAGAACATTAAGTCAGGCAGCTGATTTGGAAAAGACTGCTGAAGCTACAGAAGAGATTTCAAGCACTATAAAGAAAACAGCAGAAAATGCCGCTATAATTAATGATATGATGATAAATGCTAGAAATGCAGTTGAAGAAGCTGGAAGTATTATTGCTGAAACAGCTCAGAATACTAGTCAGGCATTTGAATATAGTCAAAAAATTAGCGGTTTGGTTAAATTTATTGAAGATATTGCTTTTCAGACTAATATATTAGCTCTTAATGCTTCAGTAGAGGCAGCAAGAGCTGGAGATCAAGGAAGAGGTTTTGCTGTTGTTGCTTCTGAAGTTAGAAACTTAGCACAAACTACTCAAAGTTCTGTTAATAATATTACTTCTTTCATTGGTGAAAGTAATGAAAAAGTTAAAAAGGCTACAGATTCTGCTAATATGTCAAGAACTCTATTTGAGGATATTGAAAGCAAGATAGAAGAGACTACTAAAGTTATTGCTGATATGGCCAATACTACTAAAGAGCAGTTAATAGGTATAGACAGTATTAATAATGCTATGTCTAATATGGATGCTCAAACTCAGGGAAATAGTTCATTAGTATCATCTATGAATGAGTCATCAAAAGAGCTTGAACAGCAGATGGAAGAATTAGCAGATGCTATGAGTTTCTTTAAAGTTGGTGCTATGAAATTGGAATGGCTTGATCAGTATTATACACATAATAAAACTATAGACAGTCAGCATGTTCAGATTATTGAATATGCCAACAAAGTTCATTCTGCTTTATATAATGGTGTGAAAGCAGATGTTGATGAGGCATTTAAAGGTGCTATTAATTATACTAAATACCATTTTGCAGAAGAACAGAAAATACAGGTGGCAAATAAAGATAAATACCATAAAATTAAAGAACATTTTGAAGAACATAGAAGATTTGAAAAGGCTATTGATGATCAGTATAAAGAATTTAAATCCAGCAGCGATTGGAAAAAGGTTGCAACTGATTTTTCAGAGCTTTTAGCAAAACTTTTAATAGAACATATTGGTGTATGGGATAAAGAGTTTGTAAGAATTGCTGGAATAAAAGATTCTTAAAAATTATTTCCAATTAGAACCAAAAGGAGAGCTTTCTATAAGTCTGTTATAGAATAGCTCTCTTATTTTATTTAAAAACTTTTTTGTTTCATCGCTTGAATAATCTGCATAAGTCCAAGGGAGTTCTGTGTATCCTTTTTTCTTTTTGTAGATAAGTGTCAAATCAGCAAATACACCGTCTTTTAAATATATTCTATGCGTGAAGTTTTTATTTGTAACTAAAATAAAGTTTTCTAATGTTAGTATAGCAGGATCTATATTTATTTTACGGTTGTTTTTATCATCAACATATTCTTTCTCTATATTGTCTGTAATTCTCTTTACATCGCTTATATAATCTCTTTCTATCATATTCTTAAATACTATAAATCTTTTACTTAAAGAATCTCCCATCTCTTCTTTATAATAAATAGAATGAGAAAATAAATACTTATCACTTATAACTTCAATTTCTCCAAAATTATTTATAAGTTTTTCTAATGTAAAATTATATATATTAATATCATTATACATTAATGCCGTAATGAGAACAGCCTTTGATTGTTTTAATACTTTACTCATAATAATTATATTACATTATTTTTATTTATATTTCTATAATCTATAATAAAAAATTGGACATCATTTTTACTTGATATAAAAAAGATTAATATTTATAATAAAAATAAATAATATAAAAATAAAAGGAGTAAAATACTATGGCTACACCTCATATAGGAGCAAATAAAGGCGATATAGCAGAAACTATACTTTTACCTGGAGATCCATTAAGGGCAAAATTTATAGCTGAAAATTTTTTGGAAAATGTTGTTCAGTATAACTCTATAAGAAATATGTTTGGTTTTACTGGTACTTATAAAGGAAAAAAAGTTTCTGTTCAAGGCACAGGTATGGGAATGCCTTCCTGCAGTATATATTCTTATGAGCTTATTCATTTTTACGGCTGTAAGAACTTAATACGTATTGGTACAGCTGGAGCTTTATCCGATAAACTTCATATAGGCGATTTGGTTATAGGAATGGGGGCATGCACTGATTCTAATTATGCTTCTCAGTATGAACTTCCGGGAACTTTTGCTCCTATAGCTAGTTATGAATTACTTAGAAAAGCTGTTAATAAAGCTGATGAAATGAAGATTAATTATCAGGTTGGAAATATAGTTTCATCTGATCTATTTTACGGAGCTAATAATGCAACTCCGAAATGGGCTAAAATGGGAGTATTGGCTGTTGAGATGGAAGCTGCTGCTTTATATATGAATGCTGCTTATGCTGGAGTGAATGCTCTTTGTATGGTTACTATTTCGGATTCTCTTGTTACAGGTGAAGCTACAACTGCTGAACAAAGAGAGAAAACTTTTACTAATATGATGGAAGTTGCCTTATCTTTAGCATAATATTAAATTAATAAGCATCTGTATTTTTGCAGATGCTTATTGTATATTTTATAAGTTCTAAAATTTATAAATGCTTGACTTTTTATGTTTTTTGTATATAATTTATTACTATGAAAGGTAATTTATTTTCACTTAATTTCAAAAGTATCTACACTTATTGCTTCTTCTATTATGGCGTTTAAGACGCCAGAGTATCTATTTTTCTAACCAAAACAAATTTATATATTTAAACTTTTTTATTAATACTTAATTTTTATATTTAAGTTCATCAATTTTTAATTAATTTTTTATTTAAGGAGAATTTATTATGATAGTGGTAATGAAACCAAATGCCAAAGAAGAACATATTAATAACATTATAGAAAGACTTAAAGAAGCAGGTCTTGGGATTAATAAAAGTGTAGGAGTAGACTATACAGTAATAGGAATGGTTGGGGACACTTCAAAGATAGACAGAGATTTAATTTCATCTTTGCCCGGTGTATCCAAAGTATTGAAAGTGCAGGAACCATTTAAAAGAGCAAACAGAGCATTCAAAAAAGAAGATACTATAGTTGATGTAAGCGGTGTAAAAATAGGGGAGGGAAAGCCTACGATTATTGCAGGACCTTGTTCTGTTGAAAGTGAAGAGCAAGTTATTAATATAGCTAAGAGTGTAAAGGCCTCTGGTGCTTCTATACTTAGAGGCGGTGCTTTCAAACCCAGAACTTCTCCTTATGCATTTCAGGGTTTAGCTTTGGACGGACTTAAAATATTAAAACTTGCTAAGGAAGAGGTTGGAATACCTATTGTAAGTGAGATTGTATCTATAAGGCATTTAGAAGATTTTGATAATACTGTTGACATGATTCAGATTGGTGCAAGAAACATGCAGAACTTTGAACTTTTAAAAGAAGTGGGAAAATTAAAAAAGCCTATACTTTTAAAAAGAGGTTTGTCAAGCACTATAGAAGAATGGCTTATGAGTGCAGAATATATACTCAATCAAGGTAATGAAAATGTTGTGTTATGCGAAAGAGGTATAAGAACATTTGAAACTTATACTAGAAATACATTTGATGTAAGTGCAATACCTGCAATAAAGCGTTTAAGTCATTTGCCTGTTATAGGAGATCCTTCGCATGCAAGCGGAAAATCATGGATGGCACTTCCTCTCACATTAGCTGCCATTTCTGCAGGTGCTGACGGTATGATTATAGAAGTGCATAATGATCCAGAGCATGCTTTATGCGATGGGGCACAATCTATAAAGCCTGATGTATTTGCTGATATTATGGAATCTGTTAATATGATATCTGATACTGTTCAAAAAATAAAAGAAAAACATAACGGCAAAATTTATACTAAATAATTACTTATAAATTATTATTATATTTTTTAAAAGATGAATGGATTTTATTCTGTTCATCTTTTTTATTGCATAATATTTTATATTGATTTATATAAAAAATATTATATAATCTTTCAAATTAAAATTTAGGAGATATTATGAGAGCAGCACAGATTGACAGATATTCAAAAGATATTGATATAAAGATTAGAGATATACCAATGCCAGAAATATCTGATGATGAAGTATTGGTTAATATAAAGGCAGCTGCAGTAAACCCTCTTGAAATATTAATATTAACAGGCAGTGTAAGACTTATACAGGATTATAAAATGCCTCTTACATTAGGAAATGAGTTTGCTGGTGTGGTTGAAAAAATAGGTAAGAATGTAAAAGATTTTAATATTGGAGATAAAGTTTATACACGTATGCCTATACAAAAAATAGGTGCTTTTGCTGATTATGCTGCAGTAGATAGTAAGTTTTTATCCTCTATGCCTAATAATTGCAGTTTTATTGAAGCGGCAGCAATACCTCTTACAGCACTTACAGCTTATCAGGCACTTAAAGAAGAATTAGAAGCTAAAACTGGTGAAACTGTTTTAATAACTGGAGGATCTGGAAGTTTCGGAGAGATGGCAGTTCCTATTTTTAAATATTTCGGGCTTAATGTTATTGTTTCTGGTAATGAGAGGTCAAAAGAGCATTTTATAATTTTGGGTGCTGATAAATATATTGATTACCGTAAAGAAAATTATTGGGAGTTAGTTTCAGAAGCTGATTATGTTATCGATACACTTGGTGCAAAAGAGTTTGACAAAGAGTTATCAGTATTAAAGAAAGGCGGACGTATTTTGAGTTTAAGAACTAGTCCTAATAAAAAATTTGCTGAAGTTAATCAATTTCCTTTCTTAAAAAGAACTTTATTTTCTTTGGCAGGCTCTAAATATGATAAAAAAGCTATGAAAGAAGGAAAAGAGTATAGATTTATGTTTGTAAGAGCTGATGGTAGAGAGCTTAAAGAAATTACAAAAATAGTAGAAGAGAAAAATATAAAGCCTAAAATATTTTCTAAAGTATTTAATATTGAAGATACAAAAGAAGCTATTAAAACTATGTCTAAAGGCGGTATAGAAGGTAAGATAATCATATCTATGTGATTGTTTTTAATAAAAATTAAATAGACTTGCATACGGTATAATTTAATAAAACTATGTAAAATTATATTGTAAAGCAAGTTTTTAAATATCCGATAATTTTAGCGAATAATTTTATTTACAGCAAGGAGGCGTTAAAATTATGGGAGTCAAAAAGTATTTCTTTTTATTGCTAGTATTATTGGCAATGAATAGTATATATGCATTTGCAAATCAAAATATTATCAGAGTACAATTAACAGATGTAAAAGCTCCATATACTATTAATATCAAAGGTCCTTATAAAGCGTACAATTACAAATATGAAAGTGAAATTATATCGGCTCTAACTAATGAAACTGTAATGGTTGTAGAAAACAGATTAGGTTTAAAAGTTAATGAAGTAGGAGTTTATAAAGAAGGTATAGTCTTTGAAACACAAGACGGATTTACTTTAAATGGAAAAGAATATTATGGTTCTTTAATGTTTATTCCATATAATGATACTATGATAGTGGTTAATGAGCTTAATATTGAAGACTATGTTAAAGGTGTTTTACCTCATGAGATGTCTCCAGATTGGCCTATGGAAGCATTAAAAGCTCAGGCAGTTGCAGCCCGTACTTATGCAATGTATCATATATTAAAAAATGCTAATAAACTTCCTTTTGATGTTGATAATACTACAAAATATCAGGTTTATAACGGCAAAGAAAAAATGAATTGGTCTGTTGAACAGGCTGTTGACAGAACAAGATATGAGATTGCTGTTTATAAAGGTAAAGTTATAGCTACATACTTTAGTGCTTTATGCGGCGGACATACTGACAGTGCTGAAAATGTATTCGGTGTAGCTGTGCCTTATTTGGAAGGTGTTTCTTGCCCTTATTGTAATGCTCAGATTAAACCTTGGACTAATGCTTTAAGCTATAATGAACTTAATAATGATTTAGCTAATTATTCTGTACATGCAAGTGAAAAATCTTCTATTGGTATTAGCACTGATCCTAAATCTGGAAAAGCTACTAATATAAAAATAGATGACAGTGATATTACTTCAAGAGATTTCAGAACTACACTTTCTCCTAAACTAGTACCATCACTTAATTTTACTATTAAAAAAGTAGACAATGGTATAATAATCACTGGTAAAGGAAGCGGACATGGTGTAGGTATGTGCCAATGGGGTGCTTACGGTATGGCTCAGGTTAAAAAAGACTACAAAGAAATTTTGAAATTCTATTATAATGGTATTGATATTGTTGATTATAATAGAGTTAATAAACAATTTGAACCTGATGTTTGGGGAAAATAAAATTTATAACTATATAAAATTAAAGGCTTGTATTAATTGATTTTAATGCAAGCCTTTTTTATTTTTATGAGTTATATAATAAAATTATTTCTTTACCAAATTATATAATAAATTAACTTCCTTAATTTTTGTAGAATAAGGAGGATATTTAGTTTTTACTTCAAAACCATATCCCTTAGTTAAAACGGTAGTTTCTTTTGAAAAGCATTTAAAACTATAATATCCATGATAATTACCCATTCCGCTGTTTCCAACTCCTCCAAATGGAGCATTAGAATTCAGTATATGACTTATAGTATCATTTACAGAACAGCCTCCATAACTTATTTTCTCTATAAAATAATAATTAAAATCAATATCTTCAGAGAATATATACATAGCAAGAGGATTAGGACATACTTTTTCTATTATATCTCTAGCTTCTTCTTTTGTTTTATAATAAAGTATTGGGAAAATGCTTCCGAATATTTCATCTTTTATAATATTAGTTTCTAAATCTTTAGGTTCTACTAATGTTATAGAAATAGACAAATTATTATCATCATATTCCCCGCCGTAAATAATTTTGCCGTCATTTAAATATGATTTTAATCTTTTATAGTGATTTTCATTTATTATTCTATGGAGCTTTTTTTCATCATTGAATAATTTTATTTCATCATTAAATGCTTTTAAAAATCTTTCTTTTAAGTCTTCTCTTATGAGAATATAATCTGGAGATACGCAAGTTTGTCCAGAGTTTATAAACTTACCCCATATAATTCTTTTTACAGCCTTATTAAAATTATCTCCTTTTATATCATCAATTATAACAGGTGATTTTCCTCCAAGCTCTAATGTTACAGGTGTAAGAAACTCTGAAGCATTAGACATAATAATCTTTCCAACTCTTGGAGAACCTGTAAAAAATATTTTATCATATTCTATTTTGCTTACATTTTCTGGGGGTATACTTTTATCTACAACAGCAATGTACTCTTCATCAAATGTATCTTTTATAGAATTATATATTACATCATAAACAGTAGGTGTTAATTGAGAAGGTGCTATTATAGCGGTATTCCCAGCTCCTATTGCTCCCACAAGCGGAAGAAAGGTTAATTGTATAGGATAATTCCAAGGCGATATTATTAATGATACTCCGAATGGTTTATTTATTATAGTGGTTTTGGAGTCTATAGTAACCATATTTCTTTTTGCGTTTTTATTATGCATCCATTTTTTTAGATTTTTTATGAATGTTTTAATCTCTTCCATTACAAAAAATAATTCTGTACCTATAGCCTCAAATTCTGACTTCTGCATATCTTTATACAGAGCATCTATAAAATCTCTTTCATATTTTATAAGCATTGATTGTAATTTTTTTAACTGTTTTATTCTAAAATCATATGATAAAGTTTTTGAACTTTTAAAAAATTGTTTTTGTTTATCTCTTAATTCTGTTAAATTCATTTTCCCTCCGTTTTTTGTTTGAATATATAAAAATATATAAAAAATAATAAGAAAATTACATACTTTTTTATAAAATTTTAATTAAATATATAATCATCATAGTAAGTCAAAATGTAAAATTTGTTTGCAAAAAATGAAAAAAATAATAAAATAATAATTACTATATAAAAACTATTTTTGATGAGGTTCAATGAAAAATCAAATTCTTCATATATTTAATAAAAGAGTATTATTATTTGCCGTTTTTTTTGAAGTTATTATTATAATAATGACTTCTATGTTAGATGCTAAGGCTATATCGTTAAAAGAAAATATTATATCAAAAAATAAGATTAATTATGGAACTGCTTTAGAACTCTATAATAGAGAGAAATATTTAGAGGCATACAGTCAATTTACAAATATAATGAATACAGAAGAAGATTTGCTTATAAAAGATTATATTATATATTACGGGGCTAAAAGTGCATTATATACTAATATGTATAATGAAGCTATAGATTTGTATTCATTACTTATGAAAGAGTATCCGCGTTCATCTTTGTATCCCTATGCAGAGCAGTATAAAGCATTGGCAGAGTTTTACAGAGATGATTATCCAGTAAGTAATTTTTTTAACAGCAAAGCACAAAAATGGATTAAAGAGTTTGTAGGTATAAGAGCATTAAGAGATACTGATGATACCAATAAGGCTAAGATGATAGCCTATGAGCTTTTAAGCAGATTTTTAAATAGAGAAGCTATTATATATTATAATAATAATTATGAAGATGATATAATGTCATTTGATAATGATTTGAAATATAAGGTTTCTACAGAGCTTTATGAGGCTGGGTATAGAAAAGCGTCTTTACGATATTTTGAATATTTTTATGATAATAATTTATATAAAGCCAATTCAACATACTATATGGCTAGAATAAAGCAGCAGGCAGGAGAGAGAGAAGATGCTGCAAAACTTTTTGATGAGTATTTGTCAAATGCCAATAATAAAACTCATAGAAGGTTAGGACTTTATTATTCCGCTGACAATTACAATAAATTAAAAAACTATGATAAATCGATTGAACTTTATAATACTTTTTTGAAAGAATATCCAAGAGATGATTATGTGCCTAGAATATATAATAATTTTGTGAATGTAAGTTTAAATAGAAATAATCTTGTTCAGGCAAAAACTTATTTAACAAATGTTATGAAAAAATTTCCTAAAAGCTGGCAGACAGAACTTGCTTTAAAATCATATTTAAGAAAATCATTTAAGCTAAAAAACAAAACAGAAACTTATTTTGCAACTAAAGCATTGGAGGATAGATATCCTAGTTTCAGGCATGATTTTGCTTTATCTTGGAATATGTGGACTGCTGAAGAGTTTGGAGATGATGAGAAAAGAGATGACTATATAATGAAAAGTCTTTTAAGCAGTAAAAGCCATTATTTTATTAAAGGAGCATTAAGCCTTGCAAGCGATGAAATGATTAGTAATGTAAAACTTAGCAATACTTATTATTTAAACGAAGCTAAAAAGTATTATACTGATTCTAATTTTACTAAATCTATGGAAATGCTTAATAAAGTGCAGTTTTTAACTTATGCTTCTACAGGGAAGGAAGATAAAACAGAAAAAGAAGCTAGAAGTATAGCTAAAAATATACTTATGCAAAGCAGATTTGTAAAAGAAATGTATTCTAAAATGAGCGAGAATGATTTGTTTAATGAACTTTCTCTTCAAACTAGAAGGGAAGTTAATAAGGCTATAGTTCTTTATTATTACGGAGATTATGATAATGCATATACAGAGTTTGATAAAGTATTTAAAAAAACTCAGATAACATATCCTTTATATTATTTTGCTGAAAAAATATTCATAAGCTCTGAAAATACAAAAAGGCTTATGCAGATATCGGCAAATATAGGCAAATATTTTGGATATCCATATTCAGATAATACAGATTTGCTCCCAGATGAGCTTAGAAGAAAAGTTTATCCTAGATATTTTGATGAGTATGTAGTACCAGAGGCTAAATATTATAAAATAGAGCCTGCATTTGTATACGGCATAATGAGAGAGGAGAGTTTATTTGATCCTAAGGCTAGGTCTTGGGTTGGTGCTATGGGGCTTATGCAGCTTATGCCTACAACAGCAGCAGCTGAGAACAAAAAAGCAAGATACAGATATGATCCTTTAGATTTAACAGACCCTAAACAAAATATTAATCTTGGAGTTTCGCATTTGGGCTGGCTTTTCAGCAGTCAGAAAGCAAGCAATTATATACTTGTAGCAGCGAGTTATAATGCAGGTTCTGGACGCGGAAGAAGATGGAAAGCTGAATATGGAACTAATAATATGTATCGTACTGGAAGATTTATTGATATAGAAGAAACTGAGTATTATGTAGAGCGTGTTATAAAAAGTTATGAGTTTTATAGTAAGTATTATAAGGATTAGAGTTATAATATTAATTATTGTATTATTTATATTATAAAAAACTTTAATCAAATAACAAAGCTATGTTATAAATATTAAAGTAGTTTGGCATCAAGTAGTTATATAAAATTACAGGGTATTAGCATTAAAACTAATACCCTGCATTGTATATGGGATGGAAAGTAAATCAATCGTCAAATTTTTGTCCTATAAGCTGACCGTCTGAAGATATATAAAGCTC
The DNA here is from genome assembly GCF_000384655.1 of Brachyspira innocens ATCC 29796. Lineage (GTDB taxonomy): Bacteria > Spirochaetota > Brachyspiria > Brachyspirales > Brachyspiraceae > Brachyspira > Brachyspira innocens. Next base: position 72,255 of record NZ_ARQI01000124.1, on the reverse strand, counting down.
CATCATATTATTAAGCTTTATTTCATAAGTTCCCCATTTTTTTTCAGCACTAATGATTACAGTATTTGGATATGTATTTCGTATTGTGTTTGCCACATTAGCAGGAAAAACATTATATGGTATTCCTACATATTCAGCTTCTATCTCCACCCAATCACCGTTATATAAGAAGTCTATTTTTATTCCATTTGATAGTTCTGTTTCATATTTACCATCATCATTTTCTACATACCATATCTGAGCATCTGGAAATGCCTGAGATATGAACTGCTTGGCCTTATTAGGAAGCGATTCAGGAGGAATAATCCAGTCAGCGAATAAACTACTAGAGGAGATTATTATAACTGTTAATATGATTTTTAGTATTTTCATAAATAACCTCCTCTTTTTATTTATACTTATATTATAACATATTTATAAATTTTGTCAATATTTTTTACAAATAATTTACTTCTTATTTACAAGCATTTTTATTTTTTAATAATTTATTACATGATTATCGTATATATTTGTAATAAATTAAAAAAATACCCCTAATATAAAATTATTAGAGGTATTTTTTATTATTGCTAATAAAAATTGTTCGCTAAAAATATATAGCAAATGAATTTGCTATATGCTCACAACTTTTATATTTTGCTTTCTAATATTTAAAAATTATTATTCTTGATTATTATATCTTTTTATATACAAAACTGTACTTATAATAGATATTACTATAAATATTATCCAGCATATTATTGTACTGTAGGCATATTTCATTGAAGGAGTAAATTCAAATACTATGTTGTTATCTCCAGCTTCTACATAAACCCCTCTAAATAGTAAATTAGCATTTAATAACTCTTTTTTCTCTCCATTAACAGTAACAGACCAATCATTATTATAACGTTCCTTTGATACAAGTACACCAGCATCTGGAGTTTTTACATTAAATACTATTTTATTGTCAGTTTCTTCAAGCATTTCCACACTATGAATAGAGTTGGGATTATTTAATGTTATATTGTTATTTGAATTATTTAATAATATTACTTCATTTGCCAAATTAAAATTAGGCATAGTTAATCTTCCCAAACCGTCATTAAAATCTTTTGCATTATAAGCATTATTAACAAATTCATATTTATTTCTGTATCCTTTAAGTTCATACAATACAGCAGCAGAGAATTGATCCTGATACTCTGTTATCTTTGTCAGATCATTTGAAAGCACAGACTGATCCAAATATGTAGGGCTTAAAATATATCTTACACCAAGCAAATCCATAAGTCTTGGCTGATATCCCACATAATCATTTATTCTGAAAGAGGCAAAAGTATCTGTTATATCTTTTGAAAGTCTGCTTGCAGCAGGAGGTTCTGTTAATGGGATATTGTAGTAAGGCATTGTATGAGTAGTGTATCTGTATAAATAGGGTATTAATATGGGCATTGTAGTTTTATTGCCGCCTTCTCTTAATATATGGTCAACTATTGGAGTAGATTTATACATTTGATTGTAATTAGATTTTACTATAAACATATTTCCGCTTTGAGTTAAATCCAAAAATAAAACAGCTATAAACATATAAGGCAGATATTTATAAAATAGATCTTCTTTATTAGCAATAATAACATATAAAAATACTATAATACTTCCTATTATAAGAAAACCTATATGTCCTAGATCATATACAGAAAATAGTATAAAACATATTAGAGGAACTATTACAGCAAATTTATCTTTTATAGTTATTTCTTTTAATGATATAGAAGTATTAACTAGTAAAAGTGCAGTTGTAGATATAAGTGCCAATCTTATAAAAGACATAAATATATTTTTTGAGATTAATGCTGCATTAGCCTCTTTCCAATCAGCAACAAAACTATTATATATTAATCCGTTAGTGAGTATGGTTATTAATGCCAATACTATAGAAAGAATTGCTATTATATACATTATTTTTTGAGCTATATTTATGTATTTGTAGTCATCTTCCAAATATTTAATGAGTTTATCTTCTTTTTTAGCCTCTATCGCTTTGAATATATAGTCGGCTGCAAATGATGCTATTATGGCAAATGGTATTGGTATAATTTCTATAAATTTATTTGGGTTTCTAGCATCTTGGAATATTGGTATTTGAAATAATGCTCCGTATATTATAGGAAAATATCTTCCGAAACTTGCTATTAAGAAAAATAATGCTGCTGCAATCCAGAAATATTTTTCTTTATATTTTTTCTTGCTTATAAAAACTGCAAATATTATAAATAGGAAAGTAATATATCCAATATTAGCAGCTGTAAGTGAGAAGTTAGAAGTTTTAGGCTCGCCTTCCATATTAGCTATTCTTCCCCAATAAGGGTGAGTTTCGCTTCCAGAATAGTATCCGAAGAATCCGGGCATGAAAAATCCTAATACTTCTTCAGGCGGGTATGACCATCTTGTAGCCCACTCCCATAATTGTTTTTTGTCAGTAACTCCAGCAGCTCCCATATCTTGAGTGTTTCTTGTAATCATTATTATTTGTATAGACATTAAAAAAGAAAATACTGCTACTAATGCAAACTTTATACATAAGAGAATTATTTTTTTTAAATCTTCTTTTAAAAAAACTATTAATTTTTTATCATTCTTTTTGTTATAAAGCAGGTATAAAAAATAACATGATAAAAATAAAGCGAAATACATAGCAACATCCAAAGCACCGCCCAAAAATGCTATACCTAAAAATGCACCTGTAAAAAAGAAGTGAATCCACTTTTCAGTGTTCATAGCCTTTGATAAAAAATATAATACAAAAGGAAAATAACAGTATGTTTCAAATTTACCTAAATGACCTGGAAGTATTAAAGTTATAATGGCATTAGAAAACATTAAAGCAACAGCACCGAATATCGCTGCTTTAATAGATAATTTTTTTTCTCTCAAAAATAAAAATAATCCGTATCCCATTATAGTTATATGAAATATAATTGTAACCTGCGGATATATTTCCATTGGAAGAAGTGCCATAAGTAAAGATTTTGGGTGTATTGGTACTGTATAAGAAGAAGCTATTGTAAAATAAGCATTGTTCCAAAAATATAAATTGCCGCTTAATATAGCATCTTTAATATTTTTTATATCCCAAAGAATAACATCTCCCATTTGAAGATAGGAAAAAGTTAAATTGCTGTAAAAAAATAGTATAGATAGTAATAAAAATATAATAGGGTATATAATTTCTTTTTTTAATGATTTCATTATTTATATATTCCTTATTTTGATGATGATTTTATTGAAAGTATTTTATAAATAATATATAAAAGATGATGTATTGTCAAGGAGTTTTGTATTAAAATATTTTTTATAAAAGTGAGTATTAAGAAATTAAAAAAGGTATTAACCTAAAAATTAAGCTAATACCTTTTGAGTTTTTTATTAAATAAATTATCCTACTATATTTGCTCCAAAATATCCCCAATCAGTCCATCTCTGATCTTTAATATCTATAGTAGTATTTATATCATTTTCATTCATATGCGGAAAATCACTCCAATTTGGCTCGTCATTATTTTCAGCAACAAAAGAAGTTATTTTTTGAGCATATTGTTCTGTGCAATTTTGAGGCTGTATTCCATCTAAAAAATATATATTATTTCCATTTGCAGGTATTTTTACAAGACAGTACACTTTTGCTTTAAGACCTGATGGAGAGTTTGGGTCACCTATATCATATAAATCTGTAGGATCACCTTCATAATAATATATTGCAGTATTATTTCCCAAATATTTATCAAATGTATATATTTTATTTCCATCTCCATTGTTAATTATGTCCCCATTAGAATCAAAGTAATAATTCATTTTTGATATTTTTTGATTTGCTGTTTTATCCAACCACTCTTTGTTATTATCTGTTGATGAAGTTCCGCCTTGTCCTGTACCGCTGTTATTTCCCTCTTCGTTGCTTCCCTGTTCTGTATTATTATTTGAGTTATTATAACTTGATCCTGTTTTATTTGCATTATTACATGATACAGCTGCTATTAATATAAATATAAAAATTAGTAATTTTTTCATTTATTTATCCTTTATCATATTAGTACCTTAAATGTAAAAAATACATGAGAAAAAGCAATTATTTTTTATTCTATTAATGTAAATTATCTAAAAATCTTCTTAATTTTTGGAATTAAATATAAAAAAATTTCGCTAATATTACTAGATGTAGTATTGTAAAAAAAAATATATACATTATAATGGTATAAATATTTTTCATACCATTATAATGTATTTTTAATTTTAAGGAGAAGTTTCACTATGATGAAGGATAAAACTTTTTTGATGATACCAGGTCCTACACCAGTACCTGAATCAGCATTAGTAGAAATGGGAAAACACCCTATGGCACACAGAAGCAAAGAATTTTCAAACATACTCAAAGAAGTGTATGAAGATTTAAAATATGTGTTCCAAACAAAGAATGATGTATTTTTATTTACAGCAAGCGGAACAGGTGCAATGTGTGCTGCTTTGGAAAACCTTATTAATGAAGGCGATAAAGTATTGTGTTTGTCTATTGGTAATTTTGGTTCAAGATGGGCTAAAATTGCATCAAGTAGGGGAGCTGTTGTAACAAAGATTGAAGTTGAGGCTGGTCAGGTTATAAAACCAGAAATGCTTGAAGAGGCTTTAAATAAAGATAAAGATATAAAAATAGTAACACTTACTCATAGCGAAACTTCAACTGGTGCTGCTAATGATGTTAAGACATTATGTTCTATAATAAAGAAACATGGTGCCGTATCTGTAGTTGACGGTATAACTAGTTTATGTGCTATGGAGTTTAAAACAGATGAATGGAATATTGATGTAGCTATATCAGGTTCTCAAAAAGGATTTATGGTAGCTCCTGGTCTTTCATTTTTAACAGCAAGCGAAGATGCTTTTAAAATGCATGAGAAATGTAAATATCCTAGTTTTTATTTTAATTGGTCAGAGCATAAAAAATCTTTAGCTAAAGATACTACTCCTTTTACACCTGCTGTTAATTTGATAGCTTCTCTTCATAGAGCTTTAAAAATGATAAAAGAAGAGGGTATTGAAAATGTTAATAAAAGACATAAAAAACTTTCACTTGCTTTAAGGGCTGCTGTTAAAACTATAGGGTTAAAACTTCTTGTTGAAGATGACAATAATGCAAGCTATGCTATAACTTCAATACTTCCTCCAGAAGGTATAAGTGTTCCAGATATAAGAAAAACTCTAAAAGAGGATTATGATATTATAGTAGCAAATGGACAGGGTGCTTTGGAAAATAAAATATTTAGAATAGGCAGTTTAGGATATGTATGCGAACGTGATTTGATAATGGCGGTTGGTGCTTTGGAGGCTAGTTTGCTTAAACTTGGTTATAAGTTTGAATTAGGAAGCGGAGTTAAAAAATTGATAGAAGAATTAAATAAATAAATATTTTGGATTGTTTTATATATTCTAATATAGTTAGGAATAATTATATTAGAATATTTTATTTTTTAGTAATAATAAAAAGCTAGTAAGTCTGTATTGATAATTTATTATCAAGTAGCTTATAGTCTTTTTCGAGCATAACAATAACAAAGAGAGCTGAAGCCATCTGACAAACTTGTTTGGCAGATAATTATAGGCGAAGGCGAGCATAACAACAATAGGAGACTATATATGAAGGTTTTAATAACTGATAAGGTAAATGAATGTGTAAAGGATATAATAGCTGATGTTTCTGAGGCTGTGTTTCTTCCTACAATGAGTGAAGATGAACTTGTAAGCATTATAGGTGAGTATGATGCTTTAATGGTGAGAAGTCAGACTAAAGTTACAAAAAAAATTATAGAAGCTGGAAAAAATTTAAAGATTATAGGACGTGCTGGAGTAGGGGTGGATAATATAGATGTAGAAGCTGCTACAGAGAAGGGTATAATAGTAGTAAACTCTCCAGATGGAAATACTATTGCTGCATCAGAACACACTATAGCTTTAATGCTTGCCGTATCAAGAAATATAGTTCCAGCTGCCGTATCAACTAAAGAAGCTAAATGGGAAAGAGACAAGTTTACAGGTAATGAGCTTTTCGGTAAAACTTTAGGGGTTATGGGATTTGGAAGAATTGGAAGAAAGGTTGTTCATATTGCTTTGGCTATTGGAATGAAAGTACTAGTTTATGATCCTTTTGCTACTGAAGAGATTGTACAAAAGACTGGAGCTATTTATGAGACTTCTTTAGATGATTTTTTACCTAAACTTGATTATTTATCACTTCATATACCTAAAACACCAGAAACTAATAATATAATAAATAAAGATAATATTAGTAAAATGAAAAATACTGCTATAATTATTAACTGTTCAAGAGGCGGACTTGTTAATGAAGAAGATTTGAAACAGGCATTGGAAAACGGAACTATAGCAGCAGCAGCAGTAGATGTTTTTGTAAATGAACCTAAAATAGAAACATGCCCTTTAACACAGTATAAAAATAATAATTTAATACTTACTCCTCATCTTGGTGCAAGTACAAAAGAGGCACAAATAAATGTAGCTTTGGATGTTGCCAAACAGATAAAACAGGTACTTTCTGGAGGATATACTGAATCAGCAGTTAATATACCTTCTCTTAATCCTGAAAAATTAGAACCAGTTAAAGATTATATGAAAATAGCAGAAAATGCAGGCGAGATGATAATGCAGCTTGCTAATGGCAAAATAAAATCATTAGAAATAACTGCTCAGGGTGATTTAATTAATTTAGATATTCAGCCTCTTGAAGTAGCTATACTAAAAGGTGCATTATCTTATATGTTCCAAGATGTTAACTATGTTAATGCTCCTTATCTTGCTAAGCAAAGAGGAATTGAAGTAAAAACTGTTAAATCAGAAGCTCCTTCTACATTTACAGGTATATTAAAAGTAAAATTAATTACTGATAAAGATGTAACAAGCGTATCAGTTTCATTAATAGCAAAAAATATTGCTAGAATAGTTAAACTTAATGATTATGATGTTATAATTAAGCCTCAGCCTCATATATTAGTTGTTCCTCATATAAACCAGCCTGCTATGATAGCGAAAGTTGCAACTGTACTTTCAGCTGATGGTATTAATATTGGTTCGATGAGCGTATCAGAAAATATCAAAGGAAGCAATATGTCCATAATGGCTATAAATGTTGATAGAAGTATAGGAAATGATGTTATAACAAAAATTTCTAATATAGAAGGCGTTCATGAGCCAAAATATGTAAGACTTACAGCAGAGTATACTTTATAAAATTATAAGGATAAATAAAAATGAAATTAGCAGTTTTTGATTTTGATTCTACTTTAATGGACGGGGAAACTTTAGATATTATTGCAAGAGAAACTAATTTTGCTGATAAAATTTCCGATATCACAGCAAAAGGAATGAGAGGTGAGATTGATTTTTTTGAAAGTCTTCAGATGAGAGTATCTTTGCTTAAAGGAATAAAATTAGAAACTGTTAATGAAATTTGCAGTTCTCTTCCTATAATGAACGGAGCTAAAGAAACTATTGATGAACTTCATAAAAAAGGGTATAAATGTGTATGCTTTTCTGGCGGGTTTAAAAATGCTACTGTTTTATTTGCTCAAAAACTTAATTTGGATGCTGAGTTTGCAAATATTTTTCATGTGAAAGACAATGTGCTTACAGGTAAAGTAGGCGGAGAGATGATGTTTTCTGACAGTAAAGGAAATATGCTTTTAACTCTTCAAAAACTTCTTGATGTTTCTTATGATGATACTTTAGTAGTTGGGGACGGAGCTAATGATTTGAGTATGTTTAAGTATGCTAAAAATAGGGCAGCTTTCTGTGCCAAAGAAGTTCTTAAAAAAGAAGCTAATATCATAATAGATAAAAAAGATTTAAGGCTTATATTAGATAATGTTTAATTAAAAATTAATTATCATATAAAAAGTTTATTAATAAAAGAGGCTTAAATATTTTAAGTCTCTTTTTTATTATTTTTTAATTATTTATAATACAGTGAATTAATTTGTTTTATTTATTGTGATTTTTATAATAAAAAATTAAAAGGAGCTCTATATAAAATAAAACTCCTTTTAATTTTTTATTATAAATTTTTTGTTATCTATATTTTATTAATTATCTTTTATCCATAGTAATAAACTCTTGAGGTTCTATAACATTTTTATATGCAGGTCTTATTATTCTTCTGTCATCAAAATTAAGCTCTTCTATTCGGTGTGCACACCAGCCTACTATTCTTGACATAGCGAATAATGGAGTGTAAATCTCTTTAGGTATTCCAAGCATATCGTATATAAAACCAGAATAAAGGTCTACATTGGCACAAACTCTCTTTTTATCTCCTTTTACTTTTATAAAACATTCAACAGCCCTTTCTTCTATTAATTCTAAAAATTGAAGTTCGCATTCTTTTTTCTTTTCTTTAGCAAGCTGACGTGCTAAATCTTTTAATATAACTGCCCTAGGATCTGATAAAGTATAAACAGCATGTCCCATACCGTATATAAGACCGCTTTTATCGTATGCTTCTTTATTAAGCATTTTTGTAAGATAATCATCTATTTCATTTATGTCTTCCCAATTATCTATAGCCTCTTTCAAATGAATAAACATATCCATAACTTTAGCATTAGCCCCTCCATGCAAATCTCCTTTAAGAGAGCCTATTCCTGCGGATATGCTTGAATAGGTATCGGTTCTTGATGAGCTTGTAACGCGTACTGTAAATGTAGAGTTGTTACCGCCGCCATGATCTGCATGAAGTATTAATAATAAATCAAGCATTCTTGCTTCTAAAGGTGTGAACTCTTGTTTAAGCATATATAAAAAGTTCTCAGCTATAGAGTATTTAGGTTTAGGAAGCGTAATATTCAAATATTTTTGGTTGACACTATATTTATACATATTGTAAGCATAAGCAATAACTGCTGGAAATCTTGCTATTAATTGTATAGATTGAAGCATTAAATTATCTAATGATAAATCTTCTGGATTAGGATCATGAATATACATTTCAAGAACACTTCTTGATAATATATTCATAATATTCTGACCTTCCAAATCTATTATATTCATAATAGTTTTTTTATCCAAATACATATTTTCCGCTATGAGTTCTCTAAAAGATTGAAGTCTTTCAGCATCTGGAAGTTTTCCAGAAAGAAGCAGATAACAAACTTCTTCATAACCGAAACGTTTATTTTTTAATATATCTTCGGCTATATCATTTATACTGTATCCCCTGTAATATAGTTTGCCGTCTATAGGATATACATTTCCATTTTCGTCTTTTTCATATCCTACAACATCGCCTACATTTGTAAGACCTACAAGTACACCCGTACCATCTTCATTTCTAAGCCCCTTTTTTACATTATATTTTTGAAAAAGTTCGCTATCAATTTTTATACGTTTGCTTGAATGGTCGTATAGTTTGTATAGTAGGTATTCTTTTTTCATAATAAACTCCTTTTATTATTAATTTTTAGTTTATAAAATATAATGTTTGTTCTTAATAAAAATAAAATTATAAAAATTATAATAGAGAAAGTATTTTTTCTCCAAACTCTTTAGTACCAAGCGATACTCCATCATTCATAAAGCTAGCCAAATCTTCAGTAGCATATCCGCTTTCAAAAGATCTTTCTAATGCATTTATTATTAACTCTGCTGCCTTATTCATATTAAGATACTCTAATGCCATAACAGAAGATAGTATCAATGAACAAGGATTGGCTTTATTTTTTCCAGCTATGTCAGGGGCTGTGCCATGAGTTGCTTCAAAAATAGCATGACCTGTTTTATAATTAATATTTCCGCCCGGTGCTATGCCAATTCCTCCAACCATTGCTGCTAATTGATCCGAAATATAATCACCGTTTAAGTTTAATGTAGCTATTACAGAAAAATCTTCAGGTTTTAATAATGTGTTTTGTAGAAAAGCGTCTGTAATATTATCTTTTATTATAATTTTTCCATTTTCTTTAGCTTCTTTTAATTTTGCTTTTGCTTTATCTTCGCCTAACTCTTTTTTTATCTCGGCATATTCTTCCATAGTGAAAGTCTCATTAGCAAATTCTTTTCTTGCAAGTTCGTATCCATATTTTTTGAATCCGCCTTCGGTAAACTTCATTATATTTCCTTTATGAACTAATGTTACAGAAGGAAGTTTGTTTTCAATAGCGTATTCTATAGCAGAGCGTATAAGTCTTTTTGAACCTTCTTCTGATACTGGTTTTACTCCGAAAGATGAAGTTTCTGGAAATCTTACCTTTGTTACTCCCATTTCATTTTTTAGGAAGTTATAAAATTTTTTAGCTTCTTCTGTGCCTGTTTTCCATTCTATACCCGCATATATATCTTCTGTATTTTCTCTGAATACCACCATATTAACTTTATTAGGCTCTTTTATAGGAGAAGAAGTGCCTTTAAACCATCTTACAGGTCTTAAACATACATATAAATCTAAAGTCTGTCTAAGTGTTACATTTAAAGAACGCATGCCCTCTCCAACAGGAGTAGTTAAAGGTCCTTTTATACCTATAAGATATTCTTTAAAAATATTTATAGTGTCATTAGGAAGAGGAGTGCCTAATTCTCTTTGTGCCTTATCTCCTGCAAGAACTTCCTTCCATTCAATAGATTTTTCTCCGTTATATGCTTTTTTCACAGCTTCATTTACTATCATTTGCGAAACAGGTGTGATTTCTGCTCCTACTCCGTCACCCTCTATAAAAGGTATTGTTACTTGATTTGGTACTATTAATTTACCGTTTTTCATTTCTAATTTGCTCATATAAAAATCCTATTACTTTTAATTAATTTGTTGTTATCAATGAAATTGATTTTATTATTTTATAACAACTAAGTATTTATATTTATTAATAAAAAATTTACAATTTTTCTATTTCTTCTACACTTAATCCTGTATATTTTGAAATAGTATTGAAATCTATTTTATCATTTTTCATATTTCTTGCTGTTGTTATTTGATTTTCTTTGATTCCTTCTTTTATACCTTCTTTTATACCTTCTTCTTTTCCCAATCTTCGTTCTTCTTCAAGCATTATTTGATTTCCGTATAGATATGCCTGTCTTTTATCATATTCATTCATCATTAGCCTGTCTTTTATGAAGTTGTTATATCTTTTTTGTACTTCTTCCATTATAGGTTTTTCTTTAACTAATTCAGACATAATTTCCTCCCTATTATCTTTCATAGTAAAAAATTTAAGCCAGCAATTCAAATCAGGCTTGAGTAAATTATATTTAAACTTTTTTAATTCTATTATATGTATCTGCAAATGATCTGTAAGAAGTCTTTTATTATTGGTATCATAAATCATATAGCAGGAATGTATATTATCATAATCATCTAAATTGAAATCAAGTAAATTAATACTTATTACTGGGGTAAGAGCATCATATTTTTCACCATGTTTTAATAATTTACTGTAATTAGAAGCCCAATAATATAGTATGCGTTCTGGAAACCTTGAATTGCCTTGTAATTGTATTTCTATAATAACAACAGTTCCATTCTGGGTGATGCATTTAACATCTGGGCGTCTGCGACATCTGTCCACCTTGCGTGCCACCTTCGGTGCTATACTTTCTTTGTCTTCAAAATTTTCTTTATAGTTAAGGCGACTGCCCGCCTTTGGCGACGGAGTTAAAATCTCAACACTTCTAAAAGTTTTCATACCAGAATCAAGCATTGTTGAATTAATAAAATCTAGTAGTATAAGGTTACTATCTTTAGATGAGAATAGATATCTCACAAAATAATCGTTTAATACATTAATATTTTTTGTTTCGCTCATAATTTCATTATTTCTCTAAAGCCTTTTATTGTTGTTATGCTCGCAATGAATAAATAAATTTATTTGCTGGCTACCCAAAGGGTACCTACTCGGTAGGCTCGCTTATATTATTTTTCTAAAGCTACAATATCATCATAGCCTTTTTCTCTAGCTATATCAAATACTGTCTTCTTTTCCTTATTTACAACTGTAGTGTCTGCTCCATTCTCTATTAAAAGTTTTACGAGTGATGTATTTCCATTGTCAATAGCCTGAAGCAGTAAAGGATAACCATCTTCTGAAGGTATAGGAGTATTTACATCGGCACCTTGCTCTATTAAATACTTTGCCATTTCTGTATCACTATTATAAAGAGTTCCAGCCAATAATGAGATATTTACATTTGGATAGTATTCTTCAAGTTCATATTTCATAGCAGGGTCAGTGCCTTTTGAAACTAAGTATTTTACTATATCTAAACAGCCTGACTGAACAGCATAATGAATTAAAGGATATCCGCCATAATTATCAACATAATTTATATCAGCTCCATATTCAGCAAGCATTTTAAATTTTTCTAAATAACATTTTGATTCTCCAACATATCCAATTGTTTCAAATAATATAGGAACAGGTTCTTCCCAGCCGTACTCAATATCTACTTTAGCACCTGCATCTAATAATTCTTTCATTATTTTTAAACTATTTTCATTTGTAGACATTACTGCTAAATGTAAAGCATCAATATTTCCTTCTCCTCTAAAATTAACATTTGCCCCTCTTTTTATAAACTCTTTTACAAGTTCTAAATCTCCCTTTGCAGAAGCTGTTTTTAATGGACTATCATTATCAACATAAGTCTGATCAGCATTAGCACCATAAGAAAGTAATTCAGTAACCATTTTTTTATCACCGTATTTTACTGCCATTATTAAACTTCTTTCCCCATGTTTTTCTTCCCAGCTTTTTAGAGACTCTGCATCTTTTACATTTTTAAGATCATTAAAAGCCTCCAAATCCCATTCTGGTACTTCACTAATTTCTTCAGTATCAGTATTAATTTCCTCAGTATTATTATCTTCAGCATATTCATCATTATTAGATATTTCTGTATTATTGGTATTAACGGCATTAGTGTTTGCAGTTACTTCTGTACTATCAGTTTTTTTAGAATTACAGCTTATTATACTGATTAATATTAAAGCCGTTATAATTATTTTTTTCATTTAATTACCCCTTAATCATTATTTTTTATTATAATATCACAACTAAATATAAAAGTAAATAAAATACTAATTTTGATAAACTTATTATTATATATAAAAAATCTAGCTTTAAAATCTCTATCAGCTTTTAGCTGATAGACGCTCAATTTTTTATTTTTAATATAGCTGACAACTAAAGTTATCAGCTGCTCGATTTTTTATTTATTGTTGTTATGCTCGAAAAAGCCTATGATCCCCTCGATAATGACTTATCGAGGCGGCTTTTTCTCACTTTATTATTTCTCTAAAGCTGCAATCTCATCATAGCCTTGTTCTTTAGCTAAATCAAAAATTGTTTTTCCGTCTTTATCAACAACAGAAGTATCTGCACCTTTCTCTATCAAAAGTTTAGTTAGTTCAATATTTTTAGCTCTAAGAGCAATAAATATTAAAGGTAAATCAGAAACACTATCAGTTTGAGTATTAATATCAGCACCTTGTTCTATTAAATATTCTGCTATTTCTGTAGTTTTATTTCCTACTGCAGCATTAAGTAATGAATAACTTTTACCTGAATATGAATAACCATTGGTATATGTCATAGCAGGGTCAGCACCTTGAGAAACTAAATATTTTACTATATCAATACATTCTTGAGAAATAGCATAAGCAATTACAGGACCGTACTCAAAATTTGAATAATTTATATCAGCTCCATGTTCAGTAAGAAGTTTAACTTTTTCTAAATTGCATCTTTTTATAGCAGGATATAATATATTATCTTCATTTTCTTCTTTAGTCCCATAAATAATATCAGTGTCTGCTCCTGCATTTAATAATTCATTCACTACTTCCAAATGATAATTTTTTTCAGACTCTACTGCATAATATAAAGCGTCTATATCTCCTTCATCTTCTCTAAAATTTACATCAGCACCTTGTTTGATAAGTTCTTTTACAAGTTTCAAATATCCATTTTCTGAAGCTAATTCTAAAGGAGTCCTACTGTCATTATCATCTTTCATATTTACATCAGCACCATAATATATTAATTCGATAGCTTTTTCTTCTGTAGGAAATTTATCAATGGCAAATACTAAAGAAGATTTACTCGGATTTTTTAATTGCCATTCATCGAAAGATTTTTTATCCTTTATAGAATCAATTTCATTAAATAATTTTTCTTCATCTTCTAACATTGTAGTTTTATATATACTCCACATATCATTAGAAGCATATCCCTGATAGATTTCTTCATTATTATTTAATTTATTTTCATTATTTACTTCTGAATTATTTGTTTTTTCGCTTTTACCAGAACCGCAGCTTATTATATTTATTATACCAATTAATATTAAAGCCGTTATAATTATTTTTTTCATAAAATGATCCCCAATTTTTATATTACTAATTATAGTAAAACATTTTTGCTTTGTCAATTTTTTAAATTAATAGATATGTTACAATTTTATACATACATATAATGATATGTTTATACAATAAATTTAAAATAATGTTTACAGTTTTAATGATTGGGGCTTTGCCCCAAACCCCACTTCTTTTGGACGCTGTCCGCCTGTGGCGTGACACAAAGAAGCAAAAAGACTGCATTTTTATATATTATTTATTTAGATAAAATCATATTATATATTTTATAATTAGATGTATACATTTATAAAATTTCAACAGCTCTAATATACAAATAACTTAAATCTTACATTTAAGATATGCCGTACATTTAATTAACTTTATAACTTAAACTTAATTTTTCATTAAAGTGTTCAAAGCCCCGCCGTTTTTAAACCATTCAATCTGTGCTTCATTATATGTATGCATAACCTCAAATGTATCTTCTCTTCCATCTTCATGAATAAGTTTAACAGTTAAGTTTTGTTTAGGCTTAAAATTATCAAGTCCTAATATAGTTATTTTGTCTTTTTCCTGTATTTTATTATAATCATCTTTATCTTTAAAAGTTATGGCAAGCATACCTTGTTTTTTTAAGTTTGTTTCATGTATCCTAGCAAAACTTTTAGCAAGAACTGCTTTAACATTCAAAAATCTAGGCTCCATTGCAGCATGTTCCCTGCTTGAACCTTCTCCGTAATTTTCTTCTGCTACTACTACAGATGATATATTTTTTTGTTTGTATTCTTTAGCTGTTTTTGAAACTTCTTCATAATCATTATTTAATTGATTGAATACAGAGTTTGTTTTATCATTAAAGAAATTAACGGCTCCCATTAACATATTGTCTGATATATTTTCTAAATGTCCTCTGAATTTTAGCCAAGGTCCAGCCATTGATATATGATCTGTAGTGCATTTACCTTTAACTTTTATTAAGAGAGGCATATTATTAAAATCATTAATATTGAATTTATCAAAAGGCTTTAATAATTGTAAGCGTTTAGAATCTTCATCTATTACAATTTCAATTTTTTGGTCTGGATTATTCTGTCTTTTTTTATTTTCTGTGTTTAATCCGTTTTTTGGTAAAGCTATTCCTATAGGGGCATCGAGTTTAACTTCTTTTCCTTCTTCATTTGTAAGTGTATCTTTAAGTGGATTAAATCTCAAATCGCCTGCTATACTCAAAGCCATTACAGTTTCTGGAGAAGCAACAAATGCATGAGTATTAGGATTACCGTCTGCACGTTTTGCAAAGTTTCTATTAAAAGATGTTACTATAGAGTTTGCTCTTGTGTTGTCTTTCTCCTGTCTGTTCCATTGTCCTATACAAGGTCCGCAGGCATTAGTCATTATAACAGCACCAATTTTTTTGAAGTCATCTATTATACCGTCTCTTAATGCAGCATTATATGACGCTTCAGAACCGGGATTAATAATTATTTTTGATTTTACTTTTAATTTTTTATCTATAACCTGACGTGCAATAGAAGCAGCTTTACTTAAATCATGATAAGAAGAATTAGTACAAGAACCTATTAATCCGACTTCCATAGCAGTAGGGTATTTATTTTCTTCTACCTTTTTAGCGAACTCACTTATTGTGCATGCAGCATCTGGGGTAAATGGTCCGTTTAAGTACGGTTCTAATTCGGATAAATTGATTTCTATTATTTTATCATAATATTTTTCTGGATTATCATATACTTCTTTATCAGCTTTTAAGTTGTCAATATTTTCTTCTGCTAATTTTGCCACCTCTTCACGTCCTGTAGCAATTAAATATTCTTTTATATTATTATCATAAGGAAATATTGAAGTAGTAGCTCCCACTTCCGCACCCATATTGCATATAGAAGCCTTTCCAGCAGCGGATAGGGTAGAAGCACCTTCTCCGAAATATTCTATAATAGAATTAGTGCCTCCCTTTACTGTTAAAATGCCTGCCAATTTTAATATAACATCTTTAGCACTAGCCCAGCCGTTTAAAGAACCTGTTAATTTTACGCCTATTATATTAGGTATTTTTAATTCCCATTCCATTCCAGTCATAACGTCCACAGCATCAGCTCCGCCAACACCTATAGCAAGCATTCCTAGTCCACCCGCATTAGGAGTATGAGAGTCTGTACCTATCATCATGCCTGCAGGAAAAGCGTAATTTTCTAATACTATTTGATGTATTATACCAGAACCTGCTTCCCAAAAACCAAGTCCGTATTTTTTTGCAACACTTTCCAAAAAATTATAAACTTCTTTATTTATATTAAGTGCATTTTTCAAATCTTCTTCAGCACCTTTGCATGCTTCTATCAAGTGATCGCAGTGTATTGTAGCAGGTACGGCAGAAGATGTTTTTCCAGCATTCATAAATTGAAGTAATGCCATTTGAGCTGTAGCGTCCTGCATTGCCACTCTGTCTGGTCTAAAATCTGCGTAATCTTCTCCCCTTTTAAAATCTTTTATATTTTTTTCATCGTATAGGTGAGCGTATAATATTTTTTCTGATAATGTTAATGCTCTGTTTAATTTTTGTTTTACATTATTAACTTTGTTAGAATAGTTTGAATAAAAATTTCTTATCATTTCAATATCGTAAATTTCCATGATTAATACCTTTTATAATAATATTGCTATAGAGTATTACTATATAACAATATTCATTTTTTATCAATAGCATTATAATTTTTTTATTTTTTTAGGAACTTTTATTTATACTGTTCGTCTAATAAAGCAAATAGAAACAATCAAATAAAAAAATTAAAAGTAGGAGATTAATCAATGAAAACAAAAATATTATTAACAACACTTATTATAACTTTAATGTCATCTATGGTTTTTGCTCAAGTGCCTCCTCCAGATCCTGCTGCTGGTGATAGGAGAAGATATGAAGCAGAACCAAGAGATAGAAGAGAAGCTGCACCAAGAGAGAGAGAAACTAGAGTTAGAGAACCAGCTCCAAGACCTAGAGCAGGAGGACCTAAAGGCGATATATACAGAATGTGCAGAAATGCTGGTATATATTTGTCAGATGAACAGCTTAACGAAATGAGTTCTATTGCTTATGAATATGAACTAAAAATTAATGATCTAGAATATCAAAAAAGAAATATAGATTATAAATTTAAAATTGAAAGAGAAAAAATAGATATAGACTTAAATGTAGTAAAAGATTTAATAAGTCAAAAGAAAGATCTAGAAAAAGAAATAGACTATCTTAGAATAGAAAAAGATGTTTCTATGCTTGATGTTCTAACAGATGAACAATTACAGCAATTAAACACATATAGAATGAGATATTACTATTATAGATAATTTTTATATAATTCCATAAAATATAATATACGAGGTTAAAAAAGAGGCGGTATTAACCGCCTCTCATTTTTTTAAATTTATATGATAAATATAATTATGTACATGACTCACAAACTTCTTCTAGCTCAAAGTTGGATTTAGGCGTTTTCATATAGTATAATGTTTTAAGCCCCAAATCCATAGCATATTGAATATCGTCCCAAAGCTCTTTGGCAGAATCAGGCTTTACATAATAAAGATTTAATGACTGAGACTGATCTATATATCTTTGTCTTACAGCAGCAAGCTCTATAATAGTTTTAGCAGGTATAGACCAGCATCTCTGATAATATTCTCTGTTCTTTTTTATATTAGGCACTAAACTAGGAAGAGTTTGTATACCTTCTTCTACAAAGAATAAATCTACTATAGGCTCTATTGATTCTGTAGCAGATACACTTTTACCTGATGTAGCAGTTGGTGCTATAGCCCCATGGAATGAAAAACGTACTCCGCTTGTTTTTATTTCTTCTGCAAGTTTATCCCATTTATCTTTATCTAAAGATACATTTAGTTTGTTGCTTTTATTTAATAATGACATATGAAAAGGAGTAAGTCCGTCTTTCCATTTTGATTCATTAAATGTTTTATAAGGTCCTCTTTCTTTTGCGAGTATATTTGAAGCTTGATATATATGATAGTATAAATCATCAAATACCTTATTTGTAAACTCCAAAGCCTCTCTGTCAGTGTATTTTAATTTATTAGAAGCAAGAAGATTTGCGTAGTTTATAACTCCTATACCAATAGGTCTGTTTTTCTTATTTGCTATTTCTCCCTCTTTAACTGGATAAAACTGTGTATCTATTATATTATCGCAGCCTCTTAAAAGAGTATAGCAGAATGATTTTTTCTTTTCTTCATCAAAGTTTACCCAAGACATTAAATTTATAGACACCAAATTACATATGCCTATTTCACCGCTCTTTTTTCTTTGTATAATTTCATATTCTCCTTCTTCATTTATAACATATTTTTCATCTATAAGTTTTGAAGGATATGATGGTATAACAATTTCCTGACAAAGGTTAGAAGCCCCTACAAATTTATTAACCATATTCTGTTCATTGATATTGTCTACAAAAGTAAGATATAAATTTCCTGTTTCCTGTCTTACTTTTAATATTTGAAAGAGTAAATCTTTAGCTTTAATTTTCTTTTTTCTTATAGAAGATTTACTTTCATAATACATATAAGCAACATTAAATTTTTCTCCATATTCTTCATTAAGAAGCGGAGTTTCTTTAGGGTCAAATAATGTTACATAGCCATCTTTATTAACACGTTCTCTGAATATATTACTTATTCTAATAGAGTAAACCAATTTTCTGGCTCTAGTGTCTTCAGTTCCTCCGCCATCTTTAAGCATAATAAGGTCTAATACATCTAAATGCCACCAAGGAAAAGTAATAACGCAAGCTCCCTTACGTACTCCTCCCTGATTAAATGATGATATAGTTTGTTCTACTCTTTTTATAAAAGGTATCGGTCCGTCAGAACGTCCCCTGTTAGTTTGTATAGTAGACCCTGAAGCACGTATATATGAAGCATCATAAGCAATACCGCCTGAAAACTTTGAGTATAATGCCATATTTCCGTCAGTCTGATTCAAACTCCAAGTATCATCATCTGGGGTATTTAATATACAGCTTGCCAACTGTGCTTTTATAGTCATACTGTTTGCTATTCTTGGTGTTGCAAATGTAACTTCATGTCTTGAAAGCATATCATAAGTTTTTTTTATGTATTTTAATCTTTCAGCTTTGCTTATTTCAAGTTTATCTTTATTTTCACCTTTATAATAATCATTATAAAAAGAAAACATAGCAGCAGCCATATATGTTATTTGAGGAAGTTCTAATTTTTTATTACCTATATTTTTACAGTATTTTTTATAAAATATTGCCAAACCTTTATATGTGAAAAGCAAATCTCTATTAGGATCTATCATAGAGTTAATTTTATCTAACTCTTTATCAGAAAATAGTTTTACTATATCTTTATCGTATATTTTGTATTTTATTCCTTTTTTTAGGAAATTTTTTATATGAGGGTATGATCCAATTTTTTTAAGCCCGCATGTTTCTTTATATATTTTCATTAAATATAGTTTTTCTGCTATAGTATCATATACAGGATAAAGCGGACTTATCATATTAACAGCAGTATTAATGAGTTCATCATACAATACTTCTATTTTCATTTTATCATTAATTTTAATATTCAGTCCTTCCAAAAGCTGATTGGTAAAAGCATCTATTCCTCCAGTAGCCCAATTAATAACTTTTCTTAATTTTTCTTCATTAAAGGGTTCTTCTCTTCCATCCCTTTTTATAATTATATGCTTCTTATCTTTTGTAAGTTCTATCATAATTTTTATCCCATTAGTTTTGCTTTTAACTATAAATTTATATTATAAATCGTTTTTTAATGCACCTTTTTGATACGATGTATTAGTAGTTTCCTGCAAAGCTGCATTTTGTTTGTTTATATCTCTATAGCTGTTAAACCAGTCTATTATATCAGATTTCTTCTCAGATAAATATTCGGTTTCTACATCTATATCTTTTAATCTTATACCAGCCCAATATTTAATAAAATGCTCACTTATAGATGAGTTAATTCCAGAAACTTCTTTGCCGTCAAATAGGTATTTAGCCCATTTTATCTCTTCATTAACTGTATACTCTGTTATTGCTCTTGCTGTATCATTAAACCAGCCATTTTTAAATAGGTGGGAAAATCCCTGATTAGCTTCTTTTCTTAATATTGTCATTAGATTTTTACCAGTAGGTACATGGACATTAAGCTCATCATGTGCTATTAGTTTAATAGTTTTTGTAAATCCTGCTATAGCATTATCATAACTGTTATTTATTGTAAAAGTTACAAGAAAAGAGAATGGGAATTTTATACCTTCAAGTAAATATATTCCTATTAATAGTTTTAATATAGCTTGTTTTTTTTCATCTAATGAGGCATTAGAGTTTTCAATATTACATAATTCATCAACATTTCCGAATAATTCAACTTCTTTTTCCATTCTATGCTTTACAAACTCATCATTATATACCAAATCTAATGTTTCGCTGGCCTGATGACCAAAAACTTCAGAAAGTCCGTATGAATAACTTTCTGCATGTATATTTTCTTCTATGGCTATTCTTGCATATAGTATAGACCATATTGAACTTGTAACTATTCTGTTTAATATAGATGAAAATCCGCTTGTAACACCGCTGTCCATTAAAGTCTGATATGCTATATTGAGTTTGAAAGCCCTTTGAGCATCTTCGGGAAGTGAAGAAAATCTAGTTTTATCAGATTTGTAGTCAACTTCTTTAGAAAACCAAGTATTACCTTCGCTTGCCTCTTTTAATTTTCTTGCTATTTCATGACTTACAGAATCAATTCTTATATAATGTCCGAAATCTCCAAAAAATATTTTCTCATTTTCTGGTTTTTTATCTATATCTACTACTTTCATAATTCCCTCATAACTTTTTATACATATTTAAAATTCGATGAGTTATTCTAATTTTCTTTTTTATATTTGTCAAGGAATTTTGACTGCTGTAAATATAAATTTATTTAACTTTTCATATATATTTATACAATTGTAATTATAATATTCATCATTATTATTGACTGCATATCTATATTGTTATAAAATAGAACAATTAAGTATTATTTATGAAGTATTTATATAATATAGGACTTTGAATAGTTTTATTAAAAGTATTAATAATATAAATTCGTAGTATAAGTAAATAAAAATATTTGTTATGATATATGGCTTTATGTATCATAATTTAACAATGGTATAAAATTATTGTTTTATACCATATATTAGATGTTAAAAATTATTAATAATTTTAAGGAGTTTTTATGTGTTTAAGTAATTTTGACAGTCTTGATTCTAAAGAGGTTTTCAGGTGGTTTTCTGAACTTAGTAAAATTCCTAGAGAATCTGGACATGAAAAAGAAGTAAGTGATTTTTTAGTAAAGTTTGCTAAGGACAGAGGACTTGAAGTTTATCAGGATAAAGAAAATAATGTAATTATGAAAAAGAAAGCTTCAAGCGGATTTGAAAATATTAAACCTGTTATAATACAGGGACATATGGATATGGTTTGTGAAAAAACAAAAGAATCCAAACATGATTTTAGAAAAGACCCTATAGAACTTATAGTTGAAGGTGATATTTTAAGAGCTAATGATACCACTTTGGGAGGCGATGACGGTATTGCTGTGGCTATGGGACTTGCTTTGTTCGATTCTAAAGATATACCGCATCCTGCTTTAGAATTATTGATTACAACTGCTGAAGAAACAGGTATGGATGGAGCTTCTGCTGTTACTGCTGAACATTTAGACGGTAAAACATTAATTAACATAGATGGAGAAGAAGAAGGTATATTTTTGGTAAGCTGTGCTGGAGGACTTAATACATTAGTATCTTTTGATATAAAAAAGGAAGCAAATAATAATGATGCATTAAAAATTGAAGTTTCTGGTCTTAAAGGCGGACATTCTGGTATAGAAATTAATAATCAAAGAGCTAATGCCATTAAAGTTTTGGGAAGACTTTTATATGCTGTGAAAGATGATATAAATATAGCCTGCATAGAAGGAGGTGCTAAACATAATGCTATAGCAAAACATGCTGATGCTGTTATTACTGCTAAAGATACTGGAAAAGTACAAAAAATTATAGAAGACCTTTCAAATAATATAAAAGCTGAATACAGAGTAGAAGATCCAGATATAAAAATAACAGTTTCAAAAGCTGATAATGTAAAAGAATGTTATAGTAAAGAATTGAGCAGCAATGTTATAGATTTTATTATGCTTTCCCCAGATGGTGTACTTTATATGAGCAGAGATATTGAAGGTTTAGTTCAGACAAGTGCTAATAATGGTATATTAAAAGAAGAAAATAATAAATTAACTTTTACAATATCAATAAGAAGTTCAATATCAAGTTCATCAAATGAAATAGCTTTAAGAGTAGAGGCAGCTGCCAAAAGAACAAATGCCAATTATCAAAGAGCAAGCGAATATCCTGCTTGGGAATATGATGCTAATTCTAAAGTAAAAGATATAGCTCTTAATGCATATAAAAAAATTACTGGAAAAGATGCAAAAATAGAGGCTATACATGCAGGTTTGGAATGCGGAATATTAAAAAAACCTTTAGCTGATGTTGATATGATTAGTATGGGACCTAATATATATGATGTTCATACTCCGAAAGAGCATTTAAGTATATCTTCAGTTGATAGAATGTGGAAAGTTTTAAAAGAGTTAATTATAAATATAAAATAATTATTTTTTATTTTAATTTATCTCCAAAATGATTATTTATGAAAATGACCGAAAAAATAATTTTTAAGGAAATATTATGTCAGACTTAAACAAAGAAGCTAGAAAATTATCAAAAGATGCTTATGGAGGTATAAAAGGGGAGGATTATATTCCATTTATTCCATCAACAGTAGTTATGCCAGAGATGACAGGCTATTCAATAATACTGGGTATTTTGTTTGCTATACTTTTTGCAGCAGCCAATACTTATTTGGGGCTTAAAGTAGGGCTTACAATATCTGCTGGTATACCTGGTGCTATACTTGCAACAGGATTATTTAAAGCCATTTTCAAAAGAAATAATATTCTTGAAGCAAACTTTACTGCATCATTGGCTGCTGTAGGAGAGTCTATAGCGGGAGGTATTATATTCATACTTCCAGCTTTAATATTATTTGGAATGGGTCTTTCTATGCTTACTGTTATTATAGTTACTATAATAGGCGGTTTTATGGGCTGTTATTTTATTACTCCTGTTAGAAAATATTTGATAGTAGAAGAGCATGGAAGTTTGATTTATCCTGAATCTATGGCACAGTCAGAAGTATTGGTTATAGGAAGCGAGGGTGGTAAAGGTTTTAAATATATGATAACAGGTATAGCAACTGGAATGCTTTATAAACTATTTTCAGGCGGATTTGGATTTTGGAAAGAGAGTGCTACCTATATAATAAAACCTTATGAAAAGACTATGCTTGGTATAGATACATTAGCCTCTCTTTTGGGAGTAGGTTTTATTATAGGGCTTGAAACATCATCTCTTATGTTTGCAGGAGGTATTGTGGCATGGCTTGGGCTTATACCCTTGATTAAATACTTTGGAAATTTTATCCCTACAGCAGTTTTTCCTTCATCTGTACCTATAACTGATATGTCAGCTCAGGAAGTTTGGGGAAGTTATATAAGATATATTGGGGCAGGTGCTGTTGCTATGGGAGGATTTATCTCTTTGGCTAGATCTATGCCTACAATTATTAGTTCTTTTAGAAAATCTTTAGCAGGTATGTTGGAAGGCGAACATGGTTCTTCTAAAAAAACAGATAGAATAAATCAGGATGCTCCTATTATATGGCTTATAGCGGCAGCTGTATTTGGATTTTTGGCTACTTGGCTTATACCTAGCATTGGAGGCGGAATAATAGGCGGTATATTGGCTGTAATATTTTGTTTTTTCTTTGCCGTTGTATCTGCAAGAATGGTTGGAGTTATAGGGGCTAGTAATAATCCAGTTTCTGGTATGACTATAGCTACGCTTTTAATAGTGGCAACAATATTTAAATTAACAGGTAATGTAGGTGATGACGGTATAAGAATGTCTCTTTTAGTATGCGGTATAGTATGTGTTTCTACTGCTGTTGCTGGCGGTGTTGCTCAGTCGTTAAAGGCTACATACATTATAGGCGGAACACCTAAAAAAATTCAATTTGGTATGTTTATAGCATTAGGTATTGCTTCTATAGGTGCTGGTGCCACTGTTATACTTATGCAAAACGCTTATGGTATAGGTTCTGATGCAGTTCCAGCTCCTCAGGCTACTTTAATGAAACTTATAGTTGAAGGTATAATGACAGCCCAGCTTCCTTGGACTTTGGTTATAATAGGGGCTGCTATTGCAATATTTTGTGCCATAGCAAAACTTCCTATACTTGCAGTTGCTTTAGGACTTTATTTGCCTATCACATTAAGTACTGCTATATTTATAGGCGGAATTGTAAGAAAGTTAGTAGAAATAAAATTTAAAGGCAATGAAGAAGATAAAAATGAGGCTTCAGAAAAAGGTATATTACTTGCTTCTGGATTGGTAGCTGGAGATGCTATAGTAGGTATATTTATAGGTATAATGGCAGCATTGAATATTTCTATAAATTTTGGAGCAAAAATAGTACCTCAAAGCAATTTAATAACATTTATTATATTTGCTTTATTCTGTGCTTGGGTATACAAATATACTACTTCTAAAGATAAAAAATAATTATAATACATAATTTATAAAAGTCATAATGCTTTACTTTTTGGTATTGCATTATGATTTTTTTATATATTTTTAATATTGTTAATAGTAATTTATTAGACTTGTTTCAAAAGTACTTGACAAGATTATGTATAAAATTTAATAATTTATAAATTATTAAAATAATGTTTTATATGTTTTATAATTTATTATTTTAATATATAAATATGCAGTCCTTCGCTGCCGAAGGCACGCAGAGCGGCGGGCTGTGCCTGCTTCTCGCCGCAGGCGTACTTCGTATGGGTCACCACCGAGTAGGTGCCTAGGCGGCAAAAGAAGTGGGGTGTGGGGCAAAGCCCCACTTGTAAAATAAAAACACTAAAAAATATAATAGTGTAATTATATATTGGTTTAGTTTTGAAACAAGTCTATAGTAATTTATTGTTTTTTTGATATAATATATATCATTAGAGAGAAAATTATATGGCTGAAAAAAAAGATAATATATTAGAAAGTTTTTTAAAAGAAAAAGATGAGCATAATTTTGTACTTTATGTTCCAGAAATAATTCATAATAATTGGAAAATTAATGATAATGGTAATGTCCTTCTTATATTGGAAACTAATAACCCTATAACCAAAATTTCTGCTTGGCTTTTAAAAAAGAAGATTAATAAAGATATAGAATTTGATGCTCTTTCAACCTCTGCTTGGCTTAGTATAGATGGAGAGAGATGTATATTTGAGATAGCAAGACTTCAGAAGGCAAAAACTGATGACAGTTTTAAAGATGCTCTTATAAGACTTATACGCTTTATGCATTATATACAAAATAGAGGTTGGATAAAGTATAAAAAAGTAAAAAGTAAAGAAGATGTTGATATAAGTAAAGTTTAGTTTATAGGTATTGTTTTTATTAAGATATTAATATATATTAGATGTATATGTTATTTTGGAGAGTAATATGGTATATAAAAGCATACTTGATTTAATAGGAAATACCCCTATATTGAGACTAAGTAATATAGAATCAAAATTTAATTTAAATAAAAATGTGGAATTATATGGAAAGGTTGAGAAGAGTAATCCAGCTGGTTCAATAAAGGATAGAGCTGTAAAGCAAATAATATTGGATTTATTTAAAGATGGAAAATTAAAAGAAGGTTCTACGATAATAGAGCCTACATCTGGTAATACTGGAATTGCGATGGCAGCAATTGGCAGGTATTTAAAACTTAATGTTATAATAGTTATGCCTTCGTCTATGTCGGAAGAGAGAAGAAAATTGATAAGAGATTATGGTGCTAAACTTGAATTGGTTGACGGCGGAATGGATGCAGCAGTTGAAAGGGCTAATCAATTAAATAAAAAAATACCAGATTCTGTTATACCAGGTCAGTTTGTTAATGAGTCTAATGTTATGGCACATTATTTAACTACAGCTCCTGAAATATTCAGAGATATGCTTGACGTTGATTATATTTTTGCAGGTATTGGTACTGGAGGCACTATAACTGGAATTGGGCAGTATGTGAGAGATAATAAAAAAGATACAAAAGTTATTGGAGTAGAGCCTGAATCTTCACCTCTTTTAACTAAAGGTCGTGCAGCACCTCATAAGATACAGGGTATAGGTGCTAATTTTGTACCTGAAATTTTGGATTTAACTGTGATATCAAGGATAATAGATGTATCAAATGATAATGCTATAAATACAGCTAGAGAAATTTGTTTTAATGAGGGATTATATGTAGGAATATCATCTGGAGCTAGTGTTTATGCCGCTATAGATTTATCTAAAGAATTAAAGGAAACGGATAAAAAAATAAAAATGCTTTGTATTTTGCCTGACACTGGTGAGAGATACTCTTGGAATTAAAGGATATATTTATGAAACTCAAAACTTTTAATGAACTTCCTAATCAAAAAGATATAAAAGAGATTGTTAAACTTATTAGAGATTATGCTTTTCCTAATTTTTTTAGAGAGAGTCCTAATAAAGATATTGTAAAAAAAAATATAGCAAAACTTTATATGAATATAGTTACTAATGATTCTTACTTGCTTGATTTTATAGAGCAGCTTGATGATATTACATTAAGTCTGCAGAAAGATTTAGAGTTTTTCTATCAGTCTGATCCTGCTTCAAAATCTTATGATGAAATAGTATTAACTTATCCCGGATTTAGGGCTATTTTTCATTATAGAATAGCACATATATTTTATAATCAAAATGAGTACTTAATAGCTAGAACAATATCAGAATTTGCACATTCAAAAACTGGCATAGATATTCACCCTGGAGCGACTATAGGCGATTACTTCTTTATAGATCATGGTACTGGAATTGTTATAGGAGAGACCACTGTTATAGGTCATCATGTTAAAATATATCAGGGCGTAACTTTGGGGGCATTATCTTTAACTAATGGCAGGAGTTTGGAAGGACTAAAAAGACACCCCACAGTTTGTGATTATGTTACAATATATGCTAATGCTTCTATATTTGGAGGCAATACCGTTATAGGAGAAAATGCTATAATTGGTGCTAACTGTATAGTATTAGAATCAGTTGAGGAAAATAAAAGGTTAACACTTAATAATGATATGTGAATATAAAAGTGTATTATAGTTTAATAAAGCCTGAATTTTAATAGAATTCGGGCTTTATTAGTATTAAATTTTATTGCTAGAATTTAGGCCCGTATCTGTATCCTAATTGAATACCTATATCTGCATTGCCGAATGTTTCATCTTTAACCACATTTAAATATTCACTTGTTTGTGCCCAGTAGCTTCCAAAGTCATATCCTACATAAAATCCTAGATTTATTGCTGAGTCTATACCTGCAAAAAAAGAATAATCAAAAGTTCCTCTAATATAAAGTCTGGCATAATGATCATGTTTTATTTCTATATTTCCAGCTTCTGGACTATAATATAAAGAGTTTGGGGTAAGTGTTATTTTATACCCTATATTTAATCCTATTGAACATGAATAAAAATCAAATTTAGGCATTATACCAAAATATATATCATTATCAGTAAATTGATAGTGCACTTTATTATCATATTTGGAATATCTAGTTTCAGTATAACTATATCCCATCACCCCTAATAAACTAATTCCCATTCTTTCTTTTATTTGAAACATATATCCTAGATTTAGCTCAATGCCGCCTTGAAAATTCACTTTGCCTTTAGGATTTCCTTTAACTTCTACATTATTATGAATTATGGTAATACCCATACCTATAGGAACATTAACTATTGCTTCAAACCCGCCTTTAACTTGTGTAAATGTTGTTTTACATATCATTATAAGCAATATTATTAATGTAAATATTCTTTTCTTTATCATATAAACTCCATTAAAATTATTAATATTAACTATATAATACTAATAATTTTAAAATTATAGTCAATAAAAAAATATTTTTAAAAAAAATACTTTACTTATTGTTCTTTTTTGTTATGTTTAAATCACTTATTTATGAAAAATACATGCTATATTTTATACAGGGCGGATTAAAAATGAAAAAGAAATATCTTATCTTATTGATTAGTATTGTTATTGGTATGTTAATATTCGGTGCAGTTTCATGTTCTAAAAGGTTAAATCCTTTTTTCCCAAATAATGTAAATAGTTCTGGCGGGAATTCTCAGGAAAATGATGGAGGTAATGATGTATTGCCTCCTACTGTACCTCCTGTTGCACCGCCCGTTATACCTCCTGTTGTACCGCCGGATATTGTTGAAGAAGATGAACCAGAATGGTTTTTAGCTCCTGAAGAACAAGTTAAGCCTTTTATGGAGCAAACTATAATTTTTAGAAGTGAGATAGAAAATAATAAACCTAATAAACCAAAAAAAATATATAGGATACCGGGAATAACAGTTTCAGAAAAAAATACAATAATAGCAGTTGCTGATTATAGAAAGGATAGTTATGAAGATGTTGGTTTTGCTGGTTCAAAAGCAATAGATATTGTTGTAAGGAGAAGTACAGACGGAGGTATAAATTGGGGAACAGAAATAACTATACCTCCTATAGCTTCTGATAATAAAACTGCTCATGGGGATTCTTTATTTTTTTCATGTGCTAATGGCGATTTAGTTGTTTTATGTGCTGCAGGTGGAGGTTATGCAAGGGAAATAGGCGGTCAATCTAAAATTATGATATCAAGGAGTACAGATGATGGTCTTAATTGGAGCGATTGGGAACTTGCTGAAGGAAATATTAATAATTTCGGACAGGGACTTTTAAAAGATTATGACAGAGGTTTTGCTGCTTCAGGTACTGGAGCAAGACTTGCTAATGGTACTTTAATGGGTGCCATGCTTGTAAATAAAGGAACTAAAAATAATACTGCCGCTGCTGCTGTTATAGTTTCTACTGATAATGGACATAGTTGGACAGTTAGAAGTATAGCTAAAAGAAAATTAGGTACACAAGATGAACCTAAAGTAGTTACTCAATTAAATGACGGAAGAATTTTATTATCTGTACGTTCTGGGAATTGGAAAGCTGCTGTAAAAAATAGGGTATGGTTTAGATCTATGGGAGATATAGGATCTTCTTGGGAAGAGATTACTCCTAATGGCAATTTTTATGACGGAGCTTGCAATGCTGAGGGTATTTTATTCACTTCTACAAAAGAAGGATATAATAAAAACAGACTTATACATTTGGCATTAGATTCAAATTCAGATAGGAGAAATTTAACAGCTTTCATAAGCTACGATGAGGGAGAGTCTTGGAAAAAATTAAGAGTATTAAATTCTGGAAGAGCTGGGTACTCTGCTTTGGCAAGATTAAGGGACGGAACAATAGTATCATTAGCTGAAGAACAGGGTGGACAAGGATTGCCAGAAACTAGTAAAGAGCTTTATAATATTGTATTTAGAAGGTTCAATTTAAGATGGCTTACTGATAATTTACCAGAAAGTGATAAAGATTTTTATACTGTTCCTGATAAAACTGTTTTTAGAAAATGGTAATTTATACTATATGAAACTATAAAAAGAAAGGAAGTTATTTCCTTTCTTTTTTATTTGCAGATTTTATTTATATAATTTCATTGAAATAATTATAAATATAATGTACTATTATGTTAATTAAATTATGTTAATTATGTGATTTATTAAAGGATTTTCTATGGCTTCAGTTATAACGTTCGGGGAAATAATGCTAAGGCTTTCACCTCCTTCTAATTTGAGATTTGTACAGACTGATTCTTATGATGCAAGATTTGGAGGAGGAGAGGCTAATGTATCTTTTGCTTTATCAAATTTTGGAGTTGATACTTCATTTGTAACCAAACTTCCTAAAAATGATATTTCTCAGGCTTGTATTAATGAATTAAGACGATATGGGGTTGATGTTTCAAATATAGTTTTCGGCGGAGATAGAATAGGTATATATTTTTTAGAGAAAGGTGCTAGTCAAAGAGGCTCTAAAGTTATATATGATAGGGCTAATTCTTCTATGTCAAAATGTACTAAAGATGATTTTGATTGGGATAAAATTTTTGAAAATGCAAAATGGTTTCATATTACAGGAATCACGCCTGCACTTGGTAAGAATGTTGCTGAAGTTTGTATTGAAGCCTGCAAAAAGGCTAAAGAAAAAAATTTGACTGTAAGTTTAGATTTGAATTTCAGAAAGAAATTATGGACATCAAAAGAGGCTAATGAGACTATGAGCAAATTAATGCCTTATGCTGATATATGTATAGCTAATGAAGAAGATGCTGAAAAAGTATTCGGTATAAAGGCAAAAGATAGTAACATAATAGAAGGCAAACTCTCTCATGAAGGATATAAAGAAGTAGCCAAAGAAATAGCAGATAGATTTAATATAAAAAAAGTTGGTATAACTTTAAGAGGCTCAATTTCTGCTAGTGAGAATCTATGGTCTTGTATGCTTTATAATGGCAGTGAATATTTTTTCTCAAAAGAGTATCTTATAAAAATAGTAGATAGGGTAGGGGGAGGAGATAGTTTTGCTGCTGGACTTATATATTCATTTTTAAATGCTAGAGATGACAGAGAAGCACTTGAGTTTGCAGCGGCTTCCAGCTGTTTAAAACATTCTATAGAGGGTGATTTTAATGTTGTAACTGTTGATGAGGTTATGACAGTTTATAATGGGGACGCTTCAGGACGAATACAGAGATAATTTTAATTTATTGTTGACAATTCGTATTATTGTACTAAAATAGTATAATAAATATAAATTAGGAGTATTAAACATGAAAGATGTAGTTATAGCCATAGATATAGGCGGCACTTCTATGAAAGGTGCTGTTATAGAAGAAAACGGAAATATCTTATATAAAGATAATTTTGACGTTGATCCAAAACATACTACAGAAGAGCATAAAAAAGTTATTTCTGAGTTTGTAGAAAAATTAAAAAGTAATATTCCTAATGATTATAAAGCTGTTGGTTTAGGAATAGATTGCCCAGGTGTTATGAACAGAGAAACTCTTCATATGGGAGGAGCAGAAAATATACCTGGTCTTAAAGGATTAAAGTTTGCAGACATAGGAGATAAATTTAATTTACCTACAAAAACAGCTAATGACGCTAGTATGGCTGCTTTAGGAGAGGCTAAATATGGAAGCGGTAAAGAAAAAGCGTATCAGTCTGTAATGTTTATTACTCTTGGTACAGGTGTAGGAGGCGGATTTGTACTTAATGGACAATTATTTACAGGTGCTTTGGGCGGAGCTGGAGAGATTGGACATGTATTTGTAGTTCCAGATGGTGATAAATGCAACTGCGGTTCAAGCGGCTGTATAGAGCGTTATGCTTCTGCTACAGGTTTTATTGCTATGGCTAAGCAAAAGATTCATAAAGGTGTTATTCCTACATCGCTTACTTATGAAGAATTAGATAAAGGTAAGGCGAAAGCTTTATTTGATGCTGCCAAAAAAGGCGATGAACTTGCTAAAGAAACTATTGCTGAGTGTTCTTATTATTTGGGTATGTCTATAGCACAGGCTTTGAATATGCTTGATTTGGATTTAGTTCTTATAGGCGGAGGGCTTTGTAAGGATTTTGATATGATGATAGAGCATATTAACAGAGGAGTAAGAAATTACGGACTTAGAATGATGGTTAATAATGTTGAAATTAAACCTGCTTCTTTGGGTAATGATGCGGGTGTTTTAGGCTGTGCTGCTTTATTTTTTAGAAATAATTAAATTTTGAGTAAAAATATTTAATAAAAAATATTTAAAATAAATTAAGGCTTACTAATTATTATTAGTAAGCCTTTTATTAAATTAAATAATTAAAAGTTATTTTTCAAATACTAAACTATCGCCTGATTTTACAACTTTTATAGTATCTCCTTCTAAATATTTGCCTGCAAGCATTTCTTTAGCTAGAGGATTTTCTATATAGTTTTGTATAGCTCTTTTCAATGGTCTTGCTCCAAATTGAGGATCATAACCAATATCAGCAATATAATCTATAGCTTCATCGCTTACATCTAAAGTTATTCTTCTGTCTTTAAGTCTGTTTGCAACTCTTGCTATTTGATTTCTTACTATCTCAGCAATGTATTTTTTGTCAAGTCTAGTAAATGTTATTATCTCATCTATTCTGTTTAAGAACTCTGGTCTAAATGACATTTTAAGTAGTTCCTGAATTTTTTCTTTTATGTCTTTTATATCATTAGCTTCAAGAATTAAATCAGAACCTAAATTACTAGTCATTATTATAATAGTATTTTTAAAATCTACTATTCTTCCTTGTCCGTCAGTAAGTCTTCCGTCATCTAATACCTGAAGAAGTACATTAAATACATCAGGGTGAGCTTTTTCTATCTCATCAAAAAGTATAACAGAATAAGGTCTTCTTCTTACAGCCTCTGTTAATTGTCCGCCTTCATCATAACCAACATATCCCGGAGGAGCTCCTATAAGTCTAGTAACAGAGAATTTCTCCATATACTCACTCATATCTATTCTTGTGAGTGCTTTCTCATCACTAAACAAGAAATCCGCAAGAGTTTTAGCAAGCTCAGTTTTACCAACTCCAGTAGGTCCTATGAATAAGAAACTTCCAAGAGGTTTATTTTCATCAGAAAGTCCAGCCCTATTTCTTCTAATAGCATCAGCAACAGAAGTTATAGCCTCATCTTGTCCTACAACTCTCTTATGTAATACTTCTTCAAGCTGTAAGTATTTTTGTTTTTCGCTAGCAAGCATTTTACTTACAGGTATTCCAGTCCATACGGATATAACTCTTGCTATATCATCTTCAGAAATCTCTTCTCTTAATAATCTTTTTTTATCTGAGTTTTTAGCATCTTCCATTGCTTTAGAAGCCTCATCAAGTTTTTTCTGAAGTTCTGGAATTTTACCGTATTTTATTTCGGCAGCTTTTGCTAGATTTCCTTCTCTCGTATACTGAGTTTCTTTTATATTAAGCTCTTCAAGTTCTTCTTTTAATTTTCTAGTTTCTTCAATTCTTCCTTTTTCATTATCCCACTGAAGCTTCATAGCATTACGCTCTTCAGAAAGCTCGGATAATTCTTTTTCAAGTTTTTGTAATCTTTCTTTAGAAGCAGGATCATTTTCTTTTGAAAGAGCCTGTTTTTCTATATTAAGCTGTAATATTTTTCTTTCCAATTTATCGAGTTCAGTAGGCTGACTGTCTATTTCTATTTTTAATTGGCTTGCAGCTTCATCTACCAAGTCAATAGCTTTGTCTGGCAGGTATCTGTTAGTTATGTATCTGTTTGACAATACAGCAGCAGCAACTAATGCATCATCTTTTATTCTTACACCATGATGAACTTCGTATTTATCTTTTAAGCCTCTAAGTATTGAAATAGTATCTTCAACGCTAGGTTCTTTACAATAAACTTGCTGGAATCTTCTTTCAAGTGCTTTATCTTTTTCTATATATTTTCTGTATTCATCTAAAGTAGTAGCACCTATTGCTCTTAATTCGCCTCTTGCTAATGCAGGTTTTAATAAATTAGAAGCGTCCATTGCTCCTTCAGTGGCACCTGCGCCTACTAAAGTATGAAGCTCATCTATAAACAATATTATGTTACCTTCTGATTTTTCTATTTCAGTAATAACAGCTTTTAATCTCTCTTCAAACTCTCCTCTGAATTTAGCACCAGCTACTAAAGCACCCAAATCCAAAGCTAATAATCTTTTATTTTTAAGTCCTTCAGGAACATCTTGAGAAACTATTCTTCTAGCAAGTCCTTCAACAATAGCTGTCTTACCAACACCAGGCTCACCTATAAGTACTGGATTATTTTTTGTTCTTCTTGATAATACCTGCATAACACGCCTTATCTCTTCATCACGTCCTATAACAGGGTCTATTTTTCCTTCTTTGGCTAATTCTGTTAAATCGCGGCAGTATTTATCTAGTGCCTGCATTTTTGCTTCTGGGTCTTGGCTATTAACTCTTTGACCGTTTCTTAATACTTTTAATGCACTCAAAACTTCTTTTTTAGATATTCCGCTTTTTCTTAGCATGTCTCCTGCTTTATTGTCAGCTTCAACAAGTGCTAAAAATATATGCTCTGTAGATACATACTGATCTTTTAAAGCATTGGCTTCTTTTTCTGCTTTTGCTAAGATTTTACCAGCATTAGATGATAAATGCAGCTGTACATTTTCACCAGTTACTTTTACATTTTCATCAACTAATCTCTGAGTTTTATCTATTAATGTATTTATAGGAACACCTATTCTTTCTACTAAAGGCTGAATAAGTCCGTCCTCTTGTTTTAATAATGCTAGAAGTAAATGTTCGCTTTTTATTTCATTATGATCTTCACCGTTAGCTATATTTGCAGCTTCATTTATAGCTTCTTGGGCTTTTATTGTATATTTATTATAATCCATATTCTAATTAATAGACGGCTTTTTTAATACCGCCTTACTCCTTTATAAATTAATTATTTAAGTTTTAATTAAATAATTTGTTTTTAGCATTTAACTGCTATGCTTATATGTATGCAAAAAATGTGCCAAATAAATACTGTACTATGTATTATTTTTATACTGTTTATTTTATTTTTATATATTCAATTTTGTATCAAAATAAATATGATTGTATAAAATTTATATATGTAAAAATCTATTACTGTATATAAATAATACATGTTTTTTTATGTTTTTTATTAATATTAAACTTATTTTAAAACCTGCCTACATACAATTTTTATAATTATATTATTTTAATAAATAATTTTTGAGGTTTTTATTGTTCTTTATCTTTATAAACTGCTTAAATATTGTTAAAATAATTCTTAAACAGCACCATTATATGTTTCAAATATATTGGTATATACCTAAACAAATATATTTTGTCAAAAATAAATTTGTTTTGAATATTTGCATGGATTTGAAGTTACAGAGTTACAGAGTTACCATTCTTATGATACACACCTCTTATTTTGGATAAGCCCGCAGAGCGAATGCTGTAAAAAGTGCATCAAAAATAATTATTAAAAAAATTATTTAAGTATATTATTAATTTTATATTTTATATAAATAATGAAAATTTAATATATCTCTTTTATAATAGCAGTTTTTGTTAATACCATACCTTACTTTATATTAACTATCATAATAATATTAACTACCATATCTTTATTATAGGGGGTATTTCCTATTTATTATTATTGTTATATATGAGAGGCAGTATTTTTAGAGTATATAAAAAATCGTAAAAAGTATTAATAAATATAATTAAATATAATTCTTGTTAACAAATAAAGATAAAATATAAGCTGATATTTTTACTATAAATAATATTTATTGAAATTAAAAAATAGATTTATTTCTTCTATTATATATTTATATATTATGAATATATGTAAAAACATGTAAAAAATAGAAGAAATATAAAAAGGATATTAAGTAAAATTATATTTAATAATATTTTGTGATATGTAATTTATTTTTTGGTATATTATAATTGTTTATTTGTAGTAATATCATTAAAAGTAATACTTTATAATGTTTTATAAGTAAATATATTTTACCTATAAAATATTATAAAATTATAAAAAATAAATAAAAAAGTATTATTTATGTTATTATTGCTTGAATATGAATAATATATTTATTATAATTAAACTATATATAAAAATATTGGAGTTAATATGAAACCTATAATAGGAATAAGCGGAAGTATTTTAAGTAATGATAATGATGGGGTATTTTCTGGATATGAGAGAGCTTATGTTAATGATGACTATGTTCTTTCGGTGTCTAAAGCAGGCGGAATTCCTTATATTGTACCTATGATAGACAATGATG
Source organism: Brachyspira innocens ATCC 29796 (assembly GCF_000384655.1). Classification (GTDB taxonomy): domain Bacteria; phylum Spirochaetota; class Brachyspiria; order Brachyspirales; family Brachyspiraceae; genus Brachyspira; species Brachyspira innocens. Next base: position 35,843 of record NZ_ARQI01000124.1, on the reverse strand, counting down.
AGGATATAAAGGAGCAAGTGTCGCATGTTGATGGGGTTTTGTTATCGGGTGGGTATGATGTTGATCCTATTTATTGGGGCGAAGAAATTCATTCCAAATTAGGTAGAATATTTCCAAGAAGAGATAATCATGAATTAAAGATAGTTAAATATGCTTTAGAAATGAATAAACCTATACTCGGTATATGTAGGGGCTGTCAGATTATTAATGTTGCTTTTGGAGGAAGTTTGTATCAGGATTTATCGCTTATAGATAATTGCTATATCAAACATTCTCAAAGTGCCAAACCTTATGAAGCTACACATAGTATGACAACTAAAGAGGGAAGCATTATCAGAGAGATAGTAGGTGAGAGTGTAAGGGTTAATTCTTTTCACCATTTGGCTATAAAAGATTTGGGTAAAGGATTAATTGCTACTGGATATTCCAAAGATGGTATAGTTGAAAGCATAGAATATATGGAAGACGGTAAATTTGTGCTTGGGGTGCAGTTTCATCCAGAGATGATGCATGCCCATCATGATTTTGCTTTAGATATTTTTAAAAAATTGGTTTCAAAGGCCAAGAAATAGTGTTAAATAAGGAGTTTTTATATGTCATCAAATAAATTAGGATTGTTTAGTATAGTATTATTAGGTATAAATGCAATAGTAGGTACTGGTATATTTTTGCTTCCAAATCAGGCATATGCTGAAGTTGGAGTAACTAGTATAGGTGTAATAGTTTTTGATGCTTTTTTGGTTATCAGTATAGCATTATGTTTTGCTGAAATGGGTGGAATGTATAAAAGCAATGGAGGTCCTTACGTTTATGCCAAAGATGCATTTGGAGATTTTGTAGGTTTTGAAGTTGGTATAATGAAATGGGCTATAATGATTATTGCTTGGGCAGCTATGGCTATGGGGTTCCCTACTGCTTTAGGTGCTGTTTGGACTCCTGCACAAAATCCAGTAGTTCAAAAAATTATAGCTATAAGTATACTTGTACTTCTTGGTATAATGAATATAATGGGTGTAAAAATATCAAAAATAATGAACAATATAGTAACTACTGGTAAATTAATACCTTTAATATTGTTTGTTACTATAGGTATTTTCTTTATAAAAGGCGAAAACTTTGTTAATCCAGTTTCTGAAAGCGGAGAAGTGGTATTAAAAGGTACTTTTGGAAGTGCGGCACTACTTATATTTTATGCTTTTACAGGCTTTGAATCAATAGGTGTTGCGGCAGGAGATATGGATAATGCCAAAAAGAATGTACCATTAGCTATATGTATAGTTTTAATATTGGTGGCTATAATATATATACTTATACAGGTAAATAGTATAGGTATATTGGGAGCTTCTCTTGCTACAACAAGCACTCCAGTTGCAACAGCAGCAGAAAAGTTTTTAGGAAAATGGGCTGGTGCTATGGTAACAGCAGGTACTTTAATATCTATAGGCGGTATAAATATAGCTTCTTCATTTTTAACTCCTCGTGCTGGCGTTGCTATGTCAGATGAACATCAGCTTCCAAGTATAATTTCAAAAAGAAACTCAAAAGATGTTCCTTATGTAGCAGTAATAATATCAGTAGTATTGACAGCTTTAGTAACATTAACAGGAAGTTTTACTACATTAGCAGCTATAAGGTAGTATCACGTTTTGCTCAATATATACCAACATGTTTGGCAGTTCCAGTAATGAGAAAAAAAGCACCTAATATGGAAAGAGGTTTTGTGCTTCCTTTTGGACCAGTTATTCCAATAGTTGCTACAGTTGTTAGTTTGTGGCTATTATCACAGTCAGACTTGAAAAAAATAATATTTGGTTTGGGTGGTTTGGTTATAGGAGCTATAGTATATTTTATAATGAAAATGTCAAATAAAAAATCATAAAAAATGTACTATTTACGGTATATAATATTGTTTTTAAGTGTTTAAAAACAGTTATGTACCGTAATATTATATATAGTAATATGTTGTTTTATTTTAATATTTTTTAAATAAAATTAAATATTGTTTAAATAATATCTTGACAAATATTTAAAATAATATAACATACGCATGTAATATGGACGTGAATATCAATAAAAAAAATATTTTGATAACAAATAATCCTAAATTTAATGAGGTAAATAGTAATAATATACAGATAATCTATTTGCCAGATTTGGATTTTATGGGTATACTTTATAAGGCTAGAGATTATATACATTTATGCTATAAGCTTTTAACTCACCCAATAGTGAGCAGTATAAAGCCTTATGAGACTCCGTATAAAAGTATAGCACTTTCTAATAATAACGGCGAACTTGATTTGGAGTCATTAGAATTGATAGAAAATTCTATAGCATTAACTATGAATTTTTTGGATAAGCCTAGAAGAAAACTTACTGAAACCATAGATGAGGATTTTAAGTTAATAGATTACAAACTTGTTTCGGGAGCTATAGAAAGTATTTTATAGTACGAATTTTAAGGAGATTATATATGAGTAATTTATATGATTGTATTATAATAGGCGGCGGTCCTTCTGGTTTGGCCGCTGGTATATATTCTGCTAGAGCCAGATTAAAAACAGTTCTTTTTGAAAAAGGAAGTTTCGGAGGTCAGATTAGCATAACTGATGAAATAGCTAATTACCCTGGTTTTTATGAAGAGTCAGAAGAGGGAAGACACCCTAAACATCTTATTAATAAAATGATAGAACAGGCTAAAAAATTTGGTGCTGAGATAGAACATAAAGAAGTTGCAGATGTTAAACTTGATGGAAAGATTAAAGAAGTAACTCTATCTGATGGAACTGTTTATCAATCAAAAGTAGTTATAATAGCTACAGGTGCTCAGCCTAGAAAATTAGGCTGTAAAGGTGAATTGGAATACACAGGTAAAGGAGTTTCTTACTGTGCTACTTGTGATGCTAATTTCTTTGAAGGTATGGAAGTTTTCTGCGTTGGAGGAGGCGATACAGCTGTAGAAGAAGCTATGTATTTATCTAAATTTGCTAGAAAAGTAACACTTATAGTAAGAAAAGATTATGTACGCTGTGCTAATTCTATCGAAGAAAAAGCTAAAGCAAATCCAAAAATTGAAATAAAATTCAGAACAGAACTTTTGGAACTTAAAGGTGACGGAATAGTTGAATCTGCTATATTCTTGAACAATGAAACAGGCGAGAAATATGAATATAAGGCAGATGAAGAAGACGGAACATTTGGAGTATTTATATTTGTTGGCTATGTTCCTTTGACAAAATTGTTTGAAGGTAAAGTTGCTATGCAGGACGGATATATCCTTACAGATGAAGAAATGAAAACAAATGTTGAGGGTGTATTTGCTTGCGGAGATTTAAGACCAAAAATGCTTAAACAGGTTATTACTGCAGCAGCAGACGGAGCAATAGCGGGTATTTCAGCAAACAAGTATATAGAAGAAAAATTTACTGAATAAATAAAAAAATAATTAAAAAATGTTGACAATAATAAAAAAATTGTTATATTTATATAGTGTAAATAAAAATATTAAAAAGGATATATGTTAATGAAATTTAATAGCTGAGTAAATAATTTATCTTGCGGTGCAATGAGTAATGTATTTTATAATTCTATTTCAGAATTACATAATTTGCGAACATTAAATTTCTCAGGGATTAAAATTCATGTATATCAGTTATTGTGTAATTTTAAGAGCGGAATATATTTTAAAAATATGTTTCTGCTCTTTTTTGTTGATATAATTTAATTTATATAAATTATATAAAAATAAAAAATATAAAGGAGACTATATGAAGTTAGAGATAGGCGAGATTTATATTAAAGATATAAAGCTTGACAAAATTTCAAAAGTCGAGAACGGAGTACTCTATGTAAATGAGGAAGAAGTTACAAAAATTGTGCTTGAGGACGATAAGTTAAAAAGCGTAAAAATTGATGTAGCTCGTCCTGGAGAATCAGTACGTATTACTCCAGTAAAAGATGTAATTGAACCTAGAGTAAAAGTTGACGGCAGAGGCGGTATATTTCCAGGTATGATATCTAAAGTAGATACAGTTGGAGAAGGTAAAACTCATGTTTTAAAAGGTGCAGCTGTTGTTACTTGCGGTAAAATAGTAGGTTTCCAAGAAGGTATTATAGATATGACAGGACCTGGAGCTGATTATACTCCATTCTCTAAACTTAATAATTTATGTTTGCTTATAGAGCCAATAGAGCCTATAGAAAAACATGATTATGAAGCAGCAGTAAGAGGAGCAGGTTTAAGAGTAGCATCTTATTTGGGAAAATTAGCTAAAGATTTAAAACCAGATAATACTTACAGCTATGAAACTAAACCTATATTTGAACAAGCTGCAATGTATCCTAATTTACCAAAAGTTGGCTATATATATATGCTTCAAACTCAAGGTTTATTACATGATACTTATGTTTATGGTGTAGACGCTAAAAAAATAGTTCCTACATTTATTTATCCAACAGAAGTAATGGACGGTGCTATAGTAAGCGGTAACTGTGTATCAGCTTGTGATAAAAATACAACTTATCACCACTTGAATAACCCAGTAATTAAAGCTTTATATGAAAAACATGGTAAAGATATTAACTTTATGGGTGTTATAATAACAAATGAAAATGTATTTTTAGCAGATAAAATGCGTTCATCAGATTGGTCATCAAAATTAGCTAAATACTTCGGATTAGATGCGGTAATTATCTCTGAAGAAGGATTCGGTAATCCAGATGCAGATTTAATAATGAACTGTAAAAAAGCAGAAGCATTCGGCATAAAAACTTGTATCATAACAGATGAGTATGCTGGAAGAGACGGAGCTTCACAGTCTTTGGCAGATTCTGATGTATCAGCAAATGCAGTAGTAACAGCAGGTAATGCTAATGTAGTTATTAATTTACCAAAAATGGATAAAGTAATAGGTATGTTAGATTATACAGATAAAATAGCAGGCGGATTTGACGGATCATTAAAACCAGATGGTTCTATTGAAGCAGAATTGCAGGTTATAACTGGTGCTACAAACGAATTAGGTTTTAATAAATTTAGTGCTACAGGACTATAAGTTTTGTAATGCTGATTTTTTAAAATATAAACAAAATTTTTAGGAGGAAAGCCATGAGTATTTTAAATGGTAAAAAAGTAATTATCATTGGCGATAGAGACGGCATTCCTGGAGAAGCTATCAAAGCATGCGTTGAAACAGTACAAGACGCAGAAGTTTTGTTTGCTGCTACGGAGTGTTTTGTTTGAACAGCCGCAGGAGCGATGGATTTAGAGAATCAAAAGAGAATTAAAGAATTTACAGAAAAATTTGGAGGAGAAAATATAGTAGTATTATTCGGTGCTGCAGAAGCAGAAGCTACAGGTTTAGCAGCTGAAACAGTAATGATAGGAGACCCTACTTATGCTGGTGCTTTAGCTGGAGTAGAATTAGGCTTAGCAGCTTACCATGCCGTAGAACCAGAATTCAAAGAAGCAGTAGATCCTGCTGTTTATGATGAACAGATTGGTATGGCAGAAATGACATTAAACGTAGATGAAATCATCGCAGAAATTAAAAAAATGCGTGATGAAAACTGCAAATATTTATAATACACTATATAAACTTATAATTTTTTGATAAAACAAATTCTCTAAAAATAAAAAATCCATTGTAATTAAAAACCAGTTTGGTTTTTTTAAAAAATCGGCAGCCTTATATTTAATATTTGGTTGCCTTATATTAAAAAATTAGGAGGCTTAAATGCCAGAATATAAAATAGTTCATTATATTAATCAGTTCTTCGCTAATATCGGCGGAGAGGAAAAGGCTGATATAGCTCCAGAGAAAAGAGACGGAGTTGTAGGTCCTGGTGCAGGATTACAAGGCGAGTTTAAGAAGCTAGGTATTGATGCACAAATAGTAGGCACTGTTATATGCGGTGACTCTTATTTCAATGAAAACCTAGATAAAGCTAAAGCAGAAGTTTTAGAAATGATAAAAAGCTTCAGCCCAGATTTAGTTATAGCAGGACCTGCTTTTAATGCAGGACGTTACGGTACAGCTTGCGGTACTGTTGCTAAAATGATACAAGATGAATTAAAAATTCCAGCTGTTACTGGTATGTATATTGAAAACCCTGGTGCAGATATGTTTAAGAAAGATGTTTATATCGTTTCTACTAAAGATTCTGCTGCAGGTATGAGAGCTGCTTTGCCAGTTATAGCTAAATTAGCTTCTAAACTTCTTAAAAAAGAAGAATTGGGAACTCCAGATGCTGAAGGCTATATACCAAGAGGAATACGTAAAGTATTATTCAGAGAAAAAAGCGGTGCTGAAAGAGCTGTTGATATGCTTATACAAAAAATTAAAGGTGAAGCATTTACTACAGAATATCCAATGCCAGACTTTGATAGAGTAACACCAGGTGAAGCTATTAAAGATATCACTAAAGCTAAAATAGCATTGGTTACAAGCGGCGGTATAGTACCATCAGGAAACCCAGACCATATAGAATCTTCTTCAGCTTCTAAATATGGAAGATACTCTATAGATGATATGGGAGAAACAGCACATGGCGGTTATGACCCTACTTATGCTAACCAAGACCCTAACAGAGTATTACCTGTTGATGTATTAAAAGATTTACAGAAAGAAGGTAAAATAGGAGAGCTTTATCCTTATTACTATACTACTACTGGTAATGGTACTTCAGTAAAAAGTTCTAAAGCATTTGCTACTGAATTTGCTCAAACTTTAGTTAAAGACGGAGTTCAGGCTGTTATATTAACATCAACCTGAGGAACTTGTACTCGTTGCGGTGCAACGATGGTTAAAGCAATAGAAGCTACTGGAATACCTGTAGTCCATATTTGTACTATTGTTCCTATATCTTTAACAGTTGGTGCTAACAGAATAGTTCCAGCAGTTGCTATACCTCACCCTCTAGGCAATCCTAATTTGTCTAAAGAAGATGAGAAAAAATTAAGACGTACATTAGTTGAAAGAGCATTAAAAGCTTTGACAACTCCTGTAGATACACAAACAGTTTTTGAAGATTAATTTGAAAATTGAAAATATTTATATATACTATTATATATAAATAAAAAATAATTTATTAAATAAAGGGGGAGTACAAATATTTAATTATACTTGTATGTCCCCCCTTATTTCATTATTAAATAAAAAATAAACATTGGAGATTAAAAAGATGAGTTATGCTGTATTAAAAGCTGCTGCTTATGCTATAGTACATGCACCTGATATGGTAGTCAATAACGGTACTACGCAAACAGTAGAAAGAGAAGTTAATCCTGATTCGGACTATTTAAAAAAACTTAAAGAACATCTTAGACCTTTTGAAGATGTTGTAAATTATGCCCCTAACCAAACTTATATTGGTAATCTTCACCCTGAAGAATTAAAAAAACTTGCATCTCAAGTTTCTGAAGAAGTAAAAAAAGCAGGAGGAAGCTGGATAGGTGTGCCTTGTAAAGGTGAAAGAAACGGTAAATTCGGTGAAATTTTCGCTGAAGATGAATTTATCTTTATGATGAAAATATCTGATGTATTTGAATTAGTATATTTAGAAGCTGAATTTGAGAAAAAAATGAGAGATGCTTATATTGCTTCAGAATCTAAATATAAAACAGAAGATGAAATTAAAAAAGATTTAGCTCAGGTAAAATGCGAAACTAAAATCGATGAAATAGAAAGATTAATAAAAGAAGAACATGCTGAAGGTTTATATTTCAATGAAAAATTAGTAGGCTGTATAAAAAGAGCACATGATGTTGATATTAACTTGAGTGCACATGTTATCTTTGAAAACTTAGCAGTTAAAGCTTCTGGTATTATGGCTTTAAAAGAACTTATTAGAAAGAAAAATATTGATCCTAAAACAATCGATTTGGTTATTGAATGTTCTGAAGAGGCTTGCGGTGATATGAACCAAAGAGGTGGCGGTAACTTCGCTAAAAGTATAGCTGAAGTTGCTGGAATACCTAACACTACAGGTTTTGATATTAGAGGATTCTGTGCCGCTCCTTCACATGCTTTAGTAACTGCTGCTTCTTTAGTAAAAGCTGGTTCTTATAAAAATGTAGTAATAGTTGCAGGAGGTGCTACTGCTAAATTGGGTATGAATGGTAAAAGCCATGTAACTAAAAATCTTCCTATTATCGAAGATATATTAGGTGCTTTTGCTGTACTTATCAGTGAGAATGACGGAGTACACCCTGTTATAAGAACAGATGTACTTGGAAGACACACCGTTGCTACTGGTTCTGCTCCTCAGGCAGTTATGACATCTTTGATAGTAAATCCTTTGGAAAAAGCAAACTTAAAAGTTACAGATATAGATAAATATACTGTAGAAATGCAAAACCCTGATGTAACTAAACCTGCTGGTGCTGGTGATGTTCCAGAAGCTAATTATAAAATGATAGCTGCCATCGGTGTAAAAAAAGGAGACCTAGAAAGAAGTCAAATAGCTGAATTTGTTGATAAACATGGTATGTCTGGTTGGGCTCCAACTCAAGGTCATATACCATCTGGAGTACCTTATTTGGGTTATGCTATTGAGGACATTATGTCTGGTAAAATTAATCGTGTAATGCTTATAGGTAAAGGTTCATTATTCTTAGGAAGAATGACTAATCTTTTTGACGGTATATCTGTTATTATCGAAAAAAACAGCGGTGATAAAGGTACAAGCGAAGGTGTTTCAAAAGAAGAAGTTAATAAACTTATTGCTAATGCTATGAGAGATTTCGCTAAAAGCATGTTAGGCGAGTAAGGAGGTATTAGATGAGTGATGCTTCTAATTCAGCTATAAAATCTATGATAGGTGAAACTTTCCTTTCACTTGCTAATGCTTTAGAAACAGGTCAATTCGGAAAAAAAGTACGTGTTGGTATTACAAATAGAGGTTCTGAGCATGGTGCAGAGGCAGTATCTCTTGGCGGTGTAATAGCTATGAGCAGAAACAAAAATGTTGAAGTTGTTTTAATTGGTGAGAAAAACTCTACAGGATTACAAACAATAGAAACTGACTGCGATGAGAAAGCTCATAAAATAATGGAAGAAATGCTCTCTAAAGGAGAATTGGATGCTTGTGTTACTATGCATTATCCTTTCCCTATAGGAGTATCTACTGTAGGAAGAGTTATATCTCAGGCTAATGGAAAAGAAACATATATAGCTACTACTACAGGTACTTCTGCTACTGTCAGAGATCAGGCTATGTTTAAAAATGCTATTTACGGAATAATAACAGCAAAAGTCTGCGGTATTAAAGAACCAACAGTTGGTATATTAAATATTGATTCTGCACGTACTGTAGAGAGAGCTTTAAAAGAATTAGCTTCTAACGGTTATAATATTAAATTCGGAGCTTCTAACCGTGCTGATGGCGGTGCCGTTTTGAGAGGAAATGACCTTATAACTGGTGCTGTTGATGTTGTTGTATGCGACTCTCTTACTGGAAACATACTTATAAAAATGTTCTCCTCATTCAACAGCGGCGGAAGCTATGAGGCTATAGGATATGGTTATGGTCCTGGTATAGGATTCGGATTTAAAACACCTATATTCATTATTTCAAGAGCTTCTGGTTCTAATGTTATTGCTGGTGCTATTGAATATGCTTATCAATGTATAAGCGGTAATTTAATAGATGTTATGAACAAAGAAGAAGAAGAAGTAAAAAAATATGGTTTTGATGCTATTTTAGATAGTTTAAAACCTAAAGCAAATGCTTCTTCAGGCGGAGAAAAAGCAAAACCTTCTGTAGCCAAAGAAGTTGTAACTGCACAAATCCCTGGTGTTGAAGTTATGGATTTGGATGCAGCTGTTGATTTGGTTATGGAAAATGGTATATATGCTGAGTCTGGTATGGGCTGTACTGGACCTATCATATTAGTGAGTGATAAGAACAAAGAAAATGCAGAGAATATTTTGAGAAAAGGCGGATTTATATCTTAGGTTAAGATTATCTGCTGTAAAGACTAATTACGATTATAGTAACTTTTTTTACTAAATTTGCAAATTATGGAAACATTAGATTTAAAAAATAATATCTAGTGTTTCCATTTTTTATTTTCATTAAAATATTAAAATCAGAGGAGTTTATTATGGAAGTTATATCAAACATAGTAGCTAAAGTAAACAGTATTTTGTGGGATTATTTGTTGATAATTCTGCTATGCGGAACAGGTATTTACTTCACTATCAGACTTAAGTTCGTGCAAATAGTTAAGTTTAAAGATGGCTGGAATAGAACTTTCGGCGGACTTTCTTTAAAAGGTAAGGCAGCAGACAAAGAAGGTATGAGTTCTTTCCAGTCTCTAGCAACAGCAATTGCTGCTCAAGTAGGTACTGGTAATTTAGCAGGTGCTGCAACAGCTTTGATAGCAGGAGGACCTGGTGCTATTTTCTGGATGTGGATGTCTGCATTCTTTGGTATGGCAACAATATTTGTTGAGGCATCTTTGGGTCAGAAATACAAAACTACAACAGAAGATGGTCATGTTATAGGGGGACCTGCTTATTATATAAGTGCTGCTTATAAAGGAGCTTTTGGTAAATTTTTAGCTGGTTTATTTGCTATATTTATTATACTAGCTTTGGGATTTATGGGAAATATGGTTCAGTCTAACTCTATAAGCGGAGCTTTTGTTAATGCTTTTCCTAGTGTTAAACCTATTTATGTTGGTATAGTATGTGCTGTAATTGCTGCATTTATATTTATAGGAGGATTAAGAAGAATAGCATCATTTACAGAAAAAATAGTTCCTATAATGGCTTTATTCTATATTATAGGTTCTGTAATAATTGTAATAATGAATATTAAAAATCTTCCTAGTTCTATAGCTTTAATATTCACAGGTGCTTTTAATCCTCAGGCTGTTATAGGCGGCGGATTAGGTATAGGAATTCAGCAGGCTATGCGTTTCGGTGTTGCTAGAGGTTTATTCTCTAATGAAGCTGGTATGGGTTCTACTCCTCATGCCCATGCTTTGGCTAAAGTTAAACATCCTTGCGAACAAGGTGTTGTTGCTATGATAGGTGTATTCTTTGATACATTTATAGTTGTAACTTTAACTGCATTAGTAATACTTACTTCTAACATATTACAAACTCAAATATATCCTTTAGCTTCTGCAGCTGATATACCAGAAATATTAAAAGGTGTAGGTTTGCCTCAGGAAGCATTTAGAATGGGTTTTGGATTCTTTGGAGTAGTATTTGTTGCCGTATGTTTGTTCTTCTTTGCTTTCACTACAATAGTAGGTTGGTATTTCTTTGGAGAACAAAATATTAAATACTTATTTGGTGTAAAAGCTACTAAAGTATATGCTGTTTTAGTTGTTTGTTTCGTTCTTTTAGGTTCAGCATTAAAAGTTGATTTAGTATGGTCTTTAGCAGATACTTTTAATGGATTAATGGTTATACCAAACCTATTAGGTCTTTTAGCTTTAGGCGGAGTTGCTTCTGCTTTATTTAAAGAATATAATGATTTAAATAAAAAATAATAAATATAGTTTCTTATTAATTCAAAAAATTATACTTTATTGATTTTAAGGTGTCTGACATATTTTTTATTGTCAGACACTTTAAATCTAATATTATATTTACATTCTATTTGCTAATAATTTTATTAGTAATATTTTTATCTTAATTTATTTATAAATGTAAGAATGGATATTTTTTGCATTTATTATGGGAGAATTGATGGATATTATTGAACAATTAGTCTCGAGAATTAATTCATTTTTATGGGATTATACATTACTTATATTTTTATGCGGTACAGGTTTATATTTTACTATACGTTTGAGATTTATACAGATAAGAGAGTTTAAAGACAGTTTCAAATCTACATTTGGCTCAGTATCATTAAAAGGGAATGCCGCCGATGAACATGGTATGAGTTCTTTTCAATCTTTAGCAACTTCAATAGCAGCTCAGGTTGGTACTGGAAATTTGGCTGGTGCTGCAACAGCTTTGGTAGCAGGAGGACCTGGTGCTATATTTTGGATGTGGGTATCTGCTTTTTTGGGAATGTCTACAATATTTGCAGAGGCTACTTTAGCACAGAAATTTAAAACATATAAAGACGGTCATATAATAGGCGGTCCTGCTTATTATATACAGGCTGCTTATAAAGGAACTTTAGGTAAAGTTATATCAGTTATATTTGCAGTACTTATTATTTTAGCTTTAGGTATAATGGGGAACATGGTGCAGTCTAATTCTATATCATCAGCATTTTCTAATTCTTTTCCAGTTAATACAAAAGTTATAGGCGTAATTGTGGCAGTTCTTTCTGGATTTATATTTTTAGGAGGGGTAAAAAGAATAGCATCTTTTACAGAAAAAATAGTTCCTATAATGGCTATATCTTATTTAGTTGGTGCTATTGTATTAATAATTCTTAATATAACAAAAGTTCCTCATGCATTTTATATGATATTCGTATCAGCATTTAATCCTCAGGCCGTTATAGGAGGCTCACTAGGTATAGGAATTCAGCAGGCTATGCGTTTTGGTATAGCTAGAGGATTATTTTCTAATGAAGCAGGTATGGGATCTACTCCGCATGCCCATGCTATTGCTAAAGTAGATCATCCTTGTGAGCAGGGTGTTGTTGCTATGATGGGAGTATTTTTTACTTTTATTGTATTAACATTAACTGCTCTAGTTATATTAACATCTGGAATATTAGAAGAACAAATTTATCATTTGAGTTCTCCAAGTTTAATCCCCGAAACTTTGAAAGGAATAGGATTAGCCCAGAAAGCATTTGAAATGAAATTCGGACATATTGGAGTAATATTTATAGCTTTATGTCTGCTGTTCTTTGCTTTTTCAACAATTATTGCTTGGTATTTTTTTGGAGAGCAGAATATAAAATATTTATTTGGAAAAAAGGCTGCTAAAGTATATGCATTAGTTGTTGTTGTATTTATATTTATCGGTTCCACACTTAAAGTGGATTTAGTATGGGCTTTGGCTGACTGCTTTAATGGATTAATGGTTATACCAAACCTTCTAGGTATATTAGCATTAAGTCCATTAGTTTCTTCGCTTGCAAAGGATTATAAAAAATTTAAAAAAGAAAAAGAGAATAAAAATAAATAATTTTAGTTTATTATGATTACGGACGAATTGTAAGATATTAGTATGAAAACAGATTTTTTTATATAAAAAAATATATTTACATATTTAGATTAATTGACAAAGCATATATTTGTTCTATAATATAAAATGTCATTTTATTAAATAAAGGTCGTGATAAAGTCTAATAATCATAATAATCAATTTTTTCATATTAAAAATATCTACTATTTTTTATAAATAAAATAAAAAAGGAGAGAATTATGGAATTACATATTGGAAACTTTTATGTAAAAGACATCAAATTTGGTGATAAGACCAAATTTGAAAACTCTACTTTAACAATCAATAAAGAAGAAGCTTTAAGTATTGTTAAAGAAGATAGTCATATTACCGAGGCTGATATTATTATTGTTAAGCCCGGTGATATGGTTAGAATAGTTCCTGTAAAGGAAGCTATAGAGCCAAGATGCCGTTTAGATGGTAAAACTATTTTTCCGGGGTTTTAGGTCCTATGTACAGAGCAGGTGACGGAGTTATGCATGCTCTTAAAAACTGCAGTGTATTGGCTGTAGGAAAACATTGGGGCGGATTCCAAGACGGATTAATAGATATGGGAGGAGAAGGTGCTAAATATACATATTATTCAGGTCTTTTAAATGTATGTTTGGTTGCTGATACCGATGAAGAGTTTGAGAAAAGAGAACAGCAAAAGAAAAACAAAGCACTTCGCTGGGCTGGTATGAGACTTGCTGAATATTTAGGAAATTGTGTAAAAGATCAAAAACCTGAAGAAGTAGAAACTTATTCTCTTCCAAGTATAACAGATGCTTCAAGAGATGCTAAATTACCTAAAGTAGCTTTAGTACTTCAGGCACAATCTCAGATGGAAAATGACGGATATAATGATTTAGTTTATGGCTGGGATACAAACAGAATGCTTCCAACTTTAATGCATCCTAATGAAATATTAGGCGGAGCTGTTATATCAGGTTCATTTATGCCTTGTTCTTCTAAATGGTCAACTTATGATTTTCAAAATTTCCCAATGATTAAGAAATTATTTTCAGAACATGGAAAAACTATTAACTTTTTAGGAGTTATTTTTTCCAATCTTAATGTTGCTTTAGACCAAAAAGAAAGAGCTGCATTATTCGTAGCACAAATAGCTAATAATATAGGTGCTGATGCTGCTATAGTAGCTGAAGAAGGATACGGTAACCCAGATGCAGACTTTATTGCATGTATAGTTGCTTTAGAAGATGCTAAAGTAAAAACTGTTGGTTTGACTAATGAATGTACTGGAAGAGACGGAGCTTCTCAGCCATTAGTAACATTAGATGAAAAAGCAGATGCTATAGTATCATGCGGAAATGTATCTGAGATGATAGAACTTCCTCCTATGCCTACAGTTATAGGAGAATTGGAATCATTGGCAAGAGACGGATTATCAGGCGGATGGAGCAACGATGCTGTGTTAGGTCCTTCAGTTAGAGAAGATGGTTCTATTATTATGGAAAATAATGCTATGTTCTGCGGTGATATGGTTGTAGGCTGGTCTACAAAAACTATGGCAGAGTTTTAAGGAGCTTATAAATGAAAAAAGGTATTTTATATATAAATCAATTTTTTGCCGGAGTAGGCGGAGAAGATATGGCTGATTATAAGCCAGAAATTAGAGCGGAATTAGTAGGACCTGCTATGGCATTTTCTAAGCATCTTAAAGGAGAGGTAGAAATTACTCATACTATTATATGCGGTGATAATTTCATTGGAAGTAATCCAGATGAAGCTTTGAATACTATAATTGGATTTTTAAAAGATAAAGAGTTTGATATATTCTTTGCAGGTCCAGCTTTCAGAGCAGGACGTTATGGTGTTGCATGCGGTAAAGTGTGTAAGGCCGTAAAAGAACAATTCAAAGTTCCTGTAATCACTTCTATGAATGATGAAAACCCTGGCGTTGATATGTTCAAAAAAGATATGTACATATTTAAAGGCGGTGCTTCTGCTGCTGCTATGCCTAAAGATACTTTAGCTATGAGTAAGTTTGCAATTAAACTCTTAAAAGGTGAAGAGACTTTACCTGCTTCAGAAGAGGGCTATTTCGGAAGAGGTGTTAGAAAACAAATTTGGACAAAAGATAATGTTCCAGCTACTGAAAGAGTTATGGATATGCTTCTTAAAAAGATTAAAGGAGAGGCATTTACTTCTGAACTTATTATACCTAAAAAAGAATTAGTACCTATAGCAAAAGCTGTAACAAAAGAAGAATTAAAGAAATTGGAAGTAGCTATAGTAACAAGCGGTGGTATAGTTCCAGTAGGAAACCCAGACAGAATACAGTCTGCATCTGCTACTAAATGGGGTAAATATGATATATCTAATTTAGATGATTTGGTAGAAGGCGAGTATATGACTATACATGCTGGTTTCGATCCTGCTGCTGCTAATGAAGACCCAGACAGAATTGTTCCGCTTGATGTTTTAAGAGCTTATCAGAAAGAAGGAAAAATAGGCGGAGTATATAAATATTTCTATTCTACAGTTGGTACTGGTACTACTCAGGCCGAAGCTGCACGTATGGGAAGAGAAATTGCTGATGAATTAGTGGAAGCTGGAATAAAAGTTGCTTTACTTGTTTCTACTTGAGGAACTTGTACTCGTTGCGGTGCAACGATGACAAAAGAAATAGAAAAAGCTGGAATAACTATAGTTCAGATTGCCAACTTGATACCTGTTGCAAAAAGTGTTGGTGCTAACAGAATGGTTCCTGCTATATCTATACCATATCCTTTGGGAGATCCTGCCACTACTAAAGAAGAGCAATGGGCTTTACGTTATCACAGAGTTAGTGTTGCTCTTGATGCTTTATGTACAGATATAAAAGAACAAACTGTATTTGAAGTAAAAATATAATTTTTAAATAAATTTCATTAATCATATGCAGTGCATTAATAATTATATTGATGTACTGCATTCAAAAAAATCATTAGGAAGGTATATTTATGAGCGACAAGAAACAAATTAATTATACTTTTATAATTTCTATTATAGTTACTCTATTAGTTGTTATATGGGGTATGGCTTCTCCAAAAACTTTTGAAACAGTTGCAAATACTATGTTCGGTTTTTTAGTAGATAAATTCGGATGGTTCTATACTATTACAATGATGAGTTTTGTAGTGTTTGCTGTATGGATAGGTTTTTTCAGCAAATATAAAAATGTAAGATTAGGAGCTCAGGACTCTAAACCTGAATATAGTTTTTTAACTTGGTTTGCTATGTTATTCTCAGCTGGTATGGGTATAGGATTAGTATTCTGGGGAGCAGCTGAACCTATGAATTATTTTGTAGCACCTCTAGGAGCCGAACCCGGAACTCCTGAAGCTGCACAATTTGCTATGCAGAAATCTTTTTTGCATTGGGGATTTCACCCTTGGGCTAATTATGCTATTTTAGCTTTGGCATTGGCTTTAATGCAGTTTAGATATAATAAACCCGGAATGGTAAGCAGTGTATTTATTCCTCTTATAGGGGAGAAAAGGGTAAACGGACCTATTGGAAAAATTATAGATATATTTTCAATATTTGCTACTGTTGCAGGTATTGCTACTTCTTTAGGTCTTGGTACTTATCAAATTAACAGCGGTTTGAAATTCTTATTTAATGTTCCAGAAACAGTTTCTGTACAGTTAAGTATAGTTATAATAATTACTATAATATATATTTTTTCTACCGTTACAGGATTAGACAGCGGTATTAAGCATTTGTCTAATATTAATGTTTATATATTTACTTTTGTTATTATAGCTTGTTTTTTAATAGGTCCTAGTATTAAAATATTGGATACTATGATAGAAGCTACTGGAGATTATTTACAGACATTTATAGGAAGCAGTTTAGAAACTGGAGCTTTCTTTAATAAAAAATGGTATGGTTCTTGGACTATATTTTATTTTACTTGGTTTATAGCTTGGGCACCTTTTGTAGGTACTTTTATAGCACGTATATCAAAAGGACGTACTATAAAAGAGTTTATTATTGGTGTATTAATAGCTCCTTCTTTGGCTTCTTTTATATGGTTTGTTATAGCTGGTACTATGGGTATAGAGCAGGGATTAGAATTTGCTAAAGAGGCTATAAAATCTACTCCTACCACATTATTCAGCGTATTGAGTAATTATACATTCGGAAACATTATTTCTATGATATGTGTTTGTCTGCTTGTAACTTTCTTTGTTACTTCTGCAAATTCTTCCACATTTGTATTGGCTATGTTTAGCTCTAATGGGGATTTGAATCCTACAGGTCCTAAAAAGATTTTATGGGGTATATTGCAGTCTGGATTAACTTTAGCTTTAATGATAGGTACATCTAACGGACTTCAAATGCTTCAAACTGCTTCCATAGCTGTGGCATTCCCATTTGCATTTATTATGATATTTGCTATGATATCAATAGTAAAGGTTTTACAAAAAGATTATATTTAATCAATATATTTTTATATAAATAATATAATTTATAAGAGAGAGTTTATTTTTTATAAGCTCTCTTTTATTTTATATATTCCTTTAATATTTTTACACACTCTTTATTATCAAGCATTTCTGCCCACATTAATGCAGTAGTTCCATAATTATCTTTTTCATATAAATCGCTTCCATTTTCTAATAATAGTTTTAATACATCAATACTATCGCATTCTGCAGCAAGCATTAAACAGTTATTTCCATCGCTGTTTTTGGCATTTATATCTGCCCCGTTTTTTATCAAAACTTTCATGTTATTATAGAGATTATTATATGCAGCCCACATAGCACAATTGCTTTTATCTTCGTCCATTTCATTAACATCTGCTCCATTATCTATTAATAGCTGTATAACTTCTGGATTATCTTTTTTTGCTGCCCATATAATAGGTTTTTCTCCGTATGTATTTTTTATATTTATATCAGCGTTATTATCTAATAATATTTTAACAGCATCTATTTTTCCATTTCCAGACGCCCACATAATAGGTGTTATGCCTTTTTTATCTTGTATGTTTATATCAGCATCATTTTTTATCAGTATATTTATTATATCTATTTTATCATTTTCTATAGCAAACATTATAGCCGATTTACCGTTAATATCTTTTTTGTTGATATTAATTCCTTTTTTTATTATCTCTTCTGCTATATCTGTAAATCCGAAATAAGAGGATAACATTAAAGCATTAGTATCTTTATAAAATACTGCATTATTTATATTTAATGTTTCATTAATTGAGTTATTTATATCAAGGCTTTTTATTAAATTTATAATATTTTCATTTTCCATAATAATATCCTAAATAATATACTAGTATAATTTTATTTTTTAGGTTTAAATATTAATGATATAGAGTTTACGCAATGTCTTGTATTTTTTTTAGTAAGATGTTCTCCCTGAAATACATGGCCTAAATGTCCGCCGCAATTACTGCAGGTTATCTCTATTCTGTATCCGTCTTCATCTAATGATCTTCTTACAGCCCCTTTTATCTCATCATCAAAACTAGGCCAGCCGCAATGTGATTTAAATTTATCTTCTGAACGGTATAATTCGGCACCGCATTGTTTGCAGCAGTATACTCCTTCTTCAAAAAAGTCGTTATATTTTCCTGTAAACGGATATTCAGTGCCTTTAAAAATTATTACATTTTTTTCTTCTTGTGTTAGCTCTCTTTTTTCCATAGTATATTTTTACCTCCTTTTATATTTATTTAAATTATAAAAAATTGTTTATAATATTTATTAATTTTTCATTTGGAATTTCTTTTATATTTATAACATCTTTAGGTTTATCAAGACTTTTAGAGACTTCTTTTTCAAATAGTCCTACATTGTACCAATTGCCATTTTTGTATCCTACATTATGATAAGTACCTATAAGATTAAATCCCAAAGAATAATGAAGTTTTTCGCTTTTTTCATTAGGCAGAGTAACTTTAGAATATACATTTCTTATTCCCTGATATTTCAAAATCTCTATAATTATAAAACATAATTTTTTACCTATGCCTTTAGAAGTGCTTGAATTATCTATATATACTGAAAGCTCAGTATTCCAGTTATATGCTTCTCTTTCCATAAACTTATTAGCATAAGCATATCCTATTATTTTACCGTTTTCATCTTCGCATACTAGGTACGGATATTTTTTAGTTATATTTTCTATTCTTTTTTTGAACTCTTCTTCAGTTGGGAGTTTGTACTCAAAAGTAATAGGTGTGTCAATATACTGAGAGTATATTTTTAGTATTGATAAAGTATCTTCTGCATTAGCTAATCTTATTTTCATTTTTATTTCTTTTTTAATTTATTTTAAGTTATTGTATAATTATATATTTAATTGTATTTTTTGGAATATCAGTTAACTTTTTATTATAAAATATTTGGTTATAAAATCATTGACTTTTTTTTATAGTATGATACTATATATCAAGCCGATTATATTGGTAAACTTTTCCATAATAGCAAAACGATCTTAATTTATTAAATATCTTTTTAATAATTAAAAAAGACGTTGTTACTTTAATTTTAAGTAATCAAAGCATTATGATTTTTAATAATACTAATGTTTTTATAATGTATGAAATTTATGGATAGGGTGCCGTAGTCGGTACTCTATTTTATTTTAAAGGATATGATTATGTCATTACCAGTTATGAAAGACCTTTTAGAGGCAGGCGTACATTTCGGACACCCAACTAGAAAATGGGATCCTAGAATGAAACCATTTATTTTCCAAGAGAGAAATGATATCTATATCATTGACCTTATGAAAACTTTAACTTATGTTAAAAAAGCATATGATGCAGTTAAAGAAATGGCTAGAAACGGCGGAAATGTTCTTTTTGTAGGAACTAAAAAACAAGCTTCACAAAGCATAAAAGAAGCTGCTGAAAAATGTGATATGTACTATGTTAATAACAGATGGCTTGGCGGTATGCTTACAAATTTTGCTACTATCAAAAAAAGTATTGCTAGACTTAAAAGAATAGAAAAAGAAGAAGTTGATGGTACATTTGATAAACTTCCTAAAAAAGAGGTTATTTTACTTCTTAAAGAAAAAGAAAGATTAGAAAAAAACTTTGCTGGTATTAAAGATATGGAAAACTTACCAGATATGCTTTTTGTAATAGATCCTATGCAGGAAGCTATTGCTGTAAGCGAAGCTAGAAAATTAGGAATACCTGTAGTTGCTGTAGTAGACACTAACTGTAACCCAGAAGTAATTGATCACCCAATACCTGGTAATGATGATGCTATCAGAGCTATAAGTTTATTTGCTGGAGTTGTTGCTTCTGCTGTTATAGAAGGACAAAATGAAGCAGGTAAAGAAACATTAGCTAAACATGACTCTTCAAGCGAAGTACCAGAAGAAGAAGTTTATGATAATAGTGCTACTGAAGCTGCTGAAGCTATTGCTGAACAATACGGTGTTTCTCAAGAAGATGATGAGTAATTAAACTAAAAATAATAAAATTAAATATATAAGGATAATTTTCAATGGCAAATATTAATATGGATATTATTAAGGAGCTTAGAGAACGTACAGGCGTAGGTATTATGGACTGTAAAAAAGCTCTTCAAGAGACTGACGGTGATATGGACAAGGCTATTCGCCTTCTTAAAGAAAAAGGTGCGGCTGTTGCTGCTAAAAAAAATGAACGTACAGTTAAAGAAGGTTCTATAGGTTTTTGTGTTAATGATGATAAAAACAAACTTGCATGCATAGAACTTCAATGCGAAACTGATTTTGTTGCTAAAAATGAATTATTCATCAATTTAGCTAAAGAAATTGCTAATACTGCTATGGGATTTGATGATGTATCAGTAGATTCTCTTTTAAATGCTAAAGGTTCTAATGGCGACACTATTCAAGGTATGATAAATGAAGGCATACAAAAATGGGGAGAAAAAACAGTACTTGCCGAAGCTAAAGTTATGAAAACAGATGGTTTCTTCGGTACTTATTGCCACTTCAATAATAAACTTGTTGCTATAGTAGAATTTGATGTTAAACCAAAAGGTAGATGTATAGAAATAGCAGATCAAATAGCTATGCATGTTGCTAGTGAAAAACCTTTGGCTTTGAATAGGGAAGGAATTGACCCTAACGCTGTTAAAGAACAAAAAGAAATATTTGAAAAACAAGTTAGAGATGCTGGCAAACCAGAAAACATGATAGAAAAAATAGTTGATGGTAAAATGAGTTCTTGGTATTCTGAAAGCGTTCTTATAGACCAAAAATTATTCACTGACAACAAAATCTCTATTAAAAGTTTGATAGATGAAATCTCTAAAGAAGCAGGTTCTACTGCCACTATTAAAAACTTTGTAATTGTTTCATTAGGTTTATAATTTAATAATTACTTAAAATAAAAATTAAGCGGATTGTTATTTTTAATAGCAGTCTGCTTTTTTATTATAATATATGCAATATAAAAATAAAGGCTATGACTTATAAAAAATCACAGCCTTTTATTAAATAAAAGAGTATAAATATAAATGAGTTAATCTTATTAGTCGCTGAATGATATTACACCTTCAATAATCGCTTCGAATCTGTCTGGTTCGATAATCATTACAGTATCATCTACTTTCAAGTTAGGTGCGAAGTCTCCTATACTTATTAAGAAAGAGTGAGCACTTTTGTACTGTCTAGCATATTCCATAAACTGATCCACTGTATCCTGACGCATAGGATATCCAGAAGTGTCCAAAGCAAATGTACTTTTGTATGACTGACCTTCAGAACCAAATTTCTTAATGGTAACAAAGAATACCAAAGTATCAGATTTTTTAGTATGATCTGTAACTACATATCCATTTAATGTTAATATTCTGTAGAAGTATTTTTCCAAATATTCTATAATATCCATTTCTAAAGCAGTTCTGAATGCATTGTTTGCTATGATAGAACTGTATGTTTTTAATTTCTGGTCTACATCCAAATATATATTTCTTACTGATTTAATTATTTCCCATTGTTTAACAGCCGCTTCAAACTGTTTGTTTTTTACCAAAGTTTCAGCATATCTGTATCTTTCATCAACAACTTTTTCATTAGGTATATTTTCTTTAGTAAGTACCTGTCCGTAATATTCTCTTGCTTTTGTATAGTTTCCAAGCTCATAGTATGAATTAGCAAGGTTTAAAGATATGGTGTCTTTATCAGATACTTCATTACTCTCATATGCTATTTCTAATTCTTTAATCGCATTTTGGAAATCTCTGCTTGAAGATAATATTTCTCCTAATAATAAGTGGTATTGAGCATTAGTACTGTCTAAAGCAATAGCTTTTTCTATTTGCTGCTGAGCTGCATGATAAGAACGTATTTTATAAAAACATTCAGCAAGCATATACAATAACTGCGGATTACTGTCATTTTGAGCTGCAGCTAAAGAAAGGTATTTCTGAGCCTGCACCCATTCTCCGTATTGATAGCAAACAGAACCAGCTTTGAATAAAGAGTCATAATCATTGTCTCTTATTTTTGTAATCATATCATATTCATCTATAGCTTTTTTTGTATTTCCTGTCTGCTCATATATTCTAGCTAAAAATTCTCTTACAGTTAATTCAGTTAATTCTTTAGTAAAATATGCCCCGTCTATCATATTTTGTAATGCTGCCATAGCAAGTATGTACTGCTGCTGTTTATAATACATATTAGCAGTCATCCATAATATATTTGCGTCTTTTTTATATTTAGGATCTAGAGTATTAATTTCTCTCATAGCTACATCATAATTTTGTTCATTGTAGGCCTGAACTATTTTTTTTAGTTTAATAGGGTATGAGCCGCTTTTAATAACGTACTGAGTGGCAAAACCTAATAAAACAATTAAAACTAATATTACGATTAATGAAGCTTCCACGATTCTAATCCCTTTTATTCATAATATATAACTGGACTTCCAGTTTCTTCTGATTCATTTAAAGCATCTTTAATTTTTCTCATCATACTGTCTTTTACAACGTATACAGACATTTTATTTGATCTATTACTAGAAAAATCAAAGCCGCTTACAGCCATAGATACATTAATATCTACGCTTTCACCATTATATTCAAAATTATAATTTTTCAAGGCTTTAAAATATCTTTTAGTAGCCTTCCAAGCCTCGTCCTCATTTGCAAAAATTACAGAGTATATAATATTATCATAAAGTAAACATTGATTTTCACCTATTCTGGCATTTTTCTTTATTGCCTTTATTAGCTCATCTTGAAGCTTTCTATAAGCAGAGTTTCCATATTCATCTATAATAGAATTACTATTTGATATTTTAAATGCTATAATACCTATGGCATGTTTATATCTTTGAGAGAATGCTATTATATTTTTTATAGTACTAGAAAATATTTCATACTCTGATTTATTAATTTTTATAACTTCATAATTTTCTGTTTTATACTCATCTTCATCATCATCTATTATTTCATCTTCAATAGTGTATCCCAAATTATATAATATAGTTTTATACATAAATATAATAAATTTCTTTATGCAGTATGATAATTGTATTGATATAAAAAATAAACCTACAGCTAATATTGTACTGTAAAATGTGTAATCTTTTTTATATAAAAGTTTTTGTATTTCTGGTACATAGCTAAGAGATAGTATAAGTATTACAGAAGTAACTATAAAGAAAAGTAAGTTTTCTATGGTTTTTGATAAACTAGTATATTTTTTAGTAGGCTGCATCATTACTATAATAAAAGCGTATAATATAGAAATGCCTATCCATATCCATACCCAAACATCAAGAGCGTAAAGCAAATACACAAAGAAATTTTGAGGGTTTGATGATATTAAAAGTATGTAAATAGGAATAATAACAGCACTGTATATTAAAGTGCATATCATAGCAGCAAAAAAGCCGTATATATATGATTTAGATAAGTTTATTTGTTTATCTTCCATAATAGTACCTAGTTCTTTCGCCATATTGCATTGTTATATTTTAAGGCAGTTTGTCCGAATATTTTCATTATTTTTTCTAATTCCAATTTATTAGAATATAGTGCATATTCAAGACCTTTTTCGCCTTTACTTACAGCAGCAATAAAGCTTTCTTCTGTTATACAAACAGCATTAGCTCCTAACATAAAATATTTAAAAGTATCAGCTCCATATCTAGGAGATTCTGCGAGCAATGTTAACTGCATTTTATGATTATTATACAAATTACATGCTACTCTATTTATAGTATCGGCAACTTTTTCCATACCTTTTAATGCATACTTATTATTATTTGAAAAATATATACTATTTGCACGTGAAGAATTGGCATTATGAATGTCATTTTCATTTGATATTCCTTTAATTATTATAGGAATATCTATTTCTTTTATAATTTTTGATAATTCTTTTTCACTTTTTACATATATTTTATTATGAGAAGTGATATTATAGCAGTATGAGAGATCTATTCCAACGGCACAAGCACCATTTTTTTCTGCAGCTCTTAATCTTTGTAAAATAACTTCCTGAGGATTATTACCATCTATCATAATAATTCCTCTTTTGTTTCCTTTTATAGTTCTTATTGAAAGCTCAAATAATTCCTCATTATTAAAATCATTTAATATAGCCAATACCTCACAATTAGAAGCTGCATCTAGTACTATTTCATAATATTCTCTTATATCCATTATTCCATCTATTACTTCAGGCAAATTATATATAGTGTCTAGTATAATTGGCTGAGATAGATGCATATTAAATATATTAGTTTCTAAATTAACTTGTTTTTCTTCATGAATTATACTAGGATTAAAGGAGTAATGAGAAAGACCTGTTTTTTCATCGGTATCGCCTTTAAATAGATAATTAGCACTTTGTTTTGAAGCTAATTTTTCATGTGCTATTCTATTTATTTCTTCAGCTGTAATACTTTTTTCATCTGTAAGTTTAAAATGTACAAGGTTCATAGCTTTATTTGCTATTGCTATTGCTTCATCTCTAGTATTTCCTACAGCAATAATATTACCAGCTTTTTCCAAATTATTTGTAGGGGTAACAAGTATATCCCCAGCTTTTGTTTTTATAAATACTTCTTTTATACCTTCAACTTTTTTAGCATTTTCAACGCCTTCAATAGATTCTATAATGCCAGTACCGGGTAGAAATGCTTTTTCAATAGAAACTTTATTCCATTTAGGTTTTAAATCGCTTGGAGGATTACCCAATGCTATTTCTATGGCATTTTTTATCAAGTTTACACCAGTAGAAAGAGGGTAGGTATAAGCACTCATAAATCCGCCTGAAAGTCTTGCAGCAATTTCTCCTACCATAGCACCATTTTTTGTAACTTTTATATCACCTTTAGCTGCACCTATTTTTAAATTTAATGCTTTTATACCAGCTTTCATTACATTAATAGCATCATCTAACTTTTCTTTTTCCAAAGCAGAAGGCATAATATGTCCAGTCTCTATGAAAAATGGCGGAAACTCTATTATTCTGTCGGCTACTCCAGTAACATATATTTCATCATTATATATAAGCATATCTATAGATAGTTCTGGACCGTCCATAAACTCTTCTATTATAACTTCGCCTGATGGAGATGCACTTTTTGCTCTATTAAATGCTGCAAGTATATCATTTTCATTTGATACCTTCATTACACCGCGAGCTCCCATATTATCAGCAGGTTTTACTACGACAGGGGTATTTAAATGTCTGTATGCATCTATTGCCTCATCATAATTCCATACTGGAAAGAAATTAGGCTGCGGTACATTATTTTTTTTAAATCTTTCACGCATTCTTATTTTATTTGAAGCAGCATATGCATCTTCAAATCGGTTTCCAGGAAGCCCCAAAGCATTGGCAACGGCAGCTACAGTTGTAGAAGCATCTGTACCTACAGTGATAACCCCATTAATTTCCATTTTTTGGCTCAAATCTCTTGCCGCTCTTACACTTCCGTCTACATCTCTGGTAGAAACTACCATAGGATAATCTGCTATTTTCATTCCATGTGCATCTTTATTATAATCAAATACTATTGTGTAAAGTCCCATTTCCTGAGCTATTTGTATGGCAGGTACCTGTAATAGTCCTGCTCCTATTATTATTATGCGTTTACCTTTCATTTTAGTATTGCCTTTTTATTCATTTTAAAATATTCCATTTTATATAGTGCTATTAATATCGAAATTTTAATACCAAACTAAAGAATTTTAAATTTTTTTATTATGCTAAAAATATTATTTTCTTATTATTAATATTACTAATTGACAATTTTTTATATGCAAATAGAATATTAGTAAATAATTTTTTGGAGATTATAAAATGGAAAATAATATTAAAGATGAAACTTCATTTGATAACTTTTTAGCACTTGATATCAGAACAGGTACTATAATAGAAGCCGAAGATTTTCCTAAAGCTAAAAGACCAGCATATAAATTAAAAATTGATTTTGGTCAATTAGGTATAAAGGTATCATCAGCACAGATAACAAAATTATACAAAAAAGAGGATTTAATAGGAAGGAGAATAATTGCAGTTGTGAATTTTCCTAAAAAACAAATAGCTAATTTTTTCTCTGAATGTTTAGTTTTAGGTGCTGTAAAAGATAATGGAGAAGTGGTATTATTAACTACTAAAGAAGACTGTGAGAATGGTACTCAAATAGGATAAATATTTTTTTTAGTATAGCTAAGTTTATAACTTTAAATAATAAAAATGATTATTATTTTATTATTTATTTGAAAAATATTCATAAATATATATAATTTAATTAAATATTATAATCATAGAGGTTTTTTATGGAACTAAATTACAAAAAAACAGCAGAGGATATAATTTCTAATGTTGGAAAAGATAATATAGAATCGGCTTCTTTTTGTGCTACAAGATTAAGATTAATAGTAAAAAATAGAGAACAGATTAAAGATGAAAATGTAGAAAAGATAGACGGTGTAACAGGTGTTTTTTATAATGCAGGTCAGTATCAAATAGTATTGGGCAAAAATGTTAAGCCAGTTTATGATGAAATGATAAAACTAGGGGTTACAGCTCTATAAATATTTATAATTCTGCATAAAGGGTTTTTTAATTAAAGTTTAATAATATATTATTAAACTTTAATTATTAAATTCAAGCTCTTCAAAAGAATCTTTATCAAGCAACTCATAATGATAACCCTGCTCTGTAAGGAATAATTGTCTTTTATGAGCAAAGTCTTCCTCTTTTGTATCTGTAGTAATAATAGAGAAGAAATAACTTTTATTTTCACCTTTTTTTGGTCTCAATACTCTTCCAAGCCTTTGAGCTTCTTCCTGCCTTGAACCGAAAGTTCCAGATATTTGTATTAATACATTAGCATCGGGTAAATCAACGGCCAAATTAGCAACCTTGCTTACTATCAAAGTTGTAATTTCACCTGTTTTAAATTTTTTATATATAATATCTCTTTCACTTTGAGGGGTTTTTCCAGTAATAATAGTATATCCAGTTCTTTTTTTCATCTCATTTAACTGATCCAAATACTGACCTATTATAAGTATATTTTTACCCTGAAGTTTTTCTATAATCTTTTTTACTACTGTATATTTAAGAACATTCTCACTTGCTATTCTAAATTTTACTTTATCACTTGATACAACATAATCAGACCTATGGCTTTCATCTAAAGGTATTCTTATATCATAGCAGTATGCTTCAGCAATAAACTTTTTCTCCTCAAGCTCTCTCCAAGGTATATCAAACTTTTTAGGACCTATCAGACAGAAAACATCTTTTTCAAGTCCATCTTCACGTACTAGAGTAGCAGTAAGGCCTAATCTTCTCATACTTTGAATTTCACTTGTAAGTTTTATAATAGGTGCTGGAAGCAAGTGAACTTCATCGTATATTATAAGTCCCCAATTATGCTGGAAAAATAATTCAAAATGCACAAAAGGAGATTCTTTATTTTTTCTGTATGTAAGAATTTTATAAGTAGCTATTGTTATAGGCTTAATTTCTTTATTTAGTCCGTTATATTCACCTATATCTTCAGGAGGTATATCAGTTTTATCAAGTATTTCATCTCGCCATTGTCTGCATGCTGTGACACCAGTAACTATAATAAGTGTTCTAGTTTGTGTTTTATACATTGCCGCAATACCTACAACAGTTTTACCAGTACCGCATGGAAGTGCTATTACCCCAGCACCGCCTTCTGGCTTGCCGTCTGCATAAAATGCTTCAACAGAGTTTTTCTGATAATCTCTTAAAGCAAAATCCTCACCATTAGAAGGTAATTTTGTTCTCATATTAAAATGATAAGGCTCTCCAGTTTTATAACCTGCTAAATCCTGTACTGGATATCCTATATTTATAAGTGCTAATTTTATATGACCTCTGTATGTGGCATCTATCTCTAATTTGTTATTATTAATTTCTGCTTTTATATATTTGGTCATAAGTTTATAGTGAAGTATTTCATCTATTATGTTTTTGTCTTCACTTATAAGATAATATTTTTCATTTTCTTTGATAATTTTTATTCTTCCATACTTTTCAATACTTGTTTCTATTTGTTTTATTATGTTTTTTGGGATTTCATAAGAGGTATATTTCTTTAAAAATCCGATTATTTGTTCTGAAGTGTAGTTTAAACTTGCAGCATTCCATAATGATACTAATGTTATTCTATAAGTATGTATATATTCAGGACTTTTAACAAGTTCGGCAAATACAAGCATAAAATTTCTGATTTCTTCAAAATGTTTTGTGCTGACATCCAAAAGAATAGTACCATCGCCCTGAACTATGAGAGGAGCATTTTTGTTCAATTTTTTTTCCTTTAATTAAAGTATGGATATATTTGTATATATTTATTTAATAAATTTATTAACATTAGGTATTAATAAACATTATTTTCTATTAATGAAATAGTTTCTCTAAATATATTAAGATATTCTATATTATTAGTATTCTGACTAACCCATGATTTTAACACATTTAATGCTTTAGTTTTATCATTTTGTGCTAAATAAACATCAGATAATGTTAAAGTAGCCTGAGGTATCAAATAGCTTTTGGAATATGCTTTTGTAAAATTTTCTAAAGTAGAGGCGGCCTGAGTATAATTGGTTAATTCTATCTGAGTATTTGCCAAATTATACATTGCACTATCCTGTAAATAAAAACCTCTTGCATTTGCCACTTCCTGATAGTACTTTTCAGCTTCTGTGAAATTTTCTATATCGTAGTAAACACAGCCTAAAGCATATGCACTTCTTAATTTTAAGTTTTTGCCTTTAGCAGCTGAGTATACTTTCTGAAATCTTGAAGTAATATCAATAATTAATGCAGGAGCATTTAATTGTTCCTCTGGCAACTGAGCATTTTGATATACATTATACAATGCCAAAGCAGATTCAAACTCAGTGTTTCTTGCAGAGTCCTGACTTTCTATATTAGCTTTATATATTAAAATGCCAGCTATTATTACTATTAACAGCACAAAGCCTGATATGAATATTATTCTATTATTATATACGTATGTGAATATTAACTCAGCATTTTTTTGTATTTTATTTGTATTTTCAGACATAAAAATCCTCTTAAAATTAATTGTTTCAATAAAAGCTATTTTTAATAATCCATTATAATAATTAAACTTAAAAAAATCAAGTGTTTATTTCATAATTATTTTATATATTATTTTCTATAATATGGTTGAAATTTTATTATTGTTTATTTATAATTACTGTTAAAATTTGTATATAGGTGATTGATATATGTCTCCTCAAAAAATAGATTCTAAAGAAGTATTAGCTATAAAAATATTAGCAGAATACAGCGATTTAAAAAAATATATATATATGGTATTTTTTATAGATAAGTATGACAGTAAAATTATGGACATTGCATTTGTTATATCTAATGACAATAAACTTCTTAAATTTTTAAACTCGTATACAGATTTATTAGCCCTTTATAAACATATAAAAATATACAATAAACTCAATAATGAAAATAATGCATCATTTGATAAATTTCAAAAAATTATAAGCGATATTTTTAATGATAATAAAAACATTAATAATATTATAATATATCAAAGCAATAATAATACTATTTCTATTATTGATATATTTGCAAGCAGTATGAATAAATTTATGGATTTTCATATAGGTACTTTTGATATAGCTCATAAAGTACTTAGTTTTGAAGATGTTTCTAATGCTTTGGATAATGTAGCCAAAGAATTGGAAAATACAGCTGCTATGCATACTGCTTATGCTCCTGATTCATCTGAAGAAAATACTGAAGCATCTAAACAGCCGGAAGCACCTAGCTATAAGTTAATCAATGCTTCATTTATAGTTGACCCAATAGGAGGAACATCTATAAATGATATAAATATAGGTGATAAGGTTATGGTAAGCATTAATTCTAATACTGTTGAAGAAAATATAATATATCTTGAACTTAAAGGTAAGAAGGATAAATATTCAAAATATATAGTGCCTGCTGAAGTTTTGGAAAAGCATGTTGAAGAAAAGTCTATTAAGATACTATTAAAATTAATAGATGGATATTGTTGTTTAATAGAAGAATTAGAACCTATCAAATTAAAAATGTTTAATCCTACGAGAGATGTATATGTTGAAGGTGAGGATAATGATGCTGATAAGAAACCTTCATTAATAAGCAGACTTTTTTCAAAAATGAATACATTTAAAATTGTAATGATTGGAATGGGAGCTGTTATACTCATTCTTTTTGCTGCTATAATATATGTATTCTTTTTCCAAGTTTAAAATTTATTGTATTAAATTTTTTTATATATTTTATAGTTTTTCTATAGATTATTATTTTTTAATAATCTATTGTTAAAAAAATTATTTATTTTGTATTATTATCATAATATTATGTACGAAGGAAATAATTGTGAAAATAGCTGTATATTCTCTTTTAAATGATGAATTAGAATTTTTTCAATTAATGGAAAAAAAATATAATACAAAATTTACATTCTATAAACATTATTTAAATATTGATACTGTTAAAGAAACTCAAGGTTTTGATAGTATAGTTATTAATGCAAGAGATGAAATAAATAATAAGGTTCTTGACAGATTAAAAGAATTTGGTATTAAATATATGAGTACAAGATCTGCAGGTTATGATAATATTGATATTGATTACGCTAATAAAATAGGAATAAAAATAGCAAATGTTCCTTCATACTCTCCTAATTCTGTAAGCGAGTTTACTATACTTTCTCTTCTTGCTCTTATTAAAAATTATAATAATTTGATTATAAACGGATACAATAGAAATTTTATAAGAAACGGGCTTGTAGCAAAAGAAGTGAGAAATTTAAATATTGGAGTTATAGGAACAGGAAGGATAGGCACTCTAACTATAAAACATCTTAAAGGTTTTTGTCCGAAAAATATATTTGTGTATTCAAGAACAGAGAAAGATGAAATAAAAAATTATGCTGAGTATGTAAGTTTAGATGAACTATATAAAGAGAGCGATGTTATAATATATCATATACCATTAAGCAAAGAAACTAAAGATATGGTATGTAAGGATTCTATAAATAAAATGAAAAAAGGCGTTTATATTATCAATGTAAGCAGGGGAGGGATAGTTAATAATGAAGATTTGCTTGATGGTTTAAAGAGCGGACATATTGGAGGAGCAGCTTTGGATGTGTATACTAATGAAATAGAATATGCCAATAAAGATATAAAAGATATAGTTTTAAAAGATAATATTATAGAAGAATTGTTTAAAATGAATAATGTTATAATAACTCCTCACTATGCATTTTATACTGATGAGGCACTGCTTAATATGGTAACTATTTCTATTGATAATATATTTGAATTTATGAATACAGGAAAATGCATAAACAAAATAATAAAGTCTTAATTTATTTAATAACTTTTTATTTTTTTAATTGACTAAGTTTATAAAATTATATAAAATATTTTTACATAGTTTTGATTGATTATTATTTAAGGTAGTTAATTAAAATTATAGAAATAGTTTAATTTTATGGAGTTTATTATGAAAGCTAAAAGGGTATTTTTATCATCTGTTATTAGCATTGGCTTAGTGATATTGCTGATGCTCTCTTCGATATCATGTTCTAAAGGCAAAAATGAAAATGACGGAATTATAGTTAATCTTAGTGTTGAACCAAAGACTATAGACCCGAGCTTGAATGCACAGATATACGGAGTAATTTATATTTCTCATGTATTTGAAGGTTTGACTGTAAGAGATAGAAATAATAAAATAGCACCAGGTGTTGCTGAAGATTGGGAAATAAGTCCAGATGGAAAAACTTATACATTTTACCTTAGAACTAATTCTACTTGGTCAGATGGGAAACCAGTTGTAGCTGAAGACTTTGTTTACAGCTGGCAGAGACAAGTTGACCCAAAAGTTGCAAGCGAATATAGTTATCAGCATGAACCAGTAAAAAATGCTATGGCTATTACAAGAGGAGAGATGCCTGTAGATTCTTTGGGTGTTAAAGCACTTGATGATCATACTTTGGTTGTGGAATTGGAAGCTCCTACTGCTTATTTCTTGGAGGTAGCAGCATTTCCTACATTTTCCCCTTTGAGAAAAGATATAATAGAACAATACGGCGACAGCTGGACTTTGAAGCCTGAAACTTATATAGGAAATGGTCCATATGTTATGTCTGAACGCAATATTGATGAAAATATTATAATGGTAAAAAATCCTAATTATTGGAATGCTGACAGTATAGTTGCTGAAAAAATAACATTTGTATTTATGCAAAATGGTGCAGCTGCTGTAGCTGGTATAAAAGACGGATCTTTGCATATGGCTTATGAACCTCCTCAGCAGGATATTCCTACACTTTTGGAGGAAGGATTAATACAGATTAAGCCTCTTATAGCTACTTATTATTATCCTATAAATGTAACTAATGAATATTTAAAAGATCCTAGAGTAAGAAAGGCATTATCTT
Source organism: Brachyspira innocens ATCC 29796 (assembly GCF_000384655.1). Classification (GTDB taxonomy): domain Bacteria; phylum Spirochaetota; class Brachyspiria; order Brachyspirales; family Brachyspiraceae; genus Brachyspira; species Brachyspira innocens. The sequence continues at coordinate 2,732 of NZ_ARQI01000124.1, read as the reverse complement.
TGGCTATAGACAGAAACTATATAGTAGAAAATGTTACTAAAGGCGGACAAAAACCTGCAAGCGGCTGGGTGCCTTATGCAGTTAATGATGTTGACGGCGATTTTAGAATAAATGGCGGCGATTTGTATGATGTATCAAAAGAAGGGTATTCCAATAACGTAGAAATTGCTAAACAGCTTTTGGCTGAAGCAGGATATCCTAATGGAGAAGGTTTTCCAGTAATAGAGTTTAAAACTGATCCAGGTAATCATGTAGGTATTTTTGAAGCAGTACAGCAAATGTGGAAAGAACATCTTAATATAGATTCTACTATTACTCAAATAGATAATGCATTATTAGGTCAGACTTTACTTGAAAAAAACTTTATGATAGGAAGACTATATTGGTCTGCTGATTACAGTGATCCTATGTCTATGATGAGTTTGTTTACTAGCTACAATACTCAAAATAATGGCGGATACAGCAATCAAAGATATGATGAGCTTATAGGTGAGGCTATGTCTACTGATGATAATAATATAAGAATGAAAGCTATGCATGAGGCTGAAAAATACTTATACAGGAAGATATGGGAGCTATACCTCTTTATTTCTTTACAGAACCTTTGCTTGTTAATCCTAAATTAAAAGATGTTGTGTATAATCCATTAGGTTTCCATAAGTTTTTCTATGCATATTTAGAAAAATAATGTAAAGTTATGTGAAATTAGCAGGCGGTATATTTAATTTATACTGCCTGTTTTTTTATATTAATTTTACATTATATATTATTTTTTTATGTATGATTATAATTTATTCACTAAATATTTACAAAATCAATATATAAATATATACTTTTTTAAATAAAATCTAAACTTATTTAGCATGATATCCGATTTTTTAAATGTTAAAAAAGTTGCAAATCTTTAAATAATAATGTTAAATATACTAATTAAAAAAATAAATAATTTTGGGGCTGTTTATTATTAAAAAAATAAAGAAGACTATAATAGTTATTTTTCTTGTAATAATAATGTTGTTTGTTAACTCTTGTGATACATTTGATATGTACATAAGAAAAGCACTTGAAGGAGTTAATCTTTACGAGCTTAGCGTGTTTGGGGAATCTTTAGGGCGAGATATAAAAGTAGTTGAGCTTAGAGGTTTTGATGTAAATGATTTTAGAAATGACAGAGTTTCTTATTATATAAATAGATATCAGGGAAGCTGGAAACCTTATATGCAGAAAATTATAGACAGAGCCCAAATATATTTGCCTTATATTAAAGAAGTATTTGCAGAGAAAGGTGTTCCAGAAGATTTGGTATATTTGCCCATAATAGAAAGCGATTTTAATCCTCAGGCAGTTTCGCATGCAGGGGCAGCTGGTCTTTGGCAGTTTATGCCTATGACTGGGGCTATATATAATCTTAAAGTAAATTATTGGTCTGATGACAGATTTGACCCTGAGCGTTCTACAAAGGCTGCTGCTGATCATTTAGTGAGGCTTGATAAAAATTTCAAATCTTGGGTAATTGCATTAATAGCTTATAATGCAGGAGGCGGAAGAATATCAAAAGCTATACGTGAAGTAAAGAGTAATGATTTTGAAGATTTGCTTGAGGCAGGGGTGCTTCCAAAAGAGACTGAAGAGTATATACCAAAATATGTTGCCGCTGTTATTATTGCAAAGAACCCTGAAAGATTTGGTTTTAAAGTTAATAAGCCTAAAGTTGTTTTTCCTCAAGGTGATTTAGTTTATGTAGATGATGCGGCTGATTTATCTGTTATAGCTAAGATGATAGAAGTTGATACTGAAGATTTAAAGGCTTTAAATCCTCATTTGGCAAGAGGGGTAACACCTCCTGGTATGGTGAGATATCCTTTAAGAGTTCCTGAAGGACTTGGTGATAAATTTAATGAAACATTTGCTAAAATACCCGCAAGTGAGAGAGTTACTTTTAGACGTCATGAAGTAAAAATGAATGAAACACTTTCTCATCTTTCTAAATTTTATGGTGTTCCTATAAATGCCATTGTAGAAATAAATAAATTAAAATCAAAAAGTCTTAATATAGGTCAGCAGGTTATGATACCTATTCAGGGTCTTGATAATGCAAAGCAGGTTGATTTAGCTCAGTATGAAGAGGAACAAGAGAGAATAAGAGAAGGTAAATTTGTTTATTTTGAATCTTTGCCTCCTCCTGATTATGAATATAAAGATATAATGTATCATGTTAGGTCTGGAGATACTCTTTGGATAATTGCAAGAAGATTTAATATAGATATATCCGAAATAAAGGCTTGGAACAGGCTTAATAGTAATGTACTTTCTATTGGTATGGAGATATTTTTAAGAATACCAACAAATAAATAAAATAATCAGAAATATTTATTTTAATCTTTCATTAATAAGAGTTTCAAGTTTGCTTATTATTTTTACTCTTCTCTCCCAAATATAATCTACCATAGAGTCATATATTTTTATTTGTTTTTGAAAAGAATCAAATAATTTATCATCTTTATGGAGTTTTTCTATTTCTTTTATAAGTTCTTCATTATCTTCATCTTTTTTAAAAAATAGCAGTGCATTTTTATTAACTAAATCTAGTTCTATGTTTTCATCACCATTATATATAGGTATGCATCCTGCTTTAAAAGCATCAAAAAGTTTTTCAGTTATATATCCGTCACTAATAGTATTTTCTGGACATATATTGAATTTAAAATCTTTTAAATATTCTATTTTATCAT
>NZ_ARQI01000123.1 GCF_000384655.1 Brachyspira innocens ATCC 29796 | reverse complement strand
GGACTTCGTCATATGCTTTTTTTGGAGAAATACGCTATTACCAGTTTACTGCTGTGGATATCGCTACTAAAATAAGTTTTAGATATTTATATTCTGAAAAAACACCAGAAAGCACTATTAATTTTCTTGAACGTATGCTAGAATATTTTCCATTTCGCGTTCATTGTATTCAAACAGACAATGGCACAGAATTTACTTACCGAAAACTTTTATTTGAGAAAGAACACCCATTAGATATATTTTGTAAGAAGAAGCATATTAAAAGAGTTTATAGTCCTGTCTCATCTCCTTGGTACAATGGCGTAGTTGAAAGTACACATCACTGTGACCAACAAGAATTTTATGACTTTTGTACACAAGAATTAACTTTAGAGAAAGCTAATCAAAAATTAAGGAAATATAATAATTTTTGGAATTATAAACGCATACATTCAGCTTTAAATTATGATACTCATATGTTATACTTCAAAAAACTAAGGAATACTTAAATGCAATATCTCTGGCTCTTAAACAAATTAATAAAGACTATTAATATACTTATTTTAAAACTAAATTAATTAATATTTATATTGTATTAATTTTTATCATTTTTTTTAATTAATTATTTGCTAATTTCTTGTTGGTACAAACAGATAAAATACTGATGTTTTATGAATTATTAAACTGCATTATATTATAATGAAAAGGTTTTGCAAATAATTTTGTCAAGTATTATTTAAATAAATTAATAAGATACAAATTTTTTATATAAAAAATGTAAAAAAACTCATACTACTAAACAATAATTATGTTAATACAAACTTGTCATATTTATATTTTTATATTAGAATGTTTCTTACATGGTGTAAAAAATAAAATTGGAGTATAAATAGTAATGAATAATATAAAAGAGAGATTAAGAGAACTTATAAAAGAACAGTATTTAATAATAGATGGTGCCACTGGTACAGAACTTCAAAAAAAAGATATAAAAAAAGAATCTTGGATTATAGACGGCAATAATATTGAAGGCTGTAATGAAATATTAAATATAACAGCTCCATATATAATGAAAGAAATACATATAGATTATTTAAATGCCAATGCCAATATCACAAAGACTAATAGTTTCGGGGCAATACCTTGGGTATTAAATGAATATGACATTGCAGATAAATCTTACGAACTTGCTAAAAGTGCTGCATTAATAGCAAATGAAGCTAGAGAAGAATATTTAAAAAATCCTAATTCTAAAGGCGATTTGAACAGAGATATTTTTATTGCAGGCAGTTTAGGTCCGGGAGTAAAACTTCCTAGCCTTGGACAAATTTCTTTTGATGAAATGTATAATGGATACGCTGAAGCTGCAAGAGGATTAATAGACGGAGGAGTTGATATTATACTTCTCGAAACAGCACAAGATGTACTGCAGTTAAAAGCGGCTATACTGGCAGTTAATGATACGGCAAAAAAATTAAATAAAGAAATACCAATAATGGTTTCTGTTACTATAGAAAAAGAAGGCACTATGCTTTTGGGTACCGATATAGAAACAGCATATACAATACTTTCAAATTTGGATATATTTTCTATAGGTATGAACTGCGGTACAGGTCCAGACATGGCAATGCGTCATATAAAAAGACTTTCGGAAATATCATGCATGCCAATATCAATACACAGCAATGCAGGACTTCCAGAAAACAGAGACGGAAAAGCATATTATAGTATGACACCTGAAGAATTCGCAGATATTAATAGTGAGTTTTTTAGTTTAAACGGGCTTTCATTTATAGGAGGCTGCTGCGGTACAACACCTTTGCATATAGACGCATTAGCTAAAAAAGTAAAAGGCATCAAACCAAAAAAAACAGCATTAGAAAAACCAAGACCTTATATAGCGAGTTTATTTAATACTGTAAGTATAAAACAAAAGCCTGCTCCTTTAATGATAGGGGAGAGAAGCAATGCTACTGGAAGTAAAATATTTAGAGAACTTATGATTGCAGGTGATATGGACGGTATGCTTGACGTAGGAATAAAACAGGTAAAAGCTGGAAGCCATGCCATAGATGTTAATGCTGCTTGGGCTGGACGTGATGAAGCAGAAGATATTACAAAAATTATTTCAGCTTATGTTAAGCAAATTTCTCTGCCATTAGTTATTGATGCTATAAAACCAAATGTAATAGAAGCGGCTTTAAAAGTATATGGAGGAAAACCTATAATAAACTCTGCTAATATGGAGCAGGGAGAAGAAAAGTTTGATGCAATATGTTCTCTTGCAAAAAAATATGGTGCTTCTATTATGCTTCTTACAATAGATGAAAAATCAATGGCCTTTACATGCGAAGATAAATTAAAAATGGCTGAGAGAATGTATGAGCGTGCTGTCAATGTTCATAAAATACTTCCTCATGACATAATATTTGACCCTCTTACTTTTACACTTGCAAGCGGTGATGAAAATAGCTTTTTAGCAGGAGTTCAAACTCTTAATGCTATAAAAGAGTTATCAAAAAAATATCCTGAATGCTCTATTAGTTTAGGAGTATCTAATATATCTTTCGGGCTTAAAGAAGAAGCTAGAAAAATAATGAACTCTGTATTTTTATACGAAGCTATTAATCATGGTCTTACTACGGCCATTGTTAATGTTGCTCAAATACTTCCTTTATCAAAAATAGATGAAAAAGAGATAGAATTAGCAAGGGAATTAATATATAATAAAAACAACAGTAAAGAGCCTCTTATAAATTATATAAATCACTTTTCTGACAAAAAAGAAAAAAAAGTAAACACTGAAGAAAATATAAAAAAGCCTATAAGAGAAGCCATAAGAGATGCTATGCTTGACGGCGAATGGAAAGATATGCAGGTGTTGCTTAATGAAGTAAAAGAAAACAGTGAAGAGTTTGGAGGAGAAAAATTATTTGCTCAGGCTATAATAGATGAAATACTTCTTCCTACTATGGCTGATATCGGAGTAAAATTCGGAGAAGGCACTATACAGCTTCCTTTTGTTTTGGGTTCTGCGGAAGTTATGAAAAAGAGTGTTGACTTTTTATCAAAGTTTTTAGAGAAAAAGCAGCAAGAAAAAACTGCTAAAATTATACTTGGTACTGTGGCAGGAGATGTTCATGATGTAGGTAAAAACCTAGTTGAAATCATTATGAAAAATAATGGATTTGAAACTGTTAATCTTGGCACGAAAGTATCCATAGAAAAATTTATAGAGGCGTATCATGAACATAATGCTGACTGTATAGGTATGTCTGGTCTTTTAGTAAAATCTACTGAAGTTATGAAAGATAATCTTGCATACATTAGAGACAAAGGATTAAAGATACCAATTTTACTTGGAGGGGCAGCTTTAACTAAGGACTTTGTTGAAAATACTTGCAAAAAGGTTTATGGAGATACTGCTAAGATATTTTACTGCAAAGACGGTTTTGATGATATATTAGCAATAAAAGAAATAATAGCTGACAGAGATAAAGAAAAATAATAATTATAAAAATTTAGCCAAACGAATTTAATTAAATTGATAATAAATTATTGCAGCCATATTATGTGTGTATAGCAAAATAAAAGTGAGCCGAAGCCAGCTAGTGAGTCTACTTGCTAGCTTATTACAGGCTGAGGCGAGCAATAAACAAAAGCGAGAACGAGCCTTCAAGCAAATTCATTTGCTTGAAACTATAAAGCGAGTTCGAGCATAACAACAAAGGAAGAATTATGCCAGAAATAAATCATAAAAATCATCAACATTATATAAATAAACCTCCTTTCTATGGAAGAAAAGTTTTTGAGTTTAATAAGGAAATAGAAAAAGAGGCTTTTGATATGATTAATAAAGTTAGGCTTTTCAGAGCAGGTTTTGGATATTCTGCTAAAAATCAGGACATTGAAAAATATAATGAGATGATAAAAACTAAAGTAGAGCCTAAATACGAAGAGATGAAAAATAATATCATAGAAAATAATTTAATAGAGCCTGTAATGATTTACGGATTTTATAAAACTACTACTGAAAATGATAAACTTTATATATATGATGTTGATTTTAATACTAATCAATTAAAAGATGAAAAAATAGAGATACCTTTAGAGCGTATGGAAAAAGAGCCTTATAACTCTATCGTTGATTTTTTTGATAAAGATGAAGACACTATAGGTTTTACTCTTGTAAGTCTTGGAGAGAAGTTTGCAGGATTTTTGAAAGGGCTTTATGATAATGATGATTATAAAGATTATTACTTTTATAATGCAATAGGTACGCATATTATAGAAAACTATGTTGATATACTTCAAACACACATGGAAAATTTGCTTAATTTAAAAAATAATGGTAAAAGAAAACATGTAGGATGCAGATACTCTTTCGGATATAAAGCACTTACTAATATGTACGGAAACAGAATAATTTTTGATAAATTAAAGCCTGAAGAGTTTAATGTTACCCTTACAGAAAGCTATATGATGGATCCAGAGCTTAGTACTTGTGCTATAGTTTCGTTCTGTGAGGATTCATATTATTTTGCTAATTAACTAAATAGTGCATTTTATTAGTTGTTGTTAAAATACACTATTTAGTTATATGTATTAATTTACCAATATACTCATATCTAAAACTATTTTTTTGACCATTTTGGCAGCTATATCCTGATTAATATCAGAAATATCTCTTATATCTTCTGTAGCAGATGCTAATATAGTAGCTTTTTCTACGCTAATAACTTGTGCCGTCATAGCCATTTTTCCAAATACATAATCAATATTTCCAACTAAAACATAATCAGCACCTACTAATTTTCCAAATTCTGCAATATTAGCGGTTGATATATCTTTTTGAAAATGCATTTCTGCCAGAGTTTCTTTGAATGCTGATGTTCTCGTTACTAATGTATAGCCTCTTGATACAAATTCACTTGCAAACATGCTTGCTAAGTACTCACTTTCCTGCGGAGTTATGTTTTCTCCTCTAAAAGGCAATGAAGCTATAGCTTTACCATATTGTGCATTTAATGACAATGCCAATATTATAAAAAATGTAAAAGTATAAATAATATTTCTCATTTTATTCCAACAGTAATTAAAATTGATATGAAAATCTAAATTCTGCTCCATAAGATACAGCTCCATTATCATAAGGAACTATTACAGGAGCAAAAGAATAGTATCCGCTATTCATTTTATTTTTGTAATAACCTTGAACTGAAGATGCAACTATATCTGTTATTAAACCGCCTGCAAATAATCCTATACCAGTATAAAACACACCTCTCATAATATTTAAATCCGACTTGGAATACATACCGCCAGTTGATGAAACAACTTGACCATAATCACCATAAGTCATATTATTAGGTTCAGTTGTTAAAAAATATCCGAAGTGATTTCCCCATTTAGCATCTATTGCAAATGGAACAATTATTAAACCAATTCCTACAATCCAAGAAACTCTTCCAACCCATTTAGCAACATTTGCAGCTCTGTATCCTCTTTCATAAGAATAATATGTATTATATTGATTCTTTATATTCTGCTGTTGTTTAATCTGTCTTTTTTCTGCAACAGAAACATATTTTGTGCCATTTAATTTAGCATCTATCTCACCTGCTATATCAATTACAGCATTTTTTGCTTCTTGATCATTTAAAGAATATAATGACTTATTAACAACTATCTCTTCAAGTGTAGCCAGATTAACTAATGATACAGATATATCATATTTATTATTTATATTATTTATAGTTCCAGTTAAAGCATAATCGGCATTAACCATAGTAGCGGCGTTTATATAATCTTTTCTATTATATGCTCTTTGAAATTTAACTTCTTGTTCTAATATGGATTGTAATTCAGAATCTCTTGATACAAATTTATAACCAAGAGATGTTAATTCAGATTGAATTTTTTTAGCATAATCAGAACCTATACTGCTGCCATTATCTATAGCAGTTCCTGTGAAAGGAAATCTAGCTATTCTGCCTTGCTGTCCGTAAATAAAAGAGACAGATGCGATTAAAGATATAATAATTAAGATAAATTTTTTCATTTTTTATACTCCATAAATTTAAATAATTTAATTTACAACATCTACTAAAGATGGATACCATTTGCCATTGAACTCCCAAATACTTCCAATACCCCATTTAGAAAATGTATCAGGATTAGAAAATTTTTTTTTGCTTATAGCTTTAACTCCAGATAATCCTTTTAACATTGCATTTCCTATTATGTTACCCAAACTATAATCACCTGGATTGACATATTCATTACCTATTCCTACAGTACCAGATAGATGTAAGCATTCATCAAAAGTTGTATTTTCTATATATGCTCCTATAGAGCCTGCATATGAATTGACAGTATATTCAATTTTTCCAAGATTGAAAGAATATGAAACATCTGAATTCACAGCAGATCCAAATATTCCTCCTGCTCCGCTGTCATCAATAGTTAATGAAATATTTCCTATATTGTAGGTATTCATTATTTTTGTTTTTTTTGCCATTCCAACTATACCAGCTGCAACACCTCCGTCTATTTTTCCAGCATTATAACATTTGTTGATAGATCCATTTTCTGAATATCCAGCAATTCCGCCTACTGTACAATAACCGTATAAATCACCAGCATTAACAGATAATTCTACATATCCGCCATCATTAAAAGCTACTATGCCGCCAATATTTGGATCTAAATTATCAGCTTCTGATTTTATATCCTGAGTATTATAACAAGATGTTATTATCCCTTCATTAAATACACAAATACCAGCAGCATTTTTTTTACCATAAACATATGCTCCATTAAGACAACTAGATATTGTTCCTTTATTTAAGTAAACAAAGGCCGCTGAATTATCTCCTTCAATTTTTCCATTATCTATTAAAAGATTTTTTATAGATCCATTTTTTCCTAAAATATATACAAATGGATAGTCTGAATTATAATTAAAGAATGTTTTTCCTCTTCCTTCTATAGTACCCTCAAAAATATTTTCATCATCCCCCAAACCAGGAAAATATCTATTTTCAAAATCTAAGTCCTCTGCTATTACTATAGTATCACCTAAATATGTATTTCCATTCTGTATATTTACTCTTAATTCTTCAAGTTCACCTAAATACCTTATTACATATTCTTCAGGAAATAAAGGAAGATACATAAAAAATAAGAATATAATTATTATTTTTAGATCTTTTTTCATATTATGAACTCACTTAAATATTAGTGTATTTGATTGATTTCTAATATATTTCCATTTCTTATTTCAAATACATTCCAAATAGTACCTTTTCTATTTCTAGGTACATAAAATGTATAAAGTAATCTGCCTTTCCAATATACTCTAACAACGGCATTCGATCTACTTAAATTATAAGAATTTGGATTATTAGATTCCGAAAAATTATGAACATAAAAAGAATATGCTCCGTAATTATTAACTCTTTTGATGGTAATAGTTTCTGGTCCATACCCATTCATAGAATCAATATCAAGCATAGCTGAACCATCTGAGGCCGTTCTCATATTACGAAATGAAATATGATAATCGCCTGATTTAACTAAATGACTGTCTAAATCGTATGGATATTGATCCCAAGTTAAAACTATACGTATATCTTCTAAATTATTATAAGGAGGAATAGGATACTGTTTTTCCGTTTGAACTATTGTTCCATTAAGTATTTCTATATAAAATTCTCCATCATAATACCCTTCTTTTTCTACAAGTACAAAATATTCTCCATCTTCTGGTTCATCAAAAAATACTAAACCAGATCTGTCAGTTGTAAAATTACCTATACCATCTATAGTAACTTTGGCTTGAGATAAACCTCTGCCTGTTAAAGCATCTGTAAACCATAAAACACATTGATCATCAAATAAAGCATCTCCCATTTTTTGAAGAACTCTATTTCTTTCCAATGTTAATTGATCTGCTGAATAAATAATCTGAAAAGATGATAATAAAGAAATAAATATAATAATTATTTTTTTCATTGTGTATTTTCCATTTTTGATTGATATAGTAATTCTATAGGTAATAATAGTATTATATTACCTATAGAATATTAATTTTTTATTATATAAATATTAATAAGGTGTCTGATTCTCATAGAATAATTCTTCTACATTTTGTATATCAGATTTTACTTTATCGCCTAATGCACTATTTCCTATACTTTGTGCTGATTCTTCAATTATTAATCCTAAATCTTTTAAGAAAATTTGTTCATCTAGCAAATAAAGTACATAATAAGTATATTCTTTATTTCCATCTAAATCTCTTCTTAATACCCACCAGTCTCCTTCTTTTTTCAAACCTTTAAATTTTGCTTTGGCAGAACCAATAATAGAATCTTCACCCATTTTTTGATTGAATTCTTCATCTGACCAATTGGCATGCTCTTTGAATGCCTGTTTGACAGCTGTTGATACAACTCTGGCATAATCAGCATTAATTCCTGTAGTATTTACTCTTCTCTGAATTAAACTAAGATTTGGACCTGTTTCATATTTGACAAATGCAACTTTACCTGGAAATAGACTTTGCATTTGTGAAACAGATGATACATAATTAATCCACTCAGGTGCTTCCAAACCTAAAGCTGCTCCTTTTGTATCTATTACCGTATATTCAGATTGAGTCTGAGTAAAAGATACCACAGATAATGTGAAAAGTAGAAATAGTATTTTTTTCATGATTTTACCTCTTTTATTTTTATTTATTTAAATATTTAGATAATTGACTATTAAAAATGTCTTTACTCATAAGATAAATTGTGGTGTATTGATATATTCTATCTCCATTATTATCTATCAATATCCACCAATCACCTTCTTTTTTTAATCCGCTAAACAATAATTCTTTTGTATTAAAATATGAGGATATTTTTTTATTTATATAGTTATTAAATAAATTATTAATCTTTATGGTGTCTATCTCTCTTGATATGCTATTTAAATTTTTTCCAGAGTCTTGGTATATAAAAATTAAATAATCACTATATAGAGATTTCAAATTATCTGAATCATTCATATATTTATACCAATCAGGAGGATCTATACCAATAGCAGAACCTTTTGTGTCTACTATTTTATAATTATTATTATCACTAATATTTTCAAATACAGCATAGAACAAGTCTTCTTCCTTCACATTTTTAGAAGAAGCAAAAAGTATCTGCTTTATTCTAAGTTCATTTGATATACTTGAGTTTTCATTAATGGATTCATCACAGGAAATAATAAAAAACAATCCTATTAAAATAATGAAATAATATTTTTTTTTCATAATAAATACCTTATATATACTGATTAAAAAATTCTAAAAATTTACCTTTAAATTCTTCTTTAACCGTTTTTGTAATTTCTGTTAAAATATATTTTCTAGCTTCAGCTTCTGTAAAGCCATGCTGCCTGCCATTTGATTGATCTCCAAAGTTAAATGTGTATATCAAATCTCCATTTCTATCCAATAAATCTATCTGAAACTGATAATATACCATAAATCCGCCTCCTGCAAAATCTGGTAATTCCCTTGAATCGCTCCAATCTATTCTTATATTAAAATTATATGCTGGATTGGATTTAGTTAATTTAAACCCTGATTTGGATACAGTACTTTCTATTGTTTGTGCTAATGCTGAATAGTTGTTTTCCATAACCAAATTAAAAGTCATGTTTTTTGATTCATTTAATTTCATACTTTCTATTTGGCTGGCATTATATTTTAAAGATATATTATCCACTCCCAAAACAATGAGTTCATCATAATACATTTGATTTTTTTTAGCTAATACTAATACTATATCTAATACTGAATATCTTTCTATTGGATTATTAGACATATTATTCATATATTCATTAATAGACATTTCATTATAACGAATTTTTTGACTCAAAATTTTTATTGATTTTTCTTTATCAATGACAGCCAAAACTCTGTATATATTTTCATTCGGAGAATAATGTGCCTCTTTAAACTCTACACCGAAAAGTTCGGCATACGATTGCAACTTAGCATTCTCATAATACAATGACTGACTATCTACATTCTTACCTGTTTCATTCCATCTTTCTAAAGAAGCTGCATCAAAATTTACAGATATGGAAAATGTTTTTGAAAGATTAATATATGCATTAATCTGAGCATCTTTTAATGTCAAACCTTCACCAACTGCAGACAAATATTTATTTTCATCATATATACTTTTAGGATTAATAATCCAATTTGGTATACTTTCCGCATAAATATTAATAGTACTCAATAAAATAAAGAAAATTATATTTTTTTTACTTAAAAAATTAACCGTAAATTTCATCTTATATTACCTTTTTTATAAATACTAATTTATAAAATAGATTAAAAAATCTAATTCTATAAATATTATATTTTCATGTTTAAATACGTAGAAATGAAAAAAATCCCGTTTTTTTTTAATAAAAAAAAATAATTTCTTAATAAAATTTTAAATTTTATAAAAATAATGGATAATTTTTTAGTATTTTGGATTTAGAATACAATAAAAGCGTAGTTAATTTAAATATTTTTTAACAAACTAACAACAAAATCATAGTTATTCATGCTCATTATATGCATTTTTTTATGTTTTTTAATCATACTATTAAAAAGATTTGCTGATAATTCATATGCTACTTTTTTCTCTTCTTCTGGAGACTTATCGCTTGCCTCTTTTAGTTTATTAAGCCAAGCTTCAGGTATATAAGCCCCCGGAAGTTTATAATATATGAAATATGCTGTTTTATATGTAAGTATAGGAAAAAAACCTGGTACTAATACGGGTTTTTCTTTTAATGGAAGTTCATCTATCCATTTTAATAAAAGCTCTAATCTTTCTATTTCATATATTGGCTGAGTAAATATTGCTTTAACTCCAGAGTTTGCTTTTTTAGCAAGCCTTACTTTTAGGCTGTCATTATTTTTTGCATAACTGTTAATAACACAAAATGGATATATATGTTTTAATGGTTCTTTAAAAGAAAACTCTCCTAAACTTTTACAGTTATTCAAATTTTTTATAATGTTTATTAATAAATTAGAATTACCTTCAAATACAGCTTTAGCCTGTTTTTGATTTCCATTTGCTACAGCGTCTCCTGTAACTGCAAGTATCATTCTCAAATCAAAATAATTAGCTCCTATTAAGTAAGTCATTTTGCAATGCTATTGAGTTTTTATCTCTCATAGTTTGAGTAGTTATAAATGGTTTATTATTATTTAGTCTTTGCTTTAATTGTAATGCAGCGAGTATTGAAGAAATTTTTAAATTAGCAAAAGGCGAATCTGTTACAACAAATGCATCTATATAATCTGATATATTTGAATTATTTATTTTTTCTTCTATGTATCCTAAATCATATTTAGCCTGAGGTGATATTTCTAATGTGAAAGTATATTCATCTTTATTTTCTAATTTTTTTATAAAATTTTCTACATCATTATTCATATATTTTATCCTAACAATTATGTTTACTTAATATCGTACTAGAAAAATTAAAAAAGTCAAACAAAAAAATCATATTGAAGTTATAAAAAAAAGTTATATAATATTATTTTAAGGTGATAGTATGAACTCAAATGATGAACATGAATTAAAAGAAACAGAAAGGCAGAATAAAAAATATAAAGAATTAACAGAGTCAAATGTAGAAAGTTTGGTAATAAAAATGGGTATTCCTACGATTATTAGTATGCTAACTACATCATTTTATAATATGGCAGATACTTTCTTTGTAAGTAAGATAAATACTCAATCTACAGCAGCAGTTGGAATAGTGTTTTCTATGATGGCAATAATACAGGCTATAGGCTTTTTCTTTGGTCATGGTTCTGGCAACTATATATCTATCAAACTTGGGGCGAAAGAAACAGATGAAGCATCAAAAATGGCTGTAACTGGTTTTTTGTCTGCAATGATAGTAGGATTTATAATATTTATACTTGGTACAATTTTTATAAATCCATTAGCACATATTTTAGGTTCAACAGAAACTATACTCCCATATTCTATAAGCTATATGAGATATATACTTATGGGTGCTCCGTATATGACGGCCTCTTTGGTTCTTAATAATCAATTAAGACTGCAGGGTAATGCTGTATTTGCTATGATAGGTTTGGTAACAGGGGCTGTTTTAAATATAATATTAGACCCTATTTTAATATTTCATTTTTCTATGGGAGTAAAAGGTGCGGCTATAGGTACTATAATAAGTCAGTTTGCAGGATTCTGTATACTTTTGATTGGTACTAATGTATGGGGAACTTTGCCTATAAAGTTAAAAGACTTTTCCCCTAGCCTTCAAAAATATAAGGCTATAGTTGTAGGAGGGCTTCCAAGCCTTTGCAGACAGAGTATATCAAGTTTTTCTACTGCTTTTTTAAATATAGCTTCTGCACCATTTGGAGATGCTGCAATAGCTGCTATGTCTATAGTTAATAGAGTTGCTATGTTTGCTAATTCGGCCATTATAGGTTTTGGACAAGGTTTTCAGCCAGTATGCGGATTTAATTATGGGGCTAAAAAATATGAGCGGGTTATAAAGGCGTTTTATTTTTGTGTTAAAATATCAACCTTTGTATTACTTTTGCTTTCTGTATTTATATTTATGAATTCAGCACAAATTGTACATATGTTTAATGATAAAGATAATGCATTGCTTGAAGTAGCATACAGAGCATTACATTATCAAGCATTGAGTCTGCCTTTATGGGGATTTATAACATTATCAAGTATGATGCTTCAGACAACAAGAAAAACAATAAGGGCTTCTATTTTAGCTGTTGCAAAACAAGGAATATTTTTTATACCTATAATATATGTATTTCCAAAAATATTTGGACTTACAGGTATAGAAATAGCTCAGCCTTTTTCAGATTTACTAACCTTTTTACTTTCTATACCTTTAGGACTTAGTATGATAAGAGAAATGAAATATGAATTAAAAAAGAAAGAAAAAACTATTTAGTAATTATTATTAATAGTATATTATTTAAAATAAAGTTAATTTAACATAATATATTTATAAAATTAGTACTTGCAGTTTTCTATTATAGGTATATAATGTAGAATATGGAAATAAAAGATTCTACAAGAAGTGCTTTAGTAAGAAAAGGAAATGAACTTTTTAATCAAAAAGATATAGAAGGTGCTTACAGATGTTATCTCACTGCCTCCTATTTCGGCGGTATAGAAAAAGTTGCTGATTATTATAACTTTGAAAAGAAAAATATAATAAAGGCTATGCAGCTCTACAAACTTATCATTAAAGAAGATTCTAATTTAGGCGGTAATGTTAGGGCTAAACAAAAACTTGATAAGTTATGCGAATCTGTAGCGAAAGTATTAAGAAAATGGTTAAAAGAAGATGAAACTTTTAATCAGGATAAGAATAAAGATAAATTAGAATTAGACAGTAAAAATACTTTTCTTCCAAATGATTATAAAAAGAATAGTTTAGAAGATATTATGAAAGCAAAAGAACAGCTGGATAATAAGGCAAATATAGTAAATGACAAAAAAGTCTCTAATCCGCTTCCTTTAAACGTTAAAAAACCTGTATTTGAACAAATATATACAAATAAACAAAAAGCAAATGATAAGAAAAATTAGGAGTTGCTATTATGGAAAAAAATGTAGTAGAAATAGAAAATGCTCTCTCTTCACTATCGTCAAAGTTTTCTAAAAATGATACTTTGGTGATAATATTAGCAGCCGGACATGGTAAAAGAATAAGAAGTTCAACGTCTAAAATGCTTCATACCATATGGGGAGTGCCTAGTATAGAAAGAGTTAGACTTGCTGTTAGAAATGGTATGCCTAAAAGCAATATTACCATAGTAGTAGGTATAAAAGCACTAGATGTTGCTAATGCTGTAGGAAAGCAGGCTAATACTAATTTTGCTTATCAGGAAGAACAAAGAGGTACAGGTCATGCCGTTAAGGTTGGGCTTGAAAAAAGCGATTTAAAAAATATAAAATACTGTTATGTTATATATGCTGATATGGGGCTTATAGATTCTGATACTATGAAAGAGTTTCATGAGGAGTTTTTAAAGTCTAAAACTGATATGATAGTTATGACTGCTATGTATGATGGTCCTAAAGGAAGCAACTATTATGGAAGAATATTAAGAAGCAGAGGATTAACATATGATGGTAAAAAAAGCAAGTACAGACAAGGCTCTCAAGGCAATGTTATAGGTGTTATAGAGTATAAAGATGTGCTTGCAATGAAAGACGATGAAAAACTTTATAAAACCTATAAAGATGAAAAGTTTTCTTATGAAAAAGATGAACTTTTGGACAATTTTAATGAATATGTAGCTGGTATATACGGCTTTAAAATGAAGCCTTTAGAGGAGCTTATACAAAAATTAGAGTCTAATAATGCTCAAAATGAACTTTATCTTACAGATTTGATAGAGATGTTTGTTAATAATAACTTATCCATTTCTACATATATGCCTAAAGACAGCAGAGTTGTATTAGGATTTAATGATAAAACTGTTCTAAAAGAAATGGAATCTATAGCAAGATCCAATGTATATAATAAATTGAAAAATATAATTACTATATATGACGGGGAAGATTTCTTTATAGATGATACTGTAGTAGAACAGATACTCGAAAGAGATAAAGATGAAAAACCGCTAGACATATATATAGGAAAGGGTGCTTATATAGGAAAGAATGTTACACTTAATTATGGGGTAACTATATCACATGGTGCAAAAATAGAGGGAAATGTACATCTAGGTGAAAATGCCTACATTGGAGATAATGTTCTTTTATCATGTTTAGAAAATCAGAAACTTATACTAGATGATAATGTTAAAATATATTCAGGTAATCAGATAAAGGGTAATGTGTATATAGGAAAAAATACTACATTAGAGAGAGGTGTTAATGTTACAGGAAGTGATAACCACCCTGTTAATATAGGTTCTAATGTACTTATTAAAGGTGTTAGTTATCTTTATGGCTCTATTGTTGATGATAATGCCTATATTGAACATTGTATATTTTACTATTCTCATATAAAAGCACTTCTTGATGAAAAAGGTAATGTTATAAAATGCAGATTTATAAGACCTAAAGAAGAAGGTGTTGAATCTGTAAGTAAAATAGAAGATGGTAAAAAATCTAAAAAGAAGTAGTATATTAATTGCTGCACTCTTTATTTTTTTATATGCTGTATTGAGTGCCCAATATCAAAGAGAAATAAAAAAAGATGCTCCTCCTATTACAGAGCATTATATAAGAATGAGCAGCTTTGAATCGCTTTCTACTTGGTCTATTGCCTCTTTAAGAGAAGAGCCATATATTAGTGAATTATTTGTAGATGGTTATAATAATGTGCATTTTGCATATTATGATAATTTGCTTAATACTGCTGTATATGTTACTGGAAAAGAAGGTAATTTTTCAAGAACTATACTAGATAATAATAGAGAATTAGGCAGTTTAATAAGTATTGCCACAAATAACAGTCATATACATGTTTCATATAATAAAGCAAATAAAATATTATATGCTAATGATAACTCTGGTACATTCAATAATTATTTTATGGATTTGAGGCAAAATAGAAAAATTCTAGATTTAAAATTAGTTATGTCAGCATTCGACTACCCTACTTTGTTTTTTGTTGATAATAGAGGAACTTTATCAGTATCAAGGTTCTACAGAGATAATTTCTTTTCAGATTTTGTTTATACAAATAAAATAGTTGATAGTGTTTATCCAGCCGCTGAAAAAGATGGATATGCACTTTATATGCATGAATATGATACTGGAAATATATTCTATGGTTCAAGAAAAACAAATACGGCATTTAGATTTTTTGATAACAGAGCTATAGTAACTAATTCTTCAATTTATTCTGTAAAACATGAAGAACATAACAGATTTCATATAGTATATCTTAACAAGGATAATAAAAGAAATATAAACTATACTAGATTCTATGACGGCACTTTTACTAATTTTACTATAGTATCAGAAGATGCAGATGTAATATCATTAGACTGTGCATTAGATTATGCGGCACAGATAATGGTTTTATATACAAAAGAAGACGGCAGTAAATATTTGTTTATTGACAGAAGAATAATAGATTTATCCGTTTTGGGTACAAGTAGCGGAAATGTCAGGTTAATATCAGCACAATATCCTTATTATTATTTGCTTTACTACAATGATATTTTTGATGAACTTAGAATTACAAAACTAAATATAAGTGATATTGAAAAATTGAAATAAGCCGATAATTGATTTGACATTTTTTTATTTTAAATGTTTATAAAAATAACTATAAAATAGGATTTTTTATGAGTGATGAACAACCAAAAGTATCGTTTATAGAGAAAAACCCAAGAACTTGTCCTGTATGTAACGGAGAGTTTTATCATGAAATGCTTCTTACAGGCGGCGGCAGACTTATAGCTGGAAAATTGAGAAATGATTTAAGAAGAACTTATGAAAAAAGTAAAAAATACGGCACTGTTTACCCTTTAATATATGTGGTTGTGGTTTGTCCTAATTGTTTATATGCATCTTTTCAGGAAGATTTTAATTTAATAGATAATAAGAAAAAAGATGAAGCTCTTGAAACATCAAAACAAAGAGAAAAATATATGAAAGAGTTTTTTGGAAATGATGTAGATTTTAAAAGAAATAGAACACTTATAGAAGGAGCTGCTAGTTATTTTCTTGCAATAGACGGATATCATTATCATGGAAAAGATACAGCCCCTACTCTTAAAAAGGCATTATGTTCTTTAAGGCTTAGCTGGACACTTGAAGATTTAGCTAATGTATACCCTAATGAAAATTATGACAGATTAATACCATTTTTTCAGTATAAAGCAAGCGAATTATATTCAGCTGCAATAGAATGCATGCAAAATGGTAAGGAAAATTTTGAGAAAATAAAATCATTCGGACCTGATATAGATAATAATTTCGGATATGAGGGAATGCTTTATATGGGGGCATTGCTTGGAATGGATGCTGCTAAATTTATACCAGACCCTAAAGTAAAAGCTGAAACACTTGTGCAGGCTAAAAGAAAAATTAGTAAAATATTTGGTTCTGGTAAAAGCAGCAAATCAAAGCCTTCTGCTTTACTTGAGAAAATTAAAGAACTTCATGTTGCTATAACTGAAGAATTAAATAATCTTAATGAAGAATATGGTATAGATGTAAGTTAATGAAAAAATTAAATGCGTATTTATTAAAGGAGTTCCTGTCTTTTTTCTTTGGTTCTTTATTATTGTTTGTCGTTTTGGTTACAATAGCGGACTTAAGCAGCAGACTATCTTTTTATACAGAACACCCTGAATTAATTAATTATTTTATTACTTACCATTTAGCTAGAGCTCCGCATAATACATATTATATATTTCCAGTAGCTTTGATGTTCGCATCTACATATGTGCTTGGGACTTTTGTAAAAAATAAAGAAATGCTCGCTATAGAAAATTCAGGCATTAGTTTATTTAAATTTTCAATGCCCATGTTTGTTATAGTTATATTACTTTGTTTGATTCTTGTTCTTTTTTGGCAGTTTGTAGCAGCACCTTTAAATAAAGTGTCTTTTGCGGCAAATGATGCCATGCGAGGTAATAAACAGGCATCTAAAAGCGGACCTTGGCAGCTTTTTGGAGGAAATAATTACTTATATTTTATAGATACATATTTTTATCAAGAACAATATATGACTAACACTATTGTATTAAAAATGAATGATGACGGCGGAATAAAATTTAGAATATCTAGTCCTTATATACAGTGGAATGATGATGACAAAAAATGGTATGTAAAAAATGGTATAATGACAACTTTTTCTGATAATAAAGAAATAGATGTTAAAGAAATAAATAATTATCCTTTAGATGTTTTGGAGCGTCCAGAACATTTTTATGGCAGACCACTCTTAGATTCTATGAGTTTAACTGAAGAAGCACATATTATAAAACTGCAGAAGGAAGTAAATATGAATACTTCAAGATTAGAAACAGATCTGCATTATAGAATATCATATTGTTTTTCTGGCTTTATTATCGTTTTACTTGCTTCATTATTTTCTAAATTTTCTACACAAAGTGTATTGGTTGTAAGTTTGGTAATGGTTATAATAGTAGCATTATTGTATTATTCTATACTTATGATATTCAGATCTATGGGTGAAGCTGGAAATATGAATCCTTTTATTGCAGCTTGGATGCCTAATATTATATTTGCAATACTTTGTATATTGGCATTTAAGAAATTCCATTAATATATTTATATTGATTTCTCCATTATAAGAGCATCAAATTTATCATTATAATATTTTTTTCTCACAGCTATTTTTTTAAATCCGTTTTTTATATAAAAGTTTTTAGCTGTTATATTATTTTCATACAAGTCGAGTTTGATACTATTTACATTATTAGCTTTTGCATCATCAAATAAATATGATAATAATTTGCTGCCATATCCTTTATTATTTGGATAAACTGCTATAAATATTATATCTATTTCTGGTGCAAGCAAAAAATAAATTAAGAAACCTTTTATCTCATTATTATTTTTTATGATTATAACTTTATGATATTCATCTTTTATATATTGTTTTAAATTATTTTCGGATAAACTAATATATTCGCTTTTTGAAGATATAAAAAGAATTGAATTAACTATATTATTATCAATATCATTTACAATTGCTATATTTTCCATAAATTATTTTTAAAATAAAAAATGAATAAGAAATATAATTTTATACTCTTATTCATTTTTATAAATTTATATTATAGTTTAGAGTTTATTTCATTAAATAGTTCTTCTTTTTTTCTTTTTACATATTCAACTATTTCATCTGTTTTTACTTCAACACTTTCAGATGAACTTCTAAGTTTAAACTCAACCACTCCCCTTTGAAGAGATTTTTTACCAACAATTATTCTCATAGGAATACCTATTAAATCGCAGTCATTGAGTTTAACTCCAAGTCTTTCTTTTCTGTCATCAAACATAGTTTCAACTTTTAGAGCATTAAGAGCATTGTAAATCTCTTCTGCCTTTTTAAATGATTCTTCTCCCTCTTTATCAATGGCAACTACTATAGCCTCATAAGGAGCAACACTTATAGGAAATATAATACCTTTATCATCATAATTTTGTTCTATAACAGAAGCCAAAGCTCTATTAACACCTATTCCATAACAGCCCATTATAGGAGTTATTTCTTTGTTATTTTCATCTAATACTTTAAAATTGAAAGCCTGAGTATATTTATCACCTAATTTAAAAATATGTCCCAACTCTAAACCTTTTTTCTGATATAAAGTCTCTCCGCACTCTGGACATTTATCGCTTTCTTTTGCAGTTCTAAAATCACCCCATACATCAATATTAAAATCTCTTTGTATATTAACATTTTTTATATGTGTATCATCTTTATTGCCTCCAACTATTGCATCAGCAACAGATTTTATAGAATAGTCAGCAAATATTCTTATTTTCTTTTTTAATCCTATAGGCGAAGCAAAACCAACTCTGGCACCTGTAACTTCTTTTACAGTATCCTCATCGGCAAGTTCTATATCAAGTCCTCCTAATGCATTAGAGAGTTTAGTTTCATTTATTTCTAAATCTCCTCTAGTAGCTACTAGTATAACTTCTCCTTCTTCTGTTTTATAAATTATACTTTTAATGAAATTTTTTGAAGATGTATTAAAAAACTTTTCCAAGTCATTTATGGTTTTTATATCTGGAGTATTAACTTCTTCCAAAGGCTTATCAGTATATGATTTAACTTCATCATCTTTTTTAACATTGGCCTTTTCTACATTTGCTCTATAGTCGCATTTAGAACAGAAAATTATTGTCTCCTCACCTACTTCACTTAATACCATAAACTCTTCGCTTCCTTCTCCTCCCATAGCACCGCTGTCTGCTTTTACACTTACAGTATCAAGCCCCATTCTTTTAAAAATCTTAGTGTAGGCTCTGCTCATATCATTGTAAGTTTTATCAAGACATTCTTTAGTTATATGAAATGAATAAGCGTCTTTCATTGTAAACTCTTTAGAGCGTATAACTCCAAATCTTGGTCTTATCTCATCTCTAAACTTTGTATGTATTTGATATAAAGTTAAAGGCAAATCTTTATATGATTGTATTTCATTCTGTGCTGTTATAGTAAAAGCCTCTTCATGAGTAGGTCCCATAGCCATATCAACATCGTTTCTGTCTTTCAATCTGAATAATTCTTTTTTAAATCTTTCCCATCTTCCAGAAGGCGTTAATAATTCTTTAGAAACTAGTATGGGCATTATGCATTCATTAGAACCTATAGCGTCCATTTCTTCACGTATGATATTAGATATTTTACTTAATACTCTCACTCCCAATGGCAGATAAGAATAAAGTCCGTTTGATATTTTTCTAGCAAGTGCTGCTCTAATCATTAATTTGTTTGAGGCTATTATTGCATCACTTGGTGCTTCTTTTAATGTAGGCATAAATAGTTTCGATAAACGCATAATATTTCCTTAAAATATTTTTTAATAATGATATATTATAAAATTAAAATTATCAACTATGAATAACAGTTTTAATTATTTAGTCATAGAATCTATTATCCATCTGGTCTCTTTTCTTATTTCGCTGTCCATATTGATTATGTTGTCTATATTCAAAGGTATATTTATTTTTCTATCACATACCTTTGAAACAATATCAAATATATCAGTAAAGCCAATTCTTTTCTCCAAAAATGAATATACACATACCTCATTTGCAGCATTAAGTACGCAGGGATAAAGTCCTCCTTTTTTACCGCATTCATAGGCTAGTTTAAGCATAACAAATTTATCAAAATCCATTTTATAAAAATTAATTTCGCTATGTTCATATAATTTTAACTTTTCAAATGGAGTATTTCTTATTTCTGGATAGGTAAGTGCATGCTGTATAGGGAGGCACATATCATTTTTTCCTATTTGAGCATATATTTCTCCATCAACAAACTCGGCCATAGAATGTATTAAACTCTGCGGGTGAATAATAGTTTCTATTTTATCATAATCCAAATTAAATAAATGATGTGCTTCTATCACTTCAAAGCCCTTATTCATCATAGTGGCACTGTCTATAGTAATTTTACTTCCCATTGACCAAGTTGGGTGCTTTAATGCCATCTCTACAGTAACATTTTTTAACTCTTCTTTAGGTGTTCTGAAAAAAGGACCTCCTGAAGCTGTTATTATTACTTTTGATAATGCATCCTTACCAAAATGATTTAATATCTGAAATATAGCAGAATGCTCACTATCTATTGGTATTAATTTGGCATTATGCTGTTTTAATAGTTCATTTATAATATCTCCGCCTACTACCAAAGTCTCTTTATTTGCCAAAGCAACAGTTTTTCCTTTTTTTATTGCCTCTACCGTAGGAAGAAATCCTGCATATCCAGTTAGAGCATTTACTAATATATCAAAATCTGTATGTTTTACAAAATCAGCAATACTTCCGTCAAAAATATTTATACTTTCTGCACAGTCATAATCTTTAAAAATATTTGCCGCACTCTTATCTGATATATTTACAGTTTTTGGCTTAAACTCAGTACATAAAGTTCTAAGAATATCTATTTTACTATTTGCAGACATTCCCACTATTTCAAAATCACTGCTGAATTTTCTAACAACCGTACAAGTATTAGTACCTATAGAGCCAGTAGCTCCCAACAAAAGAATTCTTTTTTTCATTTTACAACTCTATTAAAAATTTATATTATTTTATTAGTATTTATATAGTAATTAATAATAGAGTGATTTTTAAATTATTTCAATATAAAATAAACATTATAAAAATAAAGATTTATACTAGATTTAGAAACTGTGTATTATTTTATACATTTTATATAAAAATATTTTTTATATAAAAAATTATAGAATATCCGATAATCTTTGAGAACAAGTATAACTAAACATAATTATTGCAATTTATCATTAATTATATATAATACTTATTCAAATTAATTAAAAATTATAGAAAATGGATTATTATTAGATGTCAAATAAAAAGTTTAATTTAAGAATTTTAACTATAGCTTCATGGGTATTATTATTTTTTGCTTGGATTTTCTTTTATGCAGTAACTCAAAGACCTACTACAGTTTTTTGGATTGTACTTGCAATATCTGCTGTTATAACTATTATTACATTAATAGTAGACAGAAAATATATAATATCTCTTTTAAAGATGCGTTTCGTGCATAAAGCTTTTTTTGGAATATTATCTTTAGTTATAGTTTTGGCAATATTAGTAGGGCTTTATATTATAAGTATAAACTTCCCTATAAGATTTGATATGACTCAGAATAAATCATACACAGTATCTCAGCAAACTACTGATGTATTATCAAGAATAGACAGTTCGCTTTCTATAGTTGTACTCAGAGCTCCAAGTACAGACCCTACTTCAGCTGATTGGAGGGCCGATTTATTACTTGAACAATATAAAAGGATTAATAAACATATAACTGTTGAATATATTAACCCTATAGAAAAACCTTCAGCTAAAAGCAAATATCAAATGACTCAGGTTGGAGAAATAGTATTTACTTACGGACAAAGCAAACAAGTAAGAGTATACAGAAAAGATTTAACTACTCAGTCAAAAGTTACTTCAGATCCTTTATTTGTAGGGGAAGAAAAATTTACTCAGGCAATATATACATTACTTGATAATGAATCGTATGTTATATATTTTACTGTAGGACATGGAGAAAGACAAATACAGGACAGAGGCGGGGAAGGTTTATCTTATGTAAAAACTTATTTGGAAAATGAAAATTATAAAGTAAGAGAATTAAATATTATACTTGAAAATATACCTACAGATGCTGCTTTAATAGTTATAGCTGCACCAGTTGAAACATTCAGCGATTTTGAAATAGAAAAATTAAATAACTATGTAAAAACTGGCGGTAAATTATTAGTATTATATGACAGCTTTATGGACAGAAGCAAATTTAACAGCAATCTAGGTAATTTCCTATCAGATTGGGGATTTAAAACTAAAAATGACTATATAATAGATACAGCTTCAAGTGTTGTTATACCTGTTAATATAGTGCCTCAATACACTTCACACCCTATAACTCAGACACTTAAAGAAGGTAATGTATTTGCCTGCTTAGTTGTAGCAAGAAGTATATTAAGCGGAGAAAATAAATATAACGGCAGCTTTGAAAACATAATTACAACTACACCTCAAGGTTATGGAAAAGAAGAGGCTACATTTGATTTATCAAGAGCAAGATTCAATCCAAGAACAGATATACCAGGTCCTGTGCCTTTGGCTATAAGCGGTACTTATGAAATAGAAGGAAGAAAAGAACCTGCAAGAATAGTTGTATTTGGTGATGCTACTTTTGCTTTGAATGCATATATTAATCCAGAGCAAGGTCAGTCTGTAGATATAGCTTTTGCTGGTAATAAAGACTTATTTATGAATAGCGTTGCTTATCTATTAGAGGCAAGACAAAAAATTACTATAAGACCTAAAGAAGCAAGCATAAAAAATCTTACTCTTACTACTACTCAAACTAACTTTATAAGATATGTTGCTCAAATAGGTTTGCCTTGTTTATTTGGTATACTTGGTATATTGATATGGTTCTTTAGAAGAAGATAATTAAGATAAAGTTTTAATAAAGGTAAATTAAAGTTAATATAATATGAACATAATAAAAACATTATACAAAAAATATTCATATTATATTAACTATGCATTATTAGTATTTATAAACGGTATTGCAAGTGTATTAAATTATATATCATCAATTTATATTAACAGAAGTTTATCAATATCAGATTTTGCTCATTATAATGGTATAATAAATATATATTCCATAATAGTTTTAACAGTATCTAGTTTTAGTTATTATATAATGCATCATTACAAAGATGATGAGGATGCACGTACATATTGGGCTTATGGATATATTATTGCTATTGTAATATCCATTCTTTATATAGCGTCAATACCTTTAATAGATATACTTTTTAATATAAAAAGCTACCCCTCTCTTCTTATAATGTCTGTTGGAATATTTGTTACTATTTTGGGAATAGTTTCACAGTCTATACTAAAAATTAATAATTATATAGCTTATGATTATACTGCAAGTCTTATAGCAATATTTATATCAAAAATACTTTTACTAGCCTATTTTATTATAACAGGGCTTACTTTGGAAAGGGCTATTATTAGTGTGGCATTATTTTGTGTATTATATTTTATTATTAATATAATAGAATTAAAAAAACTTAATCTTCCCTACTTCATACCATTAAATAAAATAAAAATGTATTTCTCAAAACAGAATCTATATATATTTTTAAGTTATATAATTCACATTGTTATTGTAAACTTTATATTTAATTGGATATCTTTAAGCGATGTACTCATGGCAAACAGATATTTGGATAAAACAAGTGCAGGGTACTACTCTACTATATCATTAATAATAAAGATGTTTTTCTATATAGGCACTCCAATAGCTTCAGTAATGTTTTCTTATATACTAATAGCAAAGAAAGAAAATAATAAAAATAAAGAAAGCAAAATACTTTATTATTCTATTCTTTTGTTGGTATTTGCCTCTCTTTGTTTATCAGTGTTTTTAATAGTATTTGCAAAACAAATTATACTTATACAGTTTACAAGCAGATACGAGGCTATTATACCATTAGTACCTACAGCAGTTATTTTTGGTTTTTCTTTAGCTTTTACAGTGCTTACATTTAATTATGGGCTTGCTTATAGATTGTGGTATCCCTTCTATGGTTATTTAATTATATTTGCTTATGTATATTTTTCATTAAGAAACGGACTTAGAACTTTTGAAAATTTTATATTTGTAATGAAAATATTTTTTATAGCATTATTTATATATAATATCTTAATCATATTAATACATAGAATAATATTAAAAATTAATGAAAAAGAAAAATAGAAAATAATGTATATATGCAATTTTGTGAATATTTCTATTATTATATAATAATTTAAAATATACTTTTGAAACAAGCATAATATAGAATTATAAAAATAGTATTTTTATAGTTGATAAAAGTTATACAGGAATACAAAAATATCATCATAAAGTTTTAATTACAAAACGAATATTAAGAATTATGAATTAAACCTAAAAATCAGTTTACTAATAAAATCAGAGTTAGAATAGAACATATATTTTACACACTTAAAAGATTTAAGATATTAACATCTGTTTATCACTTACAATTATATTTAAAAATATAGAATAATGTAATTGTGTACAAAGTTATAACAGGTATATTATAATACCTTAAAATTTTACAATGTTTTTGTGTATTTTACTTTTTTTATTCTTATAGAATATCCATATTTTAACATTGCCCTTTCTCTGGCATCTTTTTTATTATAAGCTCTAAATGTTTCAGTAACATATCTAACCTTTCCTCCATCATCTTTATAACTTAAATTGATTTTATAAAGATTTTCAACTCTATTTTTATTTTGGTTATTAATAATAATATTAAATAATTCTGAAAGAAATCCCATAAATATATCCTAAATAATATTTAATTAATATTATTATATACTACTCATATAATAATATCAAATATATTTATAAAAAAATATATTAGACTTGTTGCTAGTAAACAATAGATAATATTAAAGTGCTAATAATTTCTTCAATGTTAATATTTATATTAATTTTTTTATTATCTAAAACACCTTCACTATTGCCATACATTATATATGATAGAAATTTCATCTTCATTGAGTTTATTAAGTTCTGTTTTTTATATAAACTTTCTTATTAGAATATTTTAATAAAAAAATAACAATACATAGAAATACCTTCTTTAGAAGATAAAGAAGCAAACAAAGTCTTCCTCCTATACGCCATATATGCAGTACTAGAGGCACTATGTTTGCTTCGTATTGATACTCTTCACAATTATAATAAAATTACTTTTTATTAATTAGCACCTTTTTGAATGAGCAGCTGCTCTATTTTAGAATTATTTTTCTCTCTTGCATAATCCAATGCTGTTTTTCCGTATTTATCTTTAGCATTGATATCGGCTCCAGATTCTATTAACAACTCAGCTACTTCCGTATTATCAGCAATAATAAACCACATTAAAGGTGTAGCATTTTCTAATTTTATATCTCCATTTTTACAAGATAATTTAAGATTAATATCAGCACCAGCATTTATTAATGATTGAGCTACTTCTTTATTTTCATTAAGTATTAAAGGAGTAATATTTTTCATATACACCCCATTTTCATTTAATGAAGTTTTTATATTGACATCAGCTTTTTTTTCTATAAGGATTTTGGATATTTCTGTTCTATTATACATTATAGAATGTATTAGAGCGGTAAATCCAGACTTGTCTTTTACATTGATATTAGCACCTTTTTCTATGAGCATTTTAGATATTTCATCTTGCTTATAAATGATAGAAAACATTAATGGGGTTAGACCATCTTCTATTCTGCCACTTATATCAACTTTTTTATCATTTATAAGCTCTAAAACCCCTTCGCTGTCACCAGATACTATATACAATAATAATTGTGCTGCGTTTTCAGCTTTTCCTGAATATAAAGCATTAAAACTAAATAAAGCATACAATACTGCCATTAATACAATTTTTTTCATATAAACCTCTTTTTAAAAAATATTTTACATATGATACATTAATTATATTATTTTGTCAATATGATTATTTGAAATTAAATAATATAAATATTTTAAATAAATAAAAAAGCTGACAACTAAAAGTTACCAGCTTTTTATAAATAAAGTTTATTAACTTATGATTTCTTTCTCTTTAAGTCAATTTGTCTTTGAATTTCCTTTAAGTTTTTAACGTAAATTGTATTAGTTCTTATATCGATTTTACCTGTTTTTACCAAAGAATTTAATACTTTTTGAACATCATTAACTTTAACACCGCACCAATTAGCAATATCATTAATAGTGGCATTTAATTCCTGAGGTTCATAATAATGATCTCTAGGTATATTCTGAAGTTCTGCCAATAGTAAAAGACAGTCATAAACTCTTAAATCAGTTTCATTTAATTGAAGTATTAAAAGTCTTCTTTTGGCATCAAATATTCTTTTTGCGAACATTTTTGAAAGTTTAAGAGCCATAGCAGTATTATTTGCTAGTA
This sequence comes from Brachyspira innocens ATCC 29796, assembly GCF_000384655.1. Lineage (GTDB taxonomy): Bacteria > Spirochaetota > Brachyspiria > Brachyspirales > Brachyspiraceae > Brachyspira > Brachyspira innocens. The sequence goes on along the minus strand of NZ_ARQI01000123.1, from coordinate 57,506 downwards.
TTGATTGGAAGTTCTCTTTTCTTAGTTCTAGCAAAACAGTAGGTTCATTTGCTATTGCAGAAGCACTTCTAGTAGTATCTTCTAATATAGCCATTTCTCCGAAAAAATCCCCCGGATAAACTATGTCTAATAATTTTTCAACATCTTTTATAACCTTAGTAATTTTCACAGATCCGCTTTGAACCATATAAAATTTATCGCCTTTTTCATATTCTAAAAATATAATATCATCTGTATTGTATTTCTTTGTATGTGAAGATAAATTATTATCCATAATTAATTCCTTATTAAAAAATTATAATCTTGAAACACTGGCATTAGCTTCTTTAGAGAAATTATCCATAGGAGGCATAGAAATAACCTTTTGATAATATGCCTTAGCTTTGGTTTTATCACCTTTAGCTTCGCAGGTTTTAGCCAAAAATAATATAGCCTCTTTAACATTTGAAGATTTAGGATATTTTTTTATTGCTGACAAAAGCACTGTAGAAGCATTATCATATTTATTTAAATTATAATAGCATTTACCCATATAAAACATAGAATTTTCTGCTGCAGCCGCATTAGGACTTTTAAGCAAAGTATTAAATGTTTTTATAGAATTAACATAATCATTATTATTATATAATTCTAAAGCTTTATTATAGGTAGGATCATTAATAGCAGTTTGTGCCTGAGCTGCAGGTTTTGCTGCTGAAGAAACATCTGTGTTTGGAGGAGCTATATCACTATCATCTGTTATATCAAGTTCATCTTTACATTCTTCTATTTTTTCTTTTACTGTATTATAATATGTAGAGTCTTCATCAGCATATTGCAGGTATCTTTTATAGGCATAAAGAGCATTTTTATATTTTTTATTTTTGAAATAAAACTCCCCTATACTATACAATCCTTCCAAAGGATCAGGAGCTTCATCATTAATATCATTTTCTACAAGTTCTCTAACTCTTTTATTTATTCTTCTAAGCTGATTAGAAAATACTTTGAGCATTTTTATGATAATAGGCTTATTTCTTGCTATTAAACTTTCAAACTCTTCATATGTAATTATAATAACAACACAATCAGTCAAACATTGAACCGTATCTTCCTGCGGATATGTTCCAAGTATACTTTTTACACCGAAAAACTCCCCTATATTGATAAGTTCTCTGGTTTCATACCCTGTTTCTTCTGACAAAAATATGCTTTGAGCCTGACCCTGTTTTAATATATAAACTCTATCTGAAGTATCCCCAGTAAAATATACTATAGAACCTGCTTTATATACTCTTGTTTGCATTAGTTTGTCCTCAATTAATTTTTATTATAATGAAAAAATATTATAATATGAAAGAGATAGTTTTTTATTCGGTTTTTATTCTATCACTTATAATACTTTTTTCAAGTTATTTTTTTTATTTTCTCATTTTATTTATCATCTCTATTGTATCTATATCGATTTTTTCAGCCCTTATTTTTAGGTCTTTAATTATCATTTTTATCTCATCATCTGTCATATTCTGCCCAAATTTAGCCTTTGCAGTAATATTTTTTATATTTATAACTCCTATTAACATATTATTCTGGGCATAGTTAAACATTTTATTATCTATTGATAAATTAGTATTATTCGGTTCATATTTTTTTACCAATTCATATAATATATTTCTTCTCTCTTCTATATCATTTATGCTTTCAAATCTTCCTTCAGCAAATATTGAAAAGAAAAATTGAGTAGGAATCATATTATTATTCATAAATGTTGATGGTATATAAGAATATAGTTTTGAGGCGGTAAATGAAACTTCTGGATTATTTTTCAAAATTTCATATTTTCTTCCAGACATAGCCCCATGAAAATATATTTGGTTATTTTTGAAGCAAAAACTCACAGGAACAGCATAAGGTATAATATCAGGCAATGCCATAACTCCGAATTCTATGCTGTTTAACATCTTATCAATCTCATGCATATCTTCAAATATGAAGTCCTTTCTTCTCATTACTGCCACCTTGAGTATTTTAATACAAAATAACAAATTATTTTATTTATTTTAATATACGGTTTATTGTATTTTTTCTTTATTAATATTATTATATAATTTATATAATTTCATTTTATACCAAAAATATTGGAGTTTTTATTATGAAAATAGCAATATCTCAGATTGAAATAATACCTTCTATGCCATGTGATAATACAGTTAGAATTATAAGTGCTATAAGCAGTGCCAAAAAAAATAATGCAGACATTATAGTATTTCCAGAGTTATGTGTATCTGGATATATGCTTGGGGATATGTGGGAGAGTAAGGGATTTATAAATGAGTGCGAAGAGCTAGGAGAAGAAATTATAAAATCCTCCAAGGGAATATATGTTATTTTTGGTAATGTAGCTTCTGATAAGAGTAAAAAGAATTTTGACGGAAGACTAAGAAAGTATAATGCTTTATTTGTAGCTAAAGACGGTAAATTAATATATAATAATACAACACCCTACCCTTTTATAATAAAATCGTTACTTCCTAATTATAAAGAATTTGAAGACCCAAGACATTTTTTTAGTTTGAAAGATTTGGCTTTTGAAAATAATGCTGATATAAAAGAATATCTAAAACCTTTAGAAATAGAATGTAACGGAGAAAAAATAAAACTCGGACTTACTATATGCGAAGATGCTTGGAGCAGTAATTATTCTTTCTCACCTATGGATATTATAAACAGCAATAAAGATGTTGATTTATTTATAAATATATCAAGCTCACCTTATACATTGGTTAAAGATACAAAGCGTCATAAGATGTACGGAGAAATTGCAAGTAAACATAATACTCCTGTTGTATATGTTAATAATGTAGGAATACAAAATAATGGTAAAACTGTTTATACATTTGACGGAGGAAGTGCTGTTTATGATAATAAAGGTAATTTATTATTAACAGGAAACAGATATGAAGACGATGTATATTATATAGAAATGGATATAAAAAATAAATCGTACCCTAAACCTATAGAAATACAGGAAGATGATGAATATAAGTTTATATATGATACAGTAATTTATGGAATAAGAAAGTTTACAAAATCTATTGGTGTAAATAAAATAGTCATAGGAGTATCTGGAGGAATAGATTCTGCTTTATCATCAGCTATGTATGTAAGTGCACTTGGTAAGGATAATGTTTTTCTTGTAAATATGCCTAGTAAATTTAATTCTAATACCACAAAAGATTTAGCTAAAACTTTAGCTGATAATTTAGGCTGTTCATATATGGTGGTTCCTATACAAGAATCGGTTGACTATACGGTAAAACAATTAGAAAACTCCCCTATTATAAAAGATGGAAATGAAAATTATTTGAAATTATCATCTTTTGTTATAGAAAATATACAGGCAAGAGACAGATCATCAAGAATATTATCAGCCATTGCAGCAAGCATTGGAGGAGTATTTACCTGCAATGCTAATAAAACAGAGACTATGGTAGGATATTCCACTATGTACGGCGACAGTGCAGGATTTTTTGCATGTTTGGCTGATTTATGGAAGTATCAAATATACGGACTTGCAAAATATGTTAACGAAAAAGTTTTCGGCAAAGAAATCATACCAGAAGGAACTATAAATATTATACCTAGTGCCGAATTATCAACTGCTCAGGCTGTAGATGAAGGTAAAGGAGATCCTATAAAATATGATTATCATGATTATTTATTTAAGTTTTTAATGGAATCATGGAACAGGATTATATTAGAAGATGTTTTGGAATTGTACATTAATGACAAATTGGAAGAGGCAATCGGATGCCAAAAAGGTATTTTGAATAAATATTTTGAAACAGCACATGATTTTGTAGATGATTTGGAGAAATGGTGGAAGCAGTTTATGGGAATGGGAATAACAAAAAGAATACAGGCTCCGCCAATATTAGCCATAAGTAGAAGAAGTTTTGGTTTTGGTAATAGAGAGGCTCAAAACAGAGTATATTATACTGCCAGATATTTATATTTAAAAAATAAATTATTAAATTTAGATTAACTATAAGAATTATTATAGTTATTTTAGTTTTATAATTTGAGAATTTTTGTATATTTAAAAGATAATTATTTTTCATAATTTCAGCAGTAAAATATAAAAATTATATAGTATTTGTAAAAATATTAGGTTCTATTTAGGTTCTATTATAGAACAATTATGATGTATTTAGAATGTAAAAAGTATTTAAATTTTACTGTAAAATTATTAGTATAGAAATATTTTACTTGCAAAAAGCTATAATAAATGTTATATTTATATAGTAATTTATTTAAACTATATAAAATTAAAGTAATAGGAAATTATATACAGTGGGAATATCTACTATTATAGATAATAACATACGTCAGGATATCTTAGATTATTCTGCCATTCTTGAAACTACAGTTAAGGATATACATTCTTTCTTGGAAGAAGTTGGCAGAGTATATAGTTTTATCGGCGAAAAATTTCCTATGATAGAACAAGAAATGAAAAATGAAAATGAGAAAGCTAATAATTTGCTTTCTTATTTTACTAATAAAGAGAAAGGTGAAAAAAACTTCTCAAATGATTTGGAAGAAAACCAAGAAGATTTCTTTTTGTCATTTGATAGAATGCAGAATTTTATATCTCAAGATAATGAACTTTCAGATTCTTTGGTTGAAGATGTAGGTAAAACCAGTAATATAATGGACTCTATAGAGCAAATAAGAATGCTTGCTGACCAAATTAAGGTATATTCATTAAATGCAATAATAATATCTTCTAAATATGGTGCAGGCGGTAAGGCTTTTGGAGAAATATCTAAAAACATCATAAAAATGTCAGAAACTTCAAATGAACAGGCCGACCAAATGAATAGAATTGGTAAGGAATTATTTGTAAGATTTGAATCATTTAAAACAGAGATATTAAAAACTAATGAATTACAAAGACAGAACTTTACTATTATGCGTGAACAGCTTGATAAAGAGCATAACAATATGGTTAACTCTTTTGCTGTATTTTCTAACATAATATCAAATATTATTTCAAGAGTTGATAATACTTATGATTTTATATTTGAAGTAATGATGGTTCTTCCAAGAGAGGATATTGTAAGGCAGCAGACAGAACATATAGTTGAATCAATAAATTCTATAGTTTATGAAAATAGAAATTTTATAGATTATTACGGTTCTCAAGTAGAGACTATGAATGCTGAAGATTTAGAGAAAACAGAGAACCAAACTTTAGAGCATAAATTATTAGATTTGCTAACCTTTGATGATGTTGTTTTAACTTTGATTATAGAAAACTTTAAATCAATTCATGAAGAAATAAGTTTAACAAACTCAGATATATACAAGAGTCTTAAAGGTTTAAAAGATGCTTTGCTTGATATAACATCAGACAGAACTACAATAGTTGAATATATGATTGGAGGCGAGACAGGAAAATCAGAATTTCCATTTACGGTTTCAGAATCATTATTTAATGAATATATGGGATTTATCAAACTTTATTTAGAAAACTTTAAATTGTTTTTAACTAATAAATATAGAATATCCGACAGTAATATAGCAATTATTGATTCCATAGAAGAATTGGAAAGTATGTTCTTAGAAACTAAAAATATAGCCAAAACCTTTAACTCGATTAACTTTTTGGCTAAAATAGAGCTTGAAAAAAACAGCGATATATTTAATAATTCTCAGACATTTTCTATAGAGAGTGTTGAATCTATAGCTACTAATATAACTGATACAGTAGATGCATGTTTGGAGCAATTCCATAATATTAAGGCAGCTATATTTAGTTCTATTAATAAATTTAAGTCTAATATTAATCAGCAGTCTACTGAACATACATTTATAGAATCTATGACAGACAGTGTGAGCAAACGTTTAGACGAGTCTAAATATATTATTAATAATAACATAAAAAGACTTGATAGTTATGCTGATGAATTATTCGGACTTATAGATAAAACTTTAATAGATTTAAGTTCTTTGAGTACCCTGCTTACAAAGATTAATGAAATAATAGAAATATTTAATAGCATGAGAAATGTTATAAGAAATAAGAAAAATGAATATTATAAATTATTGGGTATAGAAAACTGGAAAATAGAAAGTGATAAATATTTGGATATAGTAAATTCTTATACGATTAAGAAAGAAAGAGCTATAGCCAACAGTATTTTGTCTGGAGAAGAAGCACCTAATGTCGATATAAATATAGATGTAGGTGCAGACAGCGGTGATTTTACTATGTTTTAATAAAAGTAATGGAGGTATTTTTTTATGGCAGTTATAGAAATAAGTGACAATCTTAATATAAGAACTATGAGTAAATATTTTAAGAATGTCATTAAAAGTGCAAATTATAACGAAGATATTACTGTAAAGTTTAATTGTGAAGGTCCAGCACATATTGATTTGGCAGGTCTGCAGATACTGTATGCTATGAAAAAAGAGCTTGCTAAAAATCAAAAAAACCTTATAGTAGAAGGCATGGATAATTTATTTGTAGAGTATTTAAATATAATTAACGATAAAAATAATTGATAAAAATAATTAATGATATAAGAGGTTAAAGTATGGCTAAAACAATACTAATTGTAGACGATTCAAATACAGCTAGAGCATCTGTTGAATATACCTTAAAAAAGGGCAGTTATACTGTAGTGTCTGCAGATGATGGTACTACAGGATTAGAGGTTCTAGGTAAAACCCCAAATGTTGATATGATAATAACTGACCTTAATATGCCTAAAATGGACGGTATAGAGTTTATTAAGCATGTAAGACAGGTAGATCAACATAAATATACCCCTATTCTTATGCTTACAACAGAATCTCAAGATGAGAAAAAAATGGAGGGTAAGGCTGCAGGAGCTAGCGGTTGGCTAGTAAAGCCATTTAACCCAACCCAACTTTTGGACGTTGTTAAACGTTTTTTAAACTAGTTTTCCAACCATCTTATTATGATATATAATAAGGATTTTTATTAAAGATAGAGGTGTAATACATGTTTGATAGTGATGAATTTATTTCCATATTCTTAAGTGAAGCTAAAGAAATTGTAGAAGGTTTAGAAAATGATTTAGTTTTATTAGAGGATAATAAAAGCGATGAAGATCTTTTGAATAAAATATTCAGAAGTGCCCATACTCTAAAATCTTCAGCAGGTACTGTAGGTTTCACAACTATGAGTGAATTAAACCACGTTGCTGAAAATTTGTTAGAAAAAGTTAGAAGCGGTAAATTAGATGTAACACCGCAAATGATAACAGTACTTCTTGAGTTTTTAGATACTGTTAAACTTATGCTGCAAAATATTGTAGATGGAAAAAGTGAAACAGATGGTGTTACCAATATAGATTCATTAAAAGCTAAAATTAAAGCAATAGCTGATGGAAATGATCCTGCAGCAGCGGCTCCTGCACCAAAACCTGCAGAAGCTCCTAAAGCAGAGGAAAAATCTGCAGAAACTCCTAAATCTGAAGAAAAGTCGTCAGAAACAGCATCTGGAAGCAGCGGTTCTAATTCTTTCCATATTGATATGGGATTTAAAGCTACTATTTTTGATAATGGTATAGACCCTCTTATGTTTTTAAATGACCTTAGAGCCATAGGTACTATTAGTAATTTAAAAATAGAATGTAATAATTTGCCGACTATTTTAAATCTTGAAGATCCTTATGTTTGTTATACCCAGTTTTCTTTAGATTTTGATACTAATGCTCCAGATGAACAGGTGCAAAACATTTTCTTATTTGTAATAGACGACAATGATATTAATATCGTAAATACAAAAGCAGATATTAAAGATGATGATGAAGCTAAACCTGCAGAAGCTGCTCCTGCTAAGACTGAAGAAGCACCTAAAGCAGAAGAAGCTCCTAAAACTGAAGCTAAACCTGCAGAAACTGCTAATAATAATGCCCCTGCGAACAATAATCAGCCAGCTGCAGCAGTGCATAAAGCAGCAAAAGTTCAAGCACCTTCAACAGTTAGGGTTGATACAAGAAAACTTGACAGTTTGATGAACTTAATTGGGGAGCTTGTTATAGCTCAGTCAAGAATAATGCAGCTTACTCAAAGTTTAGATATAGATAACGGATTAAAAGAAGCTGTTAGCTCTATGGATAGAACTTCAAGACAAATACAGGAAGAAGTTATGAATATTAGGATGATGCCTATTGGCCCTATATTCAATCAGTTCCATAGATATGTAAGAGATTTGAACTTGGAATTAAATAAAGAAGTTAAATTAGTTCTAAAGGGAGAAACTACTGAAATAGATAAAAACATGCTTGAACAGTTATCTGACCCTCTTAAACACATGATAAGAAATTCTATGGACCATGGAATAGAAAAAACTAAAGAAGAGAGAATAGCAAGAGGAAAACCAGAATATGGTACTATAACAATGTCAGCAGCACACCAAGAAGGACATGTTGTTATAGAAGTATCCGATGATGGAAATGGATTAAATAAAGAAAAAATATTCAAAAAAGCTGTAGAAAGAGGTCTTCTATCTAAAGATGGTAAATATTCTGATATAGAAATATATAGAACTATATTCGCACCTGGCGTTTCAACTGCTGATAAAATTACTGACATATCTGGAAGAGGTGTTGGTATGGACGTTGTTAGAGCTAATGTTGAAAAGATGAAAGGTAAAATAGAAATAAAATCTGTAGAAGGTAAAGGCAGTACTTTTATAGTAAAACTTCCTTTAACATTGGCTATTATCGAAGGTATTACTTTTGCTTTAGGTGCTCAAATATACATAATGCCTCTTATATCTATTATAGAACAAATAAAAGTAAAAAATGAACAGGTAAAACCTTTTGAAGGTAAAGGTGAGATGATAAAAATAAGAGAAGAATACTTGCCTTTAATAAGACTTCATAAAGTATTTGAAATAGATACTCAGGTTGAAAATATAGAGGACGGTATAGTTGTTGTTGTAGAAGCAGGATATAGAAGATGTGCTATATTTGTTGATGAACTTTTGGATCAGCAGCAGGTAGTTATTAAATCTTTGGATTCTGCATTCGATAAACATGCTGGCATAGCTGGCGGTACTATTCTTGGAGACGGAAGAATAGCTCTTATTATAGATATACAAGGGTTAGTTAATATGTCTTTACAAGGCAAAATAAACAATGGCGTAAAATAAAGGATTGTAATATGTTAGATAATCAAAAAATAAATGCTGCTAATATACCTCAGGTTGGAGGTACAGCTTTGGATCATGAAGAAAATATTTCTACTGAACCAAGTCAGCAATTCTTAGTATTTAAAATTGACAATGAAGAATATGCTCTTGATGTTTTGAGTATTGATGGCATTGTTGGTGTTACTAATATTACTCCTGTACCAGGAAGCCCTAAATATATGAGAGGTTTGATGAATTTGAGGGGTAATATACTTCATATTGTTGATATAAGAATAAGATTTGGTTTGGCCAGAAGAGATGATCATTCTATTGAAGATGATGTTATAATAGTAATATCTACAACTAATAGAAAATTCGGAATATTAGCAGATATGGTAAGTGATGTTATAACTGTTTATGAAAGCCAGATGACCGAAACCCCTATTGATAATATGAGGGGACTTCAAATTTCTAATGTCATTAGATTGGAAAATAAAATTATTATGGTTCTTCCAATAGATGAAATCATCAAATCTAATGACGGAGAAAATAAAACAGTATAATTACTTATTGAGGTGTATATAATATGGATGATATGAATGCTAATATGCCCGCTTTAACTGATGCTGAGTTTAATGAATTAGTTAAAATTATTTATGATAAGACTCGTATACAAATGACTAATCATAAAAGGGCTTTAGTTACTTCTAGACTTAGTAAAAGACTTAGAGCTTTACATATGGATTCTTTTAGAGAATACATAGATTTTGTAAAAAATGCAAAAGATGAAGAATTGACAAATTTTGTTAATGCAGTTACTACGAATAAAACGGATTTCTTTAGAGAAAATAAACATTTTGAATATATGAAAAGTAATTTCCTTCCAGAGTGGGAGAAAAAGTTTAAGGAAGGAAAAGTAAAAAATCTTAGAATATGGTCAGCAGCTTGTTCAACTGGAGAAGAGCCTTACACTATACAAATGACACTACATGAATATTTCGGCTCTAATTATGATAGATATGATATAAAAGTATTAGCAAGTGATATAGATACCAATGTATTAGCTCATGGACGTGCAGGTATTTATAAAGAAGAATCAGTTGAACCAATACAGCCTAATATTTTAAGAAAATATTTTTTAAAAGGTACTGGGGATAAAGAAGGCCTTTATAAAGTAAAAGACATATTACAAAAGAATTTATTTTTCAGACAGTTAAATTTTAAAGATGAAGATTTTGATATACATACTCAGTTCGATTTGATTTTTTGCAGAAATGTTATTATTTATTTTGATAAAGAATTTCAAAAGGAATTATTTAATAAATTCCATAGATATTTAAAAGAAGATGGCTTGGTATTTATAGGACACTCGGAAACACTTTTTGGTGTATCTGATAAATTTAAATATGTGTCTAGTAATATTTATAAAAAGATTTAAGTAGGGGTATTAATAATGATTGATTTTCCAGCAGCGGCTAATAGTAATTTTAAAAGAATAACTATATATATAGGTGGATATTATGCTTCAAAAGAACCCGCTGTAATTAAAACCGTTTTAGGCAGTTGTATATCTGTTTGTCTCTTTGAAAATAAATTAAAATTCGGAGGTATGAACCACTTCATGCTTCCAGAAATGAGAGAATGGGAAAATCCAGCAGAAGATTATAACAATACTAGATACGGTGTTTTTGCTATGGAGGTTCTGATAAACGAAATTATTAAATTAGGTGGTAAGAAAGAAAATCTTACAGCCAAAATATTCGGCGGAGGACATGTTCTATCTGGTATGACCAGCAACATTCTCCAAGTACCTGATAAAAATATACAATTTGCTAAAAAGTTCTTGGCTGATGAAAAAATACCTATAGTTAGTGAAGATGTAGGAGGTTCTTGGCCTAGAAAAGTATTCTTCTTTAATACTGAAAATAGAGTGCTTATGAAAAAACTAGAAGGTAAAACTAAAGAGTTCTCAGCAGAGCAAGAAATTAAATACTCTAAAAACTTACAGCATAAACTTGAAGAAAAATCGGACATCACATTGTTTTAATATATTAATAATTATTAAGGATTTTTTATGGCTACAAAAATTAAAGTATTAGCTATTGATGATAGCGCATTAATTAGACAATTGCTAACAAAAATTGTTAACTCGGATCCTGCTTTGGAAATGGTTGGTACTGCTGCAAATCCAATTCTAGCTGAAAGTAAGGTCAAAAATCTTAAACCAGACATTATTACTTTAGATATAGAAATGCCAGAAATGGATGGTATTACTTATCTTAAAAAACTTATGCTTAATAACCCTATCCCTGTAATAATGTTTAGTTCTTTGTTAGATAAACATAGAGAATTAGCTTTGGATGCATTAAATATAGGTGCTTTTGATTATGTTATAAAACCATCTGCCAATGTTAGAGATGGCGTTGAAGAATTGGCTACTGATTTGGTTGAAAAAATAAAAAATGCCTATGCAAACAGAGCTAAATTCTATAGAAAACATGGTGTTAATATGCCGACTGAAACAGCTTCCCCAGCAGAAAGAACACCTATTAGTTTAGAGGCTCCTAAAACTGCAGGATTTAAAGTTTACCAAAAAAATACTGCTGATATTATACTTCCTCTTACCCCTTCAAGAGAAACTCCTATGGATAAAATTATTCTTATAGGTTCTTCTACAGGCGGTACTGAGGCTTTAATAGAATGTCTTAAAAATGTTACTCCTTCAGCTCCCCCTATAGTTATCACTCAGCATATGCCTGAACATTTTACTACTTCATTTGCTAAAAGATTAAACAGCATATTGAAAATTGATGTGGCTGAATCTGAAGACGGAATGAGTATAGGAAGAGGACAAGCTGTTTTAGCACGCGGCGGTAAGCATACTATGATTAAAGTAAAAAATGGTAAATATTTTATAGAAGTTAGAGACGGAGAGCCTGTTACAAGACATAAACCTTCTGTAGATGTACTTTTCAGAAGCGGTGCCGTATATGCTAAAAATAAAGCTATTGGTATAATACTTACTGGTATGGGTGATGATGGTGCCAATGGTATGAAAGAAATGAAAGATGCAGGAGCATACAATATCGCACAAAATGAAGAAACTTGTACTGTATTTGGTATGCCTAGAGAGGCTATAGCAAGAGGCGGAGTAGATGAAGTTCTGCCTTTAGATAAAATACTTGCTGCTGCTTTGAAAAGAGTATAACTCTTATGAAACAAAATATAGATTTATATGAATATATAAATAAATGGGTAGGTAATTCTACTATCTACCCATATTATAAAATAGATTTAAAATTAGATTTAATATCAAAATTAATATCCGCACACAAATCATTTAATAATATATCAATTTTAGCATCTGGTGCAAAAAGAAACCGTACAGATATAAACTATATGGAATATCTTAATGTATATATAATGTTAAATGATACTGATGGTGTTACAGATACTAGAAAATTCAAACTTTCTATATTGGATTTAATTAAAAAAAATGACAACTATCAAACTAAAATTAATGAAATATCATACTATTTGATATTAGAGTATGAAAATGAAAAAATAATGCTCCTACCCTCTTTTAAAAATGTAGATGAAAATAATATTGAAGGAGCTATGATTACCAATTCTAATGGTACAAATGAGATATTTTATCCTAAACTTGATAATAAAAATTTTGATAAGAAAGAACAGGAATGCGGAACTAATTTTATTAATCTAATAAAAATATTTAAATATATATTTTTGACTTTTTCTAGTGAAATTAAATCTATGAATGAGTTATCTCCAAACATCATAGAAGCTCTTGTATGGAATCTCCCAAATGAATATTTTAACTTTAATGATTATGATGAGGCTATATTAAAAGCGATAGATTATATTTATGAAAAGATAGCTAGTGATGATTATATGTCGCTTTCTGAGATTAATGATATTAAAGTTTTGTTTTCTATTAAAAATAATTTGCATAGAAAAGAAATTCTTAAGGCTTTGTATAAAATAAAACAAATCATACATGAAAGCATGTAAAAAATGATTTTTTCCTTATTTTTCTTTAATAACTACTAATAGTAATATTGAATTAATTTTTACTAATGATATAATAATTAACTTATATTATAATTTTTTTTGTTTATTTTATAATAAAATTTTCTAGGAGAAATAGAATGAAAAAAATACCAGAAATTTTTGGCAGTATGGTTTTTAATGATAATGTCATGAAGGATAAATTACCTAAAGACATTTATAAGAAACTTATAAAAACTATAAAAAATGGAGAACGTTTAAACTTAGAAGTTGCCAATGTTGTAGCTCATGCTATGAAAGAATGGGCTATAGAAAAAGGTGCTACACATTTTACACATTGGTTTCAGCCTATGACTGGAGTAACAGCAGAAAAACATACTAGTTTCATAGCTCAAACAGATGATGGTGCCACACGTATGGAGTTTACTGGTAAAGAATTAGTTCAAAGCGAACCAGATGCTTCTAGTTTTCCTTCAGGCGGTTTAAGAGCTACATTTGAAGCTAGAGGATATACTGCTTGGGATCCTACTTCTTATGCTTTTATTAAAGATGATACTTTATGTATACCTAGTGCTTTTTGTTCATATAGCGGTGAATCTTTAGATAAAAAAACTCCGCTACTTCGTTCAATGCAAGTTATAGAAAAAGAAGCAAAAAGAATATTAAAACTTTTTGGTCACAATAACATTAATAGAGTATTTACAACTGTTGGTGCTGAACAGGAATATTTTTTAATAGACAGAGAATTATATTTACAAAGACCTGATTTGAGATACTGTAAAAGAACATTATTTGGTGCCTGCCCTCCTAAAGGTCAGGAATTAGAAGATCATTATTTCGGTGCTATAAAGCCTAGAGTATTAGAGTTTATGAAAGAACTTGATATTGAACTATGGAAACTTGGTATAGTTGCTAAAACAGAACATAATGAGGTAGCACCAGGTCAGTATGAATTAGCACCTGAATTTACTATTACAAATATGGCAACTGACCAAAACCAAATTACAATGGAGCTTATGAAGGTAATAGCTGAAAAGCATAACCTTGCATGCATACTTCATGAAAAACCTTTTGCAGGTGTTAATGGAAGCGGTAAGCATAATAACTGGTCTATAGCAACCGATACAGGTATGAATCTATTAGACCCTACAGATAATCCTGCTAAAAATAAACAGTTTTTATTATTTTTAGTAGCTATTATCAAAGCTGTTGATGAATATCAGGATTTGCTTAGAGTTACAACTGCTAGTGCAAGCAATGATCACAGGCTTGGTGCTTCTGAGGCTCCTCCTGCTATTATATCAATGTTTCTTGGAGATGAATTAACTGAAATACTTGAATCTATGGAAAATTCTAAAGACTATGAAGGAAAAGCAAAAGTTGAAATGGAAATGGGAGTTAATTCTTTGGCAAGACTTACTAAAGATTCTACTGACAGAAATAGAACATCCCCTTTAGCATTTACTGGAAACAAATTTGAGTTTAGAATGGTAGGTTCAAGTCTTTCTGTATCAGGACCTAATATAATATTAAATACTATAGTTGCTGAGGCTTTATCACAGTTTGCAGATATATTAGAAAAATCTTCAAATTTTGAAAAAGATGTAGATGAACTTATAAGAGATACTATAAAAAAACATAAAAGAATAATTTATAATGGAAACAACTATTCTGATGAATGGGTAAAAGAGGCTGAAAAAAGAGGATTATTTAATCTAAAAACTACTCCAGAAGCATTGCCTCATTTTATATCTCAAAAAAATATAGATGTATTAACCAAACATAAAGTACTTACAGAAGTTGAAATACGTTCAAGATATGAAATAGGAATGGAAGAGTATGTAAAAGAAATTAATATTGAAGCTCTTACATTAACAGATATGGTCTATAAGCATATACTTCCTTCTTCTATAGAATATACTGGAGAACTTGCTAATATAGCTGATAAGAAAAATAATTTAAAAGTAAATTTTGATGTTGAAAGTGATTTAATTAATAAACTCAATAAACTAATTTCAGATTTATACAGTAAATTGGCAAAATTAGAAGAATACATTGCTGAAGGTAAAAAAATTACTGATGTATCAAAAGCTGCTAATTTTTCAAGAGATAAGATATTTGCATGCTTAGAAGATATGAGAGTTACAATAGATGAATTAGAAAGAACTGTTTCTAAAAAATATTGGAAACTTCCAACTTACGGAGATATGCTATATAGTTTATCATAAACGGTAAGTATAAATAACAAAATCAGGTATAATTATTTAAATATATTTATACCTGATTTTTTATGTTTTAAATTTATAATATATAAATTATTCACTTTGCATTACAGATAAAGCATTATTCAAATGTTCTATAAACTCTTTATTAAATTTTTCTGGAGATATTATTTTAAAAGAACCTAACCAAGGACTTAAAAATATTCTTAATTCTGTAAAAGATGAAAAATCAAAATTAATTAATACAGAGCCATCTTCTAGTTCAGTTTTTATTTTTTGATTAAATCCGTAATCTCTATTCTTAAAATAATGGGAAACATTAGAATTAAACTTAACCAAAGTTTTTACAATCTTATCTTCATTCCAATATATACTTCTCTTACTCTCTAAATGTTTAATTAATTTATCTCTCTTTTCAGATCTTATTTTATATTGATTGTCATATTCCTCTTTGTCTTTTTTATCATTAAACTTAATTTTTTTCATTAAATTAATATTTGATATATTATTGATAATATAAGTCTTTATTCTGTTCTTTTTATTATCATTGGCAACCAAATACCATATGCCCTGAAAATAATAAATAAGATAAGCCGAAGCCTCCACTCTAAAACTACTTTTAGCACTTTCCATATAATAATCAAAACTTATATCATTTAAGTCTTTAACAAATGAAAGCAGTTTATCTATATTTTCACTGTCGCCTGATATATTATTAATATCATTGCTTGCTATTAATATAACATCATAATAATCATCATCTATATTTTGAGGTAATAATTTTGATACTGTAGAACGAGGTATAAGAGATAAATTTGCACTAACTTTTTTAATAAAAATAGAGAACAATATATCTACATTTTTTTTGATATTATAATCAAAATTAAACCCTTTTTTTATTTTTTTCAAATCTGAAGAACTTATAACGTATTTATCTTTTTCTGATTTCAATTCTATTCTAAGATATTTTTCTATTTCCTTTATATCTCTCAAAAGAGTTCTTTTAGACATATTATTGTCATCTACAAATTTATTTTTTAATATAAAACCGTCAAGTATTAAAGAAGTATATATTTCAAATAATCTCACAAACTTTTTATTTTCTGTCATATTATTTCCCTCATATTAAAACACACTATGGACAAACTCTTTAATAGCATTTCCATTAATTTTGAACTGCTCATTTTCTACAGTAAAATATCCATCTATTACTCCCTTTGTAGTTTCAAAATCTATTTTTTTGAATCCGCCTAAATCATCATATAAATAATTGCTTGTAACAGTAAATACAAAACTGAAACCTTCTTCTTTTGAATAATAATCTATAACATCCTTATATTCATGAGAATCAAAATTTTTATATATATGCCATTTATTTTTAAATAAAAATTTAACAATTCTTGAATTCTGAGACTGAGGTTTGCTATCATAAATAAAAATTGGTATAGGATCAGTATTGTATGATGTATATGCTAATGCAGCTATTACATTATGAGTATATCTTGAAGGATTTCTACCTACAGTATTAATTGCCAAAACAGAACTTGTATCAGTTATTGAGTTTTCACTTCCGGGCACAACCAAATATCCAGATGGAAGACCATAATAAAAAGATACATACAAAGCTCTGTTGCCAGCCCAATTCACCATAGAGGCACTAAAATTAGTAAACTTGAAAGAGAATTCAGTGTCTATTATATTATTTATAGAAGTTTTTAAATTTAGTTTTGTATTGTAGAAGTTAGGTATTTCCAAAGATAATTCTCCAATGCTCTTTCTAAACTGGGCACGTATAAAATTATCATAAAAATCTAAATAATCTTTTTCATCTTCTTTAATAACAAATGACTGAGAATCTCCATCTAATATATTAAAGGCATAGTATGAAAAATATCTTTTTAAATTATATTTATAAAGTTTCCAAAATATTATATGATTATCATGAAATAAATATAAATAAAGATTTTCAACCATATCTTCATTAATTTGAATAGATTTAGGAATACTCTCAAAATCACCCGTATAATATATTCCATTATTATTTGTTATTATAGGATTATTAACATCTAATACTGGAGTATCATTTCTCATATATGATTTCTCTGGTACACTTCTATAATTTACCTGTATAAATATAATTGTAAATAGTACACAAAATAAAGCTATAGCGATTACAGCAATATATTTTCTTATATAGCTTGAAGAATATTCATAATAATCATCTTTCGCTATAAGACGTTTTTTTATATGCATAGTTTTTCTTCTGTTGTATTATTTGTATTATTATTATTTTCTAAACTAGCTTTAATATCAGCCTGTACTTCTTCTTCTGTTCTGTTTCCTACAGATGTATCCAATAATTTACTTAATGCAAATAATGCCACTTCTATTTCATCGTCCTGAGGTCTTCTAGTTGTGATTTTCTGAAGTAAAAGACCTGGTAATATGGCAAGTCTCATAAGAGGGAAATTATAAAATCTAAAACCCAATTTTAATATCTCATAAGATATACCAGAAACAATAGGAAGAAGTAATATATTAATAGCCAAAACAGTTAAATTTCCTATTATTTTAGGCGGAGTATAAGAAGCATATATATATGTGTACACAAAATAACTTGTAAACATATAAAGCAGAATTGAAACAGTTAATACTAAAAACATAAAAGTAGTTCCGCATCTAGGGTGTATAGTAGTATAATCTCTTATATTTCCAGTATCAGGGTCAAGGCCATGTTCATAGGCATTAACAACCATATGTTCTGCTCCATGATATTCAAATACCCTTTTTATATCTTTAAAAAATGATATTACAAGCAAATATAATACAAATATAGCCAATTTTATAGCACCTCTTGCCAAATTAAAAATAACAAAATGTTCTTTCTCATTTATTCCTATAAGTGTAGTTATAAAATAAGGCAAAGCTATAAAAAGTCCTACAGCAAAGGCTAAAGAAACAAGCATACTTAAAGTCATAGCCAAACTGTCATTTTTTTGGTTATTTGATTTGTTTGCCTCTTTTTTATTATTATCTTCTTCAAGTCCTGCAGTATTTGCTGAGAATACTAAAGTCTTATATCCTAATTTCATCATATCTACAAAGTTTACAACACCTCTTATGAAAGGCATTTTAGTTAAACTGTTTCTATTTTCGGCAATAGATGCTTTTATAAAATCTATCTGTTTATCTGGCTTTCTTACTGCAACTACATAATGGCTTTTATTTCTAAGCATTATACCTTCTATTACAGCCTGTCCGCCTACACCTTCTTTAATTCTATTTTCATCTAATTGTTTTTTCATCAAATGCATATCCTTATTTATTTTAATATTAAAGTAGATATATCATATATTAAATATTATATTCTTTCAAGTATAAAAAAATCTTGAATTTATAGAAATAATTTATATATTATATAGTATGAAATATATACTGATTATCTTACTTATATTATCTTTTGTATCATGTAAAAGTACCAATACTCAAATGGTAGCTGTTTCAGAAGAAGTGCATAATAAAGAAACTACTTCTATTCCTAAAGCTATTACATTAAAAGACAGAGCTGGATATTATAAAAGTAAAAGTCCTTATTTTACATTTAATGTAGATTTAAAAGAAAATGGATATGCTAATGTAGTATTAAAAGGCTGGATGGTTTATAGAGGTATTGTAAAGGTTGGAGACCCAGATTCTGAAGATAAAAAATTCAGATTAGATATAGACAATATAACTTATGTAATACTCGAGTTCAAAGATTTAGATAATGCCAAAGCTTCTGTAATATTAAAAGGTGTAGTTCAGCAGTCTCTTGATATGGATAAAATTTAATTAAAAAAATCCCTCACTTTTAGCATCTTTACTCATAAGTTCTGTTAAAGTATTTTGTATATCAGCATTATTAAAAAGTATATTGTATATGGCTTCTGTTATAGGCATGTAAATATTATTTTTCTGAGCATACTCATAAGCAGCAGTTGCAGCATACACACCTTCTGCCACCTGACCATGATTTTCAGCTATTACATCTTCATATTTTTTACCTTTAGCCAATTCTCGCCCTAGTCTATTGTTTCTACTTAAAGAACTTGAACAAGTAACTATTAAGTCCCCTATACCAGAAAGTCCGTACATAGTGTCTATTCTAGCCCCTTTACTCAAAGCAAATCTTACTATTTCATGAAGTCCTCTTGTTATAAGGGCAGCCTTTGTATTATCTCCAAGATGAAGTCCGTCTACTATACCGCCTGCAATAGCTATGATGTTTTTTAAAGCTCCGCCTATTTCAACACCTTTCTGATCTGTAGAATTATATATTCTAAATTTGGGTGGAACGGTTAAAGTATCTCTCACATATTCAGAAACTCCTTTCTCTCCTCCTACAACTACAGCAGTAGGCACTCCCTTAGCAGCTTCTTCAGCATGAGATGGTCCTGAAAGTGTAAGTATTGATAAATCTCCTGATATAATGCTTCTAGCTACTTCGCTCATAGTTTTGCCTGTCTTTCTATCAAGACCTTTAGTTGCTGATACAAGTATTTGATTACTACTTATATAAGGCTCTATATTTGTACAAGCTTCAGCAAATGCAAAAGACGGAGTTACTATTATGATTATTTCATTATCATTAACAGCTTCTCCAACATCCATTGTGAAGTTTATATTTTTATTTAATTCTATATTTTCAAGATAATTATCATTTCTATGAGTTGTACTTAATAATTTATAGCTTTCTTCACTATGAACCCATACTTTAATATTATGTTTTTCAGAAAAAATATTTGCAAGAGCAAGTCCCCAACCACCTGCACCTATAATACCTACATTTGCCATAATCTGCCCTACTTCATTTTATAATATAGTATCTATTAGTATATATAAAAAATAACTATTATCAATATATAATTGTAAAAATGTTATGTAAACTTATTATATTTTATTTAAAAGATTTTTCAAGTAAAATGCATATATTATTAAGCAAATCTTCTTTTTTTATTTTCTTGTCATTTATATTGTCATCTTTCACCCAGCAAAGTATCACAGAAACCAAAGCACCTGAAAAAAACTGAGACATAATTTTTGTATTTTCAGTATTTTCACTTTTCATAGTTTCATCTAAATATTCTAAAAATATTCTATAAAGTGATGAGACAAATAATAATGTATTATTAGAGTCTATTAATGATACATTAAAATACTGTCTATTATCATCAAAGTAATTAATAACTTTTTCTAATATTTTTCTATAGTTCTTTCTAAAATCATATATAGAATTATCTTTTCTCAATTCTTTTATAATATCCTCTTTTATATCTTCTATAATGGAGTTTAAAAGTTCTTCTTTATTATTAAAATGATCATAAAATGTAACTCTGTTTACTAGTGCATGTTCGCATATTTCTGTTACGCTTATATCTTTTAATGAATTGCTTTTTAAAAGTTCAAGTAAGGATTCTTTTAAAAGTTTTTGAGTTTTTATAATTCTTAAATCTTTTTTTTCTTCTTTTTTCATATTTTATAAATAATACAAGTTATTCAAAAATAATATTACAATAAAAATAGACTTTGTCAAAATTTTTTTTATTATTTAAATAATAAAAATAAAAAATCAGCCTTGAATATAATTTATATACTCAAGGCCTATAATGATAATTAAAAATTTATATGAAGGACAAATCTAACAATCTAATTTTTGCTGTATAATACAACTGATTCATAAGGTTTTAACTTTAAAATATTATCGAGCATTAGGTCATCACTATAATTTGAAAGAAGAATCTTTGAAGTTTTTACGTCAAAATTAATACCGCTTAAATTTGCAGTGCATTCATTGCCGTAAAAATTATTTATAACCAAAATTTTTTCATTGTTATATTCTCTTATAAAGGAAAGTACATTTTTATCATCTTTTAATATTGGTATAGTTTTACCTTCTGAAATAACTTTATAATCTTTTCTCAATTTTATCAATTTTTTATAATGATTAAGAATAGAGTTTTCATCTTTAAGATTATTTTCAGCATTTATTTCTTTGTAATTAGATATAATTTCTATCCAAGGCTTAGCATTTGAAAATCCTGCATTCTTTTTATCATTCCACTGCATAGGAGTTCTGGCATTATCTCTTGACCTGCTTTGAAGTATTTTATATATCTCTTTCTCTTCTATTCCATTATTTTTAAGTATATTAAAATAGTTTAATGACTCAACATCTTTGTATTGATTAATATCATTAAAATAAGCATTGGTCATACCTATTTCTTCACCTTGATAAATATAAGGAGTACCTCTCAAACAATGAATAACTGCAGCAAGCATTTTAGCTGATTCTTTATAATATTTTTTATCATCGCCGAATCTTGAAACTATTCTTGGCTGATCATGATTGCACCAAAATAAAGCAGACCATGCATTATTACTTTGCATTCCTTCCTGCCAAGAAAACAAAATATTTTTTAACTCCTGAAAATCAAAATCCATTAACTGCCATTTATCCTTATTTTTATAATCAACTTTAAGATGATGAAAGCTAAATACCATGCTAAGTTCATTTTCTTTTTCACCTGAATATTTTATACAGTTTTCTATACTCGTTGATGACATTTCTCCAACTGTTACAGCATTATCATATTTACCGAAAGTATTTTTGTTTAATTCTTTTAAATATTTATGTATATTTATTCCATCTGTATAAAAGCGTCTTCCGTCCCCTTCAAAATCATCTTCAAAAACTTTAGGTTTAGATATTAAATTAATAACATCAAATCTAAATCCATAAACACCTTTACCTATCCAAAAATTTACTATGTCAAATATTTCTTTTCTAACCTCTTCATTATCCCAATTCAAATCAGCCTGACTAACATCAAATAAATGCAAATAATACTCATCAAATTTTTCTATATACTGCCAAGCACTGCCTCCAAATTTAGATATCCAGTTGGTAGGAGGCTCTTTTTTACCATTAATTACTCTTCCTTCTTTGAATATATAATAGTTTTTATATTTTTCTTCTCCATTAATGGCCTTTTTAAACCACTCATGCTCAGTAGAAGTATGATTAAATACCATATCAAACATTATATCTATATTTCTTTTCTTAGCTTCTCTTATAAGTTCCTCTACATCTTCCATAGTTCCATAAGAAGGATCAACATTATAATAATCAGCAACATCGTAGCCGTTATCTTTTTGAGGCGAAACAAAGAAAGGAGTTGTCCATATTATATCTATTCCCAAATCGGACAAATAATCTAATTTTGATATTATACCTCTTATATCTCCAAGTCCGTCATTATTGCTGTCCATAAATGATTTTGGATATATTTGATAAACAACTTTATTTTTAAAATTCATAAATAATTCCTATTAATTTATAATTATATATTATAGATTTTATATAGGCAGTTAAATAATTTTATATTTAACTGCCAACTATATGAACCTATAAATATTTACCCAGCTTTTTTATTATTTTATTTCTATTATTTTACCTTCACCATTTTTAATAATGGCATTTTCTTTTAATAAATTAATTTTACTTCCATCAGTAAATACAACAGGTGATACTAAAGACTTACCATGATTTTTTACATATTCCAAATCAACTTTTGCTATAATATCTCCTTTTTTTACCTTATCGCCTGCCTTAACAAATGCTTCAAATCCTTCACCTTTAAGTTCTACAGTATCCATACCAATATGAATAAGTATTTCTTTTCCATCTTTAGTTTCTATTCCATAAGCATGTTTAGTAGGAAATGCTGCAGTTATCTCCCCATCACAAGGAGAAGTAACTTTGCCGTCATATAATTCTACAGCAAATCCCTCTCCCATAGCTCCGCTTGAAAAAGCTTCATCTGCTATACTTGATAATTTATAAACTTTACCGCTCATAGGTGAAACAAAATTATCATCATCTAAAATTGTTAAATTATCTGAAGTATTTGAATTTTTAGCATCTTCTGTATTATTATCAATATTATCAATTAAATCCTCTGCTTTTAATTTTTTCTTTCCTACTATCAAAGTTAATATTAATGGTATAGCTATAGCAAAAATCATAGCAACAGCAAACATTAACATGTGCCTAGGCTGAATTGAAAGTATACCAGGGATTCCTCCTATACCTATAGAAGTAGCCATAACTTTAGAACCTACTGATATAACTGCTGCTATACAGGAACCTATTAAAGCACATATAAAAGGAAAACCATATTTTAAGTTTACTCCAAATAATGCAGGCTCTGTTACTCCTAAATAACATGATATAAAAGCAGGTATATTTATTTGTTTAGCTTTATTATTTTTTTTCTGAAGTATAGCCATAGCAACTACTGCAGAACCTTGTGCTATATTTGATAATGCTATCATAGGCCATAACATAGTACCGCCAAACTGACTCATAAGCTGCAAATCAATGGCATTTGACATATGATGAAGTCCTGTTATAACCAGAGGGGCGTAGAAAAATCCGAATACTCCTGCAAATAAAACTCCAAATTTTGATGTTAAACCGTTATATACAACATAAGAAACAGCCTCCCCTATCTTCCAGCCTATAGGACCTACAACTGCATGGGCTATAATAACTGTAGGTATAAGCGAAGCAAAAGGTATAATAACCATAGATATATATTCTGGAACAACCTTTCTCCAAAACTTCTCTAAATAAACCAATACAAATCCTGCCATTATAGCTGGTATGACCTGAGCCTGATATCCAACCATAGGCATTTTAAAAAATCCAAAATCGTAAAATTTAGGATCAACAGTACCTACTAAATAAGCATTAACAAGCTGAGGAGAAACTAATGTAATACCTAAAACTATACCTAATATCTGAGTAGTACCCATTTTTTTGGTAATAGACCAAGTAATACCTACTGGAAGATAATGAAATATTGCCTCCCCTATTAGCCATAAAAAATCATTAGTGCCAGACCAAAATTGAGATATTTGAGTTAAACTCTTAGTACCCTCTTCAAAAAATTTTATATCTGATATTATACTTCTAAATCCTAATATAAAACCTCCGCATATAATAGCTGGAATAAGAGGTGAAAATATTTCCGCTATATTAGACATTAAACGCTGAAGAAATGTTTGATTTCCTTTTGCCGATTCTTTTACGGCATCCTTACTAACTCCTTCTATACCAGAAATCTTTACAAATTCATTATAATATTCAGAAACTTCATTTCCTATTATCACCTGAAATTGTCCAGACTGAGTAAAAGTACCTTTTGTAGATTTTAAATTTTCTATTGCCTTTACATCTGCTTTTTTTGTATCAATCAAAACAAAACGCATTCTTGTAACACAGTGTGTTATTGCTTTAATATTTTCTTTTCCGCCTACATATTTTAATAGTAATTTGGCATCTTCAGCAAACTTTCCCATAAAATATACCTCCGAAAGTTTTAATTATCATTAACTTGTACGTACATATTAACATATACGTACAAGTTTGTCAATTATATATAAACTCTTTTTACTATTTTTTTTCATAAAAAAATAGTAATGATGATACAAAATATAAAGTTAAAATAATTATAAAATTTTATAGATAATTAAAACGTATTAAAATATATTTATCTTCTGGCAAAATCTCTGAATTTAAATTTATCTGGTCTGTGTCTGGCTGAAGTAAGCTGAAAAACTCTTGTATCTGATAAAAATGTTTTTGATTCTACATTTATTATCATATCATAATCTTTCAAATCTAAAAGTTTTTTATCATTATTATTTACTTTCTCGCATGATATTTCTCTTTCTGCATATGATATCTTTAGTTTAAGATTATTTTCTATATATTCGTATAGAGAATCTTTTAAAATATTTTCATCTATAAATGGTATAATAGAAGCATTGATAAAATCTATATCAAGTATAATATTTTCTCCATCTATATTTCTGATTCTTTCTATAGACCATACTCTATCATTATCATTTAGTTTTAATGTTTTTTTTATTAATAAATTAGGTTTTATACATTCACATTTATTAACAATAGTTTCTGCTTTACCATACATTTTTGATGATACTTCTTTAAAACTAAATATTCCTCCAAATTCAAAATTATATATATTAGAATTTATTACTATTGAACCTTTGCCCTTATGTTTCTGAATGCATCCATTATTTGATAATAACTGCAATGATTTTCTTATCGTATCTCTTGAGGCTTTGTATTCATTCATCAAATCATATTCACTTGGAAGTATATCTCCTTCTTTAAAATGTCCGAATTTTATTTTATCAAGCAAACTATTATAAATATCTTCGTATTTTGCTGCCATAACAACCTCTGAAATTAATTAAAAAAATTATAATACAAAAATGATTGTTTGTAAATATAGCTATTAATATTTATAAGTGTTGTATTTTACATATGTAAAAAAATAAATATAATTTACAAAAATAAAAAAATGTAGTTTATTATACAATAGTAATTTTATTGTACTTGATAAAAAAATCAAAAATAATAAAATGTATACAATATTTTTAATAGGTGTTAGAAAGTGTTAAGGAAATTGATATATATTATTATTTTTAACTCAGTTTTTTTTAATTTTTTTATTTTTGCCCAAACTAATAACAATATAGTACTTCCATATGCACAATACATGGAAAGAATAAAAATATTAATACCAGAAATGAAATTAACAGCATCTCAAGAAAGTAATGCATATAATAATTTGACAAAAGCAAAAAGCTCAGGCGATGTAAAGTTTGATTTGCAGGCGGGGGCTATAGGAAAGCAGGCTCATTCTGATGAATACAGTTTCATACCAGTTTCAGACTTTAATTATAATGGCTTTAGAATAGGTGCAGGTTTCAGCGGACTTATACCCTATTCTGGTACTAGATGGTCTGTAGAAATTAAACATGACAGTTTTTTTGGTGATTTCAAAACTGGAGATATTACACTGCCTGTAGATACTCCTTTTGGAACTGTTAACGGGAAATTACCAAACTTGAGTACCAATGATTTTAAATATTATTATCCAAGCATTAAAATACAAATAGCTCAGCCAATATTAAGAGATTTTTTTGGTAAGCTAGACAGATACCCTATAAAAGATGCAGAATATCAGCTTACAATAGCCAAATTAAAAAGAATGATAGATGACAACAGCGTATTAACATCTTATCAGAAAATATATTATCAATGGATAATGGCTAGAAAATTAATAGCTTTGTATGATGCCATGATTAGAGAAGCTAGAAGTTTTGAAAATCAGGTTTATAAAAGATATTCAAGCGGAGTTATAGATAATGACTCATATCAGAATGCAAGAAGGCAAACTTTAAAATATATAGAAGCAAAAGATAAATCAGAGTTGATGCTTAAAAAAATTATAAGAAATATAAAGTTCTTCATACCAGAAGAAAATATTATACCAAATGAAGACGACTGGACTCAGACTCTTGAAACTTCTATTAATGCAAAAGTGGATATAGTGCCGTTTTTAGAAAGTGCTCAGGGACAAATGGCATATCAATTAAAATTAAGAAGCGAATATGCACTCTCTATAATGAAAAATAATGCTTTGCCAGACTTATCTATAGTAGGAAGCGTATCATTATCTAGTTTGGACGACAGCGGATATTTTAAATCTTTTTCTACTATGACAAATGTTGATTATTTTGTAGGGCTTATGTTTTCTTATCCTATAGGAGGACGTGATGCCAAAGCTAAAATGGAAGATGCTTATGCTGCTTTAAATGCTGTTACTGCTGACTTTGACAGAGTTAATAGGGATTTTGATGTGCAGATAGGTACTTATTATGATGAGTTTGAAACGTATAAAAAAATGCTTGAAAATAAAAAACTAGAAGTTAATGCAATAGTATCAAGAATAAATACTCAAAATGCCAAATTCAGACAGGGTCGTTTACCTATAGATGAAATAATAAATGCTAGGCTTGATTTAGCACAGGCAAGAGCTGAACTTCTAAATCTTGAATATATGATAATAAGTACTGTAATGGACTATAATTCACTTGTGCTTCTTAGTAATTAGAGAATTATTAGTTTTATTAAAAAAAACAATAATAAATTAATTTTGTGTTGGGAAAATAATATATGAATAAAATTATAGAACTATTTGCAAAAAACAGATTATTGGTTAATGTAATCATTTTAATAACTTTAGCAGTTGGAATATACTCCTATCTTAATATAAAAAAAGAGGCATTCCCATCTACAAACTTTGATGTTATGATAGTTCAGGTTATATACCCAGGGGCTTCTCCAGAAGATGTTGAACAATATGCTATGATACCAATAGAAGATGAGCTTCAGACTATAGCAGGTATTGATGAGTTTTATTCTATAATAATAGAAAATGCAGGCATACTTACTATAAGAATAGATATGAATTTAAAAGATTCAAGACCAGTAAAAGATGAAATATTTAGAAGACTTCAGAATGCTCCTAATGTATCAAAAGATGTTTCAGAAATCAAAATTTTTGAAGCTAATGCAAATAGAATGCCTATATACAATTTGGGTATAAGATTTAAAGAAGGACTGGAAGGAAGTGAAAAAGAACTTTATGATATATCTAAAAGATTTGAAAAAGAATTAAAATATGTAGACGGAGTTGCAAATATAGAAGTATACGGAAGAACAGACCCAGAAATACAAATATTAGCAGACCCTTATAAATTAAGAGAATACTATACTTCATTAACAGAAATCATACAGGCATTATCTTTAAGAAATATACGCTCTACAAGCGGAAGTATGAAGCCTTCAGAAAGTGATAACTTAGAAGATAAAAATAAACTTCTTGTTACTACAGGACAATTTCAAGACCCATTATCTATTACAAATGTTATAGTGCGTTCTATATTTAACGGACAGCCTGTAAGAATAGGAGATATTGCAAGAGTTGAAGAATTATTTGTTGATAAAAGTGTGTATATGAGAGTTAATAGTAAGCATGGATACTCTATAAATATAATAAAAAAAGAAGATGCTGATATATTAAAAACTATTGATAATGTTAATAAATATTTTGAAAAAAATAAATCTACCATTCCAAGCAATATAGAAATAGTACCTATGGCCGATAACTCAAGAACTATTACAGACTTGCTTAATGCAGTTTCTTCAAATATTATAACTGGTTTTATCATCATATTTATAATACTTATTATATTTTTGGATTTTAAGAGTGCAATATTTACTTCGCTTGGAATGCTTATAGTTATTTCTGTTTCTCTTATTTATATGACATACTCTGGAATTACTTTTAATATAATATCTCTAGGCGGAATCATAACTGTACTTGGTATGATAGTGGACAATTCTATAGTAGTGTCGGAGAATATTTTTAATTATCATCAAAGAGGAATAAAAGGACTTGAAGCTACAAAAAATGCTGTGGGAGAAGTATTTATGCCTATGCTTGTTTCTACTCTCACAACAGTGGCATCATTTGCTCCTATAATATTTGTTACTGGTACTATGGGAAGATTAATTAATCAGTATCCTAGAGTTGTTATTGTGGCATTAGTAGTAAGTATATTTCAGGCTGTTTTGCTTCTTCCTAATAACTTAATTACCAAAGAAGAGCTTACTGGAGAACATAAAAGAAAAAGATTTAATTTTAAAAATCCGCTTGATTTTGATAAAGATAAATTATTTGATAAATTAAAAATTCCATTTGTTAAGTTTTTAAGATTTACATTAAAGTTTAGATATATTGTTCTTATATTTTTTATAGTTACACTTCTTATCACTCTTTTAATAGCAAAATCAATATTTGCAAAGTTTACTTTAGTTTATGATACAAGTGCTGATGTTATAGTTGTTAATATAGATACAGGTGTTGGAAGTTCTATATACAAAACAGAAAAGTATCTTCAAAAAGTAGAAAATATCATTTATGAAACAATAAATACTAATGATATAGTGGCAGTTTATAGTTTACTTGGAAAGCAATTAGATAAAAATACTGTAGAGATATCAGAAGAGATGGATAATATTGCAGGCACTATGATATATTTAGTTCCAGCCAATAACAGAGAAAAAATAGCCTATGATATAGCAGATGATTTAAATGCAGCTATAGAAAAAAGCGGGATAAAAGATGAACTAGAGCTTATAACAGTTAATACGAAACTTCCAATAAACCCCGGAAAAGCAGTTGACATAAAAATAATAGGAAATGATACTGCTATGGTTAAAGAAGTAAAAGATAAAATGAAAGAACATCTTTTAAGTTTAGACGGAGTAGTCAATTACGATGATGATGATAAAATAGGACAGGAAGAATTGAGAGTAATATTTGATTATGACAGAATGTCTGAACTCGGAGTTAATGTAGCATATGCGGCAAGAGAATTAAGAGCTGCTTATTCTGGAATAGTAGCAACTTCAATACAGGAGTTTGAAAATAAATTAGACTTTAGAGTACGTTTAGATAAAAAATATACTTATGATACTAATGTACTTAATAATCTTTTAATACCAAATACCTATTACAGACTTATACAATTAAAAGATATAGCAGATATATACATTACAAATAATCAGTCAAGCATAAGACACTATAACGGTAAAAAATCTATAACTATGACTGCAGACCTTGAACAGGGAAAAAATACTGCCATACAAGTAACATATGCAATGCAGGATTATTTTAATTCTATAGCTAAAGATTACCCTAATATAAGCGTAGAGTTTGCAGGAGAGGTAAAAGAAACAAGAGGCTCTATAATAGGTATAGCTTGGGGATATTTAATTGCCATAATAGCTATATATGTAATACTTCTACTTCAGTTTAATAAATTCGTTCAGCCTTTTATGATACTTGGTATAATACCTTTTGGAATAATCGGTGTTATACTAGGATTTGCAGCTCATAGAATGCCTATGTCATTCGTTGGTGCTGTTGGTATAGTTGGGCTTGCAGGTGTTGTTGTAAACAATGGTATTATAATGGTTGATTTAATAAACAGAATACTTGAAGGAGGCAATATACATAACAAACAAGATGTATTAAATGCCGTTGTGGAAGGTGCAGGAGACAGATTTAGGGCAATATTTCTCACAACTGTAACTACAATATTCGGACTTCTTCCAACTGTTTATGGTATAGGCGGACGTGCTGATTTGATAGTACCTATGGTAATGTCTATGGCTTACGGACTTTTATTTGCTGCACTTTTGACATTGATACTGCTTCCTTCTCTATTTATGATCTCTGCCGATTTGAAGCTTATAAAAATAAATTATCAGAAATAATTTTATATATTATTTTTTATATATATTTTTTAATAAAAAATATTTTGCAATTTTAATTTACTCTAGTATAATCTTTATATAAATAAAATCATGAGTTGCTTTATGTTAAAAGATATACCTAAATATATAAAATACAGAATTGATAGAATGCTTAATAAGGGTCTGCTTTATCAATTACTTCTTTTGGTATTTGCAATAATAATACTGCTTTTAATAGTATCCATATTTATAATAGTATTTTTTAATTATCCGCCTAAAGATGCATTTTGGGACAGTTTGATGCAGTTTATAGATACTGGAAACATATCTTCTGTAGACGGCAGTACTGGTATTGTATTAACTTTTCTTATGGTAACTTTTATAGGAGTATGCGGCTGGGGTTCTCTTATAGCTATGATTAATAAAGCTCTTCAGGATAGAATTAATAATTTAAGCAAAGGTAATGCTTTTATTATGGAAAAAAACCATGCTATTATATTAGGATACGGTGAAGAGGCTTTAACTATAGTAGAAGAGTTTATTATGGCTAAAGTAAAAACTATTATCATACTATCCGAACATAATGTTGATATAATAAGAAAAAGAATATCATTTATAAAAGGAAGTAAACAAACCAATATAATAATAAGAGAAGGCTCCGCAAGCAGAATAGAAAATATTAAACTTCTTAATATAGCAAAATCTTCAAGTATATCAATAATAAATAATGATGATACAGAGTCATTAAATATACTTCTAGCTTTAAAAAAGATAGTCGAAGAAGAAGAACTTGATAAAAAAATAAATATATGTGTATTAGTTCATGAAGAGGATACTATTGAAATAATAAAATCTATCGAAGAGAAAAACTTTGTTATACATGTTATTTATAAATATGAGATATTATACAAACTTATAGCTCAAAGTATAATTTATACTGGGCTTAGCAATGTTTATGAAGATTTATTTTCCAATGACGGCAATGTATTTTATATAGAAACTGATCATGATTTTAATGACTGCAAATTTGAAGATGCAGCTTTAAAATATCTTGAAAGAGGTATGATACTTCTAGGTATAACAAAAGAGGACAGAAGTCAGTTGTTAATACCTAATTATGATTATTTATTAAAAAAAGAAAATAGACTTGTAATACTTTCAAGAAACAATAATGATGATAATATAAAAGAATACCCTGATATAAAACCAAGCATTATAAAATATAAAAATAATATATTATTAATATGCGAAGAAAACAGATATGATGAAATAATAAAAGAGATTTCTGAATATATGGAAAATCATAATACAAGTATGATTAGTTACAATTCAATAAAATCTCAAAAAAATAAATATAAGTTTATGCGTGAAAAACTAAAAAAAGAAAATACTACAAAAATAGTTTTAATATCAGAAGATAATCTTACTGATGTTAAAAGCATTAATATACTTTTAATCATAAGACAGATTATAAGAAAAGAGAATTTAAATATAGCAATACTTTCTTTATTAAACTCTATACAAAAAAGGAATTTAATATATTCTGATGATGTGAGAGATTTTATAGTAAGCGGTAAATTAATAGGTATGCTTATGGCTCAGGCTTCTATAAGTTCAAATATATTGTATATTTTCTACGGGCTTTTAAGTAAGAATGGAAAAGATATAATAATGTCGCCCTACTCCGATTATTTTAATGAATCAAAAAGTTTTAAAGATGTTTATTTGTACTTGCTTAGAAAAAAGGTTATTATCATTGGGGTAAAAAGATATAATGATGTTATTATCAATCCGAATAATGACTGCATGTTAGATAATAAAGATGAAATAATCATTATTACAAACTATGTACTTGAAGAAGAAAATGAAGAGCTAATTTTTTAAAACTAAATATTTTACTCCATTAACTTAATTATATCATTATAATTTTTTTGCTTAGCATAGAATAAAGCATCATTACCATGTTTATTTACTATAGACTTATCAGCATTTGCTTTAATTAATAACTCTACAACTTTTATATGCCCTTCCATACATGCTAATATAAGAGCTGTATTTCCTACATCATCTTGTACATTAACATTAATATTTTTAGCAATAATTTTTTCTATAACATCTTCATCACCGAATATAGCCGCATCTAAAAAAGTTTCTTCATCTTGAGTGAGGGGATATAGTTTATTATATGGTATTAATAAAACAGATATTATAATTAATGGTATTAGTATAATATTTTTCATCATAAACACCTCCTGTAATTTAGATGATATAATATATGTTAATAAAACAAAAACTATCCTTAATGATTTAAGAATAGTTTTATAAAGATGTGGAGGTTATGGGGATCGAACCCACGACCTACTGCGTGCAAGGCAGTCGCTCTCCCAAACTGAGCTAAACCCCCGTATATGTATTATAAAGAACCTGAGCGTGTGGGCCTGGGAGGAATTGAACCACCGACCTTTCGATTATCAGTCGAACGCTCTAGCCATCTGAGCTACAGGCCCTTTTAATCATCAACGATATGGATTAGATTATACCATAATTAAAAAAAATAACAAGCCTTTTTTTAAAAAATAATAATATTTTTTAAAAATATGTTGTAAAAAACCTTATTCTACTATAATATATAGAAAATAAAAATACAGAAATAATTTTATGAATAACAACTTTTTTGATAAAGATAAAAATAATAATTCATTAACTCATAATAAAATACTAGTAAACGGCGGAGAGATATTATTAGTTTTGATAATATCAAGTGCTTTTTTTTATTTTTGCTATTTAATTAGAGAAATTATAAACCCTATTATATTATTTATTGTTCTAATAGCAGCATTAATCCCATTTTGGAGATATATATGGGCTAAAACTTCTATATTTTTGATATTATGTCTCTTTACTTTATGGGTAATTAAAGAAGCTGGTTATTTAGTGGCTCCTTTTATATGGGGTATATTTATTGCATATATGTTCGATCCTCTTATAACAAAAATGCAGACAAAAATTCCAAGAATAGTAGCTGTACTTTTTATTTTTATTCCGCTTATTATAATTGCTGTAATATTTTTTGTATTTATACTGCCTAGAACTATAGAAGAGATGGAAATAATATTAAGAAGTCTTCCGCAGTATGTAGATAAAATATACAACTCTATTTCATCACTATTAATTTCAATATCAGATAAATTGAATAAATCCATAGGAAAAAGTTTTGATATTGATATGGCAATAGATGCTGCTTCTATAAAAGATTTTTTATTTGGAAGTGACGGAATATTCACGCTAATATATAAAAAAATGATAGATTTCAGATTTCAGAACATTTCAAGTTTAACTACAATATTTAGTGTAATATTTTCATACTTTGTAATACTTCCTTTTGTAACTTTTTATTTGATGCTTGATTTTCAGAATATTAAATCAAAAATTATAAAAATAATACCTATGAGATGGCAGACTTCTATAAACGAAATAATAAAAAAATCTAATTCCATTATTAACGGTTATGTAAGAGGAATGACTATACTTGCTCTCTCATTTTTTATAATAAGCTATATACTTTTATCTGTAACTAATACAAAATACGCTTTTATTTTAGCTTTATTAAGAGGACTTCTTAACTATATCCCTTTTATAGGACCATTTGCTGCATTTATAACTGCCCTATTAGCAGGCATTATTACAGAAAATATATGGTGGCATGGGGCTTTAAAAATATGCATAATATTTGGTTTTGTACAAATACTAGATTCTGGATTAATGGCGCCAAAAATACTTGGTAAATCTGTTAAAATACACCCTATAGCTGTAATGTTTAGTACCATTATAGGAGGAGTATTATTCGGATTTTTAGGAATATTATTCTCTGTACCATTCTGCGGAATTGTTTTATTAGTGGTTCAGAACTTTTTTAATAAATACTATCATTCAAAATTTTATACTTTAACTAAAAGAGGAAAATAATGTTATTATATTTAATACCTATATTTATAATATTACCGCTTATATTAATGGCAATTATGATATTTCTTCCAACTGTTATAGGAAAAAGAATGCCGCCTTCTTTTTCTAAAGAAAAAACTCAGGTATTTGATATACCAAGAAATGAATTATATCATCTTCTAATAGACTACGAAAATTATCCTGCTTGGCTTAAATATATATCCATAGTACGTGTTGAAAAATTAGAAGGAAATAAACTAAAAATAATGCAGACATATTCAAATAGAAGAACATATCAGGAATTAATAGAAGTAAGAAGAGTAGAAAACAGTGAAATATCTATAGTAAAAACTGAAAATGAATTTACAGCTTTATGGACTTATATACTAGAAGATGCTGAAAATGGCGGAACTAGAATGACTATAAAAGAAACATTGTACGTATACCACCCATATTTAAGATTTATGTTAAAATATGTTCTTATAGATGAAAATGGTAAAAGCGACTTTTTTAGAAGACTAAGAAACTTCATTAATAAAAATAGAAAATAATTAACTATTTTCTGTTTTTTTCGCCCCATACACATATAGCATCCAGTATTGGTATTAAAGATTTTCCTCTTTTTGAAAGACTATACTCTACTTTAGGCGGTATTTGAGGATACTCTTTTCTACTTACTAAATCGTCTTTTTCTAACTCTTTTAAAGTTAAACTCAATGTTTTATGTGATATTCCTGATATTATTCTTTTCAATTCATTATATCTTACAACTTTTAATTCTGACAATATATATAATATTATCATCTTATACTTACCAGATATCAATGACATAGTATAGGCAAAACCTGTATCTTCCATATATTTTTCTTTCAAACTCTCTTTTGGCATGAAACTATCCTTTTACTTTACTTATAGTTAGTATATAACATTTTTGTTAGTACTTGATTATACCAATATATAATACTATAATAATAATATCAATAACAATTTATAGTAAAAGGAGTTAAAAAATGAAAAAAATACTAATATTAAACGGAAGCCCAAGACCAAACGGTAATACTGAAGCATTAATAGAAGAGTTTATTAAAGGAGCAAAACTTAACGGAAATAATATAATAAAATTCGATTTAGATAAAATGAATATACATGGCTGTAAAGGCTGCTTAAAAGGAGGAAAAGATAAAGAAAGTCCTTGCACACAAAAAGATGATATGCTAAAAATATATCCGCACTATAAAGAAGCAGATATATTAGTACTAGCTTCACCTATGTATTATTGGGCTTTCAGTTCACAATTAAAAACTGCAATAGACAGATTATTTGCAGTTACAGAAATAGACCCTAATTATAAAACGCCGTACAAAGAATGCATCATGCTTATGGCGGCAGAAGGAAATGATGAAAATAATTCTAAACCTGTAATAGAATACTATAAATATCTTTTAAATTATCTAGGCTGGAAAGATTTAGGATATTTAATAGCAGGAGGAGTATTTAATATAGGCGATATTAAAGGAAAGGAAGAATTAAATAAAGCATTTGAAATTGGTAAATTGATATTATAGCATTTACATTAATGAATTTTAATATATAATATATAGTCAATAAAATTAAAAAAGGATAAAAATATATGCTTAATTTTGAGCCTATTAGTTTAGATAAACAAGAACTTTATCATAAATATTTTTCTATAACACCAGAACAATCAGCAGATTACACATTTATGAATCTTCTAGGACTTAAAGATATATATATGCTTGAGTGGGCATTTACAGAAAAGCTAGTTTGGATAAGACAGAAATCACCATACATTACTTACTGGGCACCTGTGGGAGATTGGTTTAATACTGATTTCTGCAATGATATGGGACCTTGCGAAATATCAGGAGAAGCTGTTATAAGAATACCAAAGGAACTTGCTTTATTTTGGGAGAAAACTACTAAAATAAAAGTAAAAGAAAGCAGAGATGAATGGGAATATTTATACGATTTTAATGAACTAGTTACACTTTCAGGAAAAAAATTCCATAATAAGAAGAATCTGTATAATCAATTTATAAAAAATGATTTTGAGTACAAGCCTATAGATAAAACTATTGTAAAAGATATACTTGATTTTGAAGCCAAATGGGAAGAAGAAGAAAAAAAGAATAATGATGCATCTCAAAATAACACAGAAGAATGCGAAGCCTTTGACAGTAATAAATTATTATCACATGAAGTAAGAGCAGAAGCTGACACAATAATGATAAGAACTTTACTTGATAATTGGGATATCATAAACAATATAGCAGGCGGTGCGATATACGTTGATAAAAAAGTAGCTGCATATACAATAGCTGATTTGAGCATGAGAGATACAATAGTAGTTCACTCTGAAAGAGGAGATAGAAATTATAAAGGTACTTATCAGGCTATAAACAGAATGTTTTTAGAAAATTTAAAAAATTATGTAAGCGATTATGAGAGATTTAAATTTGTTAATAGAGAACAGGACGTAGGAGATTTGGGACTTAGAAAAGCAAAATTATCATATAATCCAGTGGGTTATGTGGAGAAATATAAAGGTTTTTGTGCAGAGTTTTAATGAACTCTATAAAACCAACTGCAGCTTCTTTCATATAAAATAATTCAAATAAAAAAGGTGCAAATCTAATCTTGAAGATTTACACCTTTAATTTTTTTAATACTTAATATTAACCAAGTATAGCCAAAAGTACTCCAGCAGCAACTGCAGAACCAATTACACCAGAAACGTTTGGTCCCATAGCATGCATAAGTAAGAAGTTATGAGGGTTAGATTCCTGTCCTACTTTATTAGCAACTCTAGCAGCCATAGGAACAGCAGATACACCAGCAGCACCAATAAGCGGATTGATTTTATCTTTGCTGAATAAATTCATTAATTTAGCAAGAAGTACACCGCCAGCAGTACCCATAGAGAATGCTACTAAACCTAATACTAATATACCAAGTGTTTCAAAACGTAAGAACTTATCAGCAGCTAATTTACTTCCAACTGATAAACCTAACATAATTGTAACAATGTTTATTAATTCATTCTGAGCAGTTTTTGAAAGTCTCTCAGTAACACCAGATTCTTTAAGCAAATTACCAAACATAACAGCACCAATAAGAGGAGCAGCATCAGGTAAAAGTAAAGCTACAAGTATTATAACGCTAAGAGGGAAAATAATTTTTTCTCTTTTACTTACAGGGCGTAACTGTTTCATTTCAATTTTTCTTTCCTGTTCAGTAGTAAGCCATTTCATAATAGGAGGCTGAATAATAGGAACCAATGCCATATAAGAATAAGCAGCAACAGCAATAGCACCTAATAAAGAAGGCGAAAGTCTTGAAGCTGTAAATATAGCAGTAGGACCGTCAGCACCTCCTATAATACCTATAGAAGCAGCATCTTTCAAAGTGAAAGAAATTACTGGAACATAAGCAGATAGAATCATAGCACCAAGCAAAGTACCGAATATACCTATTTGAGCAGCAGCACCTAATAATGCAGTTTTAGGGTTAGCAATAAGTGGTCCGAAATCTGTCATAGCACCAACACCTATGAATATGAATAATGGGAACAATCCAGATTCAATACCAAAAGTGTATATCTGACCTAAAAAACCTCCGCTGCTTAAAGTTACTGGTATACCATTCATAACTTCGACTACAGGAAGTGCCGCAATATTAGCAATAGGAATATTAGCCAAAATACCGCCCATACCTATAGGAATAAGAAGTAATGGTTCAAAACCTTTAGCTATAGCAAGATAAACTAAAACTAATCCCACACAAATCATTATAAGATTCTGCCATAGCGGAACAGATTTTACTTTAATATCATTTAATTTAGTTTGATATTTTTCTTGTTTGCTGCTTTCAGCTTTAGCCTGAGCTTCTGCTATTTCCTGTTCGCTTCTAGGAAAAAGACCTCCGAAAGCAGTATTTCTAGCTAAAGAAATAAGCGAATCTTTTATATTAAGGGGTTTCTGAGCACTTTCCTGAGGAAGCACTACTGATGCAGTCATAAAGACAAGTGCAAATACTAAAAATATTTTTCTCATTATTTTTATCTCCTTACAACAAGCATCATTATCAGCCTACAATAGCCAATTCCTGACCAGCAACTACAGCGTCTCCTGGTTTAACTTTAACTTCTTTAACAACACCATTAGCAGAAGATTTTATTTCTACTTCCATTTTCATAGCTTCTACTATTAATACTGTAGAACCATCTTGAACTTGTGTTCCTACTGGAGCTACTATTTTTAATACAGTACCAGGTAAACCAGCTGTAACTGGAGTAGCAGAACCTGAAGAAGCAGGAGCAGCAGCCTGAGAAGCACCAGCAGCTATACCGTCTTTAATAGTATAGTCATAACTTACTCCGTCAACTATAGCTTTACCGTTTTCTATTTTTATTCCATAGCTTGAACCGCCTACAGTAACTGTAACTTCATTGCTTGCAGCTTGAGAAGAACCAGAAGAAGCAGCATTAGGAGCATTTTTTCTGATACCAAGTTTAGCTTCGCCTTTAAGGAACTGTATACCTTTTTCTTTACAAGCAGCAGCTATAAATACATTTTCATCTGAAAGATCTGTGATACCAGCATCTTTTAAAGCCTGTTCTGCAGCTTTTCTTCCTTTTTTAGGGTTTTTATCATCTATATCCATAGCAAGTTCAGTTGTAGGCTGTAAACCTAATTGCTCGCTTGCTATTTTTACTATTTCTGGGTCTGGAGTAGAAGGAGTTTTACCAAAATATCCTAATACCATTTTACCATATCCATCAGCTATTTTTTTCCAATTACCCTGCATTACATTATTAAATGCTTGTTGGAAATAGAATTGAGATACTGGAGTTACAGAAGTACCAAAACCGCCTTTTTTTACCACTTCAGTCATAGCTTTTATAACTTCTGGGAATCTGTTCATTACATTAATATCTCTCATCATTTGAGTATTAGCAGTTAAAGCACCGCCCGGCATTGGAGCAAATGGAATCATAGGCTCTACTGTTCTGCTTTCTGGCGGTAAGAAATAATCTTTCATACAGTCTTTAAATACTTCTTCTGCTTCTCTGATTTTATCTATATCAATATTTAATTCATATTCAGTTCCTCTTAAAGCATGCCACATAACTATTAAGTCTGTTTGACAAGTACCGCCTGATACTGGAGCAGCTGAAAGGTCTATACAATCAGCACCTGCATCTAATGCAGCTCTGTACTGAACAGCACCTATACCAGCTGTTTCATGGCTGTGAACTTGTATATGCATATCAGAACCTAAAAGTTTTCTAGCTTCTTTAACTGTATCATAAACAACTTGAGGAGTTGAAGTACCTGAAGCATCTTTAAAACATACTGAATCAAATTCAACATTATCTTTAATTTGTTTTAATACTTTTGCATAAAAAGCAGCATCATGGGCACCTTCGCATCCAGGAGGCAAAGCCATCATACTAACACATACTTGGTGTTTTAATCCAGCTTCTTTAATGCATTTACCGCTGAAAATAAGGTTATTAACATCGTTTAAAGCGTCAAAGTTTCTAATAGTTGTAACACCATGTTTTTTGAATAACTGAGCATGCATTTTTATCATTTCTCTAGGCTGAGATTCCAAACCAACTACGTTTACACCTCTTGCTAATGTTTGTAAGTTAACATCTGGACCTACTGTTTTTCTGAAAGTATCCATTACATCAAAAGCATTTTCCTGATTGTAGAAAAAAGCACTTTGGAAAGTTGCACCGCCGCCTGATTCAAAATATGTAACGCCTGCTTTAACAAAAGCCTCTACTGCAGGCATAAAATCCTTAGATAATACTCTAGCACCATAAACGGACTGAAAACCATCTCTGAATGCTGTTAGCATAAATTTTACTTCTTTTTTAGCCATTCTTATATCTCCTTAAAAAACTCACTATTACTTAGATTTATTGCTATGAACATGTGCCAAAGCTATAGCTATAGCAACCATTTTATCATTATTTACTGTTTGAACTGGTGCTGGAGAAGATGAAGAGGCCTCTTGAGGAGGAGGCATTAACTTATCTACCTGAGCTACAACAGCACTAACAAATTTCATAACGAAAACTAATATGATTAAAAACAATACAACAACGCCCATACCTATGACCATTATTTGTAGAGCTTCCATGATACTACTGTTCATCAAAAATACTCCTATTACTGTAAATTTTTAATACTGCATTATACACTATCTTCTACTTATATACAAGTGTATTTATTACAAAATATAGCTTTTATTTCACAATATCATTGACTTTATAGAAATACTTTATATAATAACTGATATTTATTTAGTTAACTTAATAGGGTAAAATTATGAACATTAATTCATCTATCTCAAGTATGCCTATAGCTGTTTTTGATTCTGGTTTCGGAGGATTAACTGTATTAAAACAATTATTGCAAATACTGCCTAATGAAAACTATATATATTTGGGTGATAATGTTAATATACCATACGGGGATAAGTCAGAAGAAGAAATTATTAATCTTACATCAAAAATGGTAGAATTCTTAATAAGTAAAAAATGCAAGATAATTATAATAGCTTGCAATACTATATCAGCATGTGCATATGATATATTAAAACAAAAATA
Organism: Brachyspira innocens ATCC 29796; assembly: GCF_000384655.1. Classification (GTDB taxonomy): domain Bacteria; phylum Spirochaetota; class Brachyspiria; order Brachyspirales; family Brachyspiraceae; genus Brachyspira; species Brachyspira innocens. Next base: position 16,272 of record NZ_ARQI01000123.1, on the reverse strand, counting down.
TGACATTCCTATTATAGAAGTAATATCAAATGGGGTAGCTGATGCTTTAAATAAAACAAAAAATAATAATATATCTGTAATGGCTACAGAGTTTACAGTTCATTCTGGTGTGTATAAAAACAAAATAAAGAAGCAAAATAAAGAAAGCAAAATTACTCAAATAGCATGCAAAGATCTATGCCCTATGATAGAAAATGATTGGTACAGCTATGATAATAGATTTGAAGTTTTAAAAAATTATTTAAAAAATATAGATGAAAAATCAGATACTTTAATACTTGCATGCACTCATTATCCTCATATAATTGATGATATAAAAAAAACTTTGGAAAATAATGTAAATAACTCTATACAAAATATTATAGACCCAGCTTATCATACTTCTATATCTGTAAAAGAATATTTGAAAAAAAATAATTTAATAAATACAGATAAAAGTGATGATATAATAATATATACAACAGCATCAGTAGAGAAAGAAGAAAAGATTATAAATATATTTATGCCTAAAGATAGAAAATACAAATTAGAACAAATAAAATTATAAGTATATAAAATGATAAATTAATAAATCTCTTTTATGCCGCTGTCAATATCAAATATCCAATGTTTATTAAATACTTTTTTATAAGAGTAACCAAACGGAAACTTACCAATAGATACAGCAAAAAATTTGTTTCCGTTATTTCTTTGCTTTGAACATATTTTCACTAAATTGTCTGGCATATCTTCCATAATAAAATCAGATAATACTAATACATCAGCATTCTTGAAAGAAGATGTGTTCATTACTCTGTTTGCCTCATAAAGTGCTTTATATATATCAGAGCCTCCATGATAGCTTAATTTTAAAAACTTTATTAAATCTTCAATACCATTATTTTTAGTAAATCTGCAAGTATATATTTCAGTGCTGAAGTTTATAAGATAAGCATTCCTATTCTCAGATAGAGCCTGCATTACCATTTTAAACATTATAGCTTTTGCAATATACTCACTAGTTCCTTTCATAGATCCGCTTGTGTCTATACATATAATCATATCCCCTTTGCCTTCTTTATATCCAGCTTTAACAATGTCAAAATCATGTTCATTAAATACATAAGCACTCTTATCAAAACACATAAGCCTATTTTCTATATATTTAAGCTTAAATAATTTTTCGCTATCTTCGCTACACAAAAGTGAAAGCTCTTCTGGAACCACATTTTCTATATCTTTAGCAAAATATATACCAACTATCTCCTCTTTAGAGCTTATCTTTTTATTTGTATAACTATAAGTATTTTTAAACTCTATATTTTTTAAAGCCTTTTCAATATCAACTCTTTTTCCAATACTGTCGCATATAGTTTCTATTTCTTTTTTATATTTATTTATAAACTCAACCCATCTCTCTAATAAAGATATATCATTTTCTTCAAGCTCCCCTACCCTAAAATCCCATAATACTCCTATTTTTATTCTTAATATATTTGACATGTATCTTAATTTTTTAATCAAACTAATCCAAGATTCTATATCTGAAATAAATTTATCCCTTTTTTCTTTAACTGTATGAACAAGCCATTCATTATTTTTTTTATTATAAGTTTTCTGCCATGAAGATAAAATATTATTTTTTATTATGTTTAAATTAATATTTAAACTCTCAGAATTATGCAGCTTATCTTTCCAAAACTCTACACTGCTATCATCTGATAAAATACTAAAACTATTTAAATCATTTATAATATCTTCTTTTGTAGTTTTTATATTTTTATTTTTTAAGACTTTTAATTTTTTTAATGATATTTCTAATTCTGTTTTATTTTCATCATAAGGATTATTTTCGTTGGTAAAAGTATTTAAATCTTTTTTCCATTTTGTTATTTTTACTTCAAGCTCTTCCTCAAGTCTTTTTTCATTTATGTTTTCAAAAGAGCCGTAAAAAACTCCTCTTGCCATACTTTCAGTTTTTTTTATTTCGTTTCTATATGAATCATTATTAAATTGTTTCATGATTTTCTATTTCGCTTTTTACTCTTTGAGCGTCTAATTTTTCGCTTTCAAGATTATCTATATAAGAATTAAATATATCATCAAAAATATTAAATTTTTCCTCTGAAATAAATATACTTTTAGTATTTTTTTTATTTGCATTATAATCATTTTTTAAGTTTATAATTATATTTTCAATACTTGATATTAATGAATTAAGAAGTTTTATATATGAAGATTTTTTTTCTTTTTCCTGTTTTTTATATCCGATTTTTTTCATATAAAAGTCTGGTTCAAACTCTTCTAAAAACTCATAATTTTTTGATAATTTATTTGATACAAAACCATTAACAGAAGTAGCAGAATTTATTTCTACAGTGCATTTATCAGTACCATTAAAACTGCATCTGAATTTTTTTGTCTGATTTCTTGATAAATCCAAAGGATAAAAATAACCTTTTTTACCTAGCTGTTTTATTGGTATATATATTATAGTCTCGCCTTTATTTCCGTATTCATCTATATTTATATTTAATGTTTTCGCAATATGCGGTTTATCATCAATATTTTCTGTATCATAAGTTTTTTCTAATTCATAAAACTCATTATCTATATTTTCCTGAACACTCTTAAAACTCTCTCTCCATTCATTAATATGTTCATTATTAAAACTATATGACTCTCTTACTGCATTTTCAACTATAGTACCTACAACTTCAATATGTTCCTCCAAACTCCATAAACAATTCTCTATTAAAAAAGCCTCGTAAATATCTGCCTCATCTTTATCATTTAAGTACGCTGCTGTTTTTAACAAGTATGATATATGCTGCCATCTTCTGTCTGATACATATATAGCAATATCTCTGTTATCTTCATTAAACTTTTCTATAGAGAGTTTAATTCTGTGAATTATATCAATAACTATTTTTGAAAGTTTTATATTATTAACTTCTTCTCTTATTTTTATCCATTCTTCTGATGATATTTTAATCTCTTCATCAATTTGTATATATGAATTAATTTCAGTATTTTGAAGTATCTTTTCAAAATTATCCTTATTTTTCATAGGTCTTACCATCAAACGCATGATAAATCTGTCATACAATGCTTCAAGCCCCTGACCTTCTGGCGGTGTTTCATTGCTTGCAGAAATCAATGCTTTTAATGGAACTTTGATTTCTTTATATCCGTTTTTAAAAACTCTTTCATTTATTATGGTTAAAAGCGTATTAAGTATTGCAGGAGTACTTTTCCAAATTTCATCTAAGAATGCAAAATCACAGTCTGGAAGATATCCTTCTATCTTTCTAATATATCTGTCATTTTTTAACTCTTCCAAACTAATAGGTCCGAATATATCCTCTGGTGTACTGAATCTTTGCATTAAATATCCGAAGTATTTTGATTCTCTAAAAGCTGATGATACTCTCTTTGCAATAAAACTTTTAGCTGTACCCGGAGGACCGTATAAAAATACTGGCTTTCCTGCTACGGCACTTAAAAACGTTAATGCAACTATTTCTTCTCTTTCATAAAGTCCATCTGAAAGCAGACTAATAATTTTTTCAATTCTTAATTTAGTATTTTTCATATATGTATTTCTCTCTTAATACTCAATACTTTTTACAGTAAACGTATAAAACTTATTATACCTAAACAATTTTATTTTGTCAAAATTAATTTTTTTAATTTAAAATATTTGCAGGGCTTTGCCCCGCACCCCAGTTCTTTTATTGGTATAAAAGAACCAAAAGAACTGAATTTTTGTCCTAAATTATTGATATACACTACATTTAATACGTATATATAAAATATAGAGTCCTAGCAATTGCGTTTTTCGCGAAGCGTGCCTTTGGCAAAAACTTTGGCGAAGCCCGCAGAGCGTGTGCGGCAAAAAAGTTGATAATTCTATATAATGTATATCAGTTGACAAAATGAAATCGTTCCAGTATATATCATTTTTATTATAAATTGGAATTCTTTATTTTATAAGTTTATATGTTATAATTAATTTAAATAGTATAAATTAGGAATAAAAAATGATAAGTTTTGATAATATAAAATTATTAATATTCGATATGGACGGTACTTTAATAGACAGTGCTAATTTACATTACTATTCATACAGCAACGCTTTTAAAGAATACGGCATAGAATTAGACAAAGATTATTATTACAATAAATGTTTCGGTCTACATTATAAAACATTCACAAATAATATTTTAAAATTAAATAATAAACTTACAGATGATGAAAATAAAAATAATGAACTTATAAAAAAAATACATAATAGAAAAGAAAATATATATTTACAAAATTTGAATATGGTTAATATCCACCCTCTGATGTTGGAAATATTAATTGAAAGTAAAAAAAAATCTAAATATACAGCTTTAGCAACAACTTCCTCTCCAAAAGGAGTTTATGCCATATTAAAAGAATTCAATCTTGAAAAATTATTTGATTTAATATTAACAGGAAACGACATAAAAAATAAAAAGCCTCACCCAGAAATATTTTTTAAATGTATAAATCATTTTAATGTAAAAGAAAAAGAAAGCATTATATTTGAAGACAGCGAAGTAGGACTTGAGGCTGCCAATCAAACTAATGCTTGGGTTATAAAAGTAGAAAAGTGGGCGAAGATTTAAGTTATAATAGACTTGTTTCAAAACTACTTGACAAGATTATCTATGAAATTATATAATTTTTAAAATTATAAATATTACGTTTTACATGTATCACAAATTGTTATTTTAGTATATAAATATGCAGTCTTTCGCGACTGCGGGCTGTGCCTGCTTCTTTGTGCCACACCACGGGCGGACAGCGTCCAAAAGAAGTGGGGGGTGCGGCACGACTGTGTGCTTCGTAGGGCTAGTCCCCGCAACTATAAATAAAAATAGTTTTGAAACAAGTATAATATTTTTTAAAAAATTTACTAAAAAATTATTTTTTGTATTTGTTTATAAACTTCTCAACTAAATCAAACATGTCTTTAGTCCAAAACTGCCAATCTCCATGGTCAGCATCTTTAAGTGCATAAAACTCATATACTCTGTTTTCTTTTTTTAATTTGTCAGCTAAAATTTTACTTTGACTAAAAGGAACAACACTATCAGCAGTTCCATGTGCCAAAAATATAGGGGGCATATTAGTAACTTTTGAAATCTCATAATAAGGGCTTATTCTTTTAGCCTCTTCTGGAAAGTCATAAACATTTTTTCTGCCAATTAAAATACCTTCTGGACTATCGGCATCTCCAGTAGTTGAGCCTAAAGGATCATTTCTCATTTCAAGCAAATCGGTAGGAGGATAATAAGCTATTATTGCATTAATACTTGTTATTGTATTGTCATTTTCATTTAAAGGTATTGCTGTAAATAATGCGGTATGTGCTCCTGAAGAATCACCCCAAACGAATATATTATTAGTATCTACATTATACTTATCAGCATTATTTATCATAAAGTTAATAGCATCTCTAGTGTCTTCAATCTGTGCTGGAAAAACGGCAATGTCGCTTGGTCTGTACTCTACTATTGCTGCAACATAGCCTCTTCTAGCAAAATCTGCCATTGCTGCTACATTTCTATATACATTCTGTTTTTTCCATGCTGAACCTTTTATTTCGATTATTAGCGGATATCTTGCATTAGTATCAACTTTAAGAAGTCTTGGAACAAATATCTGAAGAGTTAAATCTATATTATCTTTACTTGCATAAACAACATCAGGATTATAATCAATATTATATGTAATATTTTTTTGTTCAAATATTATGCTTCCATCTTCATTTGTTGACATTGTAAAATTATTCATATCATTTTCCTTGTTTGAATTAGCATTATTGCATGAAATAATAATAGAAAAAACAATAATCATTAAAATAAATATATTTTTCATTTTTACTCCTTAATATGTAAGACAATACGTGTATATAAAGATATAATATAATTAATAATAAAAAAATCAACAATAAATTCTGCTTGTAAGATTATAAAAAATAAATTATTATTGATATATGAATAATTACAATATAAAAAAAATAGCTATACTCCACCCTACATTCGGATATAATGGCGGAGCTGAAAATGTAATATTATCAAGTGTCGAGTATTGGCATAGCATAGGTATAGAAACAGTAATTTATACTTACAGATTAAGAGATAATGCACCAGATTATATAAAGCAAATAAAAACAGATATTACATTAAACCCTTTTGTATTTAATAAAACATCCAAATTTTTAGCTAATGAATTAAAAAACTATGATGCAGTTTTAATACATAATTTCCCAGCTACAATATTTTTCGGACTTGCATATGATTATGCTAAAAAAAATAATATAAAATTACCTAAAAGTTTTTGGTACTGCCATGAACCAAGTGTAAGGCTTTACGGATATGATGATGAAAGCTATAAAAGACTTCAAAAAACTTTGGATATAATAGCAAGATACACTATGCATTTAGACAGACTTGGAGTAAGCAAAATAGATTATATAATATCAAACAGTATCAGAACTAAAGAAGGTATTAAAAGAGTTTATAATAGAGAGGCTGAAGTTATATACCCATGCATTACATCAAATATTGATTTTATGGAGATAAAAAAAAGCGAACATTTTTTATATATAGGGAGAATAGAAAAGCCAAAAAATATAGAAAATGCATTATCAGCTTTTAAAATATTATTAGAAAATATTGAAGATAAAAATTTGAAATTTATTATAGCTGGAAAAGGAAGGTATGAAAAATATTTAAAAAACTTTGTAAAAAAAATTAATTTAGAAGAAAATATAATATTTAAAGGTTTCGTATCAGAGGAAGAAAAAAAAGAATTATTAAACAAAAGCTACGCTCTAGTAATGCCAGCTATAAATGAACCATTCGGACTTACAGTTATAGAGGCATTATACTGTTCCTGCATATCGATAATATCAAATAAATCTGGAGTTTATGAGGCTGTTAAGGACTATTCTATAAGCTGTAATATGGAAAATATAGAAGAAATTTATAATGCCATGTTACTTTCATATAAAGATAAAGGCATAAAAGAAAAATTTTTAGAATTATCAAAGCCATCAATACATAATTTCACAGTATCATCATACAGTGAAAATATAATAAAATACATTGTAAAGTACTTGTAATATTTTCAATATGTATTATAGTTATAATTCACTACTCATTATAAAAAAATAGTTATAATTAATTAGGAGATTTTATGAGAAATTATACATCTATACCTAGTGCTTTTTTTGAAACAGTACAAAACATGCCGCAAAGTCCTGCATATAGATATAGAAATAATAATGATGAAAAAGTTACAATTACATATAAAAAACTTTATGATAAAGTAAATGCAATAGCCAAAGCATTTGAAGTAAAAGGATTGGCACAAAAACATGTTGCTATATTTTCTGAAAACAGAATAGAATGGTTTGTATCCGATATGGCACTATTGGCATTAGGTTCTGCTGATGTACCTAGAGGTATAGATTCAACTTCTGATGAGTTAAACTACATAATAGAACACAGTGAAGCTCAAGCCGTACTTGTAGAAAATAAATATGTATTTGAAAAAATAAAAAAACATCATAAAGATTTATCATTAATAGTTTTGCTTGACAGTTCTATGCATGACCCAGAAAATAATATATATGCATTTGATAAATTTGAAGAACTTGGAGAAGAACATTTAAAAGGCGATGAAGAGTTTGCTATAAAAAAAGCAGCCAAATTAACAAATGAAAGCACTGCAACTATAATATATACTTCTGGTACAACTGGAAAACCTAAAGGTGTAATACTCACTCATGGAAATATACTTCATAATGTTAGAGTGCTCCCAGATATAATAAAATTAAAAGCAGGTGAAAAACTTTTAACTATTCTTCCTATATGGCATATCTATGAAAGAACAATATCATATGTAACTGCTATAATAGGCTGTTTTACTGCTATAACAAATAAGAGATATTTAAAAAATGATTTCACAGAAGAAAAACCAGATATATTTATTTCAGTACCAGCTATATGGGTTAATATATATAACACTGTGATGAAAAATATAGACAGAAAGAATGCATTTCTAAAGAAGTTTCTTAAGTTTATAATAAATAGGTCTATAAGCTATATAAGAAGTGTAAGGTATCAGAATAATTTAGTTTATCTTCTTGGAGATGAAAAAAGAGAGGATAAAAAAGCAGAATATAGTATAGGAATGTTTGACCCTATATTTCATAAAATGGCTAAAAAAATGGTATACAGCAAAATAATGGAATTAACAGGAGGAAAGATACGCCTTACAATATCAGGAGGCGGTGCATTACCTATGTATATTGAAGATTTTGTTGAGGCAGTAGGTATAAACCTAGTAGTCGGCTGGGGAATAACTGAAACTTCTCCAGTAGTTACATTAAGATCTCCGTACAAAAATTACAGAGGAACATGCGGGGCTCCTATACCAGAAGTAAAAATTGAAATTAGAGATAAAGACGGTAATTCATGCAAAGACGGAGTTATGGGAGTTTGCTGGATTAAAGGACCTAATATATTTAAAGAATATTATAAAGACCCAGAATTAACAGCACAGGCAAAAATAGATGATTTCTTCAATTCTGGCGATTTGGGAACATATACTCAGGAAGGAGAAATAGTTTTAACAGGAAGGGCTAAAGAAACTATTGTTCTTCTTACTGGAGAAAATGTAGAGCCTCAGCCTATAGAAAATAAAGCTATGGAATCAAGCTATATATCGCAGATAATGCTTGTAGGTCAGGATAAAGCATCTACTGGGGCAATAGTAGTTATTAATAAAGAAAATATTAAATATCATTTTGATAAAGAAAAGATTGCCTACGATGAAAAAAATCTTGCATCATCAAAAGAAGTTTATAAACTCATAAGAGAAGAATTAGACAGACTTATAAACTATAAAAATGGTTTCAGACCTTATGAAGCTATAGCAAAAATTATCATAACTGATGAAGAATTTACTATTGAAAACGGACTTCTTACACAGTCGCTTAAAATAAAAAGAGCCAATGTTACAGAAGCATACAAAGATAAAATAGAGGCTCTATATGAGAAAAAATTATAATAATATAAAATATTTTTAATTTAGTATGATACTATTATCATGCTAAATTAAATCTGTATATACTTCTTAATTATTTTTTAATTTGAAATATTCTATTGATTTAATAAGTTCATTAGCCTCATTTAATAATGATTCTGATGCGGAAGTAGCTTCAGTAACTAAAGAAGCATTTTTCTGTAAGGCTGCGTCCATATTATTAATAGTTATATTTATTTGTTCTATGCCTCTTTCCTGTTCCTGAGCTGCTGTATTTATTCTTTCCATCAAAGAAGAAGCATTATCCATCTTTTCAGATATTTCCATAAATATGTCTTTTGACTCTTTAACACTCTCTGCCGCCAAATGAATTTTTTCATTACTATCATTGATTAATGAAGTAATATTTTTTACTGATTCCTGAGTATTCTGTGCTAGGTTTCTTACTTCGCTTGCCACTACAGCAAAACCTCTGCCCTGCTCTCCTGCACGTGCTGCCTCTACAGAAGCATTTAAGGCTAATATATTAGTTTGAAAAGCTATGCCTTCTATAAGTTTGGTAATATCCATAATTTTATTGCTTGCCTCATAAACATCATCCATTTTGCTTACACTGTCCTCTACTATTTCACCTGCTTTATTCAAATGATCTTTAGCCTCTGATACCATAGCAGTGCTTGATGCAACATTTTCTGCAGACTCTTTAATAGCACTAGCCATCTCATTCATTGATGCTGCAGTCTCTTCCAAACTTGAAGCCTGAGATTCTGTTCTTTCAGATAAATCATTATTCCCCATTAAAACCTGATTCGCTGCTGTAGAAACTTGCTCCGCTGAGTTTTTTACAGTATGAATAATTTTGTTAAAATTGTTCATAGATTTATCCCAGCCTCTTGCTATATCACCCCATTCATCTTTTCTTTTATCAAATCCTTTAGGCATAGACACAGTCAAATCTCCATTAGACATATCTAAAATATCTCTAGCCAAAGAATTAATAATATCAGACACTTTTTTCTTGATAATAAATGGTATAAATACAGCAAATATAATAATAATCAGTGCCAATATAACAATAAGAGAATTTCTCATAATGATACTGTCTTTCAATATTATATCTTTAGGGGCTGCTAATTCTAATCCCCAATATACCCCTTTTGATATTTCTATAGGAGTAAAAGCATAAGTAAAATGTTTTTTTCCGCTTTCACCATATGCTTCTATTATTGAAAACTTTCCAGACTGTATATTTTCAAATATATTATATCGTTTGTAATGAGGATATACTTCATAAATGTTTTTTGAAATATCATTTTTATTAAGCGTATCATATACTAAATATCCGTTCTGATCATAAAGCATTATTAAAGTACCTTCAAAAGGTGCAATATCTTTAATCAAAGAAGTAACAGAATCCACAAATATATCAACATAAATAACACCTATAAATTTATTATTTGGTTTGATAGGTATGCATAATGTAAAAAGTACTGTTCCAACATTAACTGTAGAATTATAAACTCCAGATACATATATATCTCCAGTTCTTTTAGGTTCCGTGTAATAATCCACATTAAAAGTATCTATTGATAAATATGCTTCTCCATTTCTTGATATATAATAATTAAATCTGCCGTTAGCAGCTCTATATTCTGAATTTGTATAGTCTGAATCATTATCTAAAGCATTAGGTTCAAAAGCTATTGAAAGACCATTTATATCATCAGGAAGGCTACTAAAAAATACTGAAGTTAATTGTTTATAAGTTTCTCTTTCTCTTATTCCTCTATTATAGATGTTTTCTATATTAATTTTAAGCCCCATTACATTATATAAATTATTATTGATGGTATATTTTATACTATTTGCCTCTTTTAAAGAAGTCTCTTCTAGTACTTTATAAGACAGCCTTTTACTTATATTTCCACTGTATATTGTTATAAATCCGTTTGCTAAAATTATAATTAATATAATTGGAATTAATATTGAAATAGTAATTTGAAATTGTAGACCAACTTTTTTAAACATGATTATCCTGCCTGTACTGCTTAATTACAAATTTAATTTAAAAAAAAGAATTTTACTAATATAACAATCTAAATTAGTAGAAAGATGTTATCACCGAGAAATAAAAAAGTCAATAAAAATTTATAATAAATCAAATTTATTTAACAAAAAATAATATTTACTTAAGAAAAAATCATATTTATTTTATAATAAGAAAAAATACAAAAAAACTCTTGATTTTTTATCATTCTGCTAATAGAATGTACGCATTACAATTTTACAAATAATAACAATTTTATTAAATGGAGAAATAATTATGAGTTTCAGAGAAAATAGTTCTTTAAGAAGCGACAGAGTATTAAAGGGTGATGAAAGAGCACCAAACAGATCATTATTCTATTCTATGGGTTATACAGATGAAGAATTAAAAAGACCTCTGATTGGAATTATTTCTGCATATAGTGAAATTGTACCAGGACATATACATCTTGATAAACTCTCTCAGGCTGTTAAAGCTGGAGTTTTAATAGGAGGAGGTACACCTATACTTATACCTTCAATAGGCGTATGCGATGGTATAGCTATGGGACACTTAGGAATGAAATATTCACTTCCTTCCAGAGAGTTAATAGCTGATTCTGTTGAAAGTATGGTTATAGCACACGGATTAGACGGAGTTGTACTAGTACCTAACTGCGATAAAATAGTACCTGGTATGATAATGGGACTTTTAAGAATGAATATACCTGGTATAGTCATAAGCGGAGGAGCTATGCTGCCAGGTGATCATGGCGATGAGAAAATAAGTTTATCTAATATATTTGAAGCTGTAGGAGCAAAAAAGGCTAATCTTATAAATGATAAAGAATTAGAAGAATATGCACAAAATACATGTCCAAGCTGCGGTTCTTGTGCTGGTATGTACACTGCAAATAGCATGAACTGTCTTTCTGAGGCTTTAGGTATAGCACTTCCCGGAAATGGAACAATACCTGCAGTATATTCTGCGAGAACTTTACTTGCTAAAAAAGCAGGCATACAGGTTATGGAATTATTAAAAAACAATATAAAACCATTGGATATAATAACTCCAGAATCATTTAAAAATGCTCTTGCTGTAGATATGGCATTGGGCTGCTCTACAAACAGTGTACTTCACTTGCTTGCAATAGCTAATGAGGCTGGCATACCAATAGATTTAAAAACTATCAATGAAGTAAGCGACCGCACTCCTAATTTGTGTCATTTAGCACCTGCAGGTCATAACTATATAGAAGATTTATACAAAGCTGGCGGAATACCTGCTGTTATGAAAGAGCTTGATAAAGGCGGATTTATAAATACTTCGCTTCTTACTGCTACTGGTAAAACAATAGCTGAAAATATAAAAGATGCTGTTAATAAAAATAATAATGTTTTAAGAAATATAGAAAACCCTTACAGTAAAACAGGCGGAATTGCTATACTTTGGGGCAATATAGCTAAAGATGGTTGCGTTGTTAAACGTTCTGCTGTTGCTGATGAAATGCTTGTACATAAAGGACCTGCAAGAGTATTTGACAGCGAAGAAGAGGCAATATCTGCTATATATGCTGGAAAAATAAATAAAGGCGATGTTGTAGTTATAAGATATGAAGGACCTAAAGGCGGACCTGGTATGCGTGAAATGCTTAACCCTACTTCTGCTCTTGCTGGTATGAAATTAGATAAAGATGTTGCTTTAATCACTGACGGAAGATTCTCTGGGGCTTCAAGAGGTGCTTCTATAGGGCACGTTTCTCCAGAGGCTGCAAGCGGCGGAGAAATAGCTTTTATAAAAGAAAATGACATCATTAGTATAGACATTCCTAATCATAAAATCAATTTAGAAATCTCTGATGAAGAAATGGAAAAAAGAAGAAAAGAGACTGCTATTAAACCTTTAGAGGAAATTAGAGGCTGGCTTGGAAGATATAGAAAACTTGTTCAGTCTGCTAATACTGGTGCTATATTAAAATAATTTTTAATGAAAACAAATTGATGTTATAGTGTTAAGAGAATAAACTATAACATCAAATAAAAGCACTAATAATCTAAAAGTCATAACAAAAATAATATTACAGACTGCTTGGTTCCTATCTTTTAAGCCAGGATAAAAATTGTTTAGTTTATAGCTGATATAAGCATAGACTAAATTTATTTTAAATAAAAAAAATTTTTATAAGGAGAGAAATATGATTATTAATTGTTAATTTCAATATACTTGTTTCAAAAGTACTTGAAAGATTAAGTATAAAATTATAAACATAATGTTTTACATGTTATATAATTTACTATTTTAGTATATAAATATGCAGTCTTTTTGCTTCTTTGTGCCACGCCACGGGCGGACAGCGTCCAAAAGAAGTGGGGGTGCGGGGGCTAGTCCCCGTAATTATAAATAAAAATAGTTTTGAAACAAGTCTATTATATAATAAAAATAATTTAATGAATTAAAAAACAACTTACTTAAAATTTTAAATAATAATATTAATTAAAAGGATTGAAAAATGAGTACAGAAAATTTATTTTTACCTAATTTCAGTATAGGAAAAGACGCTTATAAAAATATATATGATATATGTTCAAATTATGGAAACAAAGCTGTTATAATATCGGGAAAAAAATCTCTTCAGGCATCAATAGAGCTTATACTACATAATATAAAAGATATAAACATAACTGGAATGCTTCATTACGGAGGAAATTCAACTTTTGAAAATGTTGATTTCCTTAAAGAGAAAAAAGCAGTTATGGAAGCGGATATGATATTTGCTGTAGGAGGCGGAAGAGCATTAGACACATCAAAGGTTTTAGCTGATATGATGAATAAGCCTATATTTACATTTCCAACATTAGCTTCAAACTGTGCTGCTGTAACTTGTTCATCTGTTATATATTATAATGATGGAAGTTTTAGAGAAATGTTTAATTTGAAAAGACCGCCTTTACACACATTTATAAATACTGATGTTATATTAAACTCGCCTGAAAATTATTTTATAGCTGGTATATCAGATGCACTTTCAAAACAGTATAAAGCATTATTATGCACAAGAGATGAAAATTTAAATTATAAAAATTTTTTAGGCATAGAAGTTATAAAAAACTGCTCTAATGATATATTAAAATATTATTCAGAAGCTGTAGATGATTTTAGAAATAAAAAGGTAACAGATGCTCTAAACAGAGTTATACTTCATATAATATACACAGTAGGATTAACATCTATAATGATAAAAGATAATTATCATATGTCTTTACATAATGGATTAACAAAATTAAAAAGAATAGGAGAAAAACTGCTGCATGGTGAATTGGTATCATACGGTATATTACTGCTTCTTACTATGGACAAACAATACGATGCCAGAGAAGATATTTTTAAGTTTAATAAATTCATGTCTCTTCCAACATGCTTAAAAGATATAGGCATAAATAATTTTAGTTTAGAAGATGAAGATTTTAATACAGCATTAGACGGCACACTTGCTCTTGATGACTTAAATATAAGTACATATAAAGCTGATAAAGAAATGATATTAAAAGCTATTATAGATTTAGAAGAGTTCAATAATAGTCAGTACTTAAAATAAAAAATATATGCTTAAACAATGGACTTTAATATTAAAGCCCATTGTTTATTACTAACTCCCAATAATAAAAAATCAATTAATTTAGATATTGCTTTGAAACATTTATTTATTATATCAATTAAAATATTATTCTCTTACTCTATTAGAAGCATTACTTATATTAAGTTTATAAAGTTCATCAATAAATGAAACAGCAAAACTAGCAGGAGCATCTGCTTTTTTTGAGGCCATCTCTCCAGCCTCAGCCATTATACACATAGCAGAAGAAGCAGCAATTAAAGGATTTGACACCGCAAGCATAGCAGCAGTAATTGCAGTAGAAGTACATCCCATACCAGTATTTAATGACATCAAAGGAGAGCCTCCGCTTACATATAAAACTCTGTTTCCGTCTGTTACAATATCAGTTTCACCGCTTATGCTTACAACAGTATTATACTCTTTAGCTAAATGTTTACCAGCCTCCAAAGCCATATTAACATTGGCAGTGCTGTCTACTCCTTTAGTTTTGATACTCTCACCAGCAAGAACCATTATCTCAGAGGCATTTCCTCTTATCACTTGAGGATTATAATTTTTTATTATATCTATAGAAGTTTGGGTTCTAAGTTTTGTAGCACCTGCTCCTACAGGGTCAAGAACAAATGGAACATTTTTTTTATTTGCTATTTTGCATGCACTATGCATAGCCTCTATAGAAATAGAAGTTAATGTTCCGATATTAATAACAAGCGATGAAGCAATAGAAAGCATATCTTCAAACTCTTCCTTTTCAAATGTCATAACTGGAGAAGCTCCAACAGCAAGCAAGGCATTAGCTGTAATTTGCATAACAACATAATTTGTGATGTTATGAACTAATGGGCTTTTAGCTTTCATATCGGTAATTGCTTTAGATATTTCTTCTTGTATCATAATTAATCCTTAAAAATAAAAATTATTAGGAAAACTTTATTGGATTATTTTTAGATGTGCAAAAATGAATTGGTACAAAATATTTCCCTACACTGGCATTATCCAACAGGTTATAAGGGTCTAAGTTTATTATATGAAAATAAAACTTACTCTCAGCCTTTTAAAGCTCCCCTAATTTGAAATACATTATATAATAAAATGATAATTATTTCAAATAGAAATATAATTATTTTTTATTATAATCAAGATAATCAAGCCCTTTTTAAATGCCTCAAACTCATCTTTGTAAACTCAATGATTTCATCTTCTGTCATATTATTAAACCCAAGCCTTTTTTCTTCTTCAAGCATTTTTAATTGTTCTTCTTTTTCTATTTGTATTTTAATTAACTCTCTTTCTTTTAATATTTTTTCTTTTTTTATCAATTCCTCTTTGCTGTAATGTCTTTTGATAGTGTTTTCTCTGTCGCCTTTTATTAAATATATTTTTAAATAACTTAAAAAATCAAGCCATATTGATAAATACAAGCAATAGACCATCACACAACAGCGAATAAGATATTATTTATTGATTTTTTAGAACTTTTTTATATAATATTAATTAGGTAGGATTTTTACAAGAGACATAACGCTATAACAAGTAATTGTTATAGGCAGGCTGTTTAAGTCCT
>NZ_ARQI01000122.1 GCF_000384655.1 Brachyspira innocens ATCC 29796 | reverse complement strand
TACATATTTAATTCGTGTAAATGCACAAATACATAATTAAAAAACAGTTAATAAATATATTATTGTCAAAAATATTCTGTCGATTAAGCACAATTTTATAACAATTACACTTCGACAATAAAATCATTCTATATAAAATTAGAAGTTTTGTCAATGCTTTCTTCTACCAAAAACTCTTTATCAAGCCATTTTTCATTACGGCTTTTGAAAACTATACAAGAATCTTTTTCTTTTCTTAAAATGTCAAAGAGCTTATTTTTTAATTCCAAATACTGCACTTTTGAAAGTTCACCCTCAAAGACAGATTTTTGTATATGATTAAGATATGCCTTGCAAGTTTTAAAAACTGTTCTTGCAACTCTAGCACCATCTTCGTCATCTGTTTGTATATCATAAACTAATATTAAATACATTATTTCTTACCACCATATTACAAAAGGTTTATATTCTTTTTCATTAAGCAAATGTTTAGATATTTTATAAAGTTCTAATCTAATTAAATGTTTATACGATACATCTCTTTTCAAACTTCTATGATTTATAGTAGTGGTAAGCCTTTTTTCTAATTCCTCCATTATTGTTTTTAATGCTTTATCTTTAAGTCTTAAAAAATTACTATCTTTATCAAAATCATTTTCGCTTATCATCTTTTTATTTAATAATGAAAAGATAAGTCTGTCAACTATTAATGGTTTAAAAATTTCTGCTGTATCAAGTGATAATGAAAATCTTTTTACAGAAGGCTCATGCAAATAACTTATAGTAGGATTTAATTGTGTTTTATAAATCTCTGATAATACCTTTGTATAAAGTACAGAGTTCAAAAAACTTATAAGTGAGTTTATCATATTATCAGGAGGACGCTTTACTCTTTTTTCAAAATCTATTTCCTGATTGATAATTTTTTTCCAAGAGCTGTAATAAACTTTATGAATATTGCCTTCTATTCCCATTATCTCATTAATGTTATAATACAAATCTATACTTGATTTTAATTTTTCTATGCTTTCTATTTCCTCTTTCAAATCACGTCCTCTATTGTCATAATATTTTAAATTTCTTAATATATTGTCAGAAGCTCCATAAACAAATTTTTTGGCAAGTAATACTCTTTTATCATAATCACTGTAATGCATAACCTGATGAACAAGCAAATCACCAGAAACTAATTTTTCTCTAGGATAAAAACTTCCAGCATAAAACTCATAATAATTAAAAAAATGCACACATATACCGATCTGCGATAAAAAATTAAGCAGTTTAGTATTTATTGTAACCTCGGAAAAAATATATATATCATAAATTACCTCTATTGGTAAATCTCTTTTCTCACCGTTTGATTTGATAAACTGAAGTGTATTATCTTTTCTTTTTAGTTCTCCGCTTGAAAATAAATAATAAGATTTACTCATAAAAATAACTCCATTTACTTATATTTTTTATATATAACAAAACTCATAATAAGCACATTTTTTACAAGCACTTTTATTTACAACATCTGGTATATTTTCTTCTTTGATAATTTTATTTATAAGCTCAAGTCTTTCTAAAATTTTTTCATCATCTCCTTTTTCAAGTATCACTTCTTCTTTGTATCTTTTTGACGGTATATTTAACTCTCCTTTTATATCATCAAATCCGTACTCTTTTAATATAAATAAATAATATTTTATTTGATTAATGGCCATTTGTTTTTCTTTGTCTGATTTTTTTATTTCATGGACTACATTATTTTTTAAAAAGTCTATATTAACTTTATTATCTATCATAAAATTATGTTTTTGATTAGCATAAGTATTTTCATCAATAAACTTTCCAATCTTCACAAGCTCACTTTCCCCCTCAAAAGATAAATTATGATAAGAAAGCCAAACCTTTCTCATACATAAAAAACTATAAGAATAAATTGTACCTGTTACATAATTTATATTATTCATTTTCATAAAAACCTGCTGTCAATATCAGCTTCATCATCTATATCATTTGATAATCCTATATTATCATCATATTTTAATTGTGTTATATAAATGTGCTCAAGATTATCATTTGAGATTTTATTATTACAATATCTATTAAAATAATAATTAATACTCATAGTATAGTGCATTATTTCTTCTAAAATATTAATTTTTTCTTCACCAAAACTTTTATCATATTTTTCAAATATTTTCTCTTCTTCTAATTCCTTATAAAATTTTTGAGGCATTACAGTTATACTGTTAATATTTCTAAACTGTATTTTAGCATCTTTTTGTTCTAATCCGTTAATAGGAAAATTAAGCAGAGTATTAATTTTACTTTTTATAGTTTCATAATAATTATTTTTACCTTGATTTAACTTTTCTATATCATAAACTTCATTAATATATTTTTGTTTATCTTTTTCTGTAAATATTTTATTATTATATTTTTTTATACTTTCAATAGAGTAATCATATATTTGTTGTTCATATACATATGGAATTCCTATTTTTGTATTATAAATAAATATATTAGGCTCATTTTTATTATAAGATCTATCTCTGTAAACTCTACCCATTCTTTGAAGTATACTATCAGCTGAAGACATATCCGTATAAAGTTCATCAAAATCAATATCGAGACTTGCCTCTACTATTTGTGTAGAAACCCATATACCATAAGTTTCTTTTCTTTTATTAATATCATTTGGGGCAAAGTTTTTTATATCGTCTTCTTTCTTCTCTCTCTCTTTCATTATAAATCTTGAATGAAGAAGATTAATATTTTTTATGTTATACTCTTTTAAAATATTATAAACTTCCTGTGAATGTTTTACTGTATTGCATATTACAAGTACTTTTTTGTCTTCAGCACTTTTTGATATTTTATTATAATCAAATTCTTTTTCATCAATAAATTTTATAAAATGTCTTTTTATGATGTTTTCTTTATTATCTTTTTTATAAAAAGTTTTAATATCAGCAATATTTTTTTCTCCAATATTCTCCTTTAAGAAATGAGTTACTACAGGAGGAAGAGTAGCTGTCATTATTAAAAACTTACCGCCTAAATCATTTATAACTTTAAGTCCGAAAATTAAAAACGCTATAATATCTGGACTATATGACTGTATTTCATCAATTATTATTTTACTGTATTTCAAAGTGGCAGGAAATTTTTCTGTCCCTAAAGACTTAAAAACAAAATAAAAAATCTGGTCAACCGTACATACAATGAAAGGATATACAAAATGTCTTGTTTCTATATATTTTGTTTGATAATCTTCTTCACCTTCTTTTTCTTCTTTTCTCATCATCATTTTAGAATCTGAATGCAAAAAACTTATTTTTTCTTTATCATAATAATTATTTTTTATTCTCTCATAAATAGAATTAATAGAAACTTTAAGAGGAAGAGTATAAAAAGTTTTTGATTTACCTGCCCAAAGCAAAGCCCCTTCAGTTTTACCAATGCCAGTAGAAGCTATGACAATAACATTTTTATCTTTATTTTCAAGCATATATTTTTGGCATTCATTGATTTTATTAAATTTAGTTTCAATATTTTCTTTAGGGTCGAAAGGTTCAAGCTCCAAAGTATCAATACCTATTTGTTTTTTATTATATAAATAAGTACTTGCAGCATAGTCCAATTTATTAAGCATTCCTTTGATAATGATAAACTTAATCCAGAAATTATATAGATATTTTGGTTTTAATTGAAAAACATTATTTTTTATCTTATTATTCATAAGTCCGTCAGATGAACAGTATTCTATACCGAAATTTTTGGCATTAATATTTAAATCATTTGCTATTATTTTTTCAAATATTTCGCTGTCTTCTAAATCAAACTCTCTATTATGATGATTATATATTGAAGTTGCAAGTATTTCCAAATCATTATAATCAAAATCATATTTTTGTTTTAATTCATCTTCATTTATGAAACAGCAGCTTAATATACCATGAGGAATATTTTTTATATTTTTATACTTTTTATAGAAAACTTCAATATTTTTATTTTCTTCGAAATGCATACAACTTTTTTTATACATTTCTTTTTGAAATTTATAATTAATTTTACCCAAATCATGCATTTCACAAGCTGTACGTATTAAATCAATTTCTTTTTGTTTAAATTGATTTTTATATTTTAATAAAAAATCTTCAAATAATTTTATTAATTTTTTTGTATGCATTTCTAAAGATTCAGCATCATAATAATTCTTTTTAGAAGACTTTGCTAAATATTCATTTTTATTCATATTATTTCATTCCAAAAATCATGCTAAAAATATTCCTGTATTTTCTTCAGTATCTTTATATACATTTTTAGCAAATCTTATTTTTTCAGTTCTTTTTTTTATGTATTTTACTTTTACTTTTTCTTTCCATTCTCTTATGCCTGATGAAGTATCAAATATCTTATTAAGCAAATATACTGTTCCCGTTATATTATCTTCCTCTCTAAAATATTCTAAAGGTATATATGCATCATAATTAATATTTGCAGTATTAGTCTCTTCTATATCAATAATTTTGATTGTGTCTGCATCAATACGTAAAATATCTTCATGACGCCCTAAAGCTGGATATACATAAGGTCTTTTTAATCCGTTTAGTATAGTATCAAATAAATCATCACTTTCTGGTACTATGTGAATAAGTAAAGTAACATCTATTAACAATTCTGTTATGCCAGTTCCCCTAATTAACCCTGTTTGTTTTTTTTCATCTTTATTTAAAATAGCAAAATAATATCTGTCTCCTTCGCATTTATCAGGTGTAAAGAAATATCTTGTGTATAAATCTGTATTTATGCTTTCACTTGTACCTTGAATACTTACTTTCATAGGCATATATTCTCCGTTTTGACAATTACAAATTTTATGTATCATACCTATGACACTTGAATATGGAGGAAGTTTAAAAGTTTCTTTGAAATCAAAACTAGCAGGACGTCTATAATTAGGCATATTTTGATAACATTTAAATTTAATGGATTTAGTTTTATTACTCATAATATCTATCCACCTCTTCACATAAATATTTAATTACATCCGCTACACTTCCCGCATTTAAATCTTTTAGCTCTTCTTTTATTTCTTCAGTATTTGAAAATATTGAATCTATTATTGCGAATTTCGTTTTCTTCTTTATTTCCTCTTCATCAAGGTTTAAAACATCTTTTATAGTTTTTATTTCCAAATTATTTTTATTAACTTTTAATCTATTTTCAAAGAAAGGATTTTTTATATTATAAACTCCGCCTATTATAAATATAGGGCTTAAATTTTCTCTTCTTCCTCTTATATCTCTGTATAAGAACTTTAATACATTTAATAAATCTTTAACTCTTTTTGCTTTTTCTTTATTATCTATTGTTATTTCTTCTATATCAGGTTCTTTTCCTTTATTAATTTTTTTCACTACTTTATCAATACCAACTTTATCCAAATCTATAGTTACAGTATATGCATAGTATGATCTATGTATTTCATTCTGAACCAATGCATTATCAAAATCTGCTCCTCTTTTTTTAGCAATTCCCATATTATTTAAGAAGTCTAAATCAGAATTATAACTTTCTAAAGCAACAGCATTACTTAATCTAACAACTGCATTTCTAGTATTTGAAGAACCATTAACACTATTTTTCCCTGTTTTCATGTATCCAAATAGATCTATTTCAGGGGAATCTTTTATAGAAGTATTCATTTCAAACTGTACAACTTTATCAGCATTAGAAACTTTTGTATTATCCCATTTTAACTGTTCTATTATGTTATACCTTAATGCTTGTCTTGATATGTAGCTGTAGCTGTTTCCATCCCCTCTGCTTAATCTTTTTAATGCTGAGAAGTTATTAGCACCTTCTCCGTAATTTGCACTTTGGGCATCAAAAATAATACTTAATGTTAATCCTTTGTTTTCCATTATTCTTCTCCTTCATTATTATTTTCTTGATTTTCTGTTTTATCATAAAAAGCACCTTTTAGACCAAAAATATAAGCATTTCCTATATTTTTGAAATCTTCGTCACTTATAAAAATTCTACCTAATATATTTGGTATTGGTAAATTAAGCCCAGTATAAAGTCTTGCTATATTAGTAGAAAATAAATCTACATTTGATGTATTGACAGCATTTATTAGCTTATATACTAGTCCTCTTAATTTATTATCAGCTTCTTCATTATTCTTTTTATCATCAGTATCTGAATTACTATTTTTCTTAATTATCTCTTTTCTAATATCATACCCTGATTTGCAGGCTACATATGCATAATTAATTTTTTCACTCATATTATTCTCCTTTAAAGTTTCTTTTGCTATTTGTATTTTTAATATATTAAATATTGTATTTATAGAATAAAATATTTTATTATTATTTCCTTCTTGCTTATTATCAATATTTTTTAATAATGTTAATATTAAATTATATTGATTTCTATTGTTTAAAATATTTTCTATGCATTCTTTATAAATATTTAATGATTCATCTTTTCTGTATTTAAAATAGCTTTTTGATATTTTACTTAAATATGTATCACTATTTTTTATAATTTTTAACGTATCTTTTGCAATGGTATTAAATGAATATTTTGTATCATCTCTTATTATTACCTGTATAGAATCAAGTTCTTTAGTTTTTAATTCTAAAGCTCTGTTAATCATTGTATTATAGGCTATATAATTTGTATTGTTTTCTTCTTCAATTTTTATTGGAGCATTCATAGATATTAAAGACTCTATACTATCATTATCATTTATAAATACCATTATATTATTAATATTTATAAAACCTATAGGAGTACATGAATAAATTAGGTAACATATAGGACAAATAAGTACATCTGAATTAAAGTTCCAATAAACAGAACCTTTTCTTTCTTTAGCTATTCCAATATCTATTAAAAAAGCCATATCTAATTTTTTATCTGTATCAAGTTGTTTAGGAGTATGTAAATTGCATATTAAACATTTATCTTTATAATTGTTTTTATTGTTTAACTGAATTATATATTCTTTAATCTTAATAAAATAATCATTTATTAATTTTATAAAATCTGTATTTTTTTGTATATAGTATCCGTTAATAGAAGGATTATATCTTAAAAAATATATATTATAAAATATTAGGCTAAATTTATCAAAAAATATATTTCCAATATATAAATAATATTTTAATTTTTCATTATCATTTATATATGAAACTATTTCTTTAAAATTTATTTCTTTATTATCTTGATAATTGGATAATAATTCTTTTATTTTATCATCTTCTAATGTATCAGCTATTGTAATTAGTGTTGTTCTTTTTAGAAAATTATCATATTTTTTTATACTTTCTAAATCTGTTTTATTTGTATTTAACATTTTATATAGAATAGTATTTTTATAAAATTTATTATATACGGTTTTTAAATAGTATTTTGCAAAATCTAAATTTAATAAAAATTTTTTATTAACATATAGTGTTTGATTTTCAAAATAGTAATCTTTTTTGTTATCTAAACTTGTACCTTTATTAGCTTCTGACTTTTCCAACACTTCAATAAAACCTATAACACCTGCATTAAAAAGAAAAGTATCAAGATTAATTTCAAAATATTCTTCTTCAAGGTTATTGTTTTGATTATCTTCTAAATTTAATTCATGCTGACTATATTTTTTTGTTTTTGCCATAATAAAAATTCCTTAAAAAATATTATAAAACTTCAAATAGTCCGAAACCCTCGCTTCTTCTGCTGCCTATACCTATTTTGTAGAGATTGTTTAATAGGTTAATGTCGCCTTCCAAACAGAATTTGCCGTAAGAAACATTTATTAACAATTCTTTGAAAGGAACCACTGTTGTTTTGGATTCTTCCTGTATGATATTACCGTTATTATCTGTTAGATTTAATGGCGTCAATTTTATTTGAGAGCTTTCAAAATCAAACTCTTTTGCAAGTCTTTCTACTGATTGATTTAGAATAGAATTAAAATTATCATCTTTAAATGTTACATATATATCTTTATTTGTTTCTCTGTTATGATTGCGTAATACTAATGGGCTTAAAAATTTTATTAGTATTTTATTTTGTTTTATAGGCTTTTCATTTTGCATAGTTATTTTTTTTAATGTCATAATCATTTGACTTTTTGTGTTTTCATCTTTAGGATATTTTTTGTTTAGCATATTATTAAAAGAATTATAAAGCTCTATAAATAATTGATTATCAAATACAGAAAAAGTTACATTTATATATCTGCTTGAAAGTTCTATATTATCATTATTGATTTTAGCATCAGGTAAAAATACTCCGAATGTAAATGCTTTCATCTTTGTGTTATTATTATAGATGGAATCATATGTATTTTTATAGTTTTTTTCTAATGCATTTTTAATGAAACTTATGATAGTTAATCTGTATTCTTTGCTTATTATGTTATTTTCAAGTTCAAAATTAAGATTTATACGCATAAAAATATCCTTTAAGTTATTAATATATTATTATTTATTTCAGATATCAGTAACTAATATAGTAAAAATAAGTGCTGTTGTCAATAAAAAATATAGTATAATTTTTTATAATATTGTATTTTTATGTTGTAATCAATATATAGTTCATATTTTTTACACTATTAAAAATATTTTTATAATAATTAAGATTAATTATGTTTTTTATTGAAAAAATTATATATTGTTATATTATAGTTGTAAAAATATATTAAGAGGAATAATTTAATGAAAAGAATTATTGTAACAGGAGGAGCTGGTTTTTTAGGATCACATCTATGCGAAAGATTATTAAAAGAAGGCAATTACGTAGTATCTATTGATAATTTTTTTACAGGCTCTAATGAAAATATAAAGCATTTAGTAGATAATAAAAATTTTGAAAGTATAAGACATGATATAACAGAACCTATACATATAGAGTGCGATGAAATATATAATTTTGCATGTCCCGCTTCACCTATACATTATCAAAGAAACCCAGTACATACATTTAAAACAAGTGTTTTTGGAATACTTAATATGCTTGACTTAGCAAGAGACTGCAATGCTAGAATACTTCAGGCATCAACAAGCGAAGTATATGGAGATCCTTTGGAACATCCACAGCAGGAAAGTTATTGGGGACATGTCAATCCTAATGGTATAAGAAGCTGCTATGATGAGGGTAAGAGAAGTGCTGAGACTTTGATGATGGATTATCACAGACAATATAATACGGATATAAAAATTATAAGAATATTTAATACCTACGGACCAAGAATGAATGAAAATGACGGAAGGGTAGTATCTAATTTTATTATACAGGCATTAAAGAATGTGGATATAACAGTTTACGGAGACGGAAGCCAGACAAGAAGTTTCTGCTACTGCGATGATTTAATAGATGGTGCTGTACGTATGATGAATAGCGAAAACTTCATAGGACCTGTAAATTTGGGTAATCCTTATGAGATGACAGTTTTAGAGTTTGCCCAAAAGATAATAGATATGACCAATTCAAAATCTGAAATAGTGTTTAAAGATCTTCCTAAAGATGACCCTGTAAAAAGGCAGCCGAATATAACTTTAGCTAAAGAAAAACTTAATTGGACTCCTAATTATAAACTAGAAGAAGGGCTTAAAAAAACTATAGAATATTTTGATAATTATTTAAAAAATAAATAATATTTTAAGTTATATATAAAAATATGTAAATCAAATTTATAATCATACTGATTGATTGTAAATTTGATTTTTTTTTCTTTCATGCTAAAATATGAGTAAACATAATACAAATAGGAATAATCATAAATGAAAGAACTACCAAATTTAATTACATTAATAAACTCTATCAAAGGCGAGATTTGCTATTCTTATATCAATAAAATAGTAGCTATAGATAAACAATATAAAGAGATGGAAGATATAGAGGGGCAAAAGATTATAGATGTACTAAGATACGGCGGTTATATGCATTTCCAGTTTTCTCAAGATGCTATGCTTGTAGATTTAGGTCCTAATGGTTCTTTTGTACTTACCGAAGACGATACATATGATAATAGTATTATTAAATTAGAAACTGATCATGGCAACTTCTTTGTTGTAGATGACAGTAAAAATAATAAAGAAGAAATAACTAAAATAATTCCTATATGGAAAGATTCTACTACAATGCCTCAAATAGGTTATGATCCTCTTACTAAGCAGTTTAATTATAATTTATTCTGTCAATTACTTGTAGATAATGATACTACTGTAGAGAAGTTAATAAAAAATCCTCTAATATTAAGCGGTATAGGTAATGTATATGGGGATATGATACTAAAAAAAGCATCAATAACTAAAAAAACTAAAACTTCAGAAATAACTAAAGCTAAAGCTAGAGAAATATTTGACGCTATAAAGCAGGTTTTAAGAGAGGCCTCTGGAAATACAGAAGAAGAGGAAAGCGATATTTCAGAAGAATAATAGATTTATACTATTAATTAATCATCATAAAAAATCATATAATAAATAACCCAATGAATAAATAAAAATCCATTGGGTATTTTTCATTAATATATTATAATCATAGGAAGTTTCAAAATTATTAAAAATTAATAGAATAGTTCAGGTTCAGCTCTTCTTTCAAACTGCTTTTCAAGATCATGCTGATGATATAGGAAACCTTCATCATCATAATATCTGCAATGCTCTGGACATTTTTTTATGCAGGCTCCGCATTTTATGCATTTGCCTACATATTTGGTAATATCATCAAAATCTATAGAAGCAAGCGGACATACATGAGCACAAGTTTTACAGTTGGTGCATTTAGAAGTATCTACTTTTGGTTTTACTTTAAGTATATCAATAGCATGTTCATGTTCATCTCTAGGAATATAATACGGACGTATAGGCTCATTTCCTCTTACCTTTATAGGTTCAGAAGGTATTTCTGCATTATTTTTTATTTTTTCTACAGCCTTATTAGCAAATGTTAAAGCTATTTCCATATCCTTTTCATCAGGTCGATTGGCAGCAAGTACATACGAAAAGGCATGTTCTCCTATAAATCCAGCACCAGCTATAGTATGAAATCCGTTATCTTCCATAGTGTTTCTAAGCTCTATTAAAGAATCATCAAAATTTCTATTACCATATAAAACTACTGGTATAGCCAAAGCTCCGCTAGCTTTGATATTATTTTTATAAAAAGGAAGCATAACATTAGGGATTCTTCCTGCATATGTAGGACTTCCGCATACTACAAGGTCCCCTTCTTTA
The DNA here is from genome assembly GCF_000384655.1 of Brachyspira innocens ATCC 29796. Lineage (GTDB taxonomy): Bacteria > Spirochaetota > Brachyspiria > Brachyspirales > Brachyspiraceae > Brachyspira > Brachyspira innocens. The sequence continues at coordinate 72,370 of NZ_ARQI01000122.1, read as the reverse complement.
AACTCTAATACTTTTTCTCTGTTTTTTGGTAAAGAAAAGTTAATTTTTTCAAAAGGAACGTTCAACTGTTTTGCGATATTTTCTCCTATAAAAGAAACTATCTTCTGTGTTGTTCCTGTTGCACTGTAATATATTGAATATACTTTATTTACAAACATATGATATACTCCCTTCAAGTATTTAAACTGTATGCTATATATTATGTAAATTTATTTTTATATGTCAATAGTAAATCATCAAAAAAAATAAAAAAATAGTTATTGTTATAATTTATATTTTTATTTTTTAGTTAAAATATTGTTTTAGAACAATAACTATTTTTTATAAAAGAAACACATATATATAAATTCAAAAAATTATTTAATCAAATTCCTGCTTTCATAATACTCTTTCCATCTTTTACCCATTTTTTCTGCTTTTATTTTTACAGAGTTATTGAAATAGTTTTTTAATTTAGGAATATCATCTTTATTTTCTTTAGCCACACTTCCAATCAAGCTGCCCACTACAGTTTCCATTTTTATTTTTTTATCTCCGTAATAATAAGAATGAAGGGCAGACTGATAATATACAGAAACAGCTTCAGCCGTACTCATAACAGAGTTAAGCTCCTGTATTTTAGCATTTTCAAAACTTTTTCCGCTTCTAAGCTCATTAAATGTAGAAGCAAGAACGTCTACAACATCATAATCTATATCCATATCAATATCAGCAAGCTCTAATAATGTTTGGCATTGGCTTGTTATTATTTCACCTTCAAGTTTAGGATTTTTTATAGGCTCAACGGTTTCAAAATTGAATCTTCTTTTTAAGGCACTGCTCATTTCATTTATACCCTTATCTCTGGTATTGGCAGTGGCTATGATATTAAACCCAGCATTTGCAAATAATACTCTGTTTTGCTCTGGTATATTCATAATTTTGTCGCTTAATATACTTATAAGAGAATCCTGTATTTCAAGCGGACATCTTGTAATCTCTTCAAATCTTGTAATAAGTCCTTTGCTCATACCGCTGTAAACAGGAGATGGTATAAGTGCCTCTTCTACAGGTCCTTTGGCAAAAAGCATAGCATAATTCCAAGAGTATTTTATATTATCTTCATTAGTGCCAGCTGTACCTTGTATGGTTATTGTGCTGTTTCCGCTAATGGCTGCTGATAATAATTCGCTTAGCATAGTTTTGGCAGTACCTGGTTCTCCTACAAGCATTAATCCTCTGTTGCCTGCTAATGTTATTATTGCTCTTTCTACTAAGGCATCATCACCGTAGAATTTTCTTTTTATAACAGTGCCGTCTTTTAATTCTTTACCCAATATAAAATCTCTTACTGACTGCGGAGAGAGAAGCCAGTTTTTTGGTTTTTTATTTTTATCTTCTTTTTTTAAAGCATCAAGTTCATCTTTATAAAGTTCTTCCATTAAGGGTTTTTGATGTATTTTTTCTTTATCCATAAAATGTTATCCTTTTTTTATATAAAATTATATTATGAAATAGTTTTTCTTTTTTCCCACAAAAATATTCCTATACCAAGCAGTATTACTATTATCCCTACAAACTGCTGAAGGCTTACAGTTTCATGAAGTATAAAATATCCTAGTATACAGGTTCCAACAGCTTCACCTAAAATGGTCATAGATATAACTGTGGCAGAGAAATATTTTAAAAGCCAAGTAAACACCATTTGACCAAGCATAGTTGATATTAAAGTAAGACCCAGTATATTAAACCAAGTTTTTGTAGAGTATCCAGTAAAAGGTATATGCATTATATATGATAATATACCTAAAAATACAAAAGCAAAAAAGTATGTAAGGCTTATCCAGCTGAATGCAGATAATCTTCTTCTTGTATACTGTCCTATAATAAAATAATTGCTTATAAAACCAGACGATATAAATGAAAGCAAATCTCCAAGCAGGGCTTTACCGCTTAATTGAAAATCTCCCCAACCTATAATAACTGATCCTATTACTGCTATAATAAAACCAGATACTGCTAGTTTTGTATATCTTTCTTTAAAAAAGAAATATCCAGCTACGAATGCAAATAAAGGCTGAAGAGTTACTATTACAGTGGCACTTGCAACTGATGTGAGATTTAGTGAATGAAACCATAAAAAATAATGAAGTGCAAGCGAAACACCAGATATTAAACCTAGTATAATTTCTTTTTTTGTAAGAGAAAATATTTCTTCTCTGGTTGTTTTTTTTGACATTGTAATAATAAAAATAAACCAGAATGAAATAAATATTCTGTAAAACGCCATTATAGATGATGGGGCATTAGCCAGTTTAACAAATATTGCCGATGCTGATAATGCCATAACTCCGATAAGTAAGAATATGCCCATAAATAAAAATCCGAAAGTAATAGTTTTTTATTATTTTAATTCAATTATTATACTGAAAATTGATTTTTATGCAAAAAAATAATACAAAAAATTTAACAGTTTTATGCTGTAATAAAATCTAATTTTTACTAAAATACTCTTTGAGTTTATTTTCTTCGATATTAATAGCTATAATTTTTTTGCTGCTTTTCTCGCCTTTAAGTATATTAATATCTTTTTTTTTAATATTAAGCTCATCAGCCAAAAATTCAATTATAGCCTTATTAGCCTTTCCGTCTATAGCCTTAGCCATAATGCGAATAGAATAAGCACCATTCTCGAATTTAAAACTATTAGATTTAGCTCCCGCTGTTACTTTAACTTCTATGTTCATCATTTTGTATATTTTCATAATATTTTTTATATAATTCGATAACTTTTTCTAAATGTTTTTCACAAGTTTCTACATTCCACTTTTCATTTTTAAATATTAACAATGATTTTAATGATTCTATATTTCCCCTATCTAGGTTAGTTCTAAATCTAGCTAACTTCTCATGATATGGTTTATTACTATATTCTGAATTAAGTCCTTGACTAATAAGAACCAAATTCCCAAAATTATGCAAATATATATCTTCCCATTTCGGTGAGTTTTCAGGATTTTGAGGATATACATGTTCTATAGAATTTTTAGAAGTAATTCTAAATTTATTTAATATTTCTTGTATTTTTTTATTAATATTATCATCATTTTGATTAAAAATATTAGAATTTATATTATTATAATAATTATACCATAAAATAAATTCTAATTTGTAAAACCAATATCTATTACATCCGTAATAATTCAAATTTTGTAATTCCTCTTCTAATTTCTTTATTATATTTTCGGTATTGTCATGATAATAACCATCTATATCAATAGCGGATATTTCAATAGTTTTTTCACTTAAATTTTTATCACTTTCATAAAAATATAATAAATTATCTAATTTCATTAAATATTGATATAACTTATCTAATTTCATTAAATATTTATATAACTCATTTGCATCATTAATTTTTATACATTGATATAAAAAAGGAGTAAGCCAATACTGCGTTATTGATTCCTGAGTGTAGTATAATATACTTTGAAGCATAGATAAAGCTTTATTATTTTTATCTATCCTTCTTTCTATACTCTTATAATTTTTTCTATAAACAAGATTACATATAGATAATACTTCTCCATCTTCATTAGCATCATCCGACACAAATTTAATAACATATTTATCAAATAGAACTCTTATTTTCCATAAAAGCTTAAAAAAATAAGATGTCTTTTTAGATATATTATCATCATCAAAAATATATTTGAATATATTGATGAGCTCTTTTTCTTTTACATCTACTGTTTTTGCTATTTTATTTTCTATTAAAAAAATTCTTAAAGTATGTAATAAAAGCATTGGAAAACTTATTATACTTCTTATTTTTGGTGCTTCATAATTACTTTCGGAATCATTAGGTAAATCATTTTCAAACTGATTATCTAAATCTTCAAAATCATAATTCTCTAAAATGGCATAAAAATTATGTCCTCTTTTACTTTTTAAATTATCTTGATTTTCTGTTTCCTTTATTATAGATTTCAAATATTCTTCAATATTTTCTGATAGGCTTACATCTTTATCATCAGCCTTTCCTCTGTTATCAGCATTAACTAATGTTTGCAGTGTTTTATTATCTAATTTTAATATATCTTTTAAATTTTTTTCAATATAGTTATCCATTATGGAACATGATTCCCATATTTTAGAATATATATTCCTATTGTTTACTTTTGACAGCAAATAAGATTTTAATATTTCATGCTGTTGTAATTGTCTGCCTCTATTATTAAATGTTTCAAATAATTTATTTATATACATCTGATTTTTATTTGGCATTTTATTAATTACAAAAGTTAATTTTTCAGCAATATATTTTATAAAACGATTTAATGTTATTATGCTTTTATCAGAATTAATCCTATTGAGAAAATGATTTATTTCTTTATTTGCTATATAAAAATCTGAGTTTTGATTTTCTTCATTAAAAAGGTTAGCAAATTTCCTAGCTCTAAAAATTAATCTTTCTTTATATAAAAACTTTAATACAAATTCATTGTTATCAATAATTTTTTTTATCTGAATTAAAAGTAAGCATATTGTAGTAAAACGCTGCTGTCCGTCTACCAAGTCATATCTATTGTCATCATCTCTATGAAATACAATTAATGAACCTATATAATATTCATTATTATTATTTATAATGGCATTTTCTATATCTTCTAAAAGTTTTCTTATTTGCTCTTCTTTCCATACATAGTTTCTTTGATAATTTGGTATACTAAAATACATTTCTTCCTTTATTATTTTATTTAAACTAAATGTATCTGCTGCAACTTTATTACTCATATCATTGTCCTTTGGAAATTATTTTTAATATACTATTTTTTCTATCTTTTAATTTATCCATTTTATAATTTATATGTTTTTTATCTTTCATCTTTTTTATGTCTATATCTATACCTCTATCTTTAATAAAATTTGAATAGTTGATAATATATTCAGAAATTACTCCTGATTTTTTTATATCTATATTTTCTTTTATTTTAGGAGTGATTTTGTCTATAAATTTTATAATTTCATCTGCCTCAAATGACATCTGTATAATATCTAATAAATTATCTGTCTCTTTTTCTTCTATATCAAATTTTAATATTTTAATTATAGTTTCTTTTGATATTCTAGCTTTTAATATACGATAATTTCCTATTAAATAATCGCAATATAAAGCGAATTTAAATAAATCTTTTTCTCCATATTTATCATAATAAACTACACAAAGCAGTTCAAATAAAGATTTTAAATATTTACTTATATTTTTTTTATAATATATAGTTGTATATAATTTATGAAATTTTTTAATTTCATCTTCATCTGATACTTCATTATTATTATCAAATAAATATTTGTATATCTCATTATATTTATTTGTATATAAAAAAAAGTTAATACCTTCTATAATTGGCTGACGTATCTTAAATGGATAATATTTTTTATCTTTAATTTTTATGTTTTTTTCTTTAATATTAAATACTAAGAAATTAATATCTTTAGTAATATTTTTATTAATAGACATAATATTTTCAATATTTGTATAATATAAACATTTATCATTATCATTATGTTTAGTATTTTTTTCAAATTCTCTTTTTATTTCTTTTATATTTTCATAATGTATATTGCGTCCAGTCCATCTTCTAGCTTTCCATAGTATTTCGTTAAATAAAATATTTAAATTATTATGCTTTTTATTTTTGTTATATCTATTATTTTTATCCCAATCTTCAGCAATAATATCTCTATAATTATCATCTTTTATAGCTCTTAAATGATATGATTTCAAATAATCTATTGCATCTAATGTAACGCCTCTCCCATTTTGCGTATCAAAAAATATAAAAGCCTCATCTTCTGAGTCAGTTTCTATTTCTGTAAATATAATATTTTTTAGTAAATTAATTTTATTATTTTTATAATTATCTAAATATTCAGATACATATTTATAATTGTTTTTTATGTTTTGCATGGTTATTTTATTATTAAATTCTCCTTCAATATTATATTCTTGTTGTTCAAAAACATATAATATTATTAATAAAGTTAATATACGCTGCTGACCATCTATAATATTGTATTTTTTATTTGTTTTATCATTATGAAGAATTACTGTTCCTAAATAATATTTTTCATTCCCATTATTTAGGAAAAAATCTTTTAAGTCATTTAAAAGATCTTCAACATTTTCTTTATCCCATACATAAAATCTTTGATATTCAGGAATAACTAATTGTTTTTCTAATAATTTTTCTAGTGTTAATATGCTTACCTCAATACTCATATATAGAAACCTTTTATATAATGTTTCAAGTATAATAATTTTTTACTTTATAGTCAATATTTTTATGCTCTATTTGTTAATTTTGCATATATTGGTAAACCCTGCAGTAGGTACTCCCAAAGCCCTTATAAGCCTTGCCCAATAATTCACCTGTGCGGCAGTAGAGGCTAATATTAATATTGCACGCTCTGAATACTCTTTTTTTACTTCCGTTATTAATTCTTCGGATATTATTACTGGTGTTTTTGTAATAGCTGAAATATATTTTAAAGCAATCTTTTCTTTATTTGATATTGTAGGACATGAATCTATATCTTTATTTTGTAAATATTTTATTTCTTCTTCAGTTACACTATCTTTATCATATTCAAAGCTGTTCATATCTATACAAAATGGGCATGCTATATCTATTGAGATTTGTATTCTTATGAGTTTTAAAAGTCTTTTAGGCACTTCCTTATCGTCATGCGTAATTAATGCCTCCATTATACCAGAGCTTATTGCAGTTTTAGAGTTCCAAGCTAAAATCTTTGGAAGTAGCAGGTCTTTTTTTACTTTCTTTTTTGCTATCCACATTGGAAGTTTTAAAAAGAATGGTATTTTTTTAGGTGGTTTAATATATGCAGTAGTTTCACTTTCAAAATAATTTTCTTTGTCTTTAATTTTAAAATTGATTAGATTATTCATTATTTTTTATCCTAATATAGTTTTTATTTGTATTAATTTATACTCAAAATATTGTTTTTTGTCAAAGTTTTTTAATAGACTTGTTTCAAAACTCAATTTATTAACGTTTATAGTTTTTTAATTTAATATTTTTTTGATTATAGTTGGGGCTTTACCACAAACCCCACTTCTTTTGTGACGCCTGTCCGCCTTCGGTGTGGCACATACGAAGTACGCCTGCGGCGAGAAGCAGGCACAGCCGACTGCATATTTATATATTAAAATGATAAATCATACAACATATGATTTATTTTATAATTAATATTATATAATTTAGCATAAAATAAAAAACTCATAAAATTATTTGTCAAGTAGTTTTGAAACAAGTCTAATATATGTTTTATAAAAATAAATTATATACCTAAACAATTATAGTTTGTCAAAAATAAAATCATATTTTGTTTTTAATATATAGGCTTTGGCCTGCGAAGCTGTAGTTAGGTGAAAGAACTGTATTTGACAAAGTTCTACTGTGGTGTTGGCAAAAACTTTAACGAAGTTGCGGCAAAAAGGTTTATAATTCTATATAAAGTGCATCAGTTGACAAGCTATATTTTTTGGGTATAAAGTTTTTTATTTATCCTGTATATTCTTCTATATATCTATGCATGAGCATTTTTATAGTTTCTTTATCAGCATCAAGAGAAGCAATATCAAATGCATCAATCATAACTTTTCTCTCTTCAGGAGTGAGGCATTTAACTGGGTCTTTTGCGATAAATAATTTTTTATATTGAGAAGGTATTAATGTTTCATCGTCCATTAAAATCTCTTCATAAAGTTTTTCTCCTTCTCTAATTCCAGTAAAAATTATAGGTATATCTTTTTCAGTAAGTCCGTACATTTTTAGCATATTTTTAGCCAAGTCCAAAATCTTTACAGGCTTTCCCATATCCAAAGTAAATATTATGCCGTCATTTAAAGTACATGCTTTAATTACAAGTCTTGCAGCTTCCCTTATTGACATAAAAAATCTTACCATTTCAGGGTGCGTAACAGTTAATGCTTTGCCCTCTCTTATCTGCTTTTCAAATACTGGTATAACGCTTCCGCTGCTTCCCAAAACATTTCCAAATCTTGTTATTTTGAATGCGGTATTATTTTGTTCATGCGACAATGACATTATCATTCTTTCGCATATTCTTTTGCTTGCTCCCATTAATGAAGTAGGGCGTACTGCTTTATCCGTTGATATAAATACAAAGTTTTTTATATTATTTTTAATGGCAAGGGTTGCTATATTTTCTGTGGCTAGTATATTATTTTTAATAGCTTCTTCTGGATAGCTTTCCATAAAAGGAAGATGTTTATGGGCGGCTGCATGAAAAATTATATCTGGCTTTTCTTCTTTTAAGATTTTATCAACTTTAACATAGTCGCGTACATTTGATATTATATACATAAATTTGTGTTTATGTTTTTCATTGTTTCTATCATTTAAAGACATTATAAGATTATGAACAGCACTTTCAGAATTATCCAAAGCCATAACTTTTTTTACAGGAAGTGTAATTAACTGTCTTACAAGTTCGCTTCCAATAGATCCTCCTCCTCCTGTAACTAATATTGTTTTATCTTTATAGTATGCTGATATTTCTTTTTCATCAAAACCAATCTCTTCTCTTCCGAGCAAGTCTGAAGGTTCAAGATTTCTTATATCTTTTATAGAGGCATTGCCTTTTATTATTTCAAAAAATCCTGGCAGTATTTTATATCTTATTCCAGTAGGATATATTATATCAAGTATTTCAAGAAGTTCTTTTTGTTTGAGAGTTGGTATTGCAATAATAATCTCTTCTATATTGGTATTATCATTTTTGTATTCTTTTATTATATTCTCTATGTCTTTTACTTTGCCTTTAACTTTTATAGAGTGATTTTTGATATTAATTTCTTTTTTATTTATATCATCATCTAAAAAGCATAATATATTATATTCATTATTATCATCAGAAGTGAGTATTTCATATGCAAGAGTTTCTCCTGCATTTCCAGCCCCAATTATTACTATATTTTTTTTGTTCATTTATATTTCCAACCCAAAAATATATAAATAAGGATTATAGTATATATTTTTTTTATTTATTATACAAGGATTTTATTTTTTATAATTTTATTTAAATTAGTTCTATTTTTAACTTTATTTACATCCCCGCCCTTTAAGACTTGTTTACTTCTTTTTTATTTGTATATATTATTTAGATTAAATATGTAATTTTTATATTTTAAAGCCCACCCAAGCGCCTTTTAAATTTTGAATTTTATTTTACGCACGTATAATTTTGTATTTTCATATTGTGAGATTAGAATGTTTAAATCTATTTTTTATAAAAAGTTTATTCTGCGTGCGTAGAGTTATAATTGTTTATTTATTCAACAACACCGATATAAGGAAGGTTTCTATATTTCTGAGCATAGTCAATTCCGTAGCCTACTACAAACTCATCTTCTATATCAAAACCATTATAGTCTATTTTTATATCAACTTTTCTTCTTGAAGGCTTGTTTAGAAGTGTGCATATTTTAAGAGAGGCTGGATTTCTAGTTTTTAATACTTCGCATATTTTTTCTAAAGTACAGCCTGTGTCAATAATATCTTCTACTATTATTACATCTCTTCCAGTAAGAGGTACATCAACATCTTTTAGTATTTTAATTTCAGAACCTATTTTATTGTTTCCATAGCTTGATACTATCATAAAATCAATTTCTACAGGCACATCAATATATCTTGTGAGGTCTGCAATAAACATAAATGAGCCTTTAAGAAGTCCTATAATGCAGGGTATATTTTCTTTATCTTTAAGATCATTAGAGATTTCTTCTGCTAATTCTTTAACTTTATTATTTATATCTTCTTCTGAGATAAGTATCTTTGATATATGCTCGTATTTATTCATAAATTATTCCTTAATTGTTATTTAAATTTTATTGTATATTTGTTATATATTATCGTATACAAATAATGATTTAATTAGATGATAAAAAAAGAAGTCGATTATGGAAGCGTAGTATAGTTTTTAATAATATTTTTATTTAAATAAAAATAGAGCAGGTATAGAAATTTTATTTTCAGTACCTGCTCTTGTTTATTAAAAAATATTTCTAAATAATTTTATTACTTAGCTTTTTTAGCTTCTATTGCTTTTGCTAATTCTTCAGCTAATAGAGGAAGTACTTTGTTTACATCTCCTACTATACCTAAATCAGCAATGCCAAACATTGGAGCGTCTTTATCTTTGTTTATAGCAATAATGTATTCTGATTCTTCCATACCAGCCATGTGCTGAATAGCACCAGATATACCGCAAGCGAAATATATATTTGGTCTTACAGTTTTACCAGTTTGTCCAACTTGTCTTGCTTGTTCTATAAATCCAGCGTCTACTGCTGCTCTTGAACCAGAAACTGTTGCTCCTATTTTTGAAGCTACAGCCTCAAGGTTTTTGAAGTTTTCTTTAGAACCTACGCCTCTTCCTCCAGATACTAATATTTTAGCTTCTGTAATGTCAACTTTTTTAGAAGTTTCTTTTACTATATCTAGGATTTTTACTTTCATTTTAGAAGTATCTATATTTACAGGGAATACTTCAATTTCACCTTTTCTTCCTTCTTCTCTAGGCATTTTCTGCATAACACCAGGTCTTACAGTAGCCATTTGAGGTCTATGATCTGGACATACGATTGTAGCCATTAAGTTACCGCCGAATGCAGGTCTAGTCATACCGAAAACATTTGTAGCTTCGTCTATGTCTAATTTTGTACAGTCTGCTGTAAGTCCAGTATTCATTCTTGAAGATACTCTAGGAGCTAAATCTCTTCCTAAAGTAGTTGCACCTAATAGTACGATTTCAGGTTTTTTCGCATCTATTACTGCTTTAAATACTTGGGCATATGCTTCAGTATCATATAGTTTTAGATGTTCATTATCTACTACTAATACTATATCAGCACCATATTCTATTAAAGTTTGAGCTAAATTTTGTATATTATGTCCCATTAAAACAGCTGTTACAGGTGTTTTTAATTGAGCTGCGAGTTTTTTTGCTTCTCCGATTAATTCTAAACCTACGTTTTGAAGTACACCATCTCTTTGTTCAGCAAATACTAATATTCCTTTATAATCACTTAAATTCATTATTCATCTCCTTTATTTAAGGTTATTTGTTATTAGATAACAAATTTTTCTTTTAATTTTTCAATTATGATATTAACAGCTTCTTTAGTATCAACTTCAAATACTTTACCAGCTTGTTTAGCTCCTTTAGTAAATGCTTTTTTTACTTTAGTAGGAGAACCAGTAAGACCTATCAATGAAGGGTCTATTTTAATAGTTTCTGATGTCCATATTTCAACTTCTTTATCATATGCTTCCACTATTCCTTTAACTCTCATGTATCTAGGGCTGTTAGCTTCTGATAATACTGTTACTAGAGCAGGTAATTGAACATTTAATAGATAGTATCCGTCTTCTATTACTCTTTTTACAGTTAATGATTTATCAGCTTCATTATACTGAATTTCTTTAGCATAAGAAATTTGAGGTATTTGTAAGTGTTCAGCTGTTTGCGGACCAACTTGAGCAGTATCACCGTCTATAGCTTGTCTTCCAGAGATAATAAGATCATATTCTAAAGTTCTTAAAGCTGCAGCTAAAGTATTAGAAGTAGCTAGAGTATCAGCACCTCCGAATTTTCTATCAGTTATAAGAATAGCTCTGTCAGCTCCCATAGCAAAAGCTTCTCTTAATATAGCTTCAGCTTGAGGAGGTCCCATTGTTATTACTGTAACATGAGCACCGTATTTATCTTTTAATTTTAAAGCTTCTTCTAATCCGCTTTTATCATCAGGGTTCATTATACTAGGAACACCATCTCTTATTAATGTACCTTTAACAGGGTCTAATCTAATTTCAGTTGTATCTGGCACCTGTTTTACACAAACTACTATTTTCATTTCTATTCCTCCATAAATGTTTATTTACTAATTATATTATTTTAAAAGGCTTCCAGCGATTACCATTCTTTGAACTTCTGAAGTACCTTCATAGATTTCTGTAATCTTAGCATCTCTCATCATTCTTTCAACAGGATATTCTCTAGTATATCCGTATCCGCCATGAAGCTGAACAGCTTTAGTTGTAACTTCCATTGCAGTTTCAGCAGCGAATAGTTTAGCTCTTGCTGCATCTACAGAGTATGGAAGATGATTGCTTTCTCTCCAAGCAGCTTTATAAACTAGAAGTCTTGAAGCTTCTACTTTTACTTCGAGGTTAGCTAATTGGAATTGAGTGTTTTGGAAATTAGCGATAGTTCTTCCGAATTGTTTTCTTTCTTTTACATAAGCTACAGTTTCATCAAGAGCACCTTGAGCAATACCTAAAGCCTGAGAAGCAATACCTATTCTTCCTCCGTCAAGAGTCATCATAGCAATTTTAAATCCTTTGCCTAATTCTCCTAATAGGTTGTCTTTTGGTATTCTTGCATTTTCAAATATTAATTCGCAAGTAGCAGAACCTCTGATACCTAATTTTTTTTCTTTTTTACCTATAGAAAATCCAGGAGCAGTTGATTCTACGATGAAAGCAGAAATACCTTTTAATCCTTTTGATTTATCAGTCATAGCAAATATAACATATACATTAGCATAACCAGAGTTTGTGATGAATATTTTAGAACCATTAAGAACCCATTCTTGAGTAGCTTCATCTAATACAGCAGTAGTTTGCTGACCTGCTGCATCAGTACCAGCATTTGGTTCTGTAAGCCCGAAAGCACCGAGCCATTCTCCGCTAGCTAGTTTAGGAATATATTTTTGTTTTTGAGCGTCTGTACCAAATTGTAATATAGGCCAAGTACCAAGAGAAGTATGAGCAGAAAGGATAACACCAGTAGTACCGCAAACTCTTGATAATTCTTCAACAGCCATAGCATACATTAAATTGTCTCCGCCAGCTCCGCCGTATTCTTTAGGAATAGGTATACCCATAAGTCCTATTTCAGCCATTTTTTTTACAGTTTCAACAGGGAATCTTTCTTCCTCGTCAACTTCTGCAGCTAAAGGTTTTACCTCTTTTTCAGCAAATTCTCTGATCATTTGTCTGAAAAGTTCATGTGTTTTAGACAAATTAAATTCCATTATCTAATCCTCCTAATAATCTTCAAAAGCAAATTTTTGAATTTAAAATATTATCTTTTTATGTTAAAATATAATATATTTTTTATTAAAAATCAAATGATAATGATTAATATAGTATATTATAATATGATAAAAAATAACTTTTTCTTTAGTATTAAGAGTAATAATATATAGAAGAAAAAGATATTGTGTTTAAGTATTACTTAATTTTTTTTGCTATAATAATATGTATTATAATTTAAATTAAGAATTATTAGAAAGTTATAGACATTATATTTTAATAAACTTTATGCTTTTTTAATGTAGTTTATTATTGTATATAAAAGTCTGTTATTAATATTTATTTTTTATATTTTTAATTTTTATTTTATATTTATTTAAATTTATTTTTTAAATAGTTTTATATTTTTATTATATTTATACAATATGCCTTTAAAAGTTTTACATTTATTAAAAATTGTTAGAGCATTATGAAAATTAATACTGTAAGCAATATTTTTTTTATTTTGCTTGATTTTTTTCAAAATACTGGTAAACTATAAAGATGGTGTCTTTTTGGAGAAAATTTTAAAATTTCTATAAATCAATTTATAAAAAACGTTAAGGAGTTATTATGGCTGAAGAGAAAAAATTAGACTCCCTTCTTGAACGTATATATCAAGATGGTGTTGAAAAATCCAACAAAAAAGCTGATGAAATAATCTCAAATGCTAAAAGCGAAGCTGACAGAATAATAAAAGAAGCAGAAGCTAAGTCCGAAGAAATTGTTAAAGAAGCCGAAAGAAAGTCAGAAGAGCTAAAGAAAAATACAATAACAGATGTACGTATGGCAGGCGAGCAATCAATTAGTGCTTTAAAACAAAGAGTAAAAGAATTGGTAACAGCTAAAGTACTCGAAGAAGGCTTGAAAGGAGCTTTTGCAGATACTAGCTTTTTAAAAGACTTAATTCTTGAAGTAGTAAAAAAATGGGATATATCTTCTACTAATTCAGATGTAACAGTGTATTTCCCAGAATCAAAAAAAGCTGATATAGATTCAGCATTTGAAAAATCTATAAAAGCAGCTATAAAAAATGCTACTATCAACTTTGATAAAAAATTATCTAATGGTTTTAAAATCGTACCTGAAGGCGGAAATTATCAGCTTCAGTTTACAGATGAGGATTTTGTAGAGTTTTTCAGTGATTATATAAAAGCAAAAACGGAAGAAGTAATTTTTAGTAAATAAGAGGGGTGAGTATGGGATCATATTATTATCTTATCTCAGGTCTTCCCGAAGTTAAACTTTCTGATGCTAAGGCTAAGTATGATATTAATGAAATTACTCAAAGCATATTATCTAGTTTAAGTGCCAAAGATGCTAAATCTTTTAGTTATCTTATTTATCAAAATGATAATAAAAATCTAGTAAGTGCTATAGCTAAGCAAAAAGGTTTATTCAGTCCTTATATAGAGCATATAGAACCTTCAATATTCAGTAAAGAAGAGATTCAGAAATACAGTACAATTTCTAATTTGCCGTCATATATGAATAAATTTCTAGAAGATAATAAAAATGTTGAATGGGAAAATGTAAGACATATAGAAAATGCTTTACTTGCTTTGTATTATGAAGAGATGATAAAAAGCGGCAATTCATTTATAAGAAGTTATGCTTCATTTATGCGTGATTTGAAAAATATATTGGTAGCTTTAAATGGAAGAGCTTTAGGGTTTTCAAGTGAAGAAATATCAAAAGAGTTAATAGGCGACTATTCATTAATATCCGCTTTAACTAAATCTACCGCTTCAGATTTCGGAGTAGGTAAGGATATGCCTTATATAAACAGTATTATTGACACATTCAATTCTTCAGATAAAGCAGACCCATACAATATGGAAAATATTGAATGTTCTTTAGTAAAAGAGTTTTTGGATAGAGCTACATCTATAAAATCTTTTACCACAGATAATGTTTTTGCTTACTATATAAATCTTACTTATGCTGTTAGTATAAATGGAAGGAATGAAGAGGAAGGTAAAAAGCATTTGGAGACGCTAATTAGTTCTTTAAAATCAAAAGCGTCTGTGTATAATTAATTAGGAGATAGAAATGACTAAAGGTAATGTAACTGCTATTATATCAAACCTAATTTCAATAGAGGTAGACGGTCCTGTTTCACAAAACGAGATATGTTATGTATCTTGCGGTAATGCGAAACTTATGGCTGAGGTAATTAAAATATCTGGTACTAGTGCTAGTGCTCAGGTATTTGAATCTACTAGGGGTGTAAAATTAGGTGATGCCGTAGAGTTTACTGGTTCAATGTTGGAAATTGAATTAGGACCTGGACTTCTAGGTAAAAACTTTGACGGACTTCAAAATGACCTTGATAAATTACAAGGTGTATTCTTGGAAAGAGGTAAATATAACAATCTTTCTGAAGACAAAGAATCAACTTACAACTTTACTCCAATAGCTAAAGCTGGAGATGAAGTAGCTGCAGGCGACTGGATAGGTGCTGTAAAAGAAGGTTGGATCGACCATAAAATAATGGTTCCTTTCAAGTTTCAAGGAAAAGGCGTTGTTGAAAGCGTAGCATCAGCTGGTACTTATCATTTACAAGACACATTAGCTGTTATCAAAACTTCTAACGGTGAAAAAGTTAATGTAACTATGATACAAACTTGGCCTGTAAAACTTACTATTAAAGCTTATAAAGAAAAACCAAGACCATTTAAATTGTTGGAAACTGGTGTTAGAACTATAGATACATTCAACCCTATAACTGAAGGCGGTACTGGATTTATCCCTGGACCATTCGGAGCAGGTAAAACAGTATTACAGCACGCTTTGGCTACTAATGCAAATGCTGACTTGATTATAATGACAGCATGTGGTGAAAGGGCTAATGAGGTAGTAGAAATATTTACTGAGTTCCCAGAACTTATAGACCCAAGAACTGGAAGAAGTTTGATGGAAAGAACTACTATCATCTGTAACACTTCAAACATGCCAGTAGCTGCCCGTGAAGCTTCAGTTTATGTAGGTATGACTATTGCTGAATATTACAGATCAATGGGACTTAAAGTTCTTCTTCTTGCTGACTCTACTTCTCGTTGGGCTCAGGCTTTAAGAGAGATGTCTAACCGTCTTGAGGAATTACCTGGTCCGGACGCGTTCCCTATTGACTTGCCTGCTATTATTTCTAGTTTCTATGCTAGATCAGGTTTCGTATACTTAAATAACGGAGAAACAGGTTCTATTACATTCATAGGTACAGTATCTCCTGCAGGTGGTAACTTGAAAGAGCCAGTAACTGAATCTACTCGTAAAGCAGCTAGATGTTTCTACGCTTTATCACAAAAACGTGCCGACAGTAAAAGATATCCTGCTGTTGACCCATTAGATTCTTATTCTAAATATATTGAATATCCAGAGTTCATAGAATTCTCTGATACTAATATAGAAAAAGGCTGGTCAGAAAAAGTTATTAAAGCTAAAGATATTGCCAGAAGAGGACAGGAAGCTAATGACCAAATAAGCATTCTTGGTGATGACGCAGTACCTCTTGAATACCATCAGCGTTTATGGAAAGCTGAGCTTATAGACTTCGTTATCTTACAGCAAGATGCTTTCGATAAAGTAGATAAAAACTGTCCTATAGAAAGACAAAAAGAATTATTAAATCAAGTTATGAAAGTTGTAGAAGCTGATTACAGATTTGATGATTACAGCGAAGTAGGTACTTATTTCAAAAGACTTATCAACGCATTCAAACAGATGAACTATTCTGTATATCAGTCTGATGATCACAAAAAATACACAGCTGAGATGGAATCAATATTTGCTGAAAGGAGTATAACACATGCCTAAAGCATTTCAAAAAGTATATACAAAATTAGTACAGATTACTAAAGCAACTGTATCTTTAAGAGCAGAAAATGTCGGTAACGATGAAATGGCTCTTGTAGCAGGAAGACCTGCTCAGGTTGTAAAAATGATTGGAGATATTGTTACACTTCAGGTTTTCCAAGGTACTGAAGGTATACCTACTAACGCTGAAGTAGTATTCTTAGGCAGACCTCCTAGACTTAAAGTAAGCGAGCTTCTTGCTGGAAGATTCTTTAATGCTTACGGTGAGCCTATTGACGGCGGTGCTGAAGTTGAAGGTAAAGAGGTAGAAATCGGAGGTCCTTCTGTAAACCCTGTAAGAAGAAAACAGCCTTCTGAACTTATTGCTACTGGTATTGCTGGTATTGACCTTAACAATACTCTTGTTACTGGACAGAAAATACCGTTCTTCGCAGACCCAGACCAGCCTTACAACGCAGTTCTTGCTCAGGTAGCATTAAGAGCTGAAGCTGATAAAATCATACTTGGCGGTATGGGACTTTCTAACGATGACTACTTATCATTTAAAAATACATTTACTGAAGCTGGTGCTTTGGATAAAATTATATGTTTCATCAATACTACTGATGACCCTCCAGTAGAAAGACTTTTGATTCCAGATATGGCTTGTACAGCTGCTGAATATTTCGCAGTTGAGAAAAAAGAGAAAGTGCTTGTTCTTCTTACAGACATGACTCTTTATGCCGATGCTTTGGCTATAGTATCAAACAAAATGGATCAAATTCCTTCTAAAGACTCTATGCCGGGTTCACTATATTCTGACCTTGCTAAAATATACGAAAAAGCAGCTCAGTTCCCAGACGGAGGTTCTATCACTATTATTGCTGTTACTACTCTTAACGAAGGTGATATTACTCACGCTGTACCAGATAACACTGGTTACATCACTGAAGGTCAGCTTTATTTAAGACGTGACTCTGATATAGGTAAAACAATCATCGACCCATTCAGAAGTCTTTCACGTTTGAAACAGTTGGTTATAGGTAAAAAAACTAGAGAAGATCACCCTGCTGTAATGAACACTTTGGTTCGTCTTTATTCAGATGCTGCTAATGCTAAAATGAAAAAAGAAAACGGTTTCGACTTGACAGAATACGATGAAAGATGTTTGAAATATGCTGCTGAATATTCTGAAAGATTACTTGCTATAGATATTAACATAAAAATTGATGAGATGTTGGAAACAGGCTGGGAATTGATGGGTAAGTATTTCAGTAAAGCAGAAGTGGGTGTAAAAGAATCATTGGTAGAAAAATACGGCAAATGGTCAAACTAATTTAAAAAAGTAGGTAAAAATATGGCATTAAAGTTTCAATACAATAAAACGGCTCTTCAAAACCTAAGACGCCAGCTTACTATTCGTGAGAAAGCTCTTCCTACTTTGAAAAGTAAAGAGGCAGCTTTACGTCTTGAGGTGAGAAAGATTACCGCTGAGATTGAATTACTTAAAGAAGAATATCAAAAATTAGTTAAAGAAAATCAAAACTACAATGGATTTTGGACTGATTTCCCAGAAATAGTAAAAATCAAAAAAATCAATTCAGAATTAAAAAACATTGCAGGTGTTAAAGTTTCTATACTATCTGATATAGACTTCGCTATTGAAAATGTCAGCCTTTTTAATATGCCTTCTTGGATTAGACTTGCTATCAGCATGTTTGAACGCCTTATGACTATTCAGGTAAAAATTGAAATGACTGAGGCTAGACTTAATGCTTTGGCTTATGCTAGGAAAAAAACTACTCAGAAAGTTAACCTCTATGAGAAAGTTCAAATCCCAGAATATAAAACTGCTATAATCAAGATTAAAAGGTATATGGAAGACGAAGACAATTTAAGTAAGTCTTCTCAAAAAATAGTTAAAGAAAGAAACAGAGCTAAGGAGGCGTCTTTATGATTAGAAAAATGAAGAAACTCTCTCTCTTTGTCTTTCATGAGGATAAGGAAAAAACTTTAAATGATTTAGCATCTCTTGGGCTTGTGCATATAGAAATTGCAAACGGTGTTTCTAGTGAAGAGATAGATAATATCGCTGCTAAAAAACATGATGCTTCAAGGGCTAAAGCTATTATTAATAATGCTTTGTCTGATGCTAAAAAAGCTAAAAAAGATGTTTCTAATGTTAAAGCTGAAAATACTTCTAAAAAAGCATCTGAAGTAATAGAAAATGTTATTAATACTTCTCAGGCTTCTGATAAATTAAAAACTGAAAGAGATACGCTTAAAAAAGAATTATCAGTAGTGGCTCCTTTCGGTAATTTTAGCTTTGACAAATTGAATGACTTAAAAGAAAAAACTGGATATAATACTTTATTCTATAGTGCTAATGCTAAAGAATATAATGATTATAACTTCTCAGAGCTTAAAGATATATTTACTTGCACTATCAAAGAAGAGGCTGGAAAAGTTTATTTTGTTGCTTTCAAAAAAGAAGGTACTGAAGAAACACTTCCTTTTGATATTATCAATATGCCTTCTAAATCTTATAATGATATAAATGCAAGAATAGCTGAACTTGATAAAGAAATCGAAAATAATGAAACAGAGATTATTAAAAATCAAGTATATATAGAAGCTATTAATAAAGAGATAGACACTCTTAATATATCTAATCACTTTGAAGAGGCTAAAGAAAGTTTTGTGGCTAGCGAAGGTACTGAAGGCAAAATACTTTATGTAGAAGCTTATGTACCTAAAGATAAAGAAAGTGAAGTAAAATCTTTATTAGATGCTAAAAATATAGCTTATATATTGGAAGACCCTAGTAAAGATGATAAAGTACCTGTTGAACTTAAAAACAATAAATATTCAGGTGCTTATGAGCTTATTACTAAATTATTCCAATTGCCGAATTATTTCGAGATAGATTTAACTCCTATGATAGCTGTTTTCTATCCGTTATTCTTTGCTTATTGTTTCGGCGATTCTGGTTATGGTGTAGTATTAACTATAGTTGCTTTGATAGGCTTATTCACTGTATTAAAGGGAAGTTTAAGAGGAGTAGGTATACTTGCCCTAACATTGGGTATATGTACTACTATTATGGGTATCATTAATGGAGGAAGCGTATTCGGTGTCAGCATACCTTCCAACACTCAAATACCTTTATTTGCTGCTTTAAGTAAATATTTGATTATTACTGATACTAAAGAAAATTGGTTCTTAACTCCATTTAATACTGCATTGCTTATAGGCGTACTTCATATATGTTTTGCTTTGGTTGTTGGTGTTGTAGACAGAATTAAAACCAGCTCTATAGGCGATATATTTGCTGCTGTTGGTAAGCTTCTATTTATACCAGGACTTGTTTTATGGTTCTTGGGCGATATGCAGAAAATGGAAGTTATTAAACAATTCAGCACTATATATTATGCTTTAATAGTTGTTGGTTTGGTATTCTTAGTAATACTTTCTAATGTTGGTAAAAAACCAGATGTATTAAACTCTATACTTGGTGTGTACTTCGCTGCTACTGGTATAATGGGTGATACACTTTCATACATACGTTTGTTTGCTTTAGGTGCTTCTGGTTCTATATTAGCATTGGTAATAAACCAAATAGGTATGAGTTTCAAAGCTATACCTGGTGTTGGTGTTGTAATAATGGTAGTATTCCTTGTAGTAGGTCATATTGCTATATTCTTACTAAACATACTTGGTGCTTTGGTACACCCTTTGAGATTAACATTTGTAGAGTTCTACAATAACGTTGGTTTTGAAGGCGGCGGTAAAGAGTATAAGCCTCTTAAAAAAGCGGCTTAATTTAGTTTTAAGTTTTTTATAAATAAAAATTAATATAAAAATTATATTTCATTAATCTAAAAAAGGAGATTTTATTATGGGTTTTACAATGAACACAGCACTTTTATTAGGATATTTAGGTGCAGGCTTAATGGTAGGTATGTCTGGTATTGGTAGTGCGGTTGGTACTTCTATTTCTGCTATGACTACAGTTGGTGCTTTAAAGAAAAATAAAGATGCTTTCGGTAGCTGTCTTGTTTTAAGTGCTTTGCCTGGTACACAAGGTCTTTATGGTTTTGCTGCTTTCTTCATTATGCAGCCTTATTTGACAGCTGATATAAGTATATTCCAAGGTGCTGCTATATTAGGTGCTGGTATTGCTGTTGGTTTAGCTTGTATGGTTTCTGCTATATTCCAAGGTAAAGTTTGTGCTAATGGTGTTGAAGCTATAGGTAATGGTTATGATGTATTTGGTAACACTATCATCGTTGCTGTATTCCCAGAACTTTACGCTATCGTTTCTTTCGCTACTGCATTCTTAATCAGCGGTGTTTTAGGTGCTTAATTAAGTAATAATAAAAGTGAATAAATAGAAATCCGTAGGAGTAATAATTACTCTTACGGATTTTTTGTTTTTAGTGTTTTTATTTGATTTTTTATGTATATATTGTATAATATTTGAACTATATTTTGACTATTTTATTGTGAGTATGAATAATGAAAGAAATATATATAGAATATAATCCTTTTACATTAGAGCTTATAGTAAAAGAAGACGGAGAAAAATTTGATACTGAGTCTAAAATTTATGAATATATAAACAGCAGAAAAAGACTTCAGTTTTGGCTTGACAAATTAATTATTATACTTTATGAAAATATTAATGATACCTTTAATATAACTTTTAAAGGTACTATACTAGATTATGAAGATTTACAGCTTGAGGTTGAGCATTTTAATAAAGTTAATAATACAAATATAACTTTAGTACATGAACAGGTGCGTTCTGTATATGACAGATTAAAGGAATTAAAATATTTATTTAGCTATATGATAGATACAGCTCCTTTTGAAGAATTAAAAGAAGAAAAAATTATTGAGCAGTTCAATGAAGATATAGGAAAAGAATTTGAACTTGCTGTAGTAGCTACTATGAGCAGCGGAAAATCTACTCTTTTAAATGCATTTTTGGGCAGAGAATTAATGCCTTCAAAGAATCAGGCTTGTACTGCTACAATAGTAAGAATTAGAGATGTAGACGGTATGGAAGGGGCTTCTGCTATATGTTTAGATGATAAAGAAAATGTAGTAATAAATGAAGTTACAGATATAACTGTAGAAAATATGAAAGAGTTTAATGATAATGAAAAAGTATCATATATAGATATAAAAACAGATATTCCATTTGTATCATCTCATAATTTTGATGTTGTTTTAATTGATACCCCAGGACCAAATAACTCAAGAGATGAAAGACATAAAGAAAAAACATATAAAGTTATAAATGAATCGAATGCTTTAGTATTATATGTACTTAATGCTACACAGCTTTCTACAAATGATGATAATTTACTTTTATCTTCAGTTTTAAGAGCAATGGAAAAGGCAGGCAAACAGGCTAAAGACAGGTTTTTATTTGTAGTAAATAAGATAGATGCTTTCGATTTAGAGGCAGGAGATTCTATAGAGAAAGTACGCGAAGATGTTATTTCATATTTAAAAAGTCATGGAATAGTAAATCCTAATATATATTTAGTATCAGCTCAGACAGCTTTGATTACAAAACTTAAAAAAAAGAATGATAAACTTAGCATAAAACAAGAAGGGGATTTTGAAATTATAAAATCATTATTTGAAGAGTTTGATGAACTTCATCTTTCCAAATATGCATCTCTTTCAAATAGAGGACATGATAAAATAAATGAAATGTTAAAACATGCAGAAGATGAGCTTGATACTTTACTAGTCCATTCAGGTGTACCTGCAGTAGAAATTGCTATAAATGACTATTTAGAAAAGTATGTAATTACTGAAAAAATAAGAAAAGGTGTAAACATTTTTATTGGCTATATCAAAGAGAAGAACATTGAAAATAATATTGCTGCAGCTCTTCTAGAAAATGAGATGAAACTTAAAAAGTTTAATAGAAGAATATCAGATGAGGTTAAGCTAGTAGACAAATATGACGGTATTTATGAAAAACTTAATGTCCTTAGAGGTATTATCAGAAATGCAGAAAGTATAGAAAACCGTGTAAAAGAAATTAAAATTAATAAAATTTGGCTCGATGATTTTATTGATAAAGTTATAAATATAATAGAATTATAACCTTTTATATGTAAAAATATATAAAACTACTTGTATTATTTATGTTTTATGTTATTATAATACAATATTTATTTTAGAGTAAGTTATGAATAAAATTAATTCAATTATGCTTAATAATAAGCTTATGCTTTTTAGAATATCACTTAAAAATTTAAAATTATTATATTTTAATGATAATATAAGATTTTCTTTTATTAATTTACTTTCATACTATTTGAAAGATATGGATATTTCAGAGGATAGTTCATTATATTTGTTTCTTCATTCTTATGCTAATCATTTGAATTTTAAAGATTATAATTTTCCTAATGATAATCAGATTGATAATGATATAAATACTATTTTGAATGGTTATAAAGAGAAATTAAAAACTGGTAATTTTTTTATTGATATAATTCCGTTTTTAGGGATAAAAAAGTATAATTTTAGAATATTCTTCTTATTTGAATTATTATTTATAAGGTATTTGATTATAGCTATTGATGATAGGAAAAATATTAAAAATCATATTGTAAATGAAGACATTAATAAACTTATTACTTATTTCAAATTAAATAAAGAAGAAAATATACTATTTGAAAAATTAAAAGATATTTTATGCACATGTAATTTTAAAGAACTAGGAACTCAATTAGAAAATTTGATAGTAAGCTCTAATAATAAAAATTTGATAGAATTGTCTGATGATTTGCTTAAGAATGTGAAGATAATAACTAACTATATATCGCTTCCAGTCTATAATGTAGGTGTATTTGCAACTATGAGTGCAGGAAAATCAACTTTTATAAATGCTATTCTAAATAAAGATTTTATACCTTCAAAAAATGAAGCATGTACTGCTAAAATAACTTCTATAAGCGACAATGATAATATGGAAGATAAAATATTTGGCGGCTGCTCATTAGATGATAATAAGTCTTATATATTTTCAAATGAGATAACAAAACAAGTAATAGAAGAATGGAATAATAATGATGATGTGGATCATATATTTTTAGAAACAGATATTAAATATATACATTCAAAAAAAGGAATATTAGTTATTCATGATACTCCGGGAGCTAATAATTCTAGAAATGAAAAGCATGGGAATATAACAAATCAGTTTTTAGAAAACAGTAAAATAGATTTATTTATATATTTAATTAATGCTCATAATCCTACCACAAATGATAATTATGCTATGATGAATAATGTGTATGAAGCATATAATAAAAACAAGAATGCTAAAATATTATTTTTGATAAATAAAATTGATGACTGCGATTTTGAAAGCGGAGAAACTATAGAAGAAATAATTGATACTGTAAAAAAAGATATTGAAAATGTTGGTTTTACTTCTCCTATAATAATACCTTTATCAGCTGATGCTGCAAGAGTGTTTAGAAAAATATTGAAATCTGAAGAGCTTACTATTAAAGAGAGAGGATCTTTTAATACATTTTATAATATTTTTGAAGATGATAGAATGAATCTTCCTTCATATTATAAAGATTATAAATTATATGATAATATTGATAATAGTATAAATACTGAAGAAGAATATATTATTATGAAAAATAATAAATACAGCACAAAAAAAATAAATGATATGCTTAATAAGACATCTATTAATTTAATTAGAAATATAATAAATAAAGAAATAAATGGGAGTGAATAATGAAAGAAATATATATAGAATATAATCCTTTCACATTAGAGTTTATAGTAAAAGAAGACGGAGAAAAGTTTGATACTGAGTCTAAAATTTATGAATATATAAACAGCAGAAAAAGACTTCAGTTTTGGCTTGATCAATTAATTACCATACTTTATGAAAATATAAATGATAACTTTAATTTAACTTTTAAAGGTACTGTACTTGATTATGAGGATTTACAGCTTGAGGTTGATAATTTTAATAAAGTTAATAATACAAATATTACTATAGTACATCAACAAGTGCGTTCTGTAGATGACAGATTAAAAGAGTTAAAAGAACTATTTGGCTACATGATAACTACTAGTCCTTTTGAAGAATTAAAAGAAGAAAAAGTTACTGAGCAGTTCAATGAAGCTATAGGAAAGGAATTTGAACTTGCTGTAATAGCCACTATGAGCAGCGGAAAATCCACACTTTTAAATTCATTTTTAGGCAGAGAATTAATGCCTTCAAAAAATAAGGCTTGTACTGCTACAATAGCAAGAATTAGAGATGTAGACGGTATGGAAGGTACTTCTGTTATATGTAGAGATGCCAATGAAAATATTGTAATTGATGAAGTTTCTAATGTTACAGTAAAAGATATGAGAGAGTTTAATGATAATGAAAAAGTTTCATATATAGATATAAAAACAGATATTCCATTTGTATCATCTCATAATTTGGAGCTTGTTTTACTTGATACACCAGGACCAAATAATTCAAGAGATGAAAGACATAAAGAAAAAACATATAAAGTTATAAATGAATCAGAGCCTTTAGTATTATATGTACTTAATGCTACGCAGCTTTCTACTAATGATGATAATTTGCTTTTATCTTCAGTTTCAAAAGCAATGGAGAAGGCAGGCAAACAGGCCAAAGACAGATTTTTATTTGTAGTAAATAAATTAGATACATTTGATTTAGAAGCTGGAGATTCTATCAAAGAAGTATATAATGATGTTGTTTCATATTTAAAATCACACAGAATAGAAAAACCTAATATATATTTAGTATCGGCTCAGGCAGCTTTGATTACAAAACTTAAAAAAAAGAATGATAAACTTAGCATAAAACAAGAAGGGGATTTTGAAACTATAAAATCATTATTTGAAAAGTTTGATGAACTTCATCTTTCCAAATATGCATCACTTTCAAAGAGCGGACATGATAAAATAAATGCAATGTTAAACAATGCAGAAGATGAGCTTGATACTTTACTAGTTCATTCAGGCATACCTGCAGTAGAGATTGCTATAAATGATTATTTGGAAAAGTATGCAATGGCTGAGAAAATAACAAAAGGTGTAAATACTTTTATTGGTTATATTAAAGAAAGAAATATGGAAAATAATATTGCTGATGCTCTTTCAGGTAATGAGGCTAAACTTAAAGAGTTTAATGAAAAAATAGCATATATAAATAAGCAGATAGCAGACGGCAATAGAGGAAAAGAATATAAAAAAAGGATAGAGGAACTTGATATATCTAAAAAAATAGATAATGAACTAAATATAATAGTTGGAGATGTTGGAGATAGATTGTATAATGAAGTTAATTATATTGTTGAATCTATTGTTGGTAAACCTTTACCTACTTTAGCTAAAGCAGCAGCTGCCATACCGGCTTTAGCTGCTATACCTGCTGCACTTGCCTTTGCTCCATTAGCAGTAGTGGGAGCAGCATTAGGTATAGGCGGTATTTTTGGGGCTTTGGCAGGAAATAATGATCCATATATTGTAAGTAAGTCAAAAGGGGAAGAATATATAAGAAGATTTGAAGAAATAGTAAAAGAGATATTAATAAGTTTTTCTGCAGAAATTGAATCTCAAATATATTCTGATATAATAGAATTTTCAAATACTATGATAGATGAATACAGAAAAGAAATAAATTCTTTATTAGAAGAAATCGATATAGATGGATTTGAAAGAGATAAATCTGATTTCCAGTTTAATGATTTATTTGATTCTTCAATTAATGATATTCGTTCTGGTATGGATAAGCATATCAAAGGCAAGGGTGTAAGTTTCAAAAAATTTGGTATAATTCCTTTTATTAATATAAATATTACTGATAAATTTGATATATTAGAGTATAATAATGATATATTAACAAAAATATTTGATAATGTACAGAAAGAATGTGTTAGAATAGAGAAATATGCAAATGAAGAACTTATAAAAGGAATAAAGGAAAAGTTTTTATCTCAGATTGATGAGCTTGAAATTGTAGTTTCAAATAAGATAAATTCCTTGAAAAATATGACTTCTTCAAAGGAACAGGTAGAAAAATTTATAGCTGAAAACAAGAAGAATAAATTATGGCTTGAATATTTTATTAATAAATTAAATTCTGTAATAGAATTATAAAAATTAAGGAGGAAATAAATATGAGTAATTTTAAACCTAGTGATACTTTAAATGAATTTATAGCAAAAAGGGATGTAGAAGGAATAAAGAATGCATTGTATATAGCATTAAATACAGACAGATCTTTTTCTATAGATAATTTTGATAATATATTAAATTATGCTAAAGAAAGAGTTCCTGAATTTATATCAGCAGATAAAGGCGAGACATTTAAGCCTGAAAGCGAATGGACTGAAAGCTATTGGACAGAATTGGCTGTAAGTTTAAGAAATGAATTCACTATGGAAAAAGTAAGACAATTAAAAAAAATGAGTGCAAAACTTTATCCTCCTAGAACTTCATCATATAAAAATACAGAGGGAAGCACCGAGTCCCCAAAGATAAGTCCTATCGCTATAGCAGTGGGGGCGGTAGTGGTGATAGGTATAATTATAGCAATAGCCGCTGGAAAATGAATAGGGAAGATTATGAGAAAAAAGGAAAGTCGGCAGTAGAAAATGTTTTCAATTCATTTGGTGATTTTTTTGAAGGGCTTGAAGAATTTGGAAAAGGGTTTGTTAAAGCCACAGGAAAATATATTCATGAGGTGAATGAAATCCGCAAAAATAGTTTTAGTAAAAAGGATTAATAATGTCTGATATAATAACTCAAAATAAAACAGAGATGCTTGATAATAGAAATCAAACAGAGCTTATAGAGGCTTTAGCAAAGGTTGATACCGTTGTAATGAAAAAGTATTTGCCTAATTTAACAGCTTTAAATGTTGTTCCTTTGGATAACAATATAAGCAGAAAAGAAGCAGGAGAATATTTAAGATTTTATAAAATTAACAGCATTGTGTTTGAAAATAAAGAAAATAATCAAGTAAAATTATCTTCGGTATTTCATTCTATTTATAATACAAATTCATCTGTTATTACTATTATAGAAAGTGATGGTGAGAAAACAGATTTTTATATTGGGGTAAAATCATTTGAAAAAACTTTATCAAGTTCAAGCAAAGTATTAGAAAGATCTATAAAAGGTAATTTCTTTGGAAGTGATATAGAAAATCTTGACAATACTAGGATAAAAGAATTAACTGATAAATATTACGGGGATAATAAAATAATTTCTTCATGTTCATCTATTGCAGGAGTAAAAAAGAGCGATTATGAAGACGGAAAAAATGATTTTGCTCAAGGTATAGAAAAGCTCATAGATGCGATGAAAGGGGAAAAATATTCTGTTATTATTATATCCGATCCTGTAAGCCCTAATGAAATATCGATTATAAGAAATGGTTATGAAAGTATTTACAGTCAATTATCTCCTTTTAGAACAACACAATTAAGTTTTTCAAGCAATGAAAGCGATGCTGTAACAAAAACTCTTACAGAGGGTATTTCTCATTCTGTATCAGAAAGTGTATCTCATACAGAAACTAAATCAAGAACAACAACTTTTTCTGCAGGTACTTCTATTGGAGGTAATGTAGGGGCTTTTATTAGTGCAGGTGTTAGTGCCGGTATATCTTATATTGTTTCTGCTAGTACTTTTTTATCAGGCGGATTAAGTGCGGGTTTATTTGGTGCTTTGAATTTTGGATTAGCACAGTCTTTTGGAAAATCTAAATCTGATACTACAGGACATAGCGATACTGACACTACAAGTTCTTCTACTTCAGAAGGCACTACAAAAACTATAGGCTCTGGTAAAACTTTACAAATTACTTCTGAAAATAAGATGATAACTAATATATTAGCAGAGATAGACAAACAATTAGAGCGTCTTAATGAATGCGAAGATGTGGGTGTTTGGAAAAGTTCTGCTTATTTTATCACTGGAAATGCTCAGACTAACAGAGTTGTTTCAAGTATGTATCAGTCTTTAGTAAGAGGTGAGGGTTCTTCTGTTGAAACAGGAGCAATTAATTTATGGAATAATGATAATACTAATAAAAAAGAGGTTTTGAACTATGTAGCAAAGATGCATCATCCTCTTTTTAAGCTTACAGATGATTTGCCTTTAATTTCTCCTGCTGTTACAGTTAGCAGTCTTGAAATGGCTATACAGGCTGGGCTTCCTCAAAAAAGTGTTGCTGGCGTTCCCGTTATTAAATATACTCCTTTTGCTAGAGAAATAGTTTCTTATGACAATATAGATAATTCCAACAGCATCAATTTAGGAAAAGTATTTCATTTGGGAGAAGAAGAAAATACAGAAGTTAATCTTAATGTGAAAAGTTTAGCTTCGCATACATTCATAACAGGTTCAACAGGAGCAGGAAAAAGTAATGCTGTTTATAAAATCATAGAAGGATTTTATGCTAAAAATGTTAAATTTCTTGTAATAGAGCCTGCTAAGGGTGAATATAAAAATGTATTTGGTCATAGAAATGATGTTCATGTATTTGGTACTAATCCATACTATACTGAGCTTTTAAGAATTAATCCTTTTAGTTTTCATGAAAGTATACATGTACTTGAACATATTGACAGACTTATAGATATATTCAATGTTTGCTGGCCTATGTATGCTGCTATGCCTGCTGTTTTAAAAGAAGCTGTTGAAAAATCTTATATTGATACGGGCTGGGATTTAGATACATCTGTTAATAAATATGGAAACAATATATTTCCTAATTTTATAGATGTTTTGAATAATTTAAAAAATGTTATAGACTCTTCTGATTATTCTCAGGAAGTAAAAAGTAATTATACAGGCTCATTGGTTACAAGGGTAAAATCTCTTACTAATGGTATAATAGGAAGAATATTTTCGTCTAAAGAAATAGAAAATGAAATATTGTTTGATGAAAATGCTATAGTTGATTTAAGTAGAATAGGTTCATTAGAAACTAAATCAATGATAATGGGTATACTTATAATGAAGCTTTCTGAATACAGAACATCATCTCAAAAAATGAATCAAGAATTAAAACATGTTACCATATTAGAAGAAGCTCATAATATATTAAAAAGAACTTCTACTGAGCAGGTAAGTGAAAGTGCCAATTTAGTAGGAAAATCAGTTGAGATGCTTTCAAACTCTATTGCTGAAATGCGTACTTATGGAGAAGGTTTTATTATATCGGATCAATCACCTTCAGCAGTGGATATGTCAGCCATAAGAAATACTAATACGAAAATTATTCTAAGACTTCCCGAGTATTCAGATAGGGAAGCTGTAGGAAAAGCGGCTGGCTTAGATGAGGATAAGATAGATGAATTATCCAGACTTCATACAGGAGTTGCAGCAGTTTATCAGAATAATTGGACTGATAGTGTTTTGTGTAAGGTTGGTTATTATAATGTTATCGAAGATGGAAAATCATATAAAAGAGAAGATAAAAACTTTATAGAAAATAAATCTACTAAGGGTAATATACTCAAGTGTTTAGTACAAAAATCATTTAATGAGAATATTGATAAGAATATTATTGATTCTTTAGATGATATTAATATAGCTGAATCTGCCAAAATTAATATAAGAGAAATATTAAGTAATGAAAATACTGATAAGTCAAAACTCTCATTGGCTGTATATGATATACTAAATGGTGCTGATTTATTGGCATCTAATAAAGTTTATACAGATTTTGAAATTTGGCATAATAATATTTTTAGAGATATTACAAATATGAATAATGAACTTGATAGTAAATATGCTTTAGAGGCTATGAATTTAATGCTAATACATGCTAGTTTTATAGGTTTTTTTAGAATAGATGCATATAATAATTGGGTTGAGAAATTTCATAAAGGAGGTATATTATGATTGAAAAAAATTCTGAAAATTTAAATAATAATTTTTCAAATAGTACTAAAGATTTAACTCCAAATTTTGGGAATAAAAATGAAGTTTATGGAGGAAATAATAGGGATTTTACTCCTAAATTTGAAAAGTTTAATGAGAACATTATAGAAAACAAAGCAGAAGGTCTTCGTAGAGAAAATGAAGTTGAAAATGAATTGAAAGAGAAATATCCTGAAAGTGAAGGATATAAAATAGAATCAGAGGCTTATCTAAGAGATAAAGATGGTAATATTGTAAAAGATGATAAAACAGGTGAAGCAAGAAGAATAGATTTTGTTGTTACAAAAGATGGTAAAGCTGTTGATTCTATTGAGGTTACTTCACAAACAGCAGATAAAACTGATCAGTTGGCTAAAGAAGAGAGGATTAGAGAAAAAGGAGGAAATTATATAAAAGATTCTAATGGAGATTTAATAGAAATTCCAAAAGATGTACAAACTAGAATAGAAAGGAGAGATTAATTATGGCAAAAATTATTGATAAAGCATTATGGCATATAGATAATGCTGCTAATCAAAAGAATGTTATTGAACATTTTAAATTTATTTTTAAATGGCTTGAAAAAAATAATTTGCTAAGTGCTGATGGAAAAGAAATACTAGATATAGGCATTGATTCCAGTATTTCTTTAAATGAGAAAATGGTTAATGAAAAGGCGTTAAAGTTTTTAGAAAAATATTATGATGAATACATTAAAAATACTCAATATGGTATTAAAGAAGATGAAAAATTATTAGATAAATATTATGAAGATTTTTCTAAATAATTAATTTGTTTTATAAAATCCATAGGAGTAATAATTACTCTTACGGATTTTTTTATTTGCTCTATATTTTATTAAAATAAATCTTAAAGTAAGTATTAAATTAAACTAATTATATGCAGGCAAAATAAATTTATAGCCGAGACTTTTATTATAAAAAATCCCAGCTATAAAGTTAAAACAATTAATATTATGAAGCAAGTATATATAAAACACAATACTTAAAAACTAAATAATATTATTCAATTTCTTTTTTAAATAAATCTATTATTTTTTCTGTTATATATAATAGTTTTTTTTCATCTTTAGGAAACGCAAATTTTCTGTATAATGTATCTTCATCTTCAGACTTAGAAAAACCATACATACATTCATTTTCTGAAAGTATTCTCTCCAAATCATCAGAACCTTTGCTTGAATGAAGTATTAAAGAAGTAGAATCTATTTTATCACAGTATATATCAATAGCATATGATATATTATCATTTTTTATTTCTTTATAAAAACATTCATTTTCATAATTATTTCCGCCGAAAGTTTTAATAAGATTATTAATTCTAATTGAGGAGAGATTATGACATATATCAACAACTTTTAGGTATTCTTCATAGTTATTTAAGATATTGTCATACATATCTTTATATGAGTTTTCCATACTGTTAAATACCGCCTTTGCATTTTGGTGATTGCAATTTTATATGAAAAGCCGATTATCTAATAATAAAACTAATCCTTACTTATTATATAAATTTATATATATTTAGTCAATACTAAATATAAAAAATATTTGATTATTATTAATTATTGAATTGATACCAAATAAGATGTATAATTGATATGTATTTTATTTTTTTTTATTAGAGGAAAGTATGTATAAGGAATTTTTAAAAGAAGAACTATTTTGGATTAGAAAACCTAAAAATGTTATTATAGATGATAAAAAAATAGAAATATATACGGAACCTAATACCGACTTATGGCAGAGAACATATTATGGTTTTAGAAATGACAATGCCCCAATACTTCAGACAAAGACAAAAGATAAATATTTTTCTTTCACAGTAAAAACTGTATTTGAAAGTAAATGCCGTTTTGACCAATGCGGAGTTGCTATTTATATAGACAGTGAAAATTGGTTTAAGGCTTCTATAGAATACGAAAATGAAAATTATCAGCGTTTGGGTAGTGTTGTTACAAATAATGGATATTCTGACTGGGCTACTCAGGATATATCGGCTTCTATAAAAGAGATGCATTATAGATTAAGCAGAAGGGAAAGCGATTTTTTAATAGAATACAGCGAAGACGGAGAAAATTTTAAACAGATGAGAATATTTCATTTATTTAAAGCAGATGATGAAATAAGTTTCGGAATATATGCATGCAGTCCAGAAGAGTCATATTTTAAGGCGGTATTTAGTGATATGTATATAACAGAGTGTAAATGGCAGGAGCATAAATAAAAATTGACAAATAAATATAGTCTGTTAAAATAAATTAATTAAAAACAATACAAAAATAAATTAATGGAACACTATAAATATGGCAGAAAACTATAAAGTAATAGCAAGAAAATACCGCCCTCAAACCTTTGAAGAAGTTATAGGTCAGGAGCATATCACAAAGACTATATCAAAAAGTATAGCCCAAAAAAAGATAGCACATGCATATCTGTTTTCAGGGGCTCATGGTGTGGGTAAAACTTCTCTTGCTAGAATTATAGCCAAAGCCTTAAACTGTGTTAATGGTCCTACTGATAAGCCATGCGGAGTTTGTCCATCATGTACTCAAATAGAAAATGGAACTCCTCTTGATGTTATAGAAATTGACGGTGCAAGCAATAGAGGTATAGAAAATATCAGAACTATTATAGAAAATGTGCGTATATCACCTGTAGCTGGAAAATATAAAGTATATATTATAGATGAGGTGCATCAGATAACTAATGAGGCTTTTAATGCACTTCTTAAAACTTTAGAAGAGCCTCCTGCTCATGTTGTGTTTATACTTGCCACTACTGAAGCAGACAGAGTACTTCCTACTATAAGAAGCCGATGTCAGCAGTATACTTTTAAGTCATTAGGTATAGAAGATTTAGAGAAAATATTAAAAGGCATACTTGATAAAGAAAATATTAAATATGATGAAGAGGCAATATTTTTAATAGCAAAGCAGGCAAGAGGTTCTGTACGAGACAGTGAAACTATACTTGAGAAGATGATAGCTTATACTACTGATAAAAAGTATATAACAAGTGCTGATGTTAATGCTGTTGTGGGAGGGAATAACTTTTCTTTTGTTAAAGAGTTTTTTGATATTATAATGTCTGAAAATAAAAAATCTTATTTTGAGTTTGTGAAGAAATTATTTGAAGATGCAGTAGACCCTAGAACATTTATAAACAGCGTAATAGAGTATATGCGTGTAGTTCTTATGATAAAAAGCGGTATTGATGATATAAAATTATTAGAGATTACTGAAAATGAGAGAGACGATTTAAAAGTATTTGCTAATCATTACAGTGATGATGAGATAGAGAGAATACTTGATTATATATTGCTTGCAGAAGAGCGTATAAGAAGTGCATCTAATCCTAGGACTATATTTGAAATGCGTATGCTTCTTTTGCTTAATACTGACAATTTAATACGTCCTGTTGATATAATAGCTTCCAATATGCAGGCTTCTTCTTCTGTTTCGTCTCTTAATGAAGATTACGGATTTGAAAATGCTAATAATAATGCAGTTTCACAATCAAATCAGCCTAAACCTCAGTATGATGTACCTCTAAATCCAACCGATAAAAGACGCATATTCTACAATAAAATACTCTCTTTTATAGAAACAGAAAGCCCTACTATATATTCACTCTTATCGCAGGGTAATCCTATAGAAAGCAAAGGTGCAACATTAATAGTAGCACTTCCAGACAATATATTTGAAATGACGCAGACCGATAAAAGAATAAATGATTTGATATCAAAGGCTATACCTAAGTTTACAAAGAATAAGGATGTGGCTATACAGTTTCAGAGGGCTGTTGAAGGCAATATGATAGATAAATTAAAAAGCCGTCTTCAGGCCACAGAAGTAGACGAAGGTTCTCTATAATAATTATAAAATTGTAAAAAAAGTTTAAATAAATCTTTGACAAAATTTATTTTTTTCAGTATATATAATAATATAAAGATAGTGATTTTATCTTTATTTTTATCTTTATAAAGGAGATTGTATTTTTATGAAAAAATATGTTTTTATAATTACACTTTTGATTTCAAATATGATATTTGGATACAATCAAACATTTAAAGTAGGTGAATATATAAAGTATGATGTTTTAGCACAGGTTCCAGAGTTTAATATAAGCGGCAAGGTAGGAACACTTGAGGCTAAAGTTCTAGCAATAAGCAATGTAAACGGAATACCAGCCTATCATCTTTATGCTCATGTTTATACTACTGGTGCTGCCAATTGGGTTTATAAAGTAAGCGATGTATTTGAGGCTTGGGTTTCTACAAATGATTTTAGTCCTTTAGTTCTCAAAAAAGATACTTCCGAAGGCGAATGGACAAATAATGAAACTTTAACTTTTTATAAAAATTATTATCTATTTAATGATAAAAGAACAACTGATGAAAAGATAGAGTTTAGCGGAATGGCTTATGATGCTTTGTCTTTAGTATTTTTCATGCGTTTTGTTGATAAAAATATAGGCACATTTAAAGTTAATTGGCTTGAAGGAAAGAATATAAAAAGAGATATAAGATTTACTATAGAAAATGGAGAAGATTTAAAAACTAAACTTCAAAGAGATAAGCTTACTACTGTAAGAGTTTATGAAAAAGATAAATACGGAACAGATGCATTGATTTCTAAAGATAAATATAATCAGGTGCCTCTTGATGTAATCATAGCAGAGCAGAAAGTTTACGGACTTACAATAAGGGTAAGAGGAATAATAAGAGAATACAAAGACGGAAAATAATACTTTATTTTTTATTTATAAAAATAAAAGACAGCGTATAAAATATATGCTGTCTTTTTTAAGAGTTATATAAAGCTAAAAAACAAAATTATTTGCTTGCCTCATATTTATTGTTAATCTCTTTTACTAAGTTATCTATCATATCATCATTCATTCCATGACCGCGGCATCCTTCTTCCAAACTTTCCCAGCTTGCCACATGACAGCCTACGCAATGAAGTCCATGACTCATCATTATCTCTACAGAATCTGGAAAGATCTGTATTATTTCACCTATACTCATAGTTTTGTTTATCATAATAGTTACCTCTTGTTTATTTTATATTATAATATATATATAAATGATTTTTTTGTCAAAGTGTAAAAGTTAAAATAGGATAGAAGTCATTAAACTTTTTTATGTATTTTCTTAGATATGACATATTTAATTCACCAGTTACCATTACAGCATTTTTCTCCATTTTCTCCATTCTTTTAACATCATATTTTCTTCCTAGTTTTTTATATATTCTTTTTAAAGTCATTATTATATAGAGATTATTGGCATGAGATTCTATACTGTCAAATAATGATAATGCTGTAATCAAATCAAAGCCTTTTATATTATTAAGAGCAAAGTATGAATAAAGCAGTGCTATATGATCATGCGAATCTTTACCTTTACTCATCACCGTTTTATTAACTATATCAAAGGCTATGCTCTCATTTTTTTCAACGCCTATTCCTTTATAATAACAATGAGCAGTAAGCCCTTTAGCACATGAACATTTTGAATTGTTTATATCAGAAAGTTCACATGCTTTATAGTACATTTCAAATGCTTTATTAGGATTTTTTTCGATTCCGCGTCCTAATTCATATCCTTTTCCTATGATAGTTAAAGCACATTCTAATGTATTATCTATATTAAAAGACATATCAGCCATAGATATAGCGAGTTCTGGATACGGTATTATAATATCGCCGTAAAATAATTCTTTGGCGTACATAAAATATGATAAAGCATCATTTAAACCTATAGCTTTTTTTAACATATCTATTCCGTCATTATTATATTTATTTGGCATATTATAAAGCATTATCTTCGCTATAGAACGGTATATAGTGGCTTTATCTAATTTGCTGTTTAAACATCTTTGAAGATTATTTAATATAAGCTCATAATCATTAGAGCCTATCATTTGAAGTGAATGAGCATATATAAATCTTATATAAGATATTTCTTCATCATCGTCTTCATAAAGATATTGAAAAAGCTCTTTGCATAATTCAGCAGTTTTCTCATAATTTTTAAGCTCATAATTAGAGAATATCATTATATAGTATGTTGAGTATTTGTATTCACTTTTATCAATATGATATAAATATTTTAATGCTTCTCTATAATCATCATCGCTTTGAGCATAATTATGATAAAGCTCTGCTATTTTTTCATAGATCCAAGCCTCATCATTTTCATTTAGTATTTTTTTTAACTCAGCTATAGCTTTTTTTATCTCGCCCTGATATGCATACAAATTAGCCCTATAGTATCTGTACTGCATGCTGTTTATTCCAAGTACATTTATAACTTTATCAAGCAAATAAAAAACTTCTTTAAGGTCTTTTCCCTCTTCCTGACTGTCTGGATAGAACTTATCTTCATTTTCTATAATAAGATCATGCAGTGCCTGAATCTTACCAAGTAAAGCATTTAATCGGTATTTATTATTATATTTTAGAAGTTCATTATAATTTTCTATGGCCTTTCTGTAATTACCCTTATTAAAATACCATTCTCCTCTTTCATATATAGCATTAAAGTTTAGGCTGTTGAGTTCTATTGCTCTGTCAAAGAAGAATACAGCATCCTCATAAAACTCTGACTTTATACCGTTTTTTGCTAGTATAATTCCTTTAAGAAAATATGCATCATCATAAAAAGGAAAATCATAAATAAGTTTATTAGCTTCAATATCTGCTTTGGGAAGTATATTAAGATTGTAGTAGCAAAGTCCTCTTTCAAATCTTGCTATTCTGTTGTCTTCAGCATTTTTGATAAAGTCATCATAGTAGCCTATAGCCTGATGAAAGTCGGCTTCATTTTCTCCGTTATTAAGATAGCTACTTGCAAGTATTAATAAGGCATCATATGCAGTATTATCTTTATCAAAAAGTATTTGAGCATACTCTCTTTCTTTGTCTATGTTTTTTAAATCTCTATTTAAATACATAAGACCTCTGTATGCATCCGCTATATTAGGATCAATATCTATAGATCTATTTAAGTCATATTCTATTGAGGAATATATTAATGCCCTTCTTGCATCATATTTAGTATTGTCAAACTCTTCCTGCTGAAGTTCTATAAAGGCATATTTCCCACGCATATAAAATGCTTTGGCATTATCAGGTTCTTTAGATATAAGAATGTCAAGCTCTTCTATGGCTTTTTTATAATCTCCGTCATCAATGTACTTACTTATATCATCTAATGAACTCATAACTATATCCTAACAGCAAGGTTTAGCAAGAACTGAAATATTATTTTTAATATTATAGGTGCTGCCATTTGAAGAACTAAAAGAAATATTAAAGGAGATAAGTCAAGCACTCCTACAATAAGTCTTCTTCCTGCAAAAATTTTATCTATAACTCCGTCTGTTATTTTATAAAAAAAGTTTACTATAGGATTATAATAGTCTAAATGCATAGCTCCAAAAGCCTGAAGCCAGCTTAATATAATCCATACGAACCATATAAAAGAATACAGTCTCAAAGCCTGCATACATACTACATATATAAATCTTATAATTTCTACCAGCATAAAATTCCTATAAAAAATTATTTAATTTTATTAAGTGCTTCATCTACATTGCTTGCAGTATTTACTATAGTTAAAAACTTAGTAGCCTCGAATAATGCTTTTAACTTTTTACTTAAAGAACAGAAATAAACAGTACCGCCGTTTTCGCCTGATACTCTTAAAGCAGATGCTATGAGTCCTAATGCAGAAGAACACATATATTCTATATTATGAAAGTCAAATATAAAGTTTAAAGCTCCTGCATTTTTAGCATAATTTAATTTTTCTTCTAATATATCAACATTTTCAGATATAATATTTTTTTCTATATTGATTATGGCTGTTTTATCCTCAATGATCGTACGAACCATGATAACTCCTTTAAATAAAAAAGTAAAAAAGCAAACTATTTTATATATTATTATAAAAAGTCAAAAAATCAAGCAGTTTTTTATTTATCCCATTCTATAAGTATAGGGCAGTGATCGCTTCCCATAACATCAGTCATAATATCAGCTCTTTTTATATTATTAGCTATTTCATTATTAACAAAGAAGTAATCTATTCTCCAGCCCACATTCTTTTCTCTTGACCTAGTTTTCATATCCCACCAGCTATAATGTCCGCCTTCTTTTGTAAACATTCTAAATGTATCAGTAAATCCTTTATTTAAAAACTCTGTTATTTTTTCGCGTTCTTCTGGTAAGAAACCAATACTTTTTTCATTTTCTTTAGGTCTTGCCAAATCTATAGCTTCATGTGCAATATTCATATCGCCGCATAATATAACATTAGTTTTGCTTTTTAATTTAGTTAGATGTTTTGTAATCTCATCATAAAAAGAAAGTTTATAATTGAAATGTTCTTGAGATTTTCCGCCATTTGGGAAATAAACATTAAATATAGTGAAATCATCAAACTCTAATGATAATATTCTTCCCTCATTGTCTGAAAATTTATTTCCTAATTTGTTTTTAATTACTTTATTGGGTTTTAATTTAGTGTATATTGCAACTCCGCTGTATCCTTTTTTTACTTCAGGGTCAGCAGGATTGATAAAAAGTTCATAGCCTTCTATATTTCTTAAATCTTCAGGCAGCTGTTCCTCAAAGGCTTTAGTTTCCTGAAGGCATATTATATCAGGGTTTTCTTTTTTTATAAAATCAACCAAACCTTTTTTATATGCAGCTCTTATGCCGTTTACATTCCAAGATATTATTTTCATTAATTAATCAGCCTTTTTTATTATAGTTATATGTGGTATTTATTATAAACTCTATATAATAATAATACAACTATATAAAAATTATCTAAAATTAAAAAATATTATAAATAAATAAGAAGCAGATTGATTTTTTTTTATTATTGTATTATGATATAAACGTATAAAAAATAATTTAAGGCTAAATTGTGAAAGTAAGATTTCTTGGAAGCAGAGGTTCTATACCAACCCCCGGTAATAGTTTCAGTGAATATGGCGGCAATACATCATGCCTTCAGGTTATTGATGATGACGGCAATTATATAATATTAGATGCAGGAAGCGGACTTAAAAATGCAAGTTATTATGCCTTAAAATCTGATAAAACTGAAAGTATTATACTATTAACTCATTTCCATTGGGATCATATTATAGGAATACCTTTCTTCGCACCTTTTTTCTCAAATAAATACAGCTTTACAATATATGGTCCTAAAGATTCTTCTACAGAGATGTATGATACTATCAATAATATACTTGCAAAAGATTATTTCCCTGTAAACTTAGAGCAGTTTGCGGCTAATTTAAAGTTTGAGGCTTTTTACGAAGGAAAGAAAATTACTTTTGGAAATATGACTATAGAAAGTATATGGGTTAATCACCCTTGCCATACACTTTCATATAAGATAACATCGGGAAATAAAACGGTAGTGTACCTAACAGACCATGAACCTTATAAAAAACGTCTTCATGCACAGCACCCATCGCTTTCGCATTATAATCATAATGCTGATTTGCTTCATGCGAGATTAATAGATTTTGTACGCGGAGCTAATGTACTTATTATAGAGGGAGAATACACAAAAAGCGAATATTATAACGGACATGTAGGCTGGGGACATTCTACTTTGAATGATGCTATACAAGTGGGACTTGATGCTAATGTTCCTTATGTTATACTTCATCATCATAATCAGGAAAGAACTGATGCTCAGATAGACCTTATATATAATAAACTTCTTGCTTTCTTAAAAAAAGAAGAAATAGATTTGCAGCTGGCATTCGCTAAAGAGGGTTCTTATATTAATATATAATAATTATAAAATTAAATATATATATTTAATAAAAACAATGGACTATAATA
This sequence comes from Brachyspira innocens ATCC 29796, assembly GCF_000384655.1. GTDB lineage: Bacteria > Spirochaetota > Brachyspiria > Brachyspirales > Brachyspiraceae > Brachyspira > Brachyspira innocens. Next base: position 31,545 of record NZ_ARQI01000122.1, on the reverse strand, counting down.
AATGATGTCCATTGTTTTTTTATTATTAAATGCCATTTATATATTTTATAAAATAAACTTAAAATTTAAAAAACAGTATGCATTTCTCTAGTTTTTTAGCTCTGCTTAGTAAGTTCTTAGAAATACTGCTTGATTCATTAGCTAAAGCGGCATTTTGTGTAGTGAGACTTTCCATACTGCTTATAGCCGTGCTTATCTGATTTACTCCAGATTGCTGTTCTAAAGCAGTAGAGGCTATATTTTCCATCAAATATGAAGTATCCTTTACTTTATGCTGAAGTTCTGAAAACAGTTCCTGAGATTTTCTTGCAGTTTGTGTGGCATTATTTATTCTTTTGGCTGTATTATCTATAAGGCTTGCTATATCTTTAACTGATGACTGAGTAGTTTGTGCCAAATTTCTAACCTCGCTTGCTACAACAGCAAAACCTTTACCCTGTTCTCCTGCACGTGCAGCTTCTACAGAGGCATTAAGAGCAAGTATATTTGTTTGAAAGGCTATGTCTTCTATCATTTTAGTTATATCTTTTATTTTTTCGCTTGACTGATAAACCTCTTCTATATTTGCAGATGTTTGCCTTATAATATTATCAGCCTCTCCTATATAGTTTATTGATTCATTCATAATATCTTTTCCGCTTACAGCATTTTCAGTTGATGACTGTATAGTTGATACTATTTCTTCTATACTTGCTGCAGTTTCTTCCAAACTTGAAGCCTGAGATTCTGCTCTTAATGATAATTCGCCGCTGCTTTCCATCATATTTTCTGATGAAAGTATAATTTCTTTTGCAGCTTCATTTACCTCATTTATAACTTCTGAAAGTTTTTTGCTCATTATATTAAATGCAGATTCTAATCTTCCAAATTCATCTTTTCTTTCTTTTTTGGTATTCTTTGAATTATTTATTTCTATATGTCCTTCAGATATTTTTTGTGCCTGCTTCATTAGGCTGTCTAATGGGGACATAGTTCTTTTTATATAAGAAAGTGCAAAAGCATTAATACATATTATAGAAATTATACATACTAATAAGGCTATTTTTAGCATATTAATATTTTCTTTGTATATAATATTATTATCCATAGCCATAGTTAAAGTCCAAGGAAGCTCTTCCATTTTGGTATATACTGCTGTTCTTGATTTATTATTTAATTTATAATTTATTACACCTTTTTGTTTATTATCATTTTTTATAAGGTCAAAATATGATCCTGCTTTTTCATTTATATAATCATATGTGTCAGCTACTATAATTCCGTCATCATCTAATGCGAATAATCTTCCAGTCTCATCAAGTTTTAATTTTTTTAAGCTGTTTACAACTTCTTCCCAATTAATTATCATATAAATAGAGCCTATCAATTTGTTATTAGCATCTCTTACTCCTGCTATCAATGCTAATGATAATTTACCGTCTGCACTTGATTTTATTATTTTTGTTCCGTATGCAGCATCGTATCCGCTTTGCACAAAATTGTCCCATATACCAGGTCTTAAATCCTGTATATTATTTCCTATTTCAACTTTCTTGGCATTGTCAAATATAGTACCATTTGTATCTGTTACTCCTATATTCAAAGAAAATTTATTAATTGATTCAAAATGGTCCAATGTTTTTGCTAATTGATAGTCTTCTCTTATATTTCCAGATAAATAGCTTATTATAGCTGGTGTTATGGCATAAGTTTTTATTAGTGTCTTATTTTCTGAAAACCAAGAATCAAGCATAGACTTATATCCTTCTAATGTGTTTTCAAAACCAGAAAAAGTAGATTTGCTTACTGTATTGAATGATTTGTATGATAGTATTGTAATAGTAATAATTAAAAATATAGTAGTTATTATACTTATCATAAGCGGCATTTTAAACCTTATAGAATGTCTCCTCTTCATAAAAATTGTTGCTCCTTCAAAATAAAAATTATGTAATGTATAAACTAATATATTTTTCCATGTTTTCCTATTGTTTAAATAAAAACTATATTAATCAACATTTTGTAATATTAATTAATATTTATTATTCTATAATATATCGTTTAATGTAATAAAATATTCCTATTTGTTTACAAAAAATTTATATACAATGTATTTTGTAAATATGTATCAATGTTTCTTATGTATTGTAAAATATAATTTTAAAATGAAAGAATAATAATAAAATATCATATTAATTTTTTAGCTTTACAAAAACCATTAATTTTATTATAATGCATTGTAAAATAGGAGACAATTTTATATGTCTAAAATAAGTGTTATTATACCAGTTTATAATGTTGAAAAATACATAATAAGATGTTTAGATAGCATATCAAATCAAACTTTTAGTGATATAGAGATAATTTGTATAGATGATGGCAGTACAGATAATAGTGTACATTTAATAGAAAATTATCAAAAAAAAGATGATAGAATAATATTGATAAAAAATGAAATTAATAAAGGAGCTTCATATTCTAGAAATATTGGTATAAAAAAATCTAGCTCTGAATATATTACTTTTGTAGATAGTGATGATTATGTAAATAATGATTATTTGGAGTGCTTATATTTACCAATATATAAAAATAAATATGATATAGTTTTTACTTCTACTTTTAAAAATACAACTATAGATAATGATATATTAATAAAATATGATAGAACTTTTGGTGAATATAATTTTAATAAACAGGAATATATAGATACTATAAGGAGATTTTCAGGCAGTAAATTTCAATCTTTATGTTATAGTGTATGCAAATTATATAACAAAAATTTTCTTATAAAAAATAATATATATTTTTCTGAGAAAATATTTTTTGGTGAAGATTTGCATTTCTTTATAAAAACTACAACATATAATCCAACTTTTTATCGTAATAATAATGCAATATATTATTATAGAAGCCGAGAAGGACAAATGGTAAGAAAATTAAATATAGAAAGAAGGACATTAGACCACATTTATATTTATAAAGATTTACTAGTATACATTAATAGTAGTGAATTTTCTAATTCACTACTTACATATATTTTTAATAATATATACGAGGACTGTAAAGGAGATTTTAGATATAAAAACAATTTTTTAAATCTAAAATCATATTTAAATAAATTTGACTATAATATTTCTGAAAATATAAAAAATGTATATTTAAAGAAAATATGCTTATCTGTTTATTTTGATGATGAAGAAGAAGGATTTAAAAAATATAAATTATATAACTTTATATTGAATAGCATACGAAAATATATGCCGCCCTTTGTTTTAACTTATCTAAGAAAACATGATATAATACCTAGAATATATTAAAAATTTTTAAGTTTGTTAATCAGGAGCTTTCACTCATCTTCGTTCGTGATGTTTCACGGGCACATCACCGCACAGTATTATTAATTAATATATAATAACATTAATAAATAACTAAAAATTGACAAATTGTAGTTGTTTAGGTATATATTAAAGGTTCATAATTCAGCATTAAAAATAGCTTTACAAAAACCATTAATTTTAGTATAATTAATCTGTTTTTAAAATATTAAAAATACATAACTTAAAAATGGAGGCATACAGATGACAGATAAAAAGTTTTATATTACAACTCCTATATACTATCCTTCAGATTATTTGCATATTGGCCATTGCTACTGTACTATAGCAGCAGACACCATGGCTAGATACAAAAAAATAATGGGGTATGATGTTTATTTTTTAACAGGTACAGATGAGCATGGTGAGAAAATTGCAAGAAAAGCTGAAGCAGCAGGCACTACTCCTAAAGCTTATGTTGATAATATTGTTAATGCCACCAAAGAGTTATGGAAAAGACTTCATATTAATTACAGTCATTATATAAGAACTACTGATGACTATCATGAAAGAAGAGTACAGAAAATATTTAAAATACTTTATGATAAAGGGTATATTTATAAAGGTGCTTATAAAGGTCTTTATTGTGTAAGTGACGAGGCATTTTTCACAGAAAGTCAGGTAGTAAAAAAAGATGACGGTAAGTTCTATTGTCCAGACTGCGAAAAAGAATTAGAGTATAAAGAAGAGGAATGCTACTATCTTAAACTTTCAGAATATGGACAATGGTTAATAGATTATTATAAAGATCACCCTGAGTTTTTAGAGCCTAAAGAAAGACAAAATGAAATGCTTAAAAACTTTCTTTTACCTGGTCTTGAAGATTTAGCAGTAAGCCGTAAGGGATTGCAATGGGGTATACCTTGTCCTGTTGACAGTGAGCATAGTATATATGTATGGATTGATGCTTTATCAAATTATATTACTGCTTTAGGCTATCCAGAAGATGGAGAAGATGAATTATATAAAAAATACTGGCCTTGTGATGTTCATTTTGTAGGTAAGGAGATAGTGCGTTTTCATGCTATTATATGGCCTATAATGCTTAAAATGCTTGATATACCGCTTCCTAAAAAAGTATTTGGTCATGGCTGGGTGCTTTTTGATGATGGTAAGAAAATGAGTAAAAGCAGGGGAAATGTTGTTGATCCTAATACTTTGATAGATAAATACGGTGTTGATGCTTTAAGATATTTTCTTATGAGAGAGATTAATTTCGGTTCTGACGGATATTATTCTCAGGAGCTTTTCTTAAAGAGAATAAACAGCGATTTAGCTAATGATTATGGTAATTTATGGCATAGAATAACTACTATGCTTGGAAAATATTTTAATGGGGTACTTCCAGATGAGGCTGAAAGTGTATTTGGAGATAAAGAAAAAGAACTTAAAAAAATGGTTCTTACACTTGATGCCAATGTAGAGTCGGCATTAGATAGTTTTAAATTTAATGAGGCATTATCATATATTTGGGAGGTTATAAGAATGACCAACAAATATGTAGAAGAGAGTGCTCCTTGGAATTTAGCTAAAGATGAAACTAAAAAAGATCATTTAGCTAATGTAATGTATATATCTTTCCAAGTATACTATATAGTAACAGCTTATTTACAAATATTCTTTGTAGAAACTCCTAAAAAAGTATTTAACAGATTAGGTTTGGGAGATAGTGTTTCTTTGGAAAGTGCTAAACAATGGGGTTCTTTAAAATCTGGAATAAAAATAGAAAAGGGAGAGCCTTTATTTAATAGATACGACATAGAAAAAGAAATAGGTGCAAGTATGGAAGATAATAAAAAACAGGTTAATCCTCCTAAAGAAGATAAACATAAAGCCAATATAGAAAAAGAAGATTTTGAAAAACTTGAACTTCTTACAGCTAAAATATTAGTTGCAGAAAAGGTAGAAAATGCTGATAAACTTTTAAAATTTGTACTTGATATTGGCGGAGGGGAACAGAGGGTAGTCGTATCTTCTATAGCAGAGTATTATAAGCCTGAAGAGATGGTTGGTAAAACAGTTCTTTATTTGGCAAATTTAAAGCCTAAAAAGTTTAGAGGTGTTACTTCTCATGGTATGCTTCTTTTGGCTGATAATGGAGAGACTCTTTCTCTTATGAAGCCAGAAAAAGATTTTGGTGCAGGCTGTTCAGTTAATTAATTATTAAAATAATATTATAATGAAAGATACTAAAGAAAGCAGACTTAAAAGAAAGTTAAAAAAAAATAAGCTTACCGATAAGCAGAGATCTTTATTAAAAAGATTAATAGCTATTTTTGTACTTATCATTATAATATTAGTTTTAGTTCTTATTGTAAATAAGGCTAGAATCCTTCGTGTAGAGATAAGAGGCTTAAAAAGATTAAATGCCATGGATATAATGGAAGAGGCTGAATTATCAAAATACAATAATACAAGCCTATTCAATATACCAAAAAAAGATATAACTTCTGATATAGAAAAAAATGTAAGAATTAAAGTAGAAAATATAAGAGCCTCATTTCCAGATTTGCTTATTATCAATGTAGATGAGAGAGACACTTTATTTTTACTTGAATCAAGCAGAGGAATATACGAGATAACCGATGACGGATATATTATAAAAAACGGAAATATTTATAATTATGATGTGCCTTATATTACTGGTTTAAGCATTACTCAAAACAGCGATAAAGTAGAAGATGAGTATGCCAAGTATTTAGCCTCTGTAATTTATGAGCTTAAAAAAAATCATAATGAAATATACAATTTAATATCCGAAATTAATGCTTATGGAGATGATCTTATACTTTATCCTAGGGGCTATCAGGTGCAGGTGATATTAGAAAAGTATGTAAAAGCTGAAAAGTTTGTTGATTTGGCTGCTGTATTAAAGACCGTACAGTATCAGGGCAATCAGACAAAAAGAATTGATTTCAGATTTAAAGAGGCTATTATTAATTAAAAAGCTACAGATTTTAATCTATAGCTTTACTTTTCTATTAAACCATTTTAGAAATTTACTTTATCTGGGTGATGTCCTGATCCTCCGAAATAAGGCATACTATTTATTTTTTTCATATCTTCATCGCTTATGACAAAATCAAATATTTCTGTATTTTCTTTATTCGTGATGGAGTTACAGATTTTGGTAAAGGCAAAGTATTATTTTGAAGACACCATCTTATGCAAAGCTGAGCTATAGATTTATTATATTTGTTAGCTATTTCTTTTAATGTATTATTATCAAGCATTTTTCCAGTACCCAAAGGACTCCAAGCTTCTATTAATATATTATTATCATTGCAGTATTTAAAAGTTTCTTCCTGCATAAATCCAACATGAAACTCTATCTGATTAACCATAGGCTTAATTTCTGTTTCCATTAATGATTTTAAATGATGAGGCATGAAGTTAGATACGCCTATTGATTTTATTTTTCCTGCTTTATAAAGTTCAGTCATAGCTCTCCAAGTTTCCAAATTAATATTATCCCAATCTTTAAATTGATTTACAGAGGCAGGCCAGTGAATAAGATATAAGTCAAGATAATCAAGAGACAAATCATTAAGAGTTTTTTCAAAAGCTTTTAGTGTTGTTTTATATCCTCGCTCTTTATTCCAAACTTTGCTTGTGATAAAAAGTTCATCTCTATTAATACCGCTTTCTTTGATTGCTTTTCCAATACTTTTTTCATTTCCGTAAATTGCTGCTGTATCAATATGTTTGTATCCTAATTTTATGGCCTCTTTTACAGCATTTACAGCAGTTTCTCCGTCTGGTGTCTGCCAAGTACCAAATCCTATGCATGGAATTTTATATCCATTACTTAATGTGAATGTATCTTTTAGGCTTTTAAAATCGTTCATTATATATGCTCCGTAATAATTTTTTATTTAAATATTTATATTGTTATTATATAATATAATACAAATTTTAGGAAAATAATGCTATGAAAAAAATAGTTTGTTTGGGTGACAGCACCACTTACGGATATATGGTGTCAAGGGATAAAGTGTGGACTGAAATATTAAATGATAAATTTAGTAATGATAACAAAGACTTTACTTTTATTAATAAAGGCATTAACGGTGATATGATATCTGGTATGCTTGCTCGTTTTGACAGAGACTGTGTAAATGCTGATACTGTTATTTTGATGGGAGGAGTTAATGATATATTTACCTGCAAACATGTAAAAAAAATAGAAAATAATTTAATAAGCATAGTTAATAAATCTTTGGAAAATAATATTGATATAATAGTATTTACTCCTATTGCTTTTATTAAGGAGGCATTTGCTTTTTTTGAATCAAATAACATAGAAGAGTTTGATAATATTTTAAAAGAGTATGTTAATTTTATCAATCAATATACAAAAACAAATAACATAAAAAGCATAGATGTTTATAATTTATTCGTAAATAAAATATTAAAAGAAAATCATTATTATGATATATTTTTTGATGGGGTTCATTTAAGCGAAAACGGACATAATGTATTTGCCTCTGAGATTTATAATTATATTAATGATATTTTATAGTAATTATCACTTATTATTTTCTATCATTATCTAAAAAATCATTTAATACATTAAAAAGTTTAGTATGTTTGTTTGGTTTTTCTTTATCTTGAGTGTTTTTCTCAATTTCGATGTAGGATTTTATAAGGTTAATACTAAAGTAGGCCTCAATATTTTCATCATCTTCTTCTAATGCTTTTTCATAATATTCTAATGCCTCATCATAATTACCTTCTTCTTCTTTCTCTTTTGCTTTGTCAAAATATGATTTATTTGTATATTTCATACAAGTATCCTATAAATTAATATAAAAAAATATCAAAATTATTAAAAAAATTATATATCTTAATTGAATTTTTTTGAACATAATATATCATTAACAGTAATTTTTTAGAGAAAAAATTATGTCAGTGTTAGAAGATAGTATATCAGAAGTAAAAAAAGAAGAAAATAAATTATTGGCTATAATAGCATTGGTGCTTTTAAGTTTTGCTTTAGGTACAAGCGAGTTTATAGTCATAGGTGTTTTAACAGAAATAGCTGAGAGTTTTAATATTACAGAAGTTAAAGCTGGAGGTCTCGTTTCTATGTTTGCTTTAGCTTATTCTGTATGTACGCCTTTTTCAGCTGCTATAGCAGGTAAGTTTAACAGATTCCATTTTATAATATTTGCTAGCATAATATTTATCATTCTTAACTTTTTATGTTCATTAGCTTATAATTATACATTCCTCCTTATTTTAAGAATGCTTATTGCTGTAATTTCAGGTTCTCTGATATCGGTTTCAATATCTTTTAGTCCGTATGTATCATCAAAAGAAAAAAGACCTATGGTAGTAGCTTGTATTTACTCTGGATTTAGTATAGCCTCTATTTTCGGAGTGCCTATAGGAACAACTTTAAGCTACAATTTTGGCTGGCGTTCTTCTTTTATATTCATCTCTATTTTTAGTGCCGTTATGACTGTTTTAATGTTTATAACTCTTCCGAGAAATACAGTAAGTCATAAAGTAAAATTATTAAGCCAGTTTGTCTTATTTAAAGATATAAGATTTATACTAAGTACTTTTACAATACTTTTTGGAGCAGCATCCTCATATGTGCTATACACTTATTTGAAACCTATTTTTCTTGATTATGTTCATATACCAAATAAATATATCAGTGCAGCATTACTTGTTTTTGGTATTACGGTTCTTTTTAGCAATTTACTTTCTGGTAAACTCGCCGAGCATAATGGAGTTTATAGATTAAGATTTATTTTTATAATGCAGTTTTTGTGTATGATAATACTTCCTTTTGCTTTGCTTAATTATGTAAGTGCAGCTATTGTAATACTTGTTATAGGCTTTTTAATGTACTTAATGAACTCTCCTGTTCAGCTTAACATACTTGATTTTACAGAAAAAGAGTATCCATCATGTCTTACATTAGCTTCATCAAATAATTCATTTTCATTTAATTTCGGTATAGCTTTGGGTTCATTTGTAGGAAGCAGTATATTTGATAATTTTGGAGTTAGGTTTGTGGGTTTTGGTGGGGCTGTATTATCAGTTCTTGCTTTTCTTTGTGTGGTTATGCTTTATAATAAAAATAAACCTAGCAGCAATGTAGAAAATGTATAAAATAATATTTTTGATTTTTCTGTTAATATACATGTACATGGTATAGGTATATTTTTAGGTATATTAATGATTTATTAAAGTTAGCGTAATTCACATTAAAAGCAATATAAATTATACTATAACATGGTATATGTATAATTTACACAAATCAAATAATTTTTATTATATTTCTATTATTTTTTATCTTGAAAACATGAAAAAAAACGTTTTTTTTAAGCATTCATATATATTTCATTAATAAAATTTCTATACTAATTAATATAGAACAAATAATTAAAAGATTGGAGGTAATGATGGATTTAAAAAAATCAAAAACAGCTGAGAATTTAAAGACTGCTTTTATAGGGGAAGCGATGGCGAGGTGCAAATATATGTACTATGCCGAAAAAGCTAGGGAAGAAGGAATGGAAAATTTGGCATTAGCCTATGAGAAAGCCTCCAGAAATGAGCAGGAACATGGTAAATTATGGTTTGAACGCTATCATGGAATACTTTCAAAAGATGAAAATCTAAAAGACGCTATAGCAGGGGAGACTTACGAATCTACAGATATGTATTTAAAATTTGCTGAAACTGCAAGAGAGGAAGGCTTTAATGATATAGCCATACTTTTTGAGCATGTAGGAAAGATAGAAGAAGAACACAAAAAGATGTTTGAAAAATATTTGGGAGAAAATGTTGAAAGCATAAAGAAATGGCAATGCAGCAAATGCGGTTATGTGCATAATGAGGCATCTGCCCCAAAAAGATGTCCAGTATGCGAGCAGTATAGAGTAGGCGGAATAAATTAATTAATTAAAAACACATATTATTAAAAAACTATTATTTATGGAGGTTAAAGTATGTATAGTAAGAAAGCAGAATTTTTAGCTGAATTGATGGGGTCTATGATTTTAATTTTATTTGGATGCGGTGTAGTTGCAGCAGTTAATGTATGTAATAATGGGGCAGCTATTAATATACACATAGCTTGGGGACTTGCCGTTACTTTTGGTATATATGCATCTGGAAAGATAAGCGGTGCTCATCTTAATCCAGCTGTTACTTTAACATTAGCCACTACAGGACGTTTTCAGTGGTCTAAAGTTTGGTATTATGTTATAGCACAGATGATAGGCTGTTTTATAGGGGCTGCTATAGTATTTGCTGTTTATTATGGAAAGTGGATAGAAGTTGATCCTACATTTTCAAGCACTACAGGTGTTTTTGCTACTTTTCCTGCAGTACCTGGATTTTGGCCTGGATTTATAGACCAAGTAGTAGGAACATTTCTTTTAGTATTTTTAATTCTTGCTACAGGAGATGCTAATAATACTCCTGCAGGCTCTAATTTAGGACCTATAGTAGTTGGGCTTATAATAGTTGCTATAGGACTTTCATTTGGTTTTATGCATGGTTATGCTATCAATCCAGCAAGAGATTTAGGACCTAGACTTTTTGCTGTTGCTGCAGGATTTAAAAATAACGGACTTACTGACGGAAGTAATATATGGATAGTTCCAATTGTAGGACCTATAGTAGGCGGAGTTTTAGGTGCTATTATATATGATTTTACTGTTGGAAAAGTATTTGCTAAAAAACAATAAAAACGGGGTGTAAAAATAAAAATTAAAGGAGTTTTAATTATGTCTAAATATGTAGTTGCAATAGATCAAGGAACAACCAGTAGCAGAGCTATAGTATTTGATTATGATCAGAATATGGTTTCTGTTGCTCAAAAAGAGTTCACTCAAATTTATCCTCATGAAGGCTGGGTTGAACATAATGCTGCCGAAATTTGGGCTACTCAGTTTGGGGTTTTACAAGAAGCAATACAGATTGCAGGAGTTAAGCCTGAAGAGATAGCTGCTATTGGTATTACAAATCAAAGGGAAACTACTGTTGTATGGGATAAAAATACTGGAGAGCCTGTTTATAATGCTATAGTGTGGCAATGTAGGAGAACTGCTCCTATTTGTGATGATTTAAAGAAAAAAGGTCTTGATACTTATATAAGAGAAAATACTGGTTTGGTAGTAGATGCTTATTTCTCTGGTACTAAAATAAAATGGATACTAGACAATGTTCCGGGGGCTAGAGAAAAAGCCAATAAAGGAGATTTGCTTTTCGGTACAATAGATACTTGGCTGGTATGGAAACTTACAGGCGGTAAAGTTCATGTTACTGACTATACTAATGCATCAAGAACTATGATTTATAATATCAAAGAACTTAAATGGGACGAAAACATTTTAAGAGAATTAGATATACCTATGAGCATGCTTCCAGAGGTAAAAGACTCTTCCTGTGTTTATGGATATGCTAATATTAACGGTAAAGAAGTACCTATATCTGGAATAGCAGGAGACCAGCAATCTGCATTATTCGGTCAGGCTGGATTTAATAAAGGCGATACAAAAAATACTTATGGTACTGGAAGTTTCATTCTTATGAATATAGGAGAGAATTTTATATTAAGTAAGAACGGACTTATTACTACTATAGGAATAGGATATAACGGAAAAATAGAATATGCTTTAGAAGGTTCTGTATTTATAGCTGGTGCTGTTATACAGTGGGTACGTGATGAATTAAGACTTCTTCATGATGCAAAAGATACTGAATATTTCGCTACAAAAGTAAAAGATACTAACGGAGTTTATTTGGTACCTGCTTTTGTTGGTCTTGGTGCTCCTTATTGGGATATGTATGCAAGAGGCTGTTTAGTAGGTATTACAAGAGGAGTTAATAGAAGCCATATAATAAGAGCAGCAGAAGAGGCTATAGCTTATCAAAGTAAAGATGTTATTGATGCTATGGTTGCTGACAGCGGGGTTAAATTAGCTTCATTAAAAGTAGACGGAGGAGCCTGCCGTGATAATTTCTTAATGCAGTTCCAAGCTGACATTATTAATACAAAAGTTCTTCGTCCTCAAATAACAGAAACTACTGCTTTGGGTGCTGCTTATTTGGCTGGACTTGCTGTAGGATTCTGGAAGGATAAAGATGAGATAGCAAATAGATGGAAATTAGAAAGAGAGTTTACTCCTTCACTTTCAGAAGAAGAGAGAAATAAAAAATATATGGGCTGGAAAAAAGCTGTTGAGAGATCAAGAGGCTGGGCTTTATAATTTCTTATTGTCATTATCTTGCATATTAATATTCATCTGTAATAATTGAATATTAATATGCATTTAGTTCTTAATTATTTATTTCAATTAATAACATCTAATATAATTTACGAGGGATATATAATGTATGATATATTAATTATTGGTGCTGGTGTGTCTGGTACTTCTTCAGCACGCGAACTATCTAGGTATAAGGCTAGTATATGTGTTGTTGAAAGAGGCGAAGATGTTTGTTCAGGCACTTCAAAATCCAACAGTGGAATAGTGCATGCAGGTTTTGATGCGGCAAATGGTTCTCTTATGGCAAAGTTAAATGTTCTTGGCAATAAGATGATGAAAAAAATAGCCGAAGACCTTGATGTGCCTTTTAAACAGAATGGTTCACTTGTAGTATGTACTAATGAAGAGGATATTCCTAATCTTAAAGCTATATATGAAAGAGGAATAAAAAACGGAGTTGAAGGACTTCAAATATTAAACAGAGAAGAAGTTCATAAAAAAGAGCCTAATCTAAACGACAATGTATGTGCTGCTTTGTATGCTCCTACTGGAGGTATAGTTGATCCTTTTATATTAAATATTGCTTATGCTGAAAATGCTCATGCTAACGGAGTCGAATTTAAGTTCTATACTGAAGTTATAAATATCAAAAAACTTGATGACGGCACTTTTGAAGCTGAAACTAATAACGGACCTATAAAAGCTAAATATATTGTTAATGCTGCTGGAGTTTATGCTGATAAGTTTCATAATATGATGAGCCAAAACAAAATACATATTACTCCAAGAAGAGGAGACTATATATTGCTTGACAAAGAAGTTGATAATCTAGTAACTTCTACAATATTTGCACTTCCTACAAAATTGGGTAAAGGTATATTAGTTACTCCTACAGCTCATGGCAATATAATGCTTGGACCTACAGCTATTGATATAGAAGATAAAGAGGGATTAAATACCACAGCTGAAGGACTTGCTCAGATTATAGAAAAGTCAAAACTCACAGTAAAAAATATACCATATAATAAAGTTATAACTTCATTCTGCGGGCTTCGTCCTCATGAAGATAATCATGAGTTTATCATAAAAGAGCTTGAAGACTGCGAAGGATTTTTCGACTGTGCTGGTATAGAATCCCCTGGTCTTGTTTCTTCTCCTGCTATTGGTTTAATGGTGGCAGACATCGTAAGCAAAAAAGGAAACTTCGAGAAAAAAGAAAACTTTATAGAAAAAAGAAAGGGAATAACTCATTTTAATAAACTTTCTAATGAAGAGAAAAATAAACTCATAAAAGAAAATCCTTTATACGGACATATAATATGCAGATGTGAAAAGGTAACTGAGGGTGAGATTGTAGAAGCTATAAAAAGTCCTATAGGAGCCAAATCTCTTGACGGAGTAAAAAGAAGAGTACGTGCTGGTCTTGGAAGATGTCAGGGCGGTTTCTGTTCTCCTAAGATAATAGAGATATTAGCAAGAGAACTTAATGTTTCTCCTATAACTATTACTAAATGCGGCAAAGGCTCTGAAATAGTTGTCGGATATGATAAGGAAACTTTTTGATTTAGAGATTATTAGTATTTAATTAAAAACAATATAATCATTTGTTTTTATTTAAGGAGTAAAAATGCAGTCTTATGATGTTGTTGTTATAGGCGGAGGTCCTGCTGGGCTTGCTGCTGCTGTTTCTGCTAAAGAAAACGGCATAGATAATTTACTTATGTTGGAACGCGATGAGGTGCTTGGAGGCATACTCAATCAATGCATACATAATGGTTTTGGGCTTCATAGATTTGGTGAAGAGCTTACAGGTCCTGAATATGCTTACAGATTTATAGAAAAAGTTTATGATTTAAATATTAATTATAAACTCAATACTATGGTTTTGGATATTGTACTCAATAATGATAAAACTAAAAAAATTATTTATATAAATAAAGAAGAAGGTTTAGTTGAGATTAATGCCAAAGCTGTGATACTTGCTATGGGCTGCCGTGAGCGTTCAAGAGGGGCTTTGAATATACCTGGATTTAGACCTGCTGGAATATTTTCTGCTGGTGCTGCTCAGCATTTAGTAAATATAGAAGGATATATGCCTGGCAAGGAAGTTGTTATACTTGGTTCTGGGGATATTGGTCTTATTATGGCTAGGAGAATGACTTTTGAGGGAGCTAAAGTTAAAGTGGTTGCTGAGATACTTCCTTTTTCTGGAGGGCTTAAAAGAAATATAGTTCAGTGTTTGGACGATTTTAATATACCTCTTAAATTAAGTCATACTGTTATAGACATAAAAGGTAAGGACAGACTTGAAGGAGTTACAATAGCTAAAGTTGATGAGAATATGAAGCCTATAAAAGGCACTGAAGAATATTATTCATGCGATACTTTGCTTTTGTCTGTTGGGCTTATACCAGAAAATGAGCTTTCAAAAGAGATTGGTGTTGAGATTAACCCTATAACATCTGGTGCTATAGTTAATGAAAGTTTGGAGACTAATATTGACGGAGTATTCTCCTGCGGTAATGTTCTTCATGTTCATGACTTGGTAGATTTTGTTTCTGAAGAGGCTGAAACTGCTGGAAAAAGTGCTGCTGAGTATGTACTTAAAAACAAAAGAAGAGATAACACAAATTCTATATCTCTAAAAGGCTCTAATGGTGTGAGATATACTGTGCCTTCTATGATTAATGCTCATAATGTAGATGATCATGTTATGGTAAGATTTAGAGTAAGTGCTATATTCCAAAACAAATTCTTAAATGTATATTTTGACGGTGAGAGAGTAATACATAAAAAGCATTTGATATTTGCTCCCGGTGAAATGGAAAGTGTTAAATTAGATAAGGCTATGCTTTCAAAAGAAGGTCTTAAAAATATTGAGTTTAAGATAGAAGACAATTAATAATATTAAGTGTTATTCAAGGATTATTATATGGAAAAAAAAGAATTAACTTGTATATGCTGCCCTATGGGCTGTGCTTTGTCTGTGGAGATGGACGGAAATCAGGTTATGAGTGTAAGCGGTAATACCTGCAAAAGAGGAGACACTTATGCCAGAGATGAGGTTGTTCGTCCAGTGAGAATGGTTACTTCTATAGTAAAAATAAAAAATGGAAAATTAAAAATGCTTCCAGTAAAAACTAAAGAGCCTATAGATAAATCAAGAATTAATGAATGTTTAGAGGCTTTAAAAACTGTAGAAGTTCAGG
Source organism: Brachyspira innocens ATCC 29796 (assembly GCF_000384655.1). Taxonomy (GTDB): domain Bacteria; phylum Spirochaetota; class Brachyspiria; order Brachyspirales; family Brachyspiraceae; genus Brachyspira; species Brachyspira innocens. Next base: position 15,747 of record NZ_ARQI01000122.1, on the reverse strand, counting down.
CTCCTATTCATATTGGAGATGTTGTGCTTCATAATGCTGCTGGTGCGGACATAGTAGCTACTAGAAATATAGAAGCTATTTAATTTTTTTTATTTATTAATATAATACTCATTTTATTAATAAATGAGTATTATATTTTTTATTATAGTATTAATAAAATTTTATTTTTCATACTGTTCATCTGCTTCTTCTATAATTTTTTTAAACTTCTCTTTAAGAAGAGCAGTTCTTTTTTTCTGCCACATTATATATATAGCTATAGAGTAGCATATTAAAGATACTATCATCATAAATAAAAATGCTATGAAATATGAAAAGTTAGAAGCTAAATACCCAACAGCAAAAGGTATTATTAAAGCAGCTATTCCAGTAAGAGCCTCATTAACAGCTACATTTGCAGTAGAGTTTTCTTGGTCGGCCAAAGCATAGTAAAGCCCGAAGAAATATCCGAATCCGCTTACAAAACCTAAAAATACAAATGCTATTAAAAATATCCAAAAATTTTTAGTAATAAGTATTAATGTAAGTGCAGCAGGAGTTAATAATCCTACCACAGTAAATACTCTTTTTGTTTCTAAAGACCTTAAATAAAATGCAGAAAATAATGCCCCTATAGCCATAAAAGCCGATAAACTTCCTACAAGCATTGCAGCTTTAGATTCTGAAAGTCCAGCCTCTTTAATACCATAATCAAGAAACATAAATCTTAAAGTATGAAGTACAGCAGCACCTACAAATATTATAAGCCAGCCTATATATACCTTGTACCTTGGAGCTCTCATAAAAGGCTCTTCCCATTTATGATGATTGTCCTTCAAATGAAGATGCCTTGACATATAGAAAAAAGTAAATATTAAAATACTCATAGCTATAACAATAATAAAACCTATATTAGGATTGAGTTTATATATAAAACCAGTAACAATAGGTCCTACGGCAAGCCCCAAAGTCCAAGAGAATATAAAAAGCCCGCTGCTTATTCTTATAGGCAAATCTTTGGAAACAGAATCAAGTAAAGACTGAAAACATACAAAAAATGCTGTTACATTAGCTCCAAATAAAAATGAATATAAAAGCACCATCTCGTTTTTTAAATATATCAAACATAATACAGATATTATTATTTGAGAGCATGCTTCTGCGTACAATATTTGAGGATATATTCTCTTTGGTATTTTAAACTTTGAAAATATACTTGCACTTATCATCATACCAGTACCGTATGAAACACCTATTAATGATATAAAAAATGGTGTTGCCATTGCTTTGGAAGCATTGATAACCAAAACTGTACTGAATATACTTGAGCATAAGTAAATTAGAAAAGGCATTGAATAAACTAAAATAATCATTTTATTTAACCTCTGATTAATAATTGTTTTTTAAGCAGTGAATATTACTGCATATTTGATTGTTTTATTATTCTGTTTTCTATTTTTTCATCATTTAATTTTTCTTTATATGAAGATAGTCTTTTCTTATACATTATTACTATTGCTATAATGTAGCATATTAAAGATACTATCATCATAAATAAAAATCCCACAAAGTAGGAATAATGCGAAGCTAAATATCCTACACTAAAAGGTATAAATAAAGCCGCAACCCCTGTTAATGCTTCATTTACAGCAACATTTGAAGATGAGTTTTCCTGATCAGCCAAAGCATAGTAAAGCCCGAAGAAATATCCGAATCCGCTTACAAGTCCTAAAAACATAAACGCTATTATAAATACATAAAAATTTTTGCTTATTAAAATTAATGTTAAAGCTATAGGAGTGAGAAGACCTACTATTGTAAATACTCTTTTTTTCTCTAAAAATCTTAAATAAAAAGATCCTACTAAAGTACCAACAGCCATAAAAGCCGATAAACTTCCTACAAGCATTGCAGCTTTAGCCTCAGAAAGCCCAGCCTCTTTTATACCATAATCAAGAAACATAAATCTTAAAGTATGAAGTACCAAAGCGCCTACAAATATTATAAGCCAGCCTATATATACTTTATATCTTGGGGCTCTCATAAATGGTTCGTCGAATTTTTTTATTCTGTTTGCTTTAAATCTCAAGTGCCTAGATAGATAAAAGAAAATAAAAATAATAAAGCTCATAGCTATAACAATATAAAAACCTATTTTATAATTTATATCGTATATAAGTCCAGTAATAGAAGGTCCGACAGCAAAACCCAAAGACCAAGAAAATATAAATAATGCTCCGCTTAATCTTATAGGCATATCCTTTGAAACTATATCAAGCGATGACTGAAAACATACAAAAAATATTGTAGTACTGCATCCGTAGAGAAATGAATAAAAAACAGACATTTCCATAGGCATAAATATAAGGCATAAAGCAGATATTATCATCTGCATTACAGCTTCTATATATATTAAGTTGGTATAGTATTTTTTTGGTATTTTTATTTTAGAAAATATTCCAGCTGTAATCATCATACCCATACCGTAAGAGACTCCAAGCATAGATATAAAAAAAGGAGTAGCTCCCATCTTTGAGGCATTAATAACTAAAACAGTGCTGAATATACTTGAACACAAATAGATTAAAAACGGCATAGAATAAATTAAAATTATCATTTTTACACCCTAACAAATATTATTTTTTATCATAGTTTTTTAAAAGTAAAAAAAGGGACACTTTTTATAGCGTCCCTTTTGTGAAATAATATATATCTTTTAAAAAAAATTGATATAGCTATTTTTAATTTTTTTATTTTTTTGTAATATTTTATTTACTAATTCATATAAAAAATAATTTTTTGTTTAACATGTTTTTTATAATTGATTTTTCACAATTTAGTATAGTAAAAATATATAAAAAGGTATTTTACTATACTTAAAAGATAATTGAAAAAAAAAGAAATTATACTATACTAAAAATTAATTATTTAAAAATTAGGAAGGATTTTTAATTATGGCTTTTTTTGATTTAAGTTTGGAAGAACTTTATAAATATAAAGGTGTATCTGAAGAGCCTAAAGACTTTGATGAGTTTTGGGATAATACTTTAAAAGAAAACAATCATAGTACAGAGGCTAAATATACATTAATAGATACACATTTAAAATTATTTGATGTTTGGAGTGTAAGTTTTAATGGGTATTTAAAGCATAAAATAAACGGCTGGTATATAGCACCTAAATATGCTTCAGAAAACAATAAAAAGTTAACATGCATAATGTGCTATCCAGGATACGGCGGAGGAAGAGACTATCCTATTAAACATTTGCTTTTTCCTTCAGCAGGATACAGTGTATTTGTAATGGAGGTAAGAGGTCAGGGAGCAGAAGGCGGAAATGGTGCATTAACTCCAGACCCTATAGGTTCTACGCCTCATGCTGACGGCTTTCTTACTATGGGTATACTCGATAAAAAAGATTATTATTATAAAAGAGTATTTATTGATGCTGTTAAATCCGTAGAGGCTGCAAAAGAACATTCTTTGACTGGAAAAATAGCTATAAATGGTACAAGTCAGGGCGGCGGTATATCTCTTGCTCTTTTGGGTTTATCATCTCTTACTAAAGAAAAAATTGAAGCTGCTATGATAGATGTTCCTTTTTTATGCGACTATAAAAGAGCATGTACTATTACTGATACTTTGCCTTATAATGAAATAGCAAGATTTTGCAAAACAAACAGGATGCATGAAAAAACTGCTTTTAACACTTTATCATATTTTGACGGAGCTTTATTTGCTAAAAGATCTAAAGTTAAAGCATTATTTTCAGTTGGCCTTATGGATATTATATGCCCTCCTTCAACTGTATTTGCTGCGTATAATAATTATGCTGGAGATAAATCTATTAATGTTTATACATTTAATGGTCATGAGGGTGGAGATAATGAACAGAGCGAGAGAAAATTGGAGTTTTTAAGCTCTCTAAATCTTTAGTACTAATTTTTTTAGCATTAATAATTTTATTAAATTTATAAATCTATTAATATGCAGTTTATAACTGATTAATAAAATTATAAGCTGCATATTATTTTATAATTATATCAGTATTCTAATGATAATATTTATACTAGTTTTCTATAAATTTCCTGATATATCCATAAACAACTAAAAAATATATTTTTGTCAAACTTACAAATTTTCATTATATTAATCTGTTTAATTTTATTATAAATACTAATAATAAAATGGTGTAAATATTTTATAAGAATATTTTGAAAATCATAAATAAAATAAATTTGTTATTTAATAAGTTTTAGTATATAATATATGCTATATTTTTGTATTGTAAAATTATAAAAAGTTATGGATAAAGAAAGTATAGTTAATGCTGAAGAGACTTCTTATGATAAGGAAGATAATAATAACTCTATAAGACCCAAAGGTTTTGATGATTTTTTGGGACAGAATAATATAAAATCAAAATTAAAAGTTTTTATAAAGAGTGCTTTAAAAAGAGATGTTTCTTTGGATCATATATTATTTTACGGTCCGCCTGGGCTTGGAAAAACAACACTTGCACAAATAATAGCAAATGAGATGGGAAGCAGTATCAAAGCAACATCAGCCCCTATAATAGAACGCCCTGGTGATTTGGCTTCTATACTTACAACTTTGGGTGAGAAGGATATACTTTTTATAGATGAGATACACCGCCTTAGAACGGTTGTAGAAGAGGTGCTTTACTCTGCTATGGAGGATTTTTTTGTAGATATAAAGGTTGGAGAGGGTACAAGTGCCAAAAGTTTTAGGGTAAAACTTCCTCATTTTACTTTGATAGGTGCTACAACTAGAAGCGGCCTATTAAGTACGCCTCTTTATGACAGATTTGGAATAGTAGAGCGTCTTGAGTTTTATACTAATGAAGATTTGGCAAATATAGTAAAGAGAAGCTCCAAATTCTTGGATATAGATATAACGGATTCTGCGGCTCTTTCAATAGCTTCAAGGTCAAGGGGTACTCCTAGAATAGTTAATAGGCTTTTAAGGCGTGTTTTTGACTTTGCCACTGTACATGATGTTTTTAAAATAGATGAAGATTTTGCAAGTGATTCTTTAGAGAAATTGGGTATAGATAAAAACGGTTTTGAAGCACTTGACAAACTTTATTTAAATACTATTATTAAACACTATAACGGCGGACCTGTAGGAGTTGACACTCTTTCAGTTTCTTTATCCGAGCAGATAGAAACTATAGAGGACGTTATAGAGCCTTATTTGATACAGTCTGGCTTTATAAAAAGAACCCCTAAAGGGAGAGTGGCAACTAATAAGGCTTATTCGTATTTAAATATTTCATCAAGACTTGACGATAATTTAGATAAGGGATTATTTGATGACTTTTAAGGAGTAGTATTATTTTAATAACAGATGATAATATAACAAAAGAAAAAAAATCTAATGCTCAGTTGGATAAATACTATTTAGAAGAAACTTCAAAAGATGTAAAAACTCTTGCAAATAAGTTTGTCAGTAATTTTAAAACTACATCTAATGATTCTATAGACGATAAAACTTCCCGTTTTGATATAAGCTATAAAAAAAATACTAAATTAAAAATAAAAAGATATAAAGCACCTAGATCTAAAGTAAAGTTTAATAGAAGTAAAAAAATTTTTCAAAAAATATATAATTCTACATACGGTATAAGGCATTTCTTTTCTTCAATTATAGAAGCAGTAAAAAGAAAAGGTAATCATGAGAGAAGCATACTTATATTCTATGATGATGAGGAACATGCTGTAAGGCTTCCTATCAATAATTTTATGATAATCTTCTTACTTTTGGTATTTTCTTCATTAGTATATACAGGGTATGATGCCTATAATAAACAGAAAGAAGCTAGAGAGTTTTATAATACTCTTTCTGCAAGAGAGGCTAAAACTTATACCCTTATAGAAGATTATAAAAAGTCATTAACCAGATTTTCAAAGGCATTAGCCGACTATAATAATATTATGAGAACTATATCTTATGCAATAGATTATAATGATACAGCTACATTTAATAACAACAATAATATTAATTATACAGAATCTGCCAATATAAATAAAATGCTTGCTGAAGTGAATGCCTATCAGAAAAATATTTTGGCATTTATGGAAGTATCTCCTAAAATACATAAAGAAATACCATTAGGCTGGCCAGTTGCAGGAGGCGGACGTATTTCAAGCGGTTTTGGAGCCAGACTTTCTCCTTTTAATCAGGAGAAAAGCTATCACTATGGTGTAGATATAGCAGGTCCTTATGGAACTCCTATATTAGCAGTTGCTGATGGAACTGTTACTTTTTCAGGCTGGAGAAACGGCTACGGCTGGTTTGTACTTATTACGCATGCTAATGGATTTCAGACGGCTTACGGACACAATTCCAAATTGTTAGTAGATTACGGCGAGAAAGTTAAACGCGGTCAGAAAATAGCCCTAATAGGAAATACTGGACGTACTACTGGTATACACTGCCATTTTGAGGTTAGAGTAGGGGGAGATCATAAAAACCCTATGCCTTATTTGAGTGCCAGATTCTAATTTCTGTAAAATTAATAAAATTATCACTATATCTTTGCAAAGCTCTTTCAAATTGCATATACTATATATTATAAAATAAATTCAAGGACAAATATTTTATGGAAGAGTTAGAACAAAAATCAAAAAAAGATTATCTTTTAATTAAACTGTTTATAGGTATAGTAATTGGTATTATAATAGGTACATATTCTAATGCTCCTGTTATTAATGTTATACAGTCTATTAAGTATGTGCTTAATCAGGTAATATCATTTATGGTTCCTTTGATAGTATTAGGTTTTATTGCTCCTGCTATTACTAGAATGGGAAGTGAGGCCAATAAAATGCTTGGTGTCATGCTTGCTCTTGCCTATACTTCATCAGTAGGTGCTGCTTTATTTTCTACTATAGCTGGATATATTATCATTCCTAATTTGAATATACCTTCAAATGTTGAGGGATTAAGAGAATTGCCTGAAATAATATTTAAATTAGACATTAATCCAGTATTTCCAGTAATCACAGCATTGTTTTTGGCTATATGCGGAGGTGTTGCTGTTGTAAAGACTAAGTCAAAATATTTTGAGAACCTATTAGATGAACTTAATAATATAATGTTATTTTTGGTAAATAAAGTTGTAGTTCCTATACTACCATTTTATATAGGAACTACTTTTGCTACTTTAGCATATGAAGGAACTATTATAAAAAGCGTGCCTGTATTTTTGATAGTAATATTGATAGCTATAGTAGGACATTTTATATGGCTTACTATATTATATTCTATAGCTGGAATAATATCCAAAAAAAATCCTGCAAGAGTATTCAAGCATTACGGACCTGCATATCTTACAGCAGTAGGTACAATGTCATCAGCTGCTACTTTGCCAGTGGCATTAAAATGTGCAAATAAATCTGATGCTTTAGATAAAGACATAGTAAACTTTGCTATACCTATGGGTTCAACTATACATTTATGCGGTTCTGTACTTACAGAAACTTTCTTTGTTATGACTATATCAAAAATATTATACGGACATTTGCCTGCTGTAGGAACTATGATATTATTTGTAGTACTTCTTGGTATATTTGCCGTAGGTGCTCCTGGTGTACCTGGTGGAACTGTTGTTGCTTCTTTGGGTATAATTATTTCTGTTTTGGGCTTTAATAATGACGGAACAGCTTTGATACTTGCTGTATTTGCTTTGCAGGACAGTTTCGGTACAGCATGCAATGTAACAGGAGACGGAGCTTTGGCTTTAATGCTTCAGGGAATATTTAAAAAGAATGAATAAATAAAAAATTAAAATATAATCCCTGTCATTTTATATAATGTCAGGGATTTTTTATTTATTATTATCCAATTTTTGAGAGTTTACCTTCACTTACAGTATTATCTGTATTTTCTATTTTTAATGTCATATATGTATTATTAAAAATAAAAGTGTAATTATTACCGTCTTTAGATGTATTATATGAAGTATCATCTGTTTTTGTTAATTCTTCTTTTGATATTGTAAGTCTTTTATCATATATATTTCCGCCTTCAATAGTAATTTCTATTGAGCTGTCTTCATTAACTATTAATGTGCATTTATTGGTAGTAAGCTGTCTTACATTTGCTTCAGTATTCATAGTTCCTTCATATCTTCCTGCATATTTATTTAATTTTACTATAGAATCGTTATTAAAACAACTTAATATAAAGATAGCAATAAAAGATGATAAAATTATAATTTTCTTTTTCATAAACGCTTTCCCAATTTAAAATATGATATATCATACATCTAATTCAGTTTATTATCAATTAGTTTTATTATAGAATAAAAAATATACAATACTTAGTTATGAAAAAAAGTTGATATTTAATAATAATAAGCAATACTATTATGGAAGGTGCCAGAACTAATATATCATAGTTGATAAATTATATTTGTTTAGGCATATTATATAGAATAATATCAGAAAGTATCAAAAAGAGCCTCTTATATTATTATAATTTTTTATAAACATAATGTATATTTTTGTAAAGTAAATTTTTATACTTCCGAATATTAACATAATAGTAATAAACTAATAATTAGGAAGTAAATTATGATAAACGGATTAGGAAATTTATTATCTTTTGTTGATACTAATGTTTCATCTAACAATAATACATACAGTTTGAACAATTACAGCTATGATGATTCTTTTGCTAATATGCTTAATAAAACACAAACTGAAGATATTTATTCAGCTCCTTCAAGTGTTTCAAATAAGATGGTAGAAAGAAATAATACTGAAGATTATAAAAATTATAATGATTATGAAGAATATAATGATTATAATAATTATGACAGTGATAATGCTGCAAACTCTTCAGCAGATGAGAAAATATCGTCTAAAGAAAATAATTCTGAAAACAATACAAATAAAATTTCAGAAAATGCTGGTAATGAAGAAAATAAAGTTTCTGACAATACAGAAGATAAAACTGTAAAAGAAAACAAAGATGAAATAAAAGCTGATAATAATGCTCAGGAAAAAACTGATAAAACTAATTCTGAAAACATATCCGTAAAAGAAAAATTAGCAATAACAAAAGAAAAAGCTAAACTAATAATCCAAAATGCTTCCAATAATAATAATGATGAAAAAAAAGTTTTAGTAAACAGTAAAGAAAATGCTGACAAGGAAGCTGCTGTCTCTAAAACTGATAAATCAGATAAAAAAGAAAATGCTAAAAATACTCAGGATATAGAGAGTATAAAAAAACAAATAGAAGCATTAAATTTAGAAGATTTAGATGAAGAAGATAAAAAAGAATTAGAAGATTTAATAGCATCATTAGAAAGTATTAAAGCTATGATAGATAGCAGTGATAATGAAGAAGACAAAAAAGAAGTATTGACTGATGATATTAAAGAAAAAATTGAAGTAAAAGAATCTGATAAAGAAATAAAAATTGCTTCAAATAAAGATAATGATAAAAAAATAGAAAATATTAATACAGAAGAGACTGCTATAGATTTTGACAGCAGTATTTCAGATATTAATATTGCTAATAATGCAGACAATGTAGAAAGCAAATATGCAGATAAAAAAGATAATTCTGAAGTAAAAAATAATAACAGCACTGTAAACAATACTATTTCAGATGATAAAGGTGCAGAACTCACAATAATAAATATGAAAGATTCTGCAGAAGGTACTAATTTAAAAGGATACAATCATTACAATAATAATGTATCAAAAACACATAATAGTACCAACCTTACAGACAGCATGATAAAATTCCAAGACTTAATGGGCAAACTTGTAGAAAAAGCTCAGGTTGCTGTTAATAATGGAAAAAGTGAAGTATTAATGAGTCTTAATCCAGAATATTTAGGAAAAGTAAGATTAAAAATAAGTATGGACGGAGACAATTTAATAGGAAAAATATTTGTTGATAATGCTGATGTTAAAGATATATTTACTAAAAATTTGGACACTGTTATAACTTCATTAAATGAGATAGGAATTAATATAGAAGGTTTTGATGTAATGTTAAGACAGGATATGCCTAATAATGATGGGGGTTTTGGTGAGGAATTAGATAATATTGGAAACAGATTTGCTTCTGAAAATATTGATAATGTAGAGGAAGTAAAAGCCGATATAAAAGCATATATAGTTCCAGAAAGAAAATTGAATTTGCTTATATAAGTATTATTCAAAAAAATAGGGTAGTTTTTAGATATAATTTTTTAAGGAGATGAATAGATGATATCAGCAGACGCATTAAAAATGTCAGAGAGAGAAATAAAAATCTTAAAACAAGAGGTAGGAGCTTATAACTTACAGAATAATTTCCAAAGAGATCCTACTCAAAACTCTTTGGGTAAAGATGCATTTTTAAAACTCCTTACAGTACAAATGAGCCATCAGGACCCTCTTTCTCCTATGGACAACAGAGATATGATAGCTCAGTTAGCACAATTCTCATCTGTTGAACAAATGACTGAGGTTAATAAAAATCTTGACTCTATGAAAACATTTTATTCAAGCCAAACAGGATATTCTATGCTTGGAAAGAGCGTTGAAGTTATGGACGAGGCTGGAAATAGATTTTTGGGACCAGTTGAAATGGTTATGGAAAATGACACTGGAGTGGCGCTTGCTGTAAGAACAGAAAGCGGACTTATTACTGTACGTCCAGAAGATGTTATGATAGTACATTCAAGCGGCAATTTAATGGCTTCTGAAGCTGCTGCTGTTTCACAAGTGAGAGAAGCTCAAAGCGAAGATGAAGCTACAAAAGTATTTCAATCTTCTTTAGCTGATAAAGCCCAAATTATTACAAGACCTTCTGCTGATGATGATGGAAATGGCAGTGTAAATAATGAATTTGGAGATTTGAGAGCTGCAAGTGAATCTCAAATAAATACAGCTACACAAAGTGAAGTTTCTAAAACAGATAATGCTAACTTAAATAAAACAGAGAAAACTGCTGGTATGATGAAAGCAGAAGAAGCATTGATGAATGCTAAAGAAAGCGGAAATAAAGCAATCAAAAAATAATTGAATACTTTAAAAATAGAAATATAATTGTTGATAAAATAATAAGTCCCTATTATAGGGATTTATTATTTTTAAATTAAAAGTATACATATACTCGAATTTATAATTTTAATACTTCTTCTACACTAAGCCCAGTATTATCACTGATAATTTTTATATCTATACCAGCATTTTTTAAACTTCTAGCTATAGCAATCTGCTCTTCTCTTCTACCCTCTTGTATACCTTTTTCTATACCTCTTTCCATTCCTTCTTGCAAACCTTCTTTTCTACCTTCCTGTAAACCTTCTTCACGCTCTCTTCTTAACATTAATGTTTGACCATATAAAAAAGCTCGTATTATAAACCTTTATTTCATCTTCACTAGATATAAAACGCTCATATTTATTAATTACTTTAGGCATGATATTATTTACCTCCTTTAATTTATCTTTAACCTTATCAAATAATTTATCTTTAACCTTATCAAAATCTTTAGCATTTTTATTTAATACTCTCTGAAAGCATTAAATAAGCACCGTATTCAAATCTTTCATCAGTATTTTTAAATTTTATTTTTATATCAGTTTCATCACTGTTTGAAGAGCCATAATAAACATTTGAAGGCTCAATTATAATATAAGCATCTTTATATGTATCATAAATAAAATAACTATAAATAAATCCGCCATCACCGTCATTTTTCTCCATACTAAACTTTGAAACTAAAGATTTCATAGCCCCAACAGTTATAGTTTTAGGTATTTTTGCTATAAGATCATCTTTATTTTCTAAAGATAATTGAGTAAAAGGCTGAATTATATCATAATCTGCAAGCTGATTTTTCCATTTTTCTATTAAACTTTTTTCTATTTCTATGGGGCTTATCAAAGTTATAAAAACATCTCCTTCTATAGTTATCTCCTCATCATAGGCATTATTAAAAGAACCGTCTTCCATATACCTGAAGGTGTTTAGAAGTTTATTGTTATTATCATAAATGCCCCAAATAAGTTTTACAGCAAATACTTTCATAATAGGATTTTCAAAAAATATCTCTTTCCATTCATTTAATGCCCATTTCCTACCGTCCATAAAAACTAACTGCAAACGTTCTGTCTGAAGTTTTAATACTTTGTTTATTTCGCTTTTTAATTTTGATAATTCCTTTTTTGGTACTTCTGGAAAATCTTTAGGCAGAGTTTTGTACTCTTTATTTTTTATTTCATCGAATATTGATATAGTAAAATCATAATTTAAAGTTACTTTGAATCTTTTACCTTCACTTTCTATAATTCTAATTCCGTTTTTATCAAAATCAAAATCTGGTATAATTTTATCAGCAAAAGCCTCTTTACCTATACCCAATTTTTTTGTAATATAGTCTAATATATTAGAACAAGTATTTCTCACACTAGCTTGTTTAAACTTTCTTGAAGCCTCATAAACTAAACCTAAACCTCTTTTACTTCCGCTTAAAGCTATTGCCTCCAAAATAAAGCATGCCATTTTAAATCTGCTGCTTGCAATATCTTTAGCCCTTTGATAAAGTTTGTCAAGCTGAATATTATTAGCGAATATACAGTATGGATAAAGTATGCCTTTAGTTTTATTATCTTCTTTCCAAGCATTATACACATTTTCAAAAGCCTCTCTTAAACTTTCAGTGTCCAAAGAAAAACATATCAAGTCTGGATTTCTTAATCTGTAAGGCTCTTTTATGTCTATATATTCTCCTAATATATATCTTATTACCTTACTTGAAACATACGATTTTTTATCTTTAGTGAGTACATTTGATATAATAGAATCATCTGCAAATGAAGTAAGTTTATCAAATTTCTTATTATAATTTTTATCTGTTATGCTGTTAATTTCATCTAATGAAAGTATATTATTCATAATGATAAAGCCTTTTTATTTAAACAAATTATATTAATTTAAATAAAAAATCAATATAATCAAAATAAATTAAGTAATATATCTTGATTAGGATATGAAAGCACATTATTTTTGTGTTATGGTAAAAATAGCTTATCTTAAATTACAGTATGCTTTGTTCTTTGCATATAAGCCATGTAAAATTGAAAAATATAATATACACAAACTTAAAAATTTTCAGTATATATGCAATAATAATGAATAAAATCTTGACTTAATCTTTTATTTATGGTAGCATAATAGACATATTTTATATGTTCGCATTATAGAATATTATTTTAATTTAGGAGTATATTTATGGCTGTAAAAGTAGCAATAAATGGTTTCGGACGTATCGGACGTCTAGTTTTTCAGGCATTGGTAGAACGCGGTTTATTAGGCAAAGAAATTGATGTAGTTGGTGTTGTAGATGTAAGCACTGATGCTCAATACTTCGCTTATCAATTAAAATATGACTCAGTTCATGGTAAAATGAAAGCAGATATTAGCCATGAAGGTGAAGATGTATTGGTAGTTAATGGCAACAAAATAAAATGTATTAAAGCAGCTCCATTAAATCAATTGGAACAGCTTCCTTGGAAAGATTTGGGTGTTGAATTCGTTATAGAATCTACTGGTCTTTATACAGAAAAAGAAAAAGCAGAAGGACACATTAAAGCAGGTGCTAAAAAAGTTATTATTTCTGCTCCTGGTAAAGGTGATTTAAGAACTTTTGTTTATGGTGTAAACCATGAAGAATATGATCCTGCTAATCATCATGTAGTATCTAATGCTTCTTGTACTACTAACTGTTTAGCTCCATTAGTACATGTACTTCTTAAAGAAGGTATCGGTATAGAAACAGGTCTTATGACTACTATACACTCTTATACTGCTACTCAAAAAACAGTAGACGGTCCTTCTAAAAAAGACTGGAGAGGCGGACGTGCTGCTGCTGTAAACACTATACCTTCTACTACTGGTGCTGCTAAAGCTGTTGGTGAAGTTTTACCTTCTACTAAAGGTAAATTAACTGGTATGAGTTTCAGAGTTGCTACTCCAGATGTATCTGTTGTAGACTTAACTTTCAGAAGTGAAAAAGAAACTTCTATTAAAGAAATCGATGCTTTAATGAAAAAAGCTTCTGAAACTTATATGAAAGGTGTTTTAGGTTATTGTAATGAAGAATTAGTATCAAGCGACTTCATACATGATAATAGAAGTTCTATTTATGACTCTTTAGCTACTACTCAAAATAACTTAAAAGATGAAAAAAGATTCTTCAAAATCGTTTCTTGGTATGATAATGAATGGGGTTATTCTAACAGAGTAGTTGATTTATTATTATATATGTATAACAAAAAATAATTATATAAGTTATAATAATTAATTTATTAGGCTATAAGGAGGGTGTTATATTTAATTATAGCACCCTTTAAATTTTTATAAATATATAACACTAAATATTTTTTGTACTTGTTATATATTTATAAGCAATAATAATATAAGGATTAAAAAAATGAAAAAAACAGTAAAAGATATTGATATTAAAGGTAAAAAAGTAATAATGAGAGTGGACTTTAATGTACCTCTTGATAAAGAAACTAGTTCAAAAATTACAGATACTACAAGAGTAGATGCTGCTATGCCTACTATAGAATATATACTTTCTCAAGGTGCATGCCTTATACTTATGAGCCATTTAGGAAGACCTAAAGGTGAACCTAATCCTAAATATTCTCTTAAACCTGTTTATGATTATTTGAAAACTAAACTTCCTAATAATAAAGTGGAATTTGCTAAAGACTGTATAGGAGATGAAGTTAAAAAACAGGCTTCTGAACTTAAAGCAGGAGATGTACTTTTACTTGAAAACTTAAGATACCATGCAGAAGAAGAGAAAAATGATCCAGCATTCTCAAAACAATTAGCTGATTTGGCTGATGTTTATGTTAATGATGCTTTTGGTACAGCTCACAGAGCTCATGCTTCTACAGCTGGAATAGTATCTGCTAAAGCTGGTATGCCTGCTGTTGCTGGTTTCTTAATGGAAAAAGAAATTAAATATTTGGGTGATGCTGTTGCTAATCCTGCTCGTCCATTTGTAGCTATAATAGGCGGAGCTAAAGTTTCTTCAAAAATTTCTGTACTTAAAAACTTACTTAACAAAGTTGATACTTTAATAGTTGTAGGCGGTATGGCTTATACTTTCCTTAAAGCTAAAGGATTAGAAATAGGTGCTTCTTTATGCGAAGATGATTATATTGCCACTGCTAAAGAAATTATGGAAAAGGCAAAAGAATTGAACAAAACTTTATACTTGCCTGTTGATAATGTTATAGCTGATAAATTTGATAATGATGCTAATATAAAAACAGTAGATTCTAATGCTATACCTGCTGGTTGGATGGGTATGGACGTTGGACCTAAAACTTTGAAAGAACTTGAAGACATACTTAAAAATGCTAAAACAGTTGTTTGGAACGGACCATTAGGTGTATTTGAGATGTCTAATTTTGCTAAAGGTACATTTGAAGTAGCTAAATTTATAGCTAATTCTAACTGTGTAAGCATTATTGGAGGAGGGGATAGTGTATCTGCTGTTAATAAATCAGGTGTTGCTGATAAGATGACACATGTATCTACAGGCGGCGGAGCTTCTTTAGAGTTCCTAGAAGGAATAGAACTTCCAGGTATCGCAGTATTACAGGATAAATAATATTGTATATAGTTAGATTTCAATAAATCAAAATAGTGAGCCCGTAGTAACTTTAGTTGCTACGGGTTTTTTAGCGAACTATTTTGATTTTATGATATAA
>NZ_ARQI01000121.1 GCF_000384655.1 Brachyspira innocens ATCC 29796 | reverse complement strand
AATAAATTATTAAATTTAGCCTGAAATATAGCCTTTCGCTCTGCGGGCTGTGCCTGCTTCTTTATGTCACACCGAAGGCGGACAGGCGGCACAAAAAAAGTGGGGTTTTGCGTAAGCACGCAGTGCGGTGGGCAAAGTCCCAACTATAATTAAAAAAAATATTAAATTAAAAAAGTATAAATATTAAGAAATTTGGTTTTGAAACAAGTCTAATAAATAAAAAAATCTTAATTTTTTATTATTTTTTATAATTTTCTGTAAATTCTAGGCTTAAAATGATAAAAAAATTTGTTTAACTATAAGCATATAAATAATCATTAATAAATAACGGAGTTTTTATATGCATACAAAAATATATTCAGAAGCTCTTTACGGAATAGAAGGAATACCTATTGTAATAGAAGTTAATATATCAGAAGGACTGCCTAAATTTGATGTTGTAGGACTTCCAGACCAAGCAGTTAATGAGGCCAAAGAAAGAGTAATAGCTGCAATAAATAATAGCGACAGATTTTTTCCTCCAAAAAGAATAACTATCAATCTAGCCCCTGCTGATATAAAAAAGACTGGAAGTATGTATGATTTGGCATTTGCTTTGGGAATACTATCATCAAGTGCTCAAGTATTTTTTTCAGATTCTATGGAAGAGACTATTATACTAGGAGAACTTGCATTAGATGGAAGTGTGAGGGAAGTAAAAGGAATATTTTCAATGCTTTTAAATGCTAAAGAACTTGGAATAAAAAATGCCATTATACCATTTAACAATATGGAAGAAGCTAATATAATAGAAGGACTTAATCTTTATCCAGTAAAAACACTTAAAGAAGCAATAGATGCTGCAGAAGGAAAAAAGGCTTATATAGTTTCAGAAGGCAGATTTAATTTTGATACTTCTGATGATGAAACAATAGACTTTTCAGATGTTAAGGGGCAGGAATATGCAAAAAGAGCCGCAATGATAGCAGCTGCTGGCGAACATAATTTTATAATGATAGGAGCTCCCGGATGCGGAAAAACTTTAATAGCAAAAAGAATACCTACAATACTTCCGCCTCTCACATTTGAAGAAGCTTTGGAAGTGACAAAAATATATTCTTCTTACGGGCTATTGTCAAAAAACATGCCTATAATAAAAAAACGCCCGTTTAGAATACCTCATCATACCTCCTCTTATGTAAGCCTTGTAGGCGGAGGAAGAAACATAAAAGCTGGAGAAATAACATTAGCACATAACGGAGTTTTATTTCTTGATGAGTTTGTAGAGTTTCAAAGCTCCGCATTACAAACTTTAAGAGAACCTATGGAAGAAAAAACTATAACTATAAGCAGAGCAAACGGCAGTATTTCTTTTCCTGCCAACTTCACATTGATTGCCGCTATGAATCCCTGCCCTTGCGGTTATTACGGAGATGAAAAACATACATGCAGATGCTCTGATATAGCTAGAAAAAAATACATTGCCAAACTTTCTGGACCTATACTAGATAGAATAGACATATCAATAGAAGTGCGTGCTGTTGATTATAATAAAATGACTTCAAAATCTGATGGGGAAAGTTCTAAATCTATGCGAAAAATAGTTACAAAAGCAAGAAAAATACAGGAAAAACGCTTTAAAGAAAACTCGCTTAAAATATTTTCAAACTCTTCTATGGGTATAAAAGATACTGAAAAGTTCTGCATATTAGATGATAAAGCAAGAAATTTACTTAATCTAGCTATGGAAAGATTTTCAATGAGTGCTAGAAGCTATAATAAAATATTAAAAGTATCAAGAACTATAGCCGATTTGGAAGAAAAAGAGATTATAGGCGTAGACCATATAACAGAAGCATTACAGTACAGATTTAACTTAAATTAAAAATGTTAAAACCAAATTTATAAATATATTTTTAAAACCAGTATATACATAAACAAATATAGTTTATCAAAAATAAAATCATATTTTATTTTTAATTTGCTGCAAAGCACACAGTCGTTCCCCCAGTTCTTCTATGACTCTGTCTGCATCACTCTGCGTACCGTAGGCAGGTGTGCCACAATGAAGTACAGCAGGCACAGCCCGCAATCTCGAAAGGCTATATTTCAGGCTAAATTTAGTAATTTGTCATACATGTAATACATAATTAGCACAATTTGATAATAATTTCAATACTTGCACTTTCGCGAAGCGTATCCGAGCTTGTCGAGGATATAAGGTTCTTTTGGCGAAGCCCGCCACTCTGTAGAAGGTGGGAAAAAGAACAATAAAAAAATTGACAAAATAAAATTGTTCCAGTATATACCTAAACAACTATATTTTGTCAAAAATAAAATTATATTTTCTTTTTAATATCTGGGGCTTTGCCCCAGACCCCACTTCTTTTGTTGCCACAAAGAAGCAAAAAGGCTATATTTCTGGCTAAATTTTACAATTTATTCTACATGTAAAACATAATTAGTACTATTTAGTATTATTTTTACACTTGCACTTTTTGGTTCTTTTTGCGGCGGGAAAAAGAACCAAAAAAAATTGACAAACTTAAAAATTTTTAGTATATATTAAACTATTAAAATTATTAAATACTAATATATAACACTATATATAAATATAATATTACAATAGCTCTATTATACAATTTAGTATGGTAAACATACCCAATTTATGTAAAAGGTTTTGAAAAGTGTTTAATTTTACAAAAAATATATTTTTATAAATAATGCTTTAATAATATACCATATATATGTAATTTTAACCATTTTTAATATATTTAGGTTGATATATATTAAATATATGTTATGATAACATGCATATAGGACTTTTATATGGATATGGTATGAAGATTGTATCTGGCAGATTCTTCTCTAAATCTGAGTTAAGAAATAGAATATTAAGAGATGTAATTATATTAGTATTGTTCTTATTTATAACTTTTTTGATATATATACAGATGAGAAGCCCTATACCTATTAAATTTATTTTTAAATCTCTCTTTCAGGATGTGAAAACTTCTATAGTAGAAGAGTATTCTAAAATATTTTATCCTACATACTACTTCTCTATGCAAATGACCCCCATATTTGATATAGTAAACAAGGCTCCCGAAGCATATAAATTACTTATAACCAATTTCTTCCCAAAGCATACATTTATAGAAAAAGCTGCTATGAAAGTCGGAAATAATTATATGTCTATTACCAAAGAAGGAAACGGATATAAAGTTGTAGGTCATATTGTAACCAACAGCACTGAAAGCAATCAATATGCTGCAGTACCTTTTGAACAATTAAGTATAGATTCCTTCTATATAAGAGACGGAAAACCTTATATACATTTAATATACATAGCAAATGAAAATATAGCATTTGAATATATCTCGCAGTTTAATGTTAATTTTAATGATGTTGAGCTTAAAAACATAGAAAATATTTATGCCTATTTAGTAACTGGAAACAGTAAAATAACATTCCCAGTATCATATCCTAATACAAACAGTAATACAAGTGATAGTGTAACAGCACTTGATTATAATGCTATAGCAGATATTATGACTAAAGAATTTAACGGCACTAATGAGGATATGTTAAAAGTATATTATAAAGATAATGTATATTGGGGATATAAGGGAACATTCTCTGTAGCGGATAATAATATAGAGATAGGAATTATAATACCAGAAAAAGCCCTTATAAATAAAATACAAGTTCCTATTATATTATTCTTAATTGTATTTATTTCTATTAGTGTAATACTTGTTGTTATATTGGCTGTTCATTATATTAGAATCATAGAAGAGCTTAAAAGAAATCATATGAATATAAAGAAAATTATTGAAGAAGGTGAA
Organism: Brachyspira innocens ATCC 29796; assembly: GCF_000384655.1. Lineage (GTDB taxonomy): Bacteria > Spirochaetota > Brachyspiria > Brachyspirales > Brachyspiraceae > Brachyspira > Brachyspira innocens. The sequence goes on along the minus strand of NZ_ARQI01000121.1, from coordinate 77,642 downwards.
AACACTAATGTAGAGTTCAAATCTAGTTTAAGATATGACAGCAATACTGAAAAAATTAATAAGGCATTAGAAGAAGTAATTATGAAATCAATCGCCGCATTCAGCAATACAGAGGGCGGAAGATTATTTATAGGTATATCAAATGACGGAGAAATATTAGGTCTTGAGCATGATTACAGCACATTAAAACATGCCAACAGAGATTTCTTTGAGCTTCATTTGAGAACACTTATTGAAACATATTACGGAAATGCTTTCTCTGCTGAGGGAATAAGAATCGACTTTGTTACTGAAGATGAAAAAGATATATGTATAGTTTATATTAGCAAGGGAAAAGAGCCTGTATATACTAAAATTACAAATAAGCAAGGTGCAAAAGAAGAGAAATTCTATATACGTGTGGGAAACTCTTCAAGAGAAATAGCTAATGCCAGCGAAATAATAGCTTATGTTAAAAAGCATTTTAAATAATTAAATGTTTTATATATCTAACTTGACTATTTATAATTAATACCATATAATAATTATTATTAATAATAAAGGAGTGTTTATATATGTCTGTATATGATAGTATTATAATAGGCGGAGGTCCTGCAGGTCTTTCTGCTATGCTGTATTTGGGCAGAGCTTTAACAAACTCGCTTCTAATAGAGAAAAAAGGAGCTGGCGGTCAGATGATGAGCACCGATACAGTCGAAAATTATCTAGGTTTTCCAGAAGAGATTAGCTCTTTTGAACTTGTTGCTAAAATGCAGCAGCATGCTGAAAAGTTTTCTAAAAACGAAATAGTTTATGATGAAGTTATAAAAATAGAGAATATAAAAGAAAAGATAAAAAAAGTTATCACAGCTGACGGAAAAACTTATGAAACAAAAACAATAATACTTGCTATGGGAGGCTTTGCTAAAAAATTAGGAACTAAAGGCGAAGATACTTTCTCAGCAAAAGGAGTTTCATACTGTGCTACTTGTGACGGAGCTTTCTACAGAAATAAAACTGTTGCTGTAGTAGGTGGTGGTAACAGTGCTTTTGATGAGGCTTATTTCCTTACAAGATTTGTTAATAAAATATATTTAGTTCATAGAAGAAAAGAGTTTAGAGCTGAACCTATAAACGTAAAACATTTAACAGATACTGGAAAGGTAGAATATGTACTTGATTCTGTTATAGATGAAATTTGCGGAGACAGTAAAGTGACCAGCATAAAAATAAAAAATGTACTAGATGGAAGTATTCATGAACAAGCTGTAGACGGAGTATTTGTATTTGTAGGACAAGAGCCTGCTACTCATTTCTTAAAAGATACTGGAATAGAATTAAAAGAAACTGGTCATATAGTTACAAACATGTCTACAATGGAAACTAATATTGAAGGCGTGTTTGCATGCGGAGATTCTATATTCAAACCAATACGTCAGGTTGCTAATGCTGTAGGAGAAGGTGCTGTTGCTGCTGTAAGTGCCACAAATTATCTAAACAAAGCATAATTAAAAATCAATTATAAAAATAATGAGCATAACTTAAAAAATTATGCTCATTTATTTTTTAAAATATCTCTTATAACATTGGCTCTCATTTCATCTATATTTTTATAATAATTACTTTTCTGATATAACTCTTTTAAATGTCCGCTTCTTCCAGCTGCTATAATATAATATAAAGTATCAAGCTCCAAATCTTCAAGTATGCCGTAATCAAGACCTACTCTAAGCCATAAACTGTACTTTATAAGCTCTCTATATTTGAGAGTTCTTGCTGATAATAATATTGCTCTGCTTCTGTATATTCTATCTTCAATTTCTATTCTGTCTAATTTTTTTATCCTGTTTCTTATTTTTTTTTCTTTTTCCGATATTTCTTTAACTTTTTCAATAATACCATCAAGTATAAACTTCTCAGTAACCCCTATCATAATATTATTTTTTATATACATAAGCCCGTTTTTTATATTAGCTTCAAAACCCATTTTGGCACATTCATTAATAAAATAATCTATATTATCAGGAGTTTTCCAAATAAGGCAAGGTATAGCCAAACATACGTTTACACTCATAGCAGTACCTATTATATCAGGGGAACTTGTTAAAAATCCGAACTTCTTATCATAGGAAAAATCTATTTTTTTATCTAATTCATTTTCTATCTTGTATGCCCTATTAAAACAATCCTCTAGCTCTAGTCCTCTTGCTATAGTCTGTATTTCCAAATGTTCATTAGAGTTTATAAGCAAAGATGAAGACTGATTTATATCAGTATATAATGAAGCATTAACTAAATTTTTATTTCTTGGTATAGTAAGATTTTCTATTAGTATGCGTATATTCAAATTAGGTTCATTAAAAAGTTTTATATATTCAAACTCATGATTTAAATTTTCTATATTTGTTCTTAAAATAGATTCTGTTTTATCAAAATCTTCTTTATCCATATGATAAAAGAATCTTATATTATCCAAATTTCTATAAATTGAAACTTTTGAATATAATACTATATTATCATCATTTCCTTTCTGATATATCCAATTTGCTATGCTGTTATTAACGGACATCTTTTTTTTCGCTCTTAGTTTTTTTAGATATTAAATCATGCTGCAGAGTTTCAAGTTTATCTCTTATTAAAGCAGCCTCTTCAAAATTTTCTATTTTTATTAATAGTTCTATTTTTTCTTTATACTCTTCTATTTTTGATTCTATATCTCTGAAACTTAAATTTTTATTAGATATTTTGCCTATATGTTTATTCTCTCTATGTATCTTTTTAACCGCTTTAGATAGATCTGATTTTAAATATTCATAGCATTTAGGACAGCATACAGCACCTGTTTTTAAAAAGTCTTCCAAAGAATAGCCGCATACTTTGCATACTTTATTAGAATTAGGAACTTTCTTCTTTTTCTTTTTTGAAGGCATAGACCTGTAATTAGGAAACGCTGTATCAATATTATCGAATTCAAGCTCAAGACATTTTTCCATAATATTGCCGTTAATCTCGCATTCTTTACATATATTTATCTGATGACGCTCATTACCTATAATTTCCTGAATATGTAATACAGCCTTCTCTTTACCGCATATATCGCATTTCAAAATATATAAACCCCTAAATAACTTAGTGGCAAAATTTTATCATTTAATAAAAAAAAAAGCAAATAATTTATATACTTTTACTTCAATTTAATAAAAATATTCAAATCTTCCTTATTTGTGATCTTTATGTTATTAGATGAACATAAAACTATTTTTACATTTCCAAAATATTTGCTATATATCTCAGCATCATCTGTAGCTAAATTGGCATTCTTATCATTAATATATTTTTCAATAGCTGTCATATAATTATCAAATTTAAACCCTTGAGGAGTAGCAGCCCTATAGAGATATGTTCTGTCTATAGTTTCTATTATATTACTATTATCATCAGCCTTTTTTATAGTATCAACCACTTTTGAAGCTAGTATGGCAGCATTATACTCTAATACAGCATCATATAAAGATTTTATTTCACTTCTGCTTACAAGAGGTCTAACACCATCATGAATAAATATATAATCAGTCTTTATATTATCTCTTATAAAAACAATAGCATTATATACAGAATATACCCTCTCGCTTCCGCCTTCTATATAATGCATATTTTTTTTTGTTTTTTCTTTTATGCTCTCTTCTTTTTCTATATACTTTTTTATATTTTTTATCTCATCTTTGGAGCTTACCAACACAATATTATCAAAATTAAATTTAAGCATATTTATTAAAGTATGTACAAATATTGGCTTATTATCTACTTTTATAAACTGCTTTTTTACTTTACCGCCAAAACGTTTAGAACTTCCAGCTATTAATAATACTAAAGTTGTATTCATAATATTATATCTCTTTATCATTTTCTCTATTTTTATTTTTTAAATTTTTTCTTTCTTCTTTTAATTTTTCTATTTCTGCCTTTCTTTCATTTCTAAGTTTATGTCTTGCTTCTCTCCTAGCCTGAACTTCCTGTTTCATTTTTAATTTTTTCTCTTCTTTTTCTCTTTTTCTGTTTTCATTATATTCTTTTCTTTCCTGATTTATCTTCTCTCTTTTTTCTTTTATCTCTTCAAGCTGCATCTTCCATTCAGCCCTTTCAAGTCTTTTCATCTCTTCTCGTTTTTTAGCCTTTTCCTCTCTCTCCTGCATTTTTTCTATTTTTTCTATTTCTTTTTCTCTAAAGAGTACTAGTTTTACAGGATCTTTTATTTTGCTTAATTTATTTCTCATTTTCTGAATATAATCTTTTCTTTTACCTATATTTTTAGGGAAAAGTTTAGCACCCAAAGCATCTATAAACAGCCTTGTCCTTAAAACAACACTATTTTGAGTTTTCAAATTAATAACAGATACCCAAGGAACTTTTGATATAATAATAAGTGCTATAACTCCAGACATGGTATTAGAAAATAAGTTGCCCCAAAATACAGCCCAATATGATAAATACTTTGTAGTTACAATAATAAATATAAACCTCAAAAGCCATATTCTAAGTATACTAATTATAAGAGGTACTCTCGTCCTTCCAAGTCCTATTAAAGCACCCTGCACAACCATAGTAATACCAAAACCTAATACCCCTAATGCAAATATAGGCAAAGCCCCATTAGCAACGTACAAATCTTCAGCCTCCCTAGTAAAAAGTATAGTTATATGAGGCGTAAGAGGTATAACAATAGCTATAAGTATAATAGCTGTAACAGCACTTAATACCATACCTGTATAGCATGATTTTTTGGCTTTATCAGCATATTTAGCTCCTATATTCATACTAACCATAGTTGTAACAGCAGAACCAAATGCTGCAGGCAAATTAAAGCATACTGTAGTTATATTGTTGGCTATACCCTGACCGTTTAATATAGTAGCTCCGTATTTTTCTACTTCGGTATTAATTAAAAAGAAACCTAAATTGCTTAAAAAAGTAGTAAGCATTGAAGGAACACCTATTATCATAAGTTCTTTTAAAATTGAGCTGTCAAATTTAAAATCTTTTAGAGATAATTTATCATCGCTCTTTTTTACAAATAAATCATAATACATCCAAGCTGTAACTATAAGGTATGTAGAAAATGATGCTAATACGCTTCCTACTATCTTTAAGTGCATAAAATAAACATATATAAAATTAAATACTATCTTTAGAAGAAGAAGTATAACGCTTCTTATAAAAGTAGCTTCAGGTTTACCATTGGCATTTTTTATACCATTATATAATGCAGCTAAAAATGTCATAGGCATAACAAAACTGTATAATGACAAATACTGATAAACATTTTCTTTAATGCCGGGCTGTAAATTCATAGAAACTAATATGCTTACAATATAAAGTGTAGGCCCCATAGCAATACCAAATAAAACACCAGTAACTACTATTTGAGTTGATATCTTTTTGGCATTTACAAAATCACCAAGCCCGTTATACTGACCAACTATAGCCATAGCAGCAACTCCCAAACCTTGAGATAATGCTGTCATCATATTAACAATAGGCTCAGCAAAGTTTACACTGCTTGCTATGATAGTACCTGTAACATTATTAAGAAAAAGTCCGTCCATAAGCGGTATTAATGACTGAACTAAAGTCATCATTAATGTAGGAATAGAAAGCATTATTAATGTATTAGTAATAGAGCCATGAAGTATTAAATCACGCCTTGCCTCTGTTGACTGACTTTTAAAAAAATTGACCATACATAATTTCCTTTTACTTATAAAAAAACATCATAATATTAAAACAATAAATACTGTAATACAAAAAATTATATTAATAAAAAAAATTTATATAATGATTTTACCCGCATATAAAGACTATATTATAACAATAATAATAAAACTTTTAAAGATTATTTTAATAATATTTAAAAAATTATCATAATTTAATATAAAATACTAAATATACATTCAGCTTCTTATATTGCCCATGCTTGGGTCTTCTATATTATCATTTGGAAGTAGGTATATATTATTATTTTGGTTATTATTATTTTGATTGTCTTGAATATTATTATTATTTTCTTCCTGCTGATAAGTATTAGTACCTTCTTCTAAAGGAGTATAGTAAAAATCATCATCTTCCTCTGCCATTTCATTAGTAGCAGTATCATTTTTTCTAGTACCGCTTCTTATATGGTCTATAGGGCATTGAGTAGATAAATCAACATTTCCTCCTACTGTAAGAGGTGCAACATTTACGCAGGTATGATTTCTAGGGAGACCTGAATCCTGACAAATTTCCACAACTAATACATCATCAGGTATAGGCCAATGAAATTCTCTTTTAGATGAAGGCGTTATAGCATTAAGATATTGAAAAGTTGCTAAAGCAGTAGTAGCTCCTCCTGTAACTCTGTTTGGAAGAAGATCATTTCTGTCGCTTCCTATCCAAGTAACTGTAACTATTTCATCATTATACGCTGCAAACCAGTTATCTCTGTGTTCGCTTGTTGTACCTGTTTTAGCAGAATATGAAGGATATGTAAAGCCGTAAGTATTAGCACTTCTGTATGCAGTGCCTCCCGGTGCTATAACTTTCTGCAAAGTGGTATTCAAAAAATAATATGATGAAGGAGAAGTAGCACTTATTTTATGAGGAGTTCTGTCTACCAAAGCTGTAACGCTAAGCTCATTTCCGTCAATGTCAATAACTTTATCTACTATATAAGGCTTATATTTTATACCTCCGTTTGCCAAAGCACTATACGCTGATGCCAAATCAAGAGGACTCATCTCCATAGTACCCAAACCTATAGATAAAGCATTTGGTATATAGGCATTTTCCCCAAAAAACTCTCTTGAATGTTCTATAAAATAGGAAAGCCCTATATCATTTAATAATTTAACTGCTATTGTATTAATTGATTTTGATAAAGCCGTTTCTAAAGTCATCTCTCCTCTGTATCTTCTGTCGAAGTTTCTAGGAGAGTATGCAGGCTTACCCGCACCTTGAGGATAAGTATAATTGGTATCAAGCATAGTAGAAAAAGGCTGTGCTCCGCCCTCAAATGCATACAAATATATAAAAGGCTTTATTACGCTTCCTATCTGTCTTTTAGCCTGTACTGCTCTGTTAAACTGATTTTGAAGAGTATATCCGTCTCCGCCTATCATAACAAGTATGCCGCCTGTTTTAGGGTCTATTGATACCATAGCTCCCTGATAGCTTCTGTTGGAAGTACTTGACTGCAAGTCTCTAATTTTTTCTTTCATTACAGAATCGGCTGCTCTGTAGTATCTTTCATTTACTGTTGTGTATATTTTTAAACCTGATAATGCAAGCTCATCTTTATTAAAATAGTTTAACAATTCCTGTCTTACATATTCATTAACATATGGAGTTCTGTTTACTGTCATTTTCCATTGAGCACCTTTTACCTGTTTATTGATATTGGTATACTCTTTATCAAATAAATCAAGCTCTTCCTGCATTGTCTGCTTATCTATAATATTGTTTTTTACAAGCCTTGATAATATCTGCTCAACTTTTTTTCTGCTGTTGTCGGGATTATTAACTATAGAATAGTATGTAGGGTTAGGAAGCATGCCCACTAATATAGCATATTCTAATAATCTGCATTGCCTTAAAGGTTTATTAAAATAATGATTGGCAGCAGCTTCAAATCCGTAGTTTCCGTCTCCTAAATAAACAGTATTAAAATACATTGCTAAAATTTCTTTTTTTGTGTATTTCTGTTCTATCTCTCTTGCTGCAAACATTTCAAATAATTTACGTTCTATAGTTCTTTCGCTTTTTGTAAATAAAAGTTTGGCTAGCTGCTGAGTAAGTGTAGAGCCTCCCCCTACTATTCTTCTTGTTAAAATAGTTTGAATACCTAAATATGCTGTTCTGAAATAATTTATACCTTTATGAGAATAGAATTTTTGGTCTTCCATTAAAAGAAGGGTCTGCTCTAAAAGAGGGTTAATATCATCTACATTAACAACCTCATAAGCAGGAGGCATATATTCACCTATAAGTATATTATTTCTGTCGTATATTTTTGTAGGCGGAGAATCCCCAAACGGATTTAACGGATTAAAATATCTTATTCTCTTTTCATTTCCTCTTATAACTATTATATCATAATATTCGGCAAGCATGGCCATACTTTGATCTCTTCTTGATACCCAGTCTTTATATACTCCTCCGACAAAGTACATACCCACTATACCAACTGCAATAAATATAAATAGACATATAATAAAAATAGTTAGTATAAATTTTTTTAATTTAGATTTTTTCTTTTTAACACCGTTATTATTCTCTTGATTTTTTTTCTTAAACATTTATTAATAATCACCATATTGACATAATATTTTACTATATCATACTATAATATATATATCTTTGCAAGCAGAATTTATAATTGACTTATGATGTTTTATATATTAAACTAGCAAAATATGACTTTATATTAATTAAGGCTATGTTTATGCAAAAATTTCAAAAAAAATCATTATTAACCATAAGTTTATTATCATTAGTAACATGCGGCATATATATGCTATATTGGATTTATACTACTTCCAAAGATGTTAATAGCTATATGGAAGAAGAATATTTCAATCCTTCATTAGCTCTAATTTTATCGTTAGTAACCTGCGGATTATTTACTGTATATTGGTTTTATAAATACGGTACTATTGTTTTTAATGATATGAGCAAAAAAGCTAATTTAGACAGCTATGGAGAGAGTGCCGCTGTTTTAGCGATACTTCTTTTTGTACCTTTCGGTTATATTTATTCTATTGTAGCCTTACAGTCAAAACTAAATATTATTTATGATAATGTAAATAATAGTAATGAAGAATAATTATAATACATTTATATATTAATAAAATAAAGGTCTATAGGGTATTGACAAAAATATTTTTATATAATAGAATAATACTGTATAAGAGAGGATATGAAAAAAAGTAAAAAAACTGCAGTCTTATATTGATTTATACGGCTGCATTTTCTTTATATTAAATTAACGCACATAAAGTTATTATAATTTTTGTATTACTACTCATAATTTTTTTCAATATAATTATATATTCACTGTACGTAATTAAACAAACATCTATAGCGTATTGATAAAAAACTACATGTATTAAAATTGAAAAACTATATATGATAAAATAATTTTAATTGAAGAGCATTTAAATAAAAATGAAAATTAAAAAAAATGACAGCAAAGATAATGTAATATTTTTTATACTATATCTATTCTTGTCTTTGATTATACCTTCTACTGCAATAACAATTTTTTCTAATGCTGATAAAAATATACAAGAAAAAAAAGAAATAATAGATAATAATAAACAAACTAATGCATCAAATTTTGACAATTTTGATAAAGAAGAAACACTTCAAAAAATAATAACATTATTATTATTAAAAGGAACTTCATCATCTAAATATAGCGGATCAAAAGCGGATTTGAATATTGTTGGTGTGAGAGTATTGCTTCTATATGCAATGACTTATATATTATCGCTTATAATTACCTCACTTATAGCCCAAAAATATTATAATGAAGAGATAAAAATAAAAGAAGATATTAGAGAGACTATAGTATCAACATTAATAGGGTTAGCTACTTTGGCTGGAATTCTATTTATTTTAATAGTAATAGTAATAAAAATGGAAAGTAATAGAGAATATTTAGCTTTCAGCGGAGTGATTTTTGGTTCTATAGCATATATTATAATTAGAAAAATAACTTCTTAATTAAATTTATTAGTATTATAAAAAATATATACTAATAAATTTGTAACTTTTACAAATTTTAGTTTTTTAATTTTATTATCTTAGACATCCACAGTTCTTTTGCATCGCTAACATACGAAAGTCTTCCCCAGCGAAAGACTATATTTTTGACCTAAAATTAGTATATTATACCGCATTTGATATATATTCTTAAAAATATTAAGCTGTAGTATATGCGTTTTTCGCTCTGCGTGCCGACAAAGTCCCCTGTGGTGTTGGCAGCAACTTTGGCGAAGCCAGCAGAGCGTGTGCGGCAAAAAAGTTGATAACATATACATAATATACAGAAATGGCAAAACGTAATTGTTTAGGTATATATTGAAAATTTTTAAGTTTGTCAATTTAGTTTTGAAACAAGTATGCTGTATTGACAAAAAAAGCATATATAATAAAATATAGTTCAGGATTATGAAAAAAGTAAAATGCTATTTAATTAGGCATTTATTAATTTACACAATACAGTTTTATTTTCTATTATAAAAGTCTATATCATCATAAATAAAAAAGTATTGTTTTTCTTAATCATTATATTTTACTAAAAAAATCTTCAAAAATATATAAATTAAAAAAATATGAGTTAGTTATGATAAAAAGAAAAAATAGAGAAGAAAATATTTATATAAGAACTATTCTTGTTATTGTACCTACTATGGCAATAATGATATTGCTGATACTTTTTATAATTAATGCCCCTGAAATATTAAATAAGTATGATGTAATAAATAATAAATCAGAAACTATTGCTAAATATTCTAAAAACTATAATTTGACTAATGAAAAACATGATTTACTTAATTTATTTATACATTCTCTATATCCTAGACGTATTCATTACGGTAGATTTGAATGGATACCAGAGAGTTTATTTTTTAGAGTTACAATCATGTTTATTCTTAGCTTTTCATCAGCACTGTTTGGTATTTTATCAGTTCATAAAATAAAAAAAGAAGGATTAAAAAATAAGAAGGAGTTAATAATTAATTTTCTTCCGTTACTATGGATTGCAATTACTATATTTGCTTTTCTTATGCTAAAAGATAATATTATAAATACCAAAGAATATTTCAGTATAGCAGCTGGTATTATATTAGGTTTACTACTTGCAAATTATAAATCCAAGCATTAATGAGGAGAATAAAAAATATTTATGAAAGATATAATTTTTAATTTAATATACAAAATCAATATACCAGAAAATGATTTATTTAGAATGTCGGCATTATTTTTATGCTCTTTTATAATAGTGTTTTTAATATTAGTATTGATTAAAGGAGATTTGAGTCTTGATGATTTTTTAGGTGATAGTTATGGTTTAGGTTCTGGTATAGTTATAATATTAATAATAGCATTTTTTGGAGTATCAGAATTTTTTATAATAAAATACATTGAAAATATTTATGAATATATATTTATAGCAATAGGTGTTATAACGGCATTATTTAATATAAATGAATATAATATAAAAAAGACATTAATTGTTGCTTTGATATTTTTCTTTATTCTTTTATATGCTGCTTTTTTTAATGCCCCTTCAACTATAAATGATACAGCTATAAATAATCAAAACATTACAAATAATTATACTAATGATTTGAAATCTACATTATCAACTCAAAAAGGTATTGCTAACTTATTATTAGGATATAACAATATTTTTGCTTCTGTTTTATTAGGTGATATTACATTAAAAGATTATATAATTATATCATTAATTTTTATTTTATTTACAATTGTAATTATTTATGTAATTAAAAGAATTGAAAAGAGAAAATCAAAATAAATATAATGACAAAAATATAATTTCTTGGTACTTATACTAAATATTTTAAGTTTATTAAACTCTTTATTTTTAAAAATTTACATTATATCCCACCCAAATCCACCCTTTAAAGTTAAACAAACATTTTTAACAAAATAAGCCAACGAATTAAAAAAATTTTTTAAATATTGAATTTTTTGTACGAGCCAAACCCTCTCACATCTTATCAATGTATTACATATAACTGAATGGAGTATATACCTAAACAACTGTATTTTGTCAAAATAAATTTATGTTTTGTTTTTATATTTGGGGCTTTGCCCCCGCTCTGCGTGCCTTCGGCAACCCCAGTTCTTTTATTGGTATAAAAGAACCAAAAGAACTGCATTTTTGACTCAAATTTGGTTTTATAATATGTTTGAAACATATTTTATTAATATAGAATAATTATAATGACAAAATATAGTTGTTTAGGTATAAATAAACTAATTTCAATTAATTATGGATTAGTATTGAAAACAACCACAATAAAAAATATAAGGACAAAAAAATGTTTCGCCCTTATATTAAAAAAGATAATTTACTTAATAGACTTGTTTCAAAAATCAATTTTTTAATTTAGTATTTTTTTGATTATAGTTGGGGCTTTGCCCCAAACCCCACTTCTTTTGTTGGCACAAAGAAGCAAAAAGCCTTCATATTTATATACCGAAATGATAGATTATAAAACATTATTTTTATGATTGATAAATTGCTAAATTTTGATATATAATTTTGTCAAGTAGCTTTGAAATAAGTCTAATCATTAAATAGCTTGTTAAATATCTTATCAGGATCGAACCCCTGTTTAATATACTCATCTCTTAAAGTAAGTAGAGCTTGATTATCTTTCTGAATCCTGTAAATAAGCCCTTTCAAAAGCAAAGCCTCCTCATAATCAGGCTTGAGTGCCAATGATTTATCTACATCATTAATCAAAGTAGGAAGAACTTCTTCTCTATTAATTTTTAAATACGATTTAATATCTTCGCTAGATATATCATCAATATAAACAATATTTAAAAAATTTGTAACAGCTGATAGTGAATCTACAACTATAGTTAATAAATCATATTTATATTTGGCTAATAAATAATATAATTCATAATCATTATTATTCATTAGTATAGCTCTGTTTATATCATCTAAATATTTAAAAATAAACCTTTTAGCATAAGAATATACACCATTTTCTTTTTCAATATGTGGTTTATTAGGATAAATATAACAGCATATGAAAAATGCTATAGATAAAGCTTCTTTGATTCCAAAATATTTAAGTTGCTCACTGTCAATAATTAAATGACCGTTATAATATTCTAAGAATTCTTGCAATACTAAATAGTGAGTATTTATGAATTTTTCAATAGAATTATTAGGACGCTCATGAGTATATTGAGTGTATATTCTGTTATATTCTCTTTGAGCTTTATTAAGTATGGTATAAATATTAGATATAAATTTGTCAGTCATTAAAATTTTTGTTCTTAAAACTTCAAAACTTTCTCCATTAGCTTTTATATAATTATCAATACTTTCTAAAACTTCCTCTACTTTATAAGCTTTAAATAAAATTTCCCATTTCTTTTTATGAAGTTCAAAATTATTATTATTTTCTTCTAAACCGTTTTCAATAGCTTCCAATGCCTTATCAAGCTCATTATCTTTTATTAAAATATCGCTTTCTATCAAATAGCTTTCAATATAATTTTTATTTATGCTCTGTATTTTTTCAATATCATCTAATATATAAAAATTATCCAAACGGGTATAGCATTTAGCTCTGTATTTATAGGCTTTAATCAAATCTTCTTTATTTGCTTCTTCATTATTTTCATTAAACTCTATTATTTTATTGCATTCTTCTATAACTTTATAATATTTGCCCTCTTCAAATAAAGTTTCTATTGTATTTGATTCTGCTAAAAGAGGTACTGTTTCTTCTACCTCAATAATTTCGCTTTCATCTGCAAATGAATCAATAACTCCCAAATCGTCCACAAGCATAACAGCAAATTCATATATATTTATCTCTTTTTCTATATCAAAATCGGAATGCTGCTTTACATACTCTTTAGTGAGTGTTACTTTTATATCCTCCTCAGAAGTCTCGCTTAAACTTGTTATTGATTTTACTATATAATTTTCCTCTCCTGCAAGCAGATTCAATTTTCTAAATCCAGACGATATAGGTATAGTGTATGATAATGCTTTTTCAAGATTTTCAATTTTTGTGTCTTCAAAAAGTCTTTTAATCAAATCTTCTCTGCTGCTTAATAAACGGTAAAAGTCCACAGCTTTGATTTTTGAGTTTATATCAATACCGCAGTTTGCCATAGTAGTTTTTAATAAAAGCATATCCTGTGTAGTGCGGTTTTCTCCTGCCATACGATAAAAGTCATTAGACAAGCATATTATTTTTTCAAATGTGTCAAGGCTTGAATATGTTCTGTTATCATAGGTTAAATATTCTATAGTGGCATTCCAATTTAATAGTTTTACATTCTGCTCAAGTTTTTCTATCTTCAAAGAATTCTGTACAATCTGCCCCAAAAGTCCCTGAAACATCTGCTTCATCACTGAATAAATTTCATTGATTTGATTATTAATATCTACAGACATTGTATTTAATTTATTATTAACAGCAACAACAGCCTCAAAAGTAAGTTTATTTTGTTCTGCAAGTACCTGTATCATTCTTTGAGAAGCCTTTTGAGCTACAGCAAAATTATAATCTATTTCGCCTCTTATTTTTCTGTTTTTTCCTGTTATAGCACCCCATAAATTTTTAAAAAATCCCTGACTTGACAACTGCTTTGCTCTTGCCTCTCCAGCTGCCAAACAAGATGCCGCCTCTAATGTAAGCTCTGTTAATTTATTTGCATTATTTTTATGAAGTTCTATAGTGCTTTCAATATATCTGTCTATCTCTGTTTTATCTGAGGCCTCTATTTCATTTTCATAAGGAAGTATTAAATTAAATTCCATAAAAAACCGCCTTTATTTTATGTTTTTATTATTATTGTTATTTAATTTTTTTATATCATCAGTATAGTTAATTTTAATATTATTTTCAATAGCTATTTTTTGTATATCATTTTTTATATTATGTCTTTCTTCTTTGATTAATTTCATCTTATGTTTATATTCCTGTTCATCAATATACATTTTTTTAATAGACTGTAAAAGTTCAAATTGTGTAGCTGCCATATCAAATACGGGCTTTAATATTCTTTTAGCATCATTATAGCCTTGTTCAATATGCGAACTCATAGCTGATGAAGAAAAATTTAAAGTACCTTTTATAAGTCCTCCCAAATCTTCCTGAGGCACTATTTCTATTATTTTTAAATTAGGAAACTCCTCTCTTTTTATAATAGACTCCCTGCTTAAATGTACAACTACAACCATATTGCATCCCAAATCATAAAGCGGTCTTATAGGTATATTATCCCCTACAATAGGAATGCCTCCGTCTATATATGTTGTACCGTCAATAACTTCTTTATCAAATACAAAAGGAATGGCACTTGTGGCAAGAAGTATTTTTCTTATTTTCTCTCTTTCGCTTTTATTTATCGAAAAATAATGCACATTAAAATTTTGTACAGCCAAGCATGCAGCATAAAGCGGATCATCTGTATTAAGTAAATAATCAAAATCTAAATATTTATCAATAAGGCTTAAAAGTCCGTCTCTAGAAAATATACCGCTTGAGGCAATTACTCCAGCTAAAGCTATAATTCTAGTCATAGGTATACCTAATGGTATTAAAATTTTTGAAATGCTTTTTACTAAATTTTCAGCATCAAAAGAAAGTATTTTATCCTGCACTTCATTAAGCCAAATTTTCTCAGCTTTCTCATAATCATTTTGATATATTAAGCATGCATTCAAAGCCCCTACAGAAGTACCAGAAATAGCATAAATATATTTGTCAAAACCAAATTCTCTAAATGCTTTCCATACTCCTATTTGATAAGAGCCTTTTCCTCCGCCTCCTGCAAGAACAAGTCCTAATCTGTTCATATTTTTGTCCTTATAGTTTTATATAATTTTAGTATAATACAAATTATAAACTATATCTATGACAAATTCAGACGCTATTTGTAATACAGTTGAAAAATTTTACTGATTAAATAAATTTTTTTAAGTACCTAAATCAATAATTAAAAACAAAATTATTCATTTTTTTTATCATTATCCCTAAGGTATTTACTAATTCTCAATGCTATAAATGATAGTATACCGCCAGAAAAGAAAGCTAATAACTCTATCATGCTTTCGATACTTCCGATCATATTAAAAATAGCCATGTTTCCATGTATTTTATAAATAATAGCCAAACTCATTATAAGAATTACCGTAAATACAATAAGATAAAATTTATAAGAGTAATTCTTAAAAAAAAGCATCTCTGCCAAAATGCCTATGATAGCACATCCTATAAAAAATATTATTACTAATCTAATAAATAAATCTTTTGAATCCTCTTCAAAATCTACATTAGGATGATCTCTATAATCTCTCCATCTGTGGATACGGCGAATTTCTTTAGTTTCTATACCATTATCAAAATTATAACTATTTTCTAAAATAACATTATTATCACTTATTATGTAGTTTCCATTATAGATGTTGTTTTCTTCATTATTACTTTTTTCTATACTATAATGATATTTTGCCATTTCATTATAAAATATAAAAGAAAGAATAATTAATACAACTGCTAATACACTAATTTTCATAATACCTACCTTTTTAATAATCCTTCATTTATTATAAATTTAAATAATTTTTATTTCAAGGAATTTTACTATAACCCCCACCCTCTATCTTTTTTTACTTCATTCTAAATTGCTGCTTTTTCTTTTTTTAATGTTTAGTTAACATCTATTAGCACCCACCCAAAGTGTTATTTAAATTTACAGTCCCATTTACGCACGCAGAATGAAGCTAAAAAAATCAATACATTTTGTAGTTATAATTTAGTTGTTTTTTAGTAATACGTTTAACGTGCGTTGAGTAAGTTTCAAAAGTTAATCAACACTTGGGCGGGCGTTAAAAATATAAATGTAACTTTTAAATGTAAATGAAGATTATTAATAAAAATAAGGCTTACAAATCTTAAAGGGCGGGGAATTAGAATAAAATTAAAAACCGCCATGATATATTCACTATCATAACGGTTTTTATCAAATATCAAATTATTCTAAAGCTCTAAAAGAAACACCAAATGTAACCCCAAAATCCAAATTGGAATAATCATATTTATAGAACATATCTTTACTAGATATACCAGGTATGATAAGTCCATTATCTCCCTGCTTTGGTATATTACTATTCAATACAGAAACATCATACTGCATACCAAAGTTATAACTTAAATATGCTCCAAGTACAAAATCAATTTCAGCATTATCCATTTTATAAGGCTTGAATGCATATTCTGCTGTTATCTTTATATAGGGAGCAACAGGAACTTTAAATAGCTTTTTTATATATGCATAATCTAATTTACTATTATATGGTGAAATTATTGATAAATTTTCACTAGGCATTACTGATATTATATTCCTAGGATGATTAGATGCAGCAAAACCAGATATTGGAAATAATACACCTGCTCCTATACCTATAGAAAAATTGTTAAAAACTATTTTCTCTAAAGCTCCTAAAACTAAACTATAAAGAATAACTCTATCAGTGAAGATATAATATATACTATCACTTTCACCTTCATATTTTGTGCTTATTATATAAGGACTATATCCTATTTCTAAAAGGGAAGTTAAGCCAGTAACAATATTATTATTAATATTATATTTTGCACCTAATTGCAAAACAGCTTCAAAATCTAAAAATATACCCCCTTTTATAGTTCTAAAATCAACAAGGTATGAATATTCATTTTGATCAACTTCTGTTTTAGTAAAAATTTTTGAAGCCCCTATATTCATAAATATACCAAATTCAGGAGAAAATTTCATTGAATATAAAATATGAATATTAAACAATAAAATAGTTATGATGATGGTTAAGAGTAACTTTATTTTCATAAGATAATTTCCTAATTTATTTGAATTTTAAATTCTTTTCCAATTTTACCAAATATTTTTACATTATTTGTAAATACAAATTTTAAAATTAAATTATTAAAATTATCAGGAGTTTGATTTTTTTTAACTATATCCAATTTCATATAATTACTTTTTGAGAATCCTAAATCCGCTATTTTATATTCATTATCTTTACTAAAACCAATTTGCTCCTCATTCATAAAAAAATTATAATAAGCATTTATTAATGAAATAGGATCTCCATGATTTCCGTCTAAATTTGCAAAAACACCAACATTGTTAACAACATCGCTATTATTATTAGCAGAATATGCAGGATTTAAAGTTAGTCTTGCATTCTTATAATACTCAGGATTTAACATAACTGATTTTCTCATATTTATCTCTCCTGTATCATAATCTATTGTAAATGTAGTATTATTATCTATTTTTTCTCCATTATATAATACATTAAAAGTTGGAACTTTTGGGTATACATCAGGTTCTTCAGGATTTGGTTTTATTGCTGGCGGAACAACTGGAGTAGATACTATTGCTCCTATAGTTAATACTACAGCTGTTACTACTAATGCCGTAACGAATGTGGCTACTGTTGCAGCTGTTACTGCGGCAACTGCTGCTATTACTCCAAAAATAAAAAAGAAAAATCTTCCTTTAGGCTGATTATTACTATCCTGAACATAATTATTAATAGCATCCCATATTTTTAAACTTATAATTAGAGTTTTAGCCTGATAATTTTCTTTTGAATCTAAAGAAGAAATATTATTATAATTATATATATCATCAGATAATTTAATATTATAAAAAACTTCTTCCATACCATTCATACTCCACAATACATCAAATGCCCCATTAACATGATCTGAAGCTGTACCTCTAATTAAATTATCATCTTTAGAAAAAGAAATATGATCTGGAAATTCTTTATTATCTTTATATACCATAGCAACAGATATATTATTTTGTTCATCAGTTATTATAGCAGTATATTCGTTTTCTCCTGTTTTTTTTGATATTAAAGAAAAATTTTCTGCTATATCTTTTGTTTTCATGAGAATATTATCGGTTTTATTTTCTGAAATTTGATATTGATCATCTAAATATGAAAACGAAATTTCAGTTTTTTTAATACTTGAAGAAGGAGCAGTAACATTGTTATTTTTAGCACATCCCCAAAAATTGACAATTGTCAAAAATACCATAAATAAATAAATAATTTTTTTCATTTTATAACCTCTTAAATAATATTTTGTAAAAAAAGTACTATGAGCTTTATTTTTTGTCAATGTTTATTTACTATAAAAATATAGTTGTGTACAAAAAAAGTATAAAAATATATTTTAATAGTTTGATTATTCAATATATAGTTACTTTTTTGTTGTTATTTATGAATTGTATTTTATATTTAGCTGAAAGATTAATTATAATATATATTAGGCTTTGATTAGATTTAACACACAGTAAATGAAATTTAAAGAATGATAAAATTTGAATTATAAATAAATATATATTTTTAGTTTAATTCTACGTGCGGTAATAGAATAATAAATTTAAAAAAAATTGGTGAGTGTTAAAAATTATAAATGTAACTTTTAAATGTAGATGAAGTTTATTAATAAAAATAGGTTTACAAATCTTAAAGGGCGGGAATAAAAATAAAGTTTAAGTAAATATATTATTTTTATTTAATTATTAATCTTGCCAATACAAAGCCTATTATAAAGCCTATAGGTAAAGATAAATACTCCAATATGTTTTTTATATTCTCATAATTTATAAAAATAATTATCCCTGTAATTATAACAGATAAAATGAGTGTTATTTTAGCAGTAATTAATTCTTTTTTATAGAATTTATTTTTTGATAATAATATCAAACTAAATAAAAAACCTATAATAAGAGAGCCTGTGAACATAATAAAGACTCTGTCCCCTTCAAGGTCAAGATCATGTCTGTATCTTCTTCTTATTCTTATATTTTGATATTCAATTTCAGAGTCTGTATTATAATTGTTTTCTATAATATAGTTGTTTTCTATATAGTTTAATTTATGAATATTGTTTTCTAAGTTTTTATTATTATTTTTTATCAAATCATTATAAAACATGTAAGAAATTATAATGAGTATTAATATAATATCTATTTTTTTTAAGAATTTCATTTTATTTCCTAAATATGCCTTCTAAATATAATTATACTATAATTTAAAACTTATTTTATTTCAATACAAAATAGGTTTTACATTCTTGAATAATAAGCGATTTTATTATATAATATTCTACTATTATAGTTAATTTTTGCAGGGCTTTGCCCCGCACCCCACTTCTTTTGGTGACCCAAAGAAGCAAAAGGACTGCATTTTTTAACTAAAATATATTTGTTAAAAAATATTTCTTTTAATTCTTTAAATTATTTATTTAATATGTCACTATTAAGATATATGATTTTTTATAAATAAAAAGAGGTAAATAATTAATGGCAAAACTTTCACATCTGGAAAAAGAATATATCAAAGCTAATTATAAAAATAAAAGCATTGATGAGCTTACAAAAAAGCTAGAAAAAGACAGAGAGTTAATAGAAGAATATATTAATAATCTGCAAAACAGTCAAAAAACTAGTACAAAAAATAATAAAAAAGAAAAATCTAATAAAGAAAACAGCGGAAATATACTTTCAAAACTATTCTCAAAAAAAGATAATGAGGAACCTATTTTTAAAAGATATGAAGTAAAACCATATCATCTTTCAAAAATAGATGCAATATTTGCTGCTATAGCTTTTCTTTTCACATTCTTTTTGTATTTATTTACACTCACTCCTTCGCTTTCAGCAGGAGATAACGGAGAGCTTACAACGGCTGCTTACTTCTTGGGTGTAGGACATGCCCCAGGATATCCTTTCTATACTTTAATGTCCAAATTATTTACTTATATACCAGTAGGAAATATTGCTTGGAGAACCAATTTATTTTCTGGTACTTGTGCCGCTATTGCTATGATTTTCTTCTATCTTATTATGGTAAAAGTGCTTGGACAAAACAGAGTTGAAAGAGGATTTTCTCCAATAGTACAAATACCAGCACTTTTTGCAAGTATTGCATTCGCTATATCTGATAATATGTGGGCACAGGCTACTATGGCAGAAGTTTACAGTTTGAACATACTTCAAATAGCTTCTATGCTTTTAATACTTGTTTACTGGTTTGAAAATGTATGGAAACATGCTGATGATGAAGTCCCTTATTACGGAAATAAATATTTAATGGCTTTCGGATTTCTCTATGGTGTAGCACTTGCAAATCACCATGTAACTTTGCCTTTCGCTTTTGCTCCTCTTTTATTTATAGCCATAGTGTTATTTTTGGTACATAAAGACAGATATATTAATCATATAGAAACTTCATTTATATCAATATTCGTATTTTTGGTATTATTATTTATAGGCGGTTTCGGATACTATAGATTTATTATGAATTATGAAGCATATTTATATTTCCCTCCGGGAGTAGCTTCTAATGATTCAATATTTTCTATAATATTTAAGCCTTTTGCTGATATGAATATAATGAGCGATATATTTACAGCACTTGCAAACGGTTCTTATTTAAGACCAGATATGATACAGAATCTTAAAGCTCCATTCTACCCTACTTTATATAAGGGAATGTTTTTAGTATTCTGGCCTTTATTTTTAGTACTTGTTTGGTGCTTAGTGTATAGATATTTCTTATGTAAAATAGATAAGTTTAATAATGATAATGACTTTATAACAGGTATATCAATATCATATTATAAAATGCTTTTAATGCTTGCAGTAGGAGTTATGATATATGCGTACATGCCTATAAGAGCAAGAGCTTTGCCGCCTCTAAACTGGGGACAATTAAATGAACCTTCAGGCTGGGAGAATTTAAGTTATTTATTTAGTATGATCCATAGAAAGCAATACGGTACTTCTGGAAACGATGTTGCTGCTGCTTTCATACTTCACCCAGAACAGGTATCTGCCTTGATAAATATATTTAAAACTCAATTAACAGTTTTAGGATTATTGTTCTTAATACCAGGATTATTTCAAATATTTAAGAAAAATAAGTTTATAGGTATATTCTCAGTATTTGGACTTTTAAGTTTTGCCGTATCGCTTATGGCATATACTAATCCTCCTCCAAGTGTTAGAACTTTATCATTTGTAGAAGTATTCTTCCTTCCAGCAACTTTATATATGCTTGTAATAATAGGCTTTGGTATTCAGTGGTATATGGAATATTTTAATACTAATATAAAAAATGTATTAAAACCTGCTAAAGAAGAGAGTGCTGATACACAATTAAAACCTTATCATGCAATATCGCTTATAGCAATATTTGCAATAATGATACCTATATTTGTAATGAATTTAAGCCGTAATAATAACTCAAAAGATTTTAGCAACCATGACTATTCATACAATATGATGAACTCTCTTCCAGACAATGCTATATTCGCTACAGAGGGAGGCGATAACCAAGTATTCGGTCTTGTATATTACACTATGGTTGAAAGAAGAAGACCAGATTTGAAAATATATGACCAAAAAGGCAATGTATTTGAAAGAATATATGGAAACCTTATGAAAACTGACGGCAGATGGCTTGGAGATATAAGCGATGCCGTTGATAAAGACTTTATAGAATCTGGAAGACCTTATTATATGGCTTGGAGACGAGACGGACTTTACAGACTTGGAGATTATTACTTTAAAGCTTATGGCTTGGTATTTAAAGTTCAGCCTATTAAATATGCTTTAGTTGATGAGTTGGAGTTCTTTAAGGTTCTTACTGTTAATGACTATAAAGATATTGCTAAAGAGCATTTAAAAAGAGATTATGAGAATGACAAATTAGCAGCTGACTTAAATGCATTATTAGATGAAGGCTTAATTTCCGCAGCAAGAAAAAATATTTATGACGGAAATGAAGAGATAACTTTCGTAAAAATGTATGAGCTTCCTTTCCCAGAGTTTAAAACAGAAGAGGATTACTGGAACAGCTATACTATGCAGGGAACTCCTGAAGAGATTTCTCATTATGACTTTTTAACCAGAGAAATATTTGTAAGTTCATATTCTCTTGCCAAAATAGATATGTATAATAGAAGAATAAAAACATATCAGAAACTTTTAGGCTTTATGGGTAATGGAGACATTGCCAAAAATGGTATTACCAGAGATGAAGCTAATAAAAAAATAGCAGAGTTTCAGGACTTAAAAAAGCAGGAAGAAGATAGAATGCTTACTATAGGCTTTGATATGTCTAATGTATACTTTGCTGTGGGCAATCAGGCTATTATGGATGGAAACTATGAGAGAGCCGCTTTAATGTTTGAAGAGCTTATAAAGCTAGAAAAACTTATTTATCCTGCCTACTTTAATTTGGCTGCTTCTTATGAATATTTAGCACGTTCAAAAGACACTCCTTATGATAAAGAGTCAGAGTATTTAAATAAAGCCAAAGATGTGCTTACTAGAGCAGAAAAAACTTTCCACAGAGGAAAAGATATGGGAGATGCTGCAAGAGAGCAGAATCAAACTTATCAGCAGATAAAACAATTTATGGGAAGAATAGATGCTCAGCTTAAAACTACAAGACAGCAGGCTGATAATCTAAAAGCTCAGGCTATGAAAGAAGATACTTTTGAAAGCTATTCTTCCTATGCTAATTATATATATCAAAACAGACAGGATATAGAAGAAACTTTATGGGCAAAATTAGAGGCTAGAAAAAGAGCAAGAACAAGAGAGCATATGGTAGCTGTTAATAAAGATATATCAATACTTTATGCTAATATAGGAGACACTGCAAGCTCTATAAATACATTGATTGATACTCTAAAAATGAGAGATCTAACTAAAGACGAAAGAACAGGACTTGAATTTGATTTAGCTAATATATATCTTAACAGTAAAATGTATGATGAAGCAGTAAGCACGTATTCAAAATATACTAATGATCTTACTCAAGACGGAGCATTTGCTTTGTATGCTATAGGTCATATATATATAGAACAAAACAAAGTTATAGAGGCTTTAAATATATATAATGACTTCAAAAGAGTAATGTCGCCTTTAGCAGCAACTAATGATGTTATAGCCAATTTGGATAAAGATGTAGAAAGCAGAAGACTTCAGATAATGCAGTACTTGGCTTCTATGAATAACGGACAGTAAAAATAAGATTTTAATAAAAAGGCTTGCTATTAAGTTAGTAAGCCTTTTTTATTTGTGTAAACTTAAAAAGTTTAAAATTTATTTTATTAAAACTAATATTAAAACTAAAAAAATCAGCAGACAAATATAAATGCCTGCTGATTTTTTTAATTATAAAAGTAACAAAACTAAAATCCTAATTCCTCATCTATAAATATTATATGTATTCTGTCCTTTATATGGCATTTATTAACTATAATAGTATATGAACATAATCTATTTTCTATATCGCATTTTTCCTCATCGCAAATCATATCACCTCTGCAGCAAGGATTATCTACTTTAAATCTTACAGAGTTTTCTCCTGCCGCAATACTTCTTACTCTTTTTACAGCTTCTTCTACAGTATTACAAACTTTATTTCTTCCTACAATCAAAAATACTTTTTTAGGTCCATAAATAGTAGCAGCAACTCTGTTTCCGCCTCCATCTGTAGATACTATATCACCATTCTTTGTTACAGCATTAGCCGAACATAAATAAACATCGCTTGTAAATGCTTTTATCTCTGCTTCTGATTTTAATTCTTTATTATTTCTATCAACAAAATTTTTATAGTTTTTCAAATCTTCTAATATGCCCATTTGATTAACTGATGTGCTTCCGCCGAATGTAATAGTATCATTCTCTTTTATAAGAGATAATACAAATTTCTTTGCCTCTTCCTTACTACTGAAACTGTCAAAAGCAAAGCCTTTTTTATTAAACTTTTCTTTTAAAACTAAAGATAATCTTTGAAAATATTCTTCCTGAACTGTCATAAAAAATCCCTCATTTATTATATTTATTAAACTAGTATAAATACAACTTATATTTTTTTCAATATTATTTTAGCTTTAATGCTCACTATATATGCATCTCTGACAATATATTTTACATACATAAAGATTATAAATTTAATAAACACTATATAAATAATTTTAGAATAATCAAATATAAAGAATAATGTATATATTTACATTTCTTTTTTTATAGTGTATAATTCTACTGTTTTTTATAGGAGCAAGATTTTTTTATTAAAAATTTTATTTTTCATATTAATAAATATTTAAATTGATTTTAAGTGGAGATATTATTATGTCAGAAAAACAATTTAAGCCAAAAACTAAAGAAGAATTAAAAAAATTAGTTCAGGATGAAAGCATTAATCTTGGAAGTATTGATACGAGTTTAATAACTGATATGAGTACTTTATTTTTTAATAATATAAGAGAAGATTTTTCAGGTATAGAAACTTGGGACATTTCTAATGTAACAAGTATGAGCGGTATGTTTAAAAATGCAGTTAATTTTAATCATAATATAAATGATTGGAATGTATCTAATGTTACGGTTATGTCTGCTATGTTTTGCGGTGCTAAAACATTTAATCAGCCTTTAGATAAATGGGATACTTCTAATGTTCAGTATATGATGGAGATGTTTAAGAATGCTGAAAGTTTTAATCAAAATATAAGTAGCTGGGACGTTTCTAATGTAACAAGTATGAGAGAAATGTTTTACGGCTGTATAATGTTTAATGAACCTTTGGATAATTGGGATACTTCTAAAGTTGACTGTATGAATGGTATGTTTTTTGGAGCTTCAAAGTTTAATCAGCCTTTAAATAGCTGGGATATTTTCAATGTAGAATTTATGGATAATATGTTTGAAAGAGCTTTTAATTTTAATCAGCCTTTAGATAATTGGAATACTTCTAATTTAAAAAGTATAGTAAATATGTTTTATAATGCCTCTTCATTTAATCAGGATTTAAACAGTTGGAAAACAGAAAAAATAGAATATATGAATCAAGCTTTTTTTAATGCTTCATCTTTTAATCCTGATAATATTAAAAATTGGAATTTTAAAAAAGTTAAAGAATTTGATAGAATTTTTAATAATGTTTCATTAGATTTAGTTTTAAAAATATATTCTTTTCAAAGCTCAAAATCTGCTACAAAAAATATTGAAGAGATTACAAATAAATTTGATATAAAAGAAGTTTATAAAATAGGATTAAAATACAATAAAAAAGCAGTATCTGAAGTTTTAAAAAAAATAGAAAATATTCATTATGAAGAATTAAAAGAGCTTATTGACAGTAAAGAAGATATTATAAAAGAGTATAAAGAATTAGAAAAATCAGAAAAGAAATCAGAAACCAAAAAAGATAAAAAATATAGTAAACAAACTAAAATGCATAAGCCAAAAAATAAAAATGAATTGATAAAACTAATAGCAGATAAAACAAAACTTGATAAAATAGATACTAGCTTAATAACAGATATGAGCAATCTTTTTAAAGATTCTAAATTAAAAAAGTTTGACGGTATAGAAACTTGGAATGTATCTAATGTAGTAAATATGGAAAGTATGTTTGAAGGAGCATTAGCTTTTAATCATAATATTGAAAGCTGGGACGTTTCAAAAGTTGAGAATATAAGTTCTATGTTTAAAAAATGTAAAAAATTTGATAATCCTCTTAATGATTGGAATGTATCTAAAGTTTCTGATATGAGAGCTATGTTTGCTAATTGTGAAAGTTTTAATCAGCCTTTAGACAAATGGAATGTTTCTAATGTAAAAGATATGTCATCAATGTTTTATTATGCTGAAAGCTTTAATCAAAATATTAATGATTGGGACGTATATAATGTAGAAAATATGGGCAGCATGTTTCAAGGAGCTGTTAATTTTAATAGTGCTTTAGACAAGTGGAATGTATCTAATGTTATTAATATGAAAGCTATGTTTAAATTTTCTAGTTTCAATCAGCCTTTAGATAATTGGAATGTAAGTAATGTTAAAGATATGTCAATGATGTTTGATAATGCTAGAAGTTTTAATCAGCCTCTTAATAATTGGAATGTTTCTAATGTTATAAGTATTAGTACAATGTTTCGTTATGCTTCATCATTTAATCAGCCTTTAGATAATTGGGACGTTTCCAATGTAGAATATATGAACTCTGTATTTTATGAAGCTGAAAGTTTTAATCAGAATTTAGAATCTTGGAATGTATCCAAAGCAGAGCCTAATCGTATGAGAGATATGTTTGATAACTCAGCAATGAAAAATAATACTCCTTCTTGGTATAAAGATTAATTTTTATTAAGTTTTAATATAATAATTTTTTAACTTTATTAAAATTATATATATAAAATGAACTAATTAAATATTATATCAACTTTTTTTGCCAAAGCTTAAAAAAAACAAATGATATAATTGAAATGATGTACAATAATCTATCTTTGTTATTGTATTAAAAACTTTATACAAAATTTATTCGTTATATAGTTTTAAAATTGAAAAATATATAAAAGAATATAGAATTATAAAAAATGTTAAGGAAACATAACAATGAAATACAAACCTCAAACAAAAGAAGAATTAAAAAAATTAGTAGAAGATGAAAATATAAATCTTGGCAGTATTGATACTGGTTTAATTACTGATATGAGCGAATTATTTAGAAGCAGTGAAAGAGAAGATTTCTCAGGTATAGAAACTTGGGACGTGTCTAATGTTAAAAATATGAGCAGTATGTTTAAAGAATGCAGAGAGTTTAATCAGCCTCTAAATAGTTGGGATACTTCTAAAGTTACAGATATGTCTTGTTTATTCTCTAAATGTATTAACTTTAATCAGCCTTTAAATAGCTGGAATATTAATAAAGTAAAAGATATGACAAGAATTTTTGACGGCTGTGTTAAATTTAATCAGCCTCTAAATAACTGGGACACTTCTAATGTTGAGAGTATGAGCTCTATGTTTAAAGAATGCAGTTTATTTAATCAAGACATTAGTAATTGGAATGTTTCAAAAGTAACAAATATGAATTCTATGTTTAATGGATGTACAAGCTTTAATCAAAATATAAGTAATTGGAATATAAAAAGCGTAAAATATATGAGCTTTATGTTTGCAAATGCTTCATCTTTTAATCAGGATTTAAATAATTGGGATATAAGCAAGGTAAAAAGTATTAGTTTTATATTTAATCGTGCTAATAGTTTTAAAATAATTCCTTATAAATGGAATTTTGATAATATAAAAGAAGATATTGATTATATATTACCAGAAGAAATGCTTGATGAA
The DNA here is from genome assembly GCF_000384655.1 of Brachyspira innocens ATCC 29796. GTDB lineage: Bacteria > Spirochaetota > Brachyspiria > Brachyspirales > Brachyspiraceae > Brachyspira > Brachyspira innocens. The sequence goes on along the minus strand of NZ_ARQI01000121.1, from coordinate 49,655 downwards.
ATATATTCTAAAAAAGAACCTATTAATTTATTATGCTATTTATTTTATGATAAATATTATGAAGATGAAAATTTACAAAAAGTGGATGTTAAATTGTGGCATAAGACTTTAAAAAATTCAATTAATAAAAAAATTATTTCTTTTGTTTCAAGATTAGAAAAAGATTTTGAAAATGAACTTAAAAATGAAATAGAAGATTATTCTAATAAAATAATTTTTCAAAATATTGAAGAGGCAGAAGAATATGTTAATAATAATTATGATAAGTCATTTGATAAAAGTATAAAATTTATAGATGATAAATATACTATCTTTACTAAAGAGAGAAAAACAAAAATAAGTTTAAAGATGATTAGATTTATTTACGGAAGTTATTTAAAAGTGAAAGATAATGTTGTAAGATTAGAAATTATTGATGATATTATTAATTTGCTTGATATAGAAAGTTTTAGAAATGTATCTTATGAAATATTTTTAAGTGACAGAAGTAAATTAGCTTCGAGAATTATTTGCGGTATATATGGAGATGGTAAAATAGTAGAAGATTATGTAAAAAGTTTAAAAAAAGAGTTTTATCCTCGTTCATACTATGTTTATATTTTAGCTTTAAATAAAAATAAATATGCATTAAAATTACTTTGCGATACATCTTTAAAATCAAAAATAGAAAGCATAAAAAATGCAGCCGAATTAGCACTTGAAACTATAGCTAATAGAATGAAAGTTGAAAGATATGAATTAGATGATTTATTAGTTCCTGATTTTAATCTTGATAAGAATGGCGAGAGAATAGTATATGCTGAAGATAAAGAATATAAACTTTTTATTGATGATAATATGGAGCTTCATATTATGAATAATAATAAAGAATTAAAAACAGCACCTAAAACTTTTTCTAAAGAGTTAAAATCAGAAATAACTTTTATTAAAAAAGAAATAAAAAATATTGTAAAAAGTCAAAGATATAAAATGATATATCTTTTAATGAATGGAAGAAAATATTCTTATAATTTTTGGAAATCTGTTTATATAGATAATTATTTTTTTAATGTGTATGCTGTTAAATTAATTTGGAACTTATATGATGAAAATAATTTTATAACAACATTCAGATATTTAACTGATGGAAGTTTTACTGATTATAATGATAATGAAGTAAAAATCAATGAAAATAATTATATTAGTTTAGCATATGTAAAAGAAATGGATAATGATATTATAGAAAAATGGAAAAAACAATTATCAGATTATGAGATTGTTCAGCCTATTAATCAATTAAGAGTTATTGATGATTTAGAAAAAGAATTTTATTCATATAATGGTGAATATAAATTATCTAAGTTAAAAAATTTTGTTAATAAATATCCTTTTAATGAATATTATGAAGATTATTACACAATAGATGGATATAAATTTGAAGAGAAAGTAAGCGGTTTAGTATTAGATATATCAACAAATGGTATTAGCAGAGATAATGCTGACTTTGGAGATATGATAGAAATAGTATTAAAAATATTAAATATATCAGAAAATAATAAAGATTTAGTTGATAGATTTATGTTTGGTTCTATATTGATGCTTGAAAATTTGGTACAATAATAAATTACATATTAATAGCGTAGGCGAATATAACAATAACGAATGAGCCGAAGCATCTAATAACTGAAAAGTTATTAGATATTAATAGCGTAGGCGAATATAACAATAATGGATAAGAAAATGGAAAAACGATTTAAACCAAAAAATAAAGAAGAATTAAAAAAATTAGTTAAGGATGAAAGCATTAATCTTGGAAGTATTGATACAAGTTTAATTACTGATATGAGCAGATTATTTGAAAATAGTAAGAGAGAAAATTTTGATGGAATTGAAATTTGGAATACATCTAATGTTACAGATATGTCAGATATGTTTATGGGGGCTGTAAACTTTAATTCAAATATAAATAATTGGAATGTTTCAAAAGTTACTAATATGTTCGGGATATTTGCAAGTGCTAAAAACTTTAATCAGCCATTAAATGATTGGAATGTATCTAATGTAACAAATATGGAATTTATGTTTTCTGAAGCCAAAAATTTTAATCAGCCTTTAGATAAATGGGATACTTCTAAAGTTATCAGTATGAGATGTATGTTTTATAAAGCTGTAAATTTCAATCAGGATTTAAATAATTGGGATACCTCTAATGTAGAAAATATGCAAAGTATGTTTTCAAAGGCTTATAATTTTAATCAGGCTCTTAATAATTGGAATGTCAGCAAAACAGAAAAAATGCTTGGTATGTTTGAGAATGCTTATAACTTTAATCAGCCGCTTGATAAATGGGATACTTCTAATGTTTTATATATGAACTATATGTTTTTTAATGCTAAAAGTTTTAATCAGGATATTGGAAACTGGAATGTTTTTAATGCAATTAGTATGTCATATATGTTTAGTGGTGCTGAGAGTTTTAATCATTCTATAGAAAATTGGATTATTAATGAAGCTTGTTTTATTAGGGAGTTTTTTTCGGGTGCTTCTTCTTTTAAAAATGTGAAGTCTATATTAAATATTTATTTTCTTTCCAAAGGAAGTGATAGAAAAAAACTTTTATTAATGCTTGAAAACTGCGATATAAAAGAAGTGTATAAAGAAGTTCTAAAATATAATAAACTTAAAGATTTTATTAAAAAACTTGAAAATACTTATTATGATGAATTAAAGGAACTCATTGATAATAAAGAAGATATTATAAAAGAATATAAAAAATTAAAGGCTAATAATATCAAATTAAAAGAAAATGAAAAATATAAACCTAAAGATAAAATAGAATTATTAAAATTAATAAAAGAAAAAATAAAATTTAATAAAATAGATACTAGCTTAATAACTGACATGTCTGGATTGTTTCAGAACTCAAAACTTAAAAAATTTGACGGTATTGAAACTTGGGACACTTCAAACGTAAAAGATATGCATAACATATTTAAAGGAGCTATATATTTTAATCATAATATAGAGAATTGGAATGTATCTAATGTTATTAATATGGAATATATGTTTTCAGGGTGTACTAGATTCAATCAGCCTCTTAATAATTGGGACGTTTCTAATGTCAAGTATATGAGTTTTATGTTTTCAGATTGTGTTAGTTTTGATGGTGATTTAAGCAGATGGAATACATCTAATGTAGAAATAATGAGCTTTATGTTTAAAAGTGCGTATTCTTTTAATCAGGATATTTCTAAATGGAATGTAAGCAAAGTAAAATATGCCGATGCTATGTTTAAAGATGCTAAGAGTTTTAATCAGCCTTTAAATGATTGGGATATGAGTAATATTGAATCTATAAATGGAATGTTTCATAGTGCTTCAAACTTTAATCAGCCTTTAGATAAATGGAATCTATCTAATATTAAAAATATATCGTTTGCATTTTATAACTGCTCAAATTTTAATCAGGATTTAGAGTCTTGGAAATTGTCAAATGAGATTAATATGAAATATGCTTTTTCAGATTCACTTGTAGAAAAACATGAACCTTCTTGGTATATAGAAAATTAAAAAATAAGATTTTATTTTACCCCCGCCCTTTAAAATTTATAATTCATACTGCAATTTTAATACTCACTATATTTTGTAGTTTCATCTGTTATTTAAGGCACCCACCCTAGCTTTATTGAAATATTATAGTCTATTCTACCCGCACGTAGAAAAAAATTAATAAAATATAAATAAAATAAAAAATACAAATTTTATTAATATTCAAAATTTAATTAAACGTGCGGGGAAGGGAAACAATAAATTTATAAAACGCTTGGGCGGGCGTACTTTTAATAGTTATAGCTTTAAATATTAATAAAGCTATAATAAAAAATTAAAACATCTGATTTTAAAGGGAGGGGTTGTAATTAGATTATAAAAAAATAGCCAGTCCCATTAAAATTAATGAGACCAGCTATTTTTAAATTAGTTTGCTATAAACGTACTTTAATTAATTATTGAATCAAACGTAAAGCACCTTGGTTCATAGTATTAGCTTGAGCCAACATAGCTAAATTAGCCTGACTTAATATTTGGTCTTTAGCGAATTTAACAGAAGTTTCAGCCATATCAGTATCTCTTATTCTGCTTTCAGAAGCTGCAGTGTTTTCATAAGCTATCATTAAGCCTTGAGCAGTAAGCTCTAATCTGTTTTGATAAGCACCTAAATTAGATCTTTGTTTAGAAACTTTCATTAAAGCCTCATCAACTATACCTATAGCACTGTTAGCTTTGTCGATAGAAGAAATAGATATACCAGTACCTTCAGCAGTTTGTAAACCTAAAGCAGCAGCAGTCATAGTTCCTATATAAACTCTTCTTCTTTCGTCCATGTTTGCCCCCATATGAAACCACATAGAAGCAACAGGAGCTCCGCCTTCGTTAGGGTTAGCAAATCTTCCAGTTAACATGTTAAGAGTATTGAATTGAGCTTGGCTAGCAATACGGTTAACTTCATCAACTAATTGAGAAACTTCAACTTGAATAAGCATTCTGTCAGCATCAGTATAAATACCGTTAGCAGATTGTACAGACAATTCACGTATTCTTTGTAAAATGTCTTGGCTTTCTTGAAGGTAACCTTCAGTAGTTTGGATGAAAGATATACCGTCTTGAGTGTTTCTTTCAGCCTGACGTAAACCGCGGATTTGAGTACGCATTTTTTCAGATACAGCAAGTCCAGAAGCATCATCACCAGCTCTGTTGATTCTCATTCCAGAAGAAAGAGCAGCCATGTCTTTAGAAAGATCTACGTTTCTGAATTTTAAAGTACGTTGTGCATTTATAGCACTAATGTTGTTATTGATGATCATCGTCATCCTCCATGATATTTATTCAAAAAGGCATCCGTGCCTAATTGGCAAAAAATATTAAAGAGAATTTAAGGTATTCCGACAATCTTTAATGACTATATAAAGTTGCCAAAAATACCATTAAATCCTATATAAGAATATAATCACGCCAATAATTATATTCTTATCAAATTATATGGTATCAACTAAGCAAACAGGGAGTTCGAGACCGCCAAATACTTGAACTCTCATTTTGCTATACAATAATTTTCGGTCTTCTCGGCATAAAGTTTAATTTGGTTTAGCATTTTTTTCTTTTTTTTCTTAAAAAATTTTAAAATTAAGATTATTTACTACGTTTTATACATTTTTTATGTGAGAAACGTATTTAAGAACTCTATTTTTTAGAAATTTTGTTTTTAATTATATAAAAAATCATTATGAATATTAAAAATTCAAGTTAATTTTCTTATAAACATTATTTTTTTATATAAAAACTTTAGCCAAAAAGATGATTTTAATAAAAATTAAATGAAAAAAATTTGAAAACTCTCACAATAAAAAAGCAGACCCTATTTAAGGGCCTGCACAATCATTATATTTTATCAATTATTTATTATATTTATTTTTTAACGTTTTGAATATTGAATATTATCTGGAGATATTATAGTTTCTTTTTCTATATATTTAGCTGAAATAGGCACATTATCATATCTTAATTTTATATCAAGTTTACGGTTATAATCAGCATATAAGAAATATAAATTAGGCAATATACTTGCATCATTATCATGGCTTTTTATCCAAATGCCATCATATAAAAGACCTTGAAATATTGTATACTCATCTATTTGCCCTACACTACTCCAGCTTCCTTCAAAGAAAACAGAAGGTATTTTTACCTTTACTTGATCATTTTCAGAATATGTAACAAATTTTTCATTTATATCTAAAGTTCTTTTTAATCCGTTTTTATCTGTATTAACTCTTGTTCCATAGAAATGTGAATCTATTCCATTTTTTTCTCCTGGTGCTTTATCTATAATTCCGCAAATTATATCTGAAGTTGTTCTATTTTTTATATAAACATAACCAACTGTTTCATCATAAATTGGGAAATGAATCTCGCCTACCCATTTTCCATCACTTATAATATATCCGAAATACCTTTGATAATATATATTACTTTCCTCTTTCTCGCAGCTGTAAATACTGTCTTTTGAAAAACTCACTTTTTCTGATTTATTAGAAATTACTAAATTATTAACTCCGCCGTCAGATATAGAAACATCTACAGCTTCTGCTCCTTTTTCATCAGCATTAAAAAATTTCCAAACAGCATCGTATTTACTGTCAATACCTTTAACTGTGTATTTTGTTTCTTCAAGAATTGGATTAGTGGTATTATTGTTTTTTTTGCTGCAGCTTACTGTCATTAATAAAAATACAAATGCCGAAATATAGATTGTTTTTTTTATCATAATATTTTATTCCTCTTACAACTTTAATTTGATTATAATACTATCATATTAAATAAATATCATCTATCATGATTATTTAATAAAAAATATTATTAGGCAATTATATTTTACAATTATATATCTTTTATAAAAAATTATAATAATTGAAGTATATCTATATATATTTTTTACATATTTGAAATAGCAGATGATTTTTTGTGTTATATTTGATAATAAAAAGGTCTGAATCCTCTAAAGAACTCAGACCTTTATAATAAAAAACTTAAAGAGATACAATAATAAAATTATGCAAGTAGTATTTCACCATTATGTCTTATACGTAATTCTAATGAATTAGTTAATCTTATTCTGTAAAACTCTATTCTTCTATTAATTTCAAATACATAGGTATTTTTATATTTTTTCATTATGCTTTTTACTTTATGTGCTATATTTTTAGGAAGTATATTTTCAGATAATTTATCATCGCTGCTTATATAATTCCAAGAACCATTTTTATCAAAGTTAATATATATTCCATTGCTCAATTTTATTTCGTATTCATCTTTAACTTTATCAATATAAACTATTTTTGCTTTACTGTAATTAAGAGCTATAAAATTTCTTATATTTTCTGGAAGCTTACTAGGTGTTATTTTTATAAAAAGTTTTAAATTATTAGTCATTTGTATCTCCTTAACGGTTATTGTAAAATCTCTTTACATTTATTATTATAGCAGAGAGCGTATTTTTTGCAATATTATTTTACAATTATTTTACAAAATATTTACAAATATAGAATAATATCGATATATTTTATACATATACTACATATTTTTGATATATTTGTAAAAACAATGTAAAGAAAAAGTCTTGAAGAACTTAATTTCTTGATATTTACATAATTGAACTAGCATAAATAGAGCATATTTTTGATATTTACAGAATATATAATCATATTTTTTTACAAAACTTTTTTATTTAAAGCATTTTTCTATTAATTCGACAATTAAAACGATATTTTAAATATAACGGCTTTTACTATGAAAATTATTAAATACATATTAATATACTCTTTTATGATAACATTAAGCAATTTACTATTTGCTAATAGTTTCAAAGTAATATCAAGACAGGGAGAAGCATCTGTAATAGTTAATGAAGAGCATGCTGATATAGATGTTAAGAAAAGTTTTCCAGACGATTATTTTTCAATATCTACAAAAGAAGAATCATATTTGGTAATGGATAACGGAGAGAAATCTATTATACTTATGCCGAGTTCAAAATTAACATACGAAAGCAACAATTTTACTTTGCATTCTGGATACATGTATATAAAAAGCAAACATAATGATGATATACAAATGACTATAACAAAAGACAATAGAGGATATGACTTTAAAGGAAAATCATTTGCTGTTGTAGCATATGATGATAAAATATCAGTAATAACATATAATAATGCTGTAAAAATAACACCTTCATCATCTTTAGGTGTAAGTTATTTTTTAGAGCCTAATCATAAAACTTCTATAATACCTATTCTTGACGGACCATACAGAACAACAGAAAATGAAAAATCGTTAATAGAAAGCGTATCAAGACAATTAGAAATGGAAGTAGCAAGCCATCTCAATGAAGATATAGACAGATACAATTTCAAAATAATGGAAGGAACAAAAAACGAAAACACAATATATAGAGTAGTTCACCCTGAAAAAGGACCTAATATATTTTTGATAGTTCCGCATGGAAGCGAAAGAGTAGGAACTGATGTTGCTATGGAAAGAATTAATATGCCTATAAAAAAAGGAAGCCTTACTATAGTACCTATTGCTGTACCTGAAGCATACAGAAAAAATACTAGGGCAATAGAGGGACAGGATATTAATAACAGATTCTTTGACAAAAAAGTAAGCAGAACCGATACTGATAAATTAGCTAAAGAGTACATGAAAATGCTTGATGAATATGATATAGATGTAGTGCTTACTCTTCATGAGGGAAACGGATTTAAAGAGTTTTTCGGAGATTCTATTATATATGACAGCAGAAAATTAGATGATAAAGTTGTGAGTGTGCTTAATAATATTAATTCAAGAATAGAGCCTATGAAATTTAAATTCAGACAAATGTATTATCCTATGCCTACTACTATAACATATTATGCCGCTAAAAAAAATATAGAATCTTTCGGAATAGAATTAACTAGAAATTTAGATTATGATAAAAAAAGAATAATTATGCATACTATATTAAGCGAATTCTTAAAAATATACGGTATGGAATAATATTTAATTCAAAACATAAAAAATATAATTTGGAGAAAAATAATGAAATCTTATAGAAAAGTATTAGAAATCAATTATCCTAAAAGAAGGGGATACATTAATATAACACCAGAAGTGCAAAAATGTTTAGATGAAAGCGGTATAAAAGAAGGACTAATATTATGCAATGCTATGAATATAACAGCAAGCGTATTTATAAATGATGATGAAAGCGGACTTCATAATGATTTTGAAGTTTGGCTTGAAAAATTAGCCCCAGAAAAACCTCATAGTCAGTATAAACATAATGGATATGAAGATAATGCTGATGCTCACATGAAAAGACAATTAATGGGAAGAGAGGTTGTTGTAGCTGTTACAGATGGAAAATTAGATTTCGGAACTTGGGAGCAAATTTTTTACGGAGAATATGACGGAAAAAGATTAAAAAGAGTATTAATAAAAATCATAGGCGAATGATTATTGATTATATATAAAAACATTATAATTCCAGCACTATTGACATTATACTACACTAGGGTATAATACAATAAAATACAAGTACGGAGTTATTTTATATATGTGAGGAATTAGCTGTATAATCGGGCTGATTATATTTGCAATAGTTAGTTTAATAGAGAAAATCAAAGGAAAAAAAGAATAAAAACATATTTAATCTTTTGAATATTTTTCAATAAGCTCATCTATTAATTTTATTTTGTCTTTATTTTTTATATGATAAAATTTGCCTATAGTAGCAGGAAAATAATCTTCTTCTTTAAGTTTATATATTTTTACTTTCGCTGCTATTACCCAATCTGAAATATTTACTCTCTCTATTTCATTTTTATTAAACTTAATATTAAATTTATCTAAAGAATCAGAATCACTTTTGGCAATAGCAACGGCAACTGTAGTAAGTCCGTCTGCTATCATTATTTTTGTGCCTTTTAAAAACTTCTTCTCCTTTACTTTTTGAGCTCCAGCTTTCACTTCAGCAAACACTATATTATGATTATAAAATATATCAAGAAGTTTTATCTCTCCTTCATTTCCCCTTCTGCTTCCAAACTTCACATACTGCATTTTTTATTCTCCTAAAAAATTATTTAAGTTTATCATAAATATCATAAAAATATCTTATAGAAGAGATAATTTTTTTGTTTTGGCACATCTCAAAATATTTTTCTCTGTTAACTATCATAGCTTCACTTACTTCATTTTCCTGCAAAACTAAATCTTCTAATTTTACATCTCTTCTAAACATAAATGCATCTATTATAGTTTTTGAACGTTCAAGTATAAAAGAAGTTAAAAATATACCTTCCTCTTTTTCAAATGACAAGCCAATCTCTTCTTTAAGCTCTCTTACAGCTCCTTCAATACTGTTTTCTCCAGAAAGTATAGAGCCTTCGGTACACTCCCATTTATTAGGACATATTTTTTTACTTTTGTGTCTTTTAGTCATTATAACTTCATCATTACTGTTTACCACCCAAGCATGTATAACTATATGATACTCATTTTTTCTTAAAGGAAGTCCCCTCTGATGAATACGTCCTGTTTTTTTCTTATTTCTATTATAAACATCCCAAATCTCTGGCATAGTGTTTCCCATAAATGATTTAAAAATTCTTGATAATAAAAAAGCCTCCTTAAAAAGACTTATTTTTTAAGAAGGCTTTCATAAGTTATCGGACTATTATATTATAAAATTTATAATATAAATTTCAAGGCTCTTAATATCTCATAATAATCATTATTTTCAAAAACTACAGTAGTATCATTAATTTTTTTAGCATTAGGATAAAATGACACTTTATGAGCATAACCATGTTCTTTATAGCAAACTTCAAGTTTAAAATGATTAGGTAGTTTTAATAATTTACCCTTAAAATCCAGACTTAATGCCTCTTTAGTTTTCTCTTTAATCATCTTTACCATTAAATTTGGAGAATAATTAATAGTAGAATAGCCTATACCCTCTTTTACAGGAAGTGTTATCAAATTAGGGTGATTAGGATTCATCTTCATAGCCTCTTCGCATAATCCTTTATCACCAGACAAAAATACTGTAGGTACTTTCCTATAAGCTGCTGCATAACTGAAAAACATAAACTCGCTTGCAAGAACTTCATTAAGTTTAACATATACATTTCTGGTATTCATGGTATGCGAAAGCGGATTATTTCCAATAGAAGCTGCATTATGATACCCAATAAACATAGCTGCATCAAAGCTCTCATCAATACCTTCTACCATAGAATAAGGATCTCCGCTCCATCTTCTATGTATCTTAACGCATTCGGGCAAAGCTGTTTGATCTATATTCATAGCAGAGTCATGTGCATCTTTTACAAATATTTCTTTAGCACCAGCCTCAATAGCTCCCTCGCATGCTGCATTAACCTCTTTAGTCATTTGCAGGGTATGCTCTTTATAAGTTAAACTTCCTGCATCCGTATCAGGCCATTGTGTAGTTGTAGTAATTCCCTCAATATCTGCACTAATAAAAACTTTCATATAATTCCTCTAACATTTAAAAATTTATTTTTAATGATTAAAAACTATATTATATTTCTGATTTTATTCAATATATTAATTATTGATTTTTATTTTTTTGTAGTATTTTTTAATAAACATATACTAACTATAAAAGTTTAATTTTAATAATTAAATATTTGAAAACTATTTTATATACTAAAAATTTTTAAGTTTGTCAATTTTTTTAATTGTTCTTTTTCCCACCGCAAAAATAACCAAAAAGTGCAAGTATAAAATTAATACTAAATCATACTAAAATTGTTTTACATGTAAAATAGATTATTAATTTAAGCAAAATATAGCCATTTTGCTTCTTTGGGGCACCAAAAGAAGTGGGGTGTGGGGCAAAGCCCCATATATTAAAAAATAAAATTTATTTTTTAATAACAAAATTTAAAATTATTAATATATCATATTATTTAATTAACTCTAAAAACTCATCTAATGTAATTACTTTAGTTCTTATATCTATTTTCATTTCTTCATTTAAAAATTTGTATATAAAGGATGATTTTGCGAATAATATCCTATCCCTAGTAACAAAATAATCACAATAAGTAGCAAAAAAACAATGCATAAAATCTGAATCTGTATTTTTTACATTATCTATAAATTTTAATTTTTTGACAGATAGTTCTTTATTGATGAGTATCTCTTTTATAATTATTTCAATATCTTCTATATAATCCATATCATCGTAAGAAAATTCAATTATATCAAATAATGATTTTTCTTTTTTCAATATTTTTAATCTATCTTGTATATGAAATTTAAAATTATTTAACTTAATTCTATATTTTTTATTATCTAATAAAATTCTTCTTTCTTTTTTATAATCTTCATCATTCATACGATTTTTTATATTTTTTTCTAATATATCTATTGGTATATTAGAATTTAATAATCCTTGTAATTCAATTATAGCATCTCTATTTGATAAAATGTTGGATAATTTTTTTTGAGCATAACCAGGATAATATTTGTTTGATGTAAATATATTTGGAGAACTATTGCTTTTTAAGATGGTATTTAACTTTTTATCTAAAACTAAATAATTATTAGAAACAATATTTTGTAGAAATAATAATTTATCTATTCTTTTTTGCGGATCATTATCTTTTAAACCAGCAGAATCTAAATCATAAAGATGTGCTGGAGAATAAAAATAATTAGTATTTTTTTGATGTGATTCTAATATCAGCTTATATATATCCTTATCTTTTTCAAAATCTGATAATAAATTTAAATCAATATAAATATTCATAATTATATTATATATTATAAAATATAAATGTACACTAATAAAAAGTAAGTATAAACTAGATGATAATGAGCTTTTTAAGATTAATATCAAGCCTTATAAACATAAAAAAAGAGGAGTTTTGTAAAAAATAAAAACCCCTCTCTATATAATAAAAATATTAATGATTTATTTTTTTGCTGCTTTTTTTCTTACGCAAGTTCTTTTTGCTGCAGTTTTTTTAGCAGGAGCTTCTTCACCTTTCTTTTCTAATTCTGGTAAAAGTAATTCTGCTATCTGAACAGCATTTGTAGCAGCTCCTTTTCTTATTTGGTCTCCAGCACACCATAATACTAATGAGTTTTTAGCACTGATATCTTCTCTTATTCTTCCTACAAATATATCATCTTGATCTGATGTATCTAAAGGCATAGGGTATCTGAACTTCTCTGGATCATCAACTACTTTAACACCTTTAGCTTTTGATAATAAATCTCTTGCTTTTTTTACAGTAATTTTCTTTTCTGTTTCTATAGTAATAGCTTCACTATGACTTCTTATAACAGGTACTCTTACACAAGTACAGCTTATCTGCATATCAGGTGCATGAAGGATTTTTCTACCTTCATTAGTCATTTTTAACTCTTCTTTAGTGTATCCATTTTTATCAAATGAATCTATTTGAGGGATTAAGTTATGAAGTATTTGATATTTAAAAGTACTGTTTTTAAGTTTGTTTCCAGCAACATAATCTTGTAATTGCTGTTCCAACTCTTCCATACCCTCTTTACCAGCACCAGAAACAGCCTGATAAGTAGAAGCTATAATACGTTTAATTTTACCAAACTTATGAAGCGGAGCTAAAGCTACTAAAGCTATTATTGTAGAACAGTTAGGATTAGATATTATACCTTTGTGTAATTTAACATCATCAGGATTCACCTCTGGAACAACCAAAGGAACATTCTTATCCATTCTAAAAGCACTGCTGTTATCTACAACAATACTTCCAGCCTTTACTGCTTCAGGACTAAGCTTTTTACTCAAATCAGCACCTACAGCAACTAATGTAATATCCATATTGTTAAACGAATCTTTAGTTACTTTTTCTATTGTGTATTCTTTTTTATTGAATACTACTTTTTTTCCAGCTTCTCTGTTTCCAAGCAATCTTAATTCATTAATTGGAAATTTTCTCTCTTCTAGTACTTTGAGCATCTCCTGACCAACAGCACCAGAAGCTCCTAATAAACATAAATTTACTTTTTTCATGATGGTTACCGTTAATTATTTTTTTTATTTATTTTTGTTCCTACTATTATATAATAATTGTATATTAAAATCAAGAAGTTTTACTTGTTATACTAAATATATTTTTTTATTTAATATTATGATTATTTTATCTTATTAAAGTTATATATGAGATTATAAATAATATTTTGTGATTTTTCAATTTTTATTATCATTAACAAAAAATTACTTTAATGATAAAAAACTTATATAAAAATACTAGTTACTTAAATTACAAATAAAAAATATTTTCAAATAATACTGATATTTTTTATAATTAATTTTTATTTTATAATTTCTGCAAAGCTACTTATATACAGAGTAAAGTTATAATACGAGACATACTTTTGTGTAATATTTATATATAATAATAATTAATTTAGTATGTAAAAACATTATCATAAAAATTCTATATTTAATTTTGTAATAAGCCTATTATAGCAATTTATGAAAGAAAAAATGTAAAATTTTAGTAAAAAAATAGTAAATTTAATTGACATTATTTAATAAATATACTATAATTATAATGTAAAGATAATTTACCAGTAAGCAACATGTCTTTACAAATGAAACAATTAATAAAGGGGCTAGTTTTTATGACTACAATAAAAAAATCATTATCAATACTTTTTGTTTTAGCAATATGTACAGGTTCATTATTTGCTCAGTACAATGGATACTATGATAATCAGCAGGGAGGATATCAGGATCCTTATGGTCAGCAAGGCGGTCAAGGAGGATATCAAGACCCTTATGGTCAGCCTCAAGTACAGCCAGACCCTCAAAATAATTATCAAGATCCTTATGCTCAGCAAGGTCAAAATAACGCACAATATGGATATGGAGTTCAATTATCATCTATACCTCAAAATGCTCAAAACTTTATCAAACAGCATTTTGCTAATGTAAAAGTAACTTTTATAGAAAGAGATTGGGACGATATTGAAGTATATTTAGAAAACGGAACACAAATAGATTTCTTCCCTAACGGCGATTGGAAAGAAGTTAAATGCTACGGAAATATGCCTGCTACTATACTTCCAGCTAACGTTATGAATACAGTAAAAAGAACTTATCCTAATGCTGCCATAGTAAAAATAGAAAAACAATTCACTACATTTGAAATAAAATTAAATAATATGATGGAATTATATATAGACAACAACGGACAGTTATTAGGTCAAAAATGGGACGATTAATTTATAATTTTATAAAAAATAATTTAATTAAAAAAGGAGAAAAAATATGAAAAAAATACTTTGTTTATTAGCAGCTTTAACAGTTTTAAGTACTTCAGCTTTATTTGCTGATTGGTATGTACCTCTTAATCAGGTTCCTCAGGCAGTACTTGCTACAGCTAGAAGAACATATCCTCAGGCTCAAATTTGGGCAGTAGAGATGGAACACTATAATGTATATAAAGTAAAAATGAATAATATGATGGAATTATACATTGATAAATCTGGTCAGCTATTAGGTCAGGAATGGGACGATTAATAGAAATATAAAACATTAAAATAAAAGAACAGAGTATAATATATTTAACACTCTGTTCTTTTTTATTGCAGTAGATATAAAAATTTTTAAGTTTGTCAACTGTAAGTTTCCCATAATATTCGTTCAGATATGCCTCTATTGTATATTCAATCAAATAACATACACAACCAAATGAAAGAGTAATCACCCAATAATAAGCACATTTGCAGCATGGTATACAGCTTATAGTTATTTATACAAAATGTTTTATGTTATTAATAAATAATAATTATACCTAAACAATTATATTTTGTTAAAAGTAAAGTTATATTTTTGTTTTGATATCTGGGGCTTTGCCCCAGACCCTACTTCTTTTGGACGCTGTCCGCCCGTGGCGTGCCACAAAGAAGCAGGCACAGCCCGCAGACGCGAAAGGATACATTTGGGCTTTAATTTACTAAAACTATCTTACATGTAACACAACTTTAGTATGATTTAGTACTAATTTTTTACACTTGCACTTTCGCTGTAGGCGTACTTCGTATGGTTCTTTTGGCGAAGCCCGCAGAGCGAAGGCGGGAAAAAGAACAACAAAAAATTGACAAACTTAAAAATTTTCAGTATAGATTTGCAAAAATATAAAATTATAATTAGTAATATATAAAAAATAAAGGCATCACTTAAAAAAGCAATGCCCTAATATTATTAAATCTTAATAAAATTATCTTGAAACTAATTCTTTAATTTTTGTATCCATAGCATTAAATGCTTCTTCAGGAGTTTTTGCTCCTAAAACCATTTCATTAACAGCATTAAATATAGCAGTAGTCATTTCAGAATAATAGCTAGGAACACCTTTTGGGAATGGGCTTGATATCAAAGTAGACTCTTCAAGCAAAGCACCAGTGTTTTTTAATTTGCCTTCATTAATAAGCTCTTCCATAACTGAAGTTCTTGTAGGCATAGTATTTTGTACATAGTTTAATTGTTTTTGTATCTCTGGAGAATTAAACCATTTTACAAATTTCATTGCAGCTTCTTTGTTTTTAGATAATTTTATTACGCCTACACCTTCAGGTAAAGCAAAAGTTTTTGGAGAAGGACCTTCAGCACCCGGAAGAAGTATAGGTATAACATCTCCTACCACTTGAGATTCATTAGGATCTTGTACTCTGCTTACAAAAGAAGTAGGCCCTACTATAAAACTAGCCTCTCCAGAATTGATTCTTCTATAAGCGTCCATACCTGTAGAAGTTTTACAAGCAGGATCAATCAAGTTATCAATATTAGCCATTTTGTTTATAAACTCTAATGATCCAAGTACAGCATCTTTATTTAAAGTGCCATCTTCATTGAATACTACTCCGTATTTTGAATATGCCATCCATATTAATGAAGTAGTGCAAGATTCATCAGCATTTAAAGGCATAGAAAAAGGATATTTAGTTACACCTGCATTTTTTATAGCTATTAAAGCATTATAAACATCGTCCCAAGATTTTGGAGCTTCAGTAATGCCAGCTTCTTCAAAATGTTTTTTATTATAATAAGCCAAACGGAAATCATTAGCATAAGGAAGAGCTAAAACTTTACCATCTATTATAAAAGGCTGTATAGAAGGCATAGCATTAATTTCTTCTTGGCTTAATTCTATAGGTTCAAGCCAATCTGCACTGTTAAATTCTCCTACCCAAGACCAGTCTACTTCTACAACATCAGCAGCAGCAGCTCCTCCAGCAGCCGCTATTGATATTTTATCTCTTATATTTTCCCAAGCCATAACATTCATATTAACAGTTATTCCAGTTTCATTTTTAAATGCATTAAGCATTTCATCAGAAGGTACCGCCCAGTCTGGAACCATTACTGTTATTGAGTTTTCTGAAGAGCTTTTCTGACCTCCGCAGGAAACAGCAAAAAATGCTGATATCAAAATGACAGCGGATAAAAATAATATTTTTTTCATGTTTTTACTCCTATAATTTGTAATGAGTGAAATTTTCAATAGAATATATACTATTATGTATTAATGTCAATAGATTTACGAAATTATAAAAAATGAAAGAATATATTTTAAGAGAAGTAAAAGGATTGGCAGTCTGTTTATATCGATATATTTC
Source organism: Brachyspira innocens ATCC 29796 (assembly GCF_000384655.1). Taxonomy (GTDB): domain Bacteria; phylum Spirochaetota; class Brachyspiria; order Brachyspirales; family Brachyspiraceae; genus Brachyspira; species Brachyspira innocens. Next base: position 32,432 of record NZ_ARQI01000121.1, on the reverse strand, counting down.
TATAGTGCTTAATGGATCAGAAGCAAAAAATTTAATTATTAGCCTGTAAAACTTATCCAAAGTTCAAAAATACATTCTAAACATAAAGATAAAATAAGTTTTTTGAGCAGCAATTTTATATAATTTTTTATTTTTTTATAATAACCATGTTGTATTAATTTATTTTCAATCTTAAAATAGTTATAATATAATTCTGATTTTAGGAAGATAAAAATTATGTTTAATCTATATATGTATATATTGATAGTTCCAGTATCTATATTAATAGTAATAGGAATTATTTTATTTGTAAGAAGTATATCATCAGCTAACAGTTATTATAAACCTAAAAATATAAAAAAGAAAATGGACGAACTTCAAAGAAAAATTGATGCCAATCCTAAAGATTATAATTCTATATATGAACTTGCCGTTTTGGAGGAACAGTATAATTTCATAGAAAATGCTGTAGAAAAATATCAAAAATTAATGGATTTAAAATACTTTGAAGGAGAAGAGATAAATATATATAAAAAGTTAGAGGGGTTATATGAAAGAATAGATAAAAAAGAAGAAAGTATCAAATGTATTTTAAAAATAGCACAATTAGAGCCAAGTAATAGTTATTATTCTCTAAAAGCAGCTGTTATACTTGGAAAAGAAGGAGCATATAAATTAGCATGCGAATATTTTAACAGAGTACTTAATAATAAAAGTGACTTCGAAATAGATGAATTAAAAACAGCGGCAATATGTTATTTTATGACACAGGATTATAAAAAAATTATTACTATGCTTGAAGAGCTTCATAAGAGATTAAGCAGAAATATATCAAATATAGAAGAAGATTATGATGATATGACATTGGTTGAAAAAATATTAATATCATTATACATAGCCACCGATGAAATAAATACTGCTAAAAGCTTTGCTGAGTCTATTTTGTCTTTAAGGTCTATAAATACTAACCTAAAATATAAATTTTATATAAACAGAATATATTTATACATATTATATAAATCTGATGATACTGATGAGTTTATAGAGCTTTATAATAAACTTTCCGCACAGTATAAAATTAATGAAATAAAAAAAGATGAAATAGCTATTATACTTGATTTTGCTTTTTATAATTATTTTATCAAAGATGTTAATAGTGCTATAAGCTATTTTGAGCATATAAGACTTTTTAATGCTCCTGAGTTTGATATGTATGATTTAGACGGAATTTTTAAATATTTATTTGAAATTTCAAAAGCTTCACAGCAGCTTCAGAAATTAAGAAATAATATGCAGATTGAAGATGATGAAAAATATAAAAATGAAAATTATGAAAAGTATGTTGATAAGCAGTATATAGATATTTGGGAAAACAGTGTAAAATTATGGGAAAGCAGTTTTAATAATATTGACAGTATACTGGATTTTGCTCAGCTTGAAAAAACTATGGATATAGAAAAAATATTATTAGAATGCGGTATAAATGAAAATAATGCTTCGTCAGAAAGTGTTATACTAAAAAAAGTGGATAAAATATATGATATAACTTTAGCATCTTTTAAGAGTATATGCCAAGATATAATACAAAAAAAACTTATGTATTCTGCTGTACAGGAATATAATGATCATTTAATAGATTATGATTATGGAGATGAAGTTAATTACTTGGCATTTGCTTCAAATAAAAATAAAAAAGATTTAACATTAATATCTTTTAAAAGATGGAAAAATACAGAAGTTGGCGAGCTTATTATAAGAGATTTTATACTTCTTATTAATGAGGCTGGAGCAAAAAACGGAATACTTATACTTCCTGTAGAACTTACAAGCAGTGCCAGAAGTTATGCTATGCATAATAATAAAATAAAAGTTTATACAAGAAATCAGTTTAACTATATGCTTAGAGACAGCAAATTTTGATTAATAAATATTAATTTTATTTGATAATATTTTTGAATAAAATTAATAAAGGAAAACTAACTATTATATTTTGTCGAAAAATGAATATTTTTAATTTAAGATATTTTTAAAATATATGAATAGTTTTGATATATTAGACTTGTTTCAAAACTAAATTTAAATTTTATTTAATATTTTTAAAGGGGCTTTGCCCCCGCTCTGCGTGCCTTCGGCAACTCCAGTTCTTTTATTGGTATAAAAGAACCAAAAGAACTGCATTTTGGAGCTTAAACATACAGTTTATACAACATATAAAACATTTAATTAAATTATAATTAATATTATTTAATTTAGCATAAAATGACAAACTTACAAAATTGTTTGTCAAGTACTTTTGAAACAAGTCTATTATTTAAGCATATTTATTACTAAAATAAACATTGAAATAATTTTAAAACAAATCTAATTTGACAAATTTTAATACTTTAGTTATATTTTAATAAGAAGTTACAAAATATTTTTGGATTATGAAAAAGAATAAAGTATTGCCTTATATATTAATACTGCCTGCTGTTGTAATTATGGCAGTTTTTGTTTTGTATCCTATAATAGTTACATTCTTTTATAGTTTACGAAAAATGAAATTAACAGCTCCGAAAGATACGGCATTTATAGGTTTTGATAATTATATATATACATTAAAATCATTTGATTTTTGGTATTCGCTTCAAAACAGTATAATAATAATGGTTATAGTAGTTATAATATGCGTATTATTAGGACTTTTATTTGCAAGTATACTTAATTTTGAGAGCAGATTAAAAAATATACTCATGGCTATAGCTGTTATACCTTGGGCTTTACCTCCAGTGGTTAATGGTATACTTTGGAAATGGATATTCTATCCCGGATATGGATTTCTTAATAAGATTTTATATAATTTAAATATTATAGATGAGCCTATACAGTATTTATCTAATAGATATTCATTAATGCTTATTATAGCAATAGTTGTTGCTTGGAGAAATATACCATTTTGTTCTATTGTTCTTCTATCATCTATGCGTGCTATACCTGATGTACTTTATGATGCGGCTAGTATTGACGGGGCAAATAAATTCCAAATGTTTACAAGAGTAACCTTACCTCTTTTAGTACCTGCTTTGGGTATTATTATAACTTTCACATCCATATCAGCAATAAATGTTTTTGATGAGGTTATAACTATTTCAGGTTACAGCAATTTGGGAAAAACTATACTTCTTGAAGACTATATGACTACATTTTCTTTTCTTGATTTCGGAAGAGGAAGTGCATTAACATATTTAGTTATGATAGTATCGGGTACTTTAGGGATATTATATATAAAATCTATGTCTAAGAAAATTGACTATTTATAAAACATTTTAATAATTAATATTATATTTAAGGAAAAAATAAGACATAAATATTTATGAACAATAAAAAAAATAAAAGAATAAATTTTTTATATTATATATCTGTAATATTTTTTGTATTAATAATTTTGGGTCCTATAGCTTGGGCTGTAATTGTGAGCTTTACGCCAGAATATGAGATGTTTAAAAACACTTCTTATTTTTTGCCTAAAGAACCTACAATGGATAATTATATAAAAATTTTCACAGCCTCTTCAAGACAATCTAAAATGTTTTTCATAGGAGTAATTAATTCTGTAAAAACAGCTTTTATAACAATATTTTTATGTCTTCCTTTTTCGATTATGTGTGCATATGCTGTATCGAAGATGAAGTTTAAAGGCAGAAACATAGTAAAAACTTTGATACTTATATCTATGGCAATACCTGCATTTACAACTATAATACCGCTTTATAGAATGTTTTCATTAATGTCATTGCTTGATAATTTATTTGCATTATCTTTAGTATATGTAACTTCATTTCTGCCGATTAATACTTGGTTAATATCTAATTATTTTGAAACCATACCAGTAGAAATAGAAGAGGCATCTTACATAGACGGCTGCAATGAAATAGATGTTCTCTTTAGAGTAATGATCCCAATATCAGCACCTATTATATTATCAGCATTTCTTCTTGTATTTCTAATGTCTTGGGGACAGTTTCAGATACCGCTTATTTTGGCAAGCTCGGCTGCTACAAAGCCCATATCAATAGTTGCCTCAGAATTTGTATCCAAAGATACTATACAGTACGGCATAACAACTGCAGCAGGACTTCTAGCCATATTTCCTCCTGCATTGCTCGCTATAATATTTAGAAAATTCCTAGTAAAAGGCATGACAGGCGGCAGCGGTAAATAGTATATGTTTCATAATTAATTTTGTATTTTATATATGGACTTTGCTTCTAAGCATACAGTCATACCACACACAGTTTCTTTTGTACGCTGCAGAATAATGTAGTAAGTCGAAAGACTACATTTTTTAGTAAAAAACTAATATTATCTTACATTTAATACATAACCTAAATTATAAAATAGCAGTATTTTTATATTTTAAAACTTTTTATACATCAAAAAAGTTTATAATACATCTATAAAATATACAAATTAATAAAATAAAATCGTTTCAGTATATATTATTTTTTGTTAAAGCACTCTAAATATTGACTTTTTAAAGATATTATGTATAATATGGTATTGGAAGTAATATGTTTATTTAAGGTTAATTTTAGTGTTTGATAATTTAACGAAATCTATATCTAATGTATTCTCTAAAATACACGGCAAAAAAGTGCTAACAGATAAAGATATAACTGACAGCCTTATTACTATAAAAGAGGCACTATTATCAGCAGATGTATCTTTAGAAGCAGCTAACAAATTCCTAGAAGAAGCTACAAACAGAGCTATAGGAAAAGAAAAAATAGAAGGCGTGGAACCTGCCAATCAATTTATAGCCGATGTTCATGATACATTGGTTAATATGATAGGCGAAGGCGAAAGCGGTCTTAAATTAGAACCTGTAGAAAAAACTACTATCACATTATTATTCGGTTTACAAGGTTCTGGTAAAACTACTACAACAGCCAAATTAGCAAAATACTATAAAGATAAAAGACGCGTTATGATGGTTGGTCTTGACGTACATAGACCTGCCGCTATGGAACAGCTTGCCGTACTTGCTAGAGAAGTAGGAGTTCCATATCATATAGACACTAAAGAGAAAAAAGCATATAAAATACTCAAAAAAGCTCTTGCTATAGCCAAAAAAGAACAGTACAACATGATATTAGTTGATACTGCAGGCCGTTTGGAAATAGATGAAGATATGATGATGGAGCTTAGACGCGTTGTAAACTCAGCCGATGTTACTGAAAAATTATTGGTTGTGGACTCTACTGCAGGTCAGAGTGTTTATGATGTGGCTAAAAGTTTCCAAAGCAACATAGGCATAAATGGCGTAATACTTACAAAATTCGACTCTGGGGTAAGAGGCGGTGCCGCATTATCATTAAAATACGCTACAGGCTCCCCAGTTAAATTTGTTGGCGTGGGTGAACATATAGATGATATAGATGTATTTGATGCAAAAAGAGTTGCAGGTCAGATACTTGGTATGGGCGATATTGTAAAACTTGTAGAAAAAGCCCGTGCCGCTATAAGTGAAAAAGAAGCTAAAGAGATGCTTCAAAAAGTTATAGAAAATAACTTCGATTATAATGATTTCTTAAAACAAATAGAAGCTACTACTAAAATGGGCGGTATCAGTAAAATGACTTCTATGATACCTGGTATGGCTAATATTGATACAGAGCTTTTAAGCCGTGAAGAAGAGAAGTTTAAGAAATATAAAGCTATTATACAGTCAATGACCAAAAAAGAAAGATTAGCCCTATTTCCTTTGAATAATTCAAGAAAAATGAGAATATCCAAAGGAAGCGGTCAAAGTGTTTATGATGTAAATCAGTTAATAAAACAATTTACTATGATGAAAAACATGATGGGCAGTACTAAAAAGATGGATAAGCTCGCAAAGTCCCTAGAGGGTATGGGTATGTCTATAGATGATTTAAACAAATTAATGTAATAAACTTGGAGGAAAATAAAGGTGGTAAAATTAAGATTAAAACGTATAGGTCGCAAACATGAGCCTCATTATCGTATTGTAGCAGCAGATGCTCGTTTCCCACGCGATGGTCGTTTTATTGAAGAGCTAGGTTGGTTTAACCCTAAAGCTAAAGATGTATTGTATAAGTTAAATGTAGAAGGCTTAAAAAAATGGCTTTCTAACGGTGCACAGCCAACTTATGTAGTAAAAAGTATTCTTGTTAAAGAAGGTCTTATGGAAAAAGATAAAGGTGCTCCGCTTGAACGCAAGAAAAAAAGAGCATTAAAAAATCCTGAAAAAAGACGCAAACATCGTAAACAAGCTAAGCCTGAATCTGCTGAGGAGAAAAGCGAAGCTTAATTTACGTCTTATAATATATAAAGGAGTGTGCTATGACGGAAGAAAAAGAGCTTATTGAGTATTTGGCTAAAAAATTGGTGGATGAGCCTGAAGGTGTGAGTGTTAAGGTTATTGAGGGTGAGAAGAGTACGATTCTGGAATTGAAAGTGAACCAAAGCGACATAGGTAAAATTATAGGTAAAAGAGGTCGTATTGCTCATGCATTACGTACTATTCTTTTTGCAGCTTCCATGAAAAGTGGTAAACGTGTAATGCTTGAGATTATTGACAATTGATTATTTTTTACGCAAAAATTACAGGCATACATGGTTTAAAAGGAGAGGTTGAAATGACTTTTTCCGATAAAGGTTATTTCACCTCTCTTCCTGTTTTAAATAAAAATACATCTATCATTATTAACGGCCAAACTTTTACCGTTACAAATGTCAAGAAAAAAAATAAATCTTTTGTACTCGCCCTGAAAGATATTGATACTTTAGAAAAAGCTAAAAAGTTAATAGGTCTTGATATATTTATTGATTCTCTAAATCTTCCCGAGCTTGACAATGACACATTTTATGAAGCTGAATTAATGGGTTATAAAATAATAGACAATGATAACAACATGTACGGTGAAATAACAGATGTATACTCTATCCCTTCTAATTATGTCTTTGAAATAAAACTAGCTGAAAATGGAAATATAGTCTCTATTCCTTTTGTTCATGCATATTTCGGAAAAGCTGATAAGGCTAATAAATCAATACAAATCATTCAAAAACCGATATTTGATGATGAATAATTATCAGTTATATACATAAAAAATATAGTTTATCAATCGTAAGCCCTACCTCATCTTCGTTGGGACGCTTAATAGACACCTTCACACATGGTATTATTTATTCTTATCAAATGTGAACGATATGTTTGGCTGATTACCTATTATCATTCAAATAAGTAATTCACTATAATCTAAAACATCTTTTATGGATTGACAAAAATATAAATAAATTATAATTGCATTCATAAATAACTAAAATTTGACAAACTATATTTGTTTAGGTATAAGTTAAATGTGTATTATAAAAATTATTCTAAATAAGCATTAAAAAATCTGTAAAGCCCTTGTGAATCATATTCTACACCTTTTAATTTTGGTGATACAAGTAATGCTTCAGAGTAAAAATATATTGGTATTACAGCATTATCTTTTATAAAAATATCTTCTGACAAATGAAGTGCATGCATTCTTATATCATTATTCTTATTTGTAGAAGCTATATCAATGTATTCATCAAAAGCATTATTTGAATAAGAGCCATAATTATTCGGAGCATCACTTTTAAAAATATTCAAAAAATTAATAGAATCATTATAATCAGCATACCATAAATAAACTGCCATATCAAAATCTTTGTTATACATATTCTGAAGATAAGAAGCCCATTCATGTTTTACTATTCTCACATCAATATTAAGTGCATCTTTAATCATGTTCTGCACGGCATCTGCTATATTTACATCAAACTCCCTTGTCGCTATAAGCAAATCAAGTACAGGGAAGTTTTTGCCGTTTTCATATCCCGCTTCTGATAATAATTTTCTTGCTTCTTCAACATTTTTTTTATAATCATCAATGTTTATATTATCTCCGCCATTTTCTCTAAAATCTCCGTCTACATCATTAATACCATAAGGAACTAAACTTCCAGCAGGACGCTCACCGCATTTTGTTATTGATTTTACTATATAATCTCTGTCTATAGCCAAAGATAATGCACGCCTTACTCTGTTGTCTTTTAAAACTTCTTTGTTATTTAAATTAAATCTATAGTAGTATGAAGCTGCTACTGGTACAATATGAACTATTCCCTTTTTATTTAAAGTTTCTATATCATTTCTTGGAAAAGGCTTAGCGAAATGAATAGAACCATTAAGAACACCAGCAAGAGAAGTATTAGGCTCTTCCATCAAAAGAAAAGTTAATTTATTAGGTTTTATATTTTCATTATTCCAGTAATTGGTATTTCTCTCTAGTATTATGCTTTTATCAAAGTTTCTCTCTGTCACCTTAAAAGCACCGTTACCAATATAGCTTTCAGGCTTTAATGTCCATTCATCGCCGTATTTATTTATTATATCTTCACGCACTGGATAGAAAGGAGGATAGGCTGTAAGCTCTAAAAAGTACGCAGTAGGACTGTTTAACTCTACTTCAAAAGTATAATCATCTATTGCTTTAACCCCAAGTTCTTCTATAGTTTTTTCACCGCTTATTACTTCTTTGGCATTTTTTATCACTTCAAAATAATAGCTGTATTTATTGGCAGTTTTAGGATCAACGGCACGCCTCCAAGTATAAACAAAATCTTTAGCTGTAACACTTTTTCCATCGCTCCATTTAGCATTAGTTCTTATATGAAAAGTATAAATATTTCCTTTACTGTTAATATCCCAGCTTTCTGAAGCTCCGCCTATTATTTTATTATCTGCATCTTTTTTTGTAAGCCCTTCAAAAGCATGTAGAATGTATATCATAGTAAGATTGTCTGTATTTAAAGTTGGGTCAATAGTTAATGGCTCTGGGGCTAGATTTATCACTATATCATTATTTGTATTAATTTCTTTTTTTGAAACTTTTGAACATGATATTATTGAAAGTATTAATAGATTGAGAGTAATTATTTTTTTTAGCATGTATTTTCCTTTTGAAGTTATAATTTTTTATAAAAGATATACTTATTATTTTTTAGTATATACCTAAACAAATGTAGTTTGTCAAATTTCTCAGTTATTTATAAATGTAATAATAATTTCTAAATAGTATAAATTGTTATTAATAAAATAGGTTGATAAATACCTATGTTTTAGTAAAAATGCAGTCTTTTTGGTTCTCGCCGCAGGCGTACTTCGTATGTGCCACACCGAAGGCGGACAGCGTCACAAAAGAACTGGGGGGGTGGGGGCAAATCCACCACAAACAATAAATTTAAAAAACTAATTTTTAACAAACTTAAAAATTTTTAGTATATACTAAGATGTTAAATAAAATTGTATTTTTTAACCTAAAATATCACTTATAGATTTTACACACAAATCAACAGCCTTATCTATCTCTTCTTCATTAATTATAAGAGGCGGATTAAAATATATAACATTACCCAAAGGTCTTAATAATAATCCTCTTTGAAGTGCTTTTTTATATATTTGATAACCCATTCTAAGTTTAGAGTCAAAACCTTCCTTTGTATTTTTATCAGTAACTAATTCCATTGCATTTATAAGTCCTATATTTCTAATCTCTCCTATATTTGGGTGATTTAATAATTTTTCTTTTAATTTATTATTTAAATATTTTGCTCTTATTTGTGCCTTATTTAGAATATCATCTTCTCTTAAAACTTTTTGTACAGCCAAAGCAGCAGAACAGCCGAGAGGATTTCCGCTGTAAGTATGGCTATGCATAAAGGCCTTGCCTTCATTATAGTCAGCATAAAAGGCATTGTATATTTTATCTGTAGTGATTGTTATAGCCATTGGCATGTAGCCACCAGTTAAACCTTTTGAAACGCACATTATATCTGGGCTTATATTAGCATGGCCGCAGGCAAACATCTTTCCAGTGCGTCCAAAATTGGTTGCTATCTCATCAGCAATAAAAATTACATTATATCTATCGCAAAGCTCTCTTAACTTTTTTAAATAAAGCGGAGGATATATTCTCATTCCAGCAGAAGCCTGAAGCAAAGGTTCTATTATAACAGCACAAGTTTCATCAGCATGTTTTTCAAATTTTTTTTCGGCATCTAAAAAGCATTCGCATTTGCAGGTTTCTCTGTTTTGATTATATTTGCATCTATAGCAGTCTGGAGCTTCTATATGTATAGTTTCCATAAGCATAGGCTTGTATATTTTTGCATATAAGTCCAAACTTCCAACGGATAATGCCCCTATAGTTTCACCATGATATCCATCAGTAAAGCACATAAACTTTATTTTTTTACTATTGCCTATCTGATGCTGATACTGAAAAGCCATTTTTAAAGCAGCTTCTACTGATGATGAGCCGTTATCTGAAAAATTAAATTTAGTAAGTCCTTTAGGAAGTATTTTTACAAGCTCTTCGCAGAGTTTAATAGCAGTTTCATGCGAGAAGTTTGCAAATATTACATGCTCTAATCTATCAAGCTGTGATTTTATAGAAGCATTTATTGTTTCATTGCAATGCCCAAGTAAATTGCACCACCAAGAACTTACAATGTCAATATATTCTTTGCCGTTTTTATCATAAAGATATATTCCCTTTCCTTTATCTATTATTATAGGAGGAAGCTCCTCATAATCTTTCATCTGTGAGCAAGGGTGCCAAATATATTTTAAATCTTTTTCTTCTAATGTCATAAATAAGCCTTTGTTTTATATAATATGCGGGAAGTAAAAAATATTCCCGCACACTCTTTTTGCTAATAGGGAGAAAAGCAAAAAGAATATATAAAAATAATTATTACAATTAATAATTATTCAAAAAGTGAGTGAATATTATCAGCCTTTAATTCCATGTTATTTACAGAATCAATAATACCAACAGTCTTTATATTTGTAATTTTTTCTATCATTTCTTTATTATCTTCATGCATAACATTTGCTTCTTCAAATCTGTTTAATATAATGCCTTTAATTTTTATTTTTTTACTTTTCATATATTCTATAGTAAGAACTGCAGAATTAATTGTACCAAGACCAGCATCTGCTACTATTAAACATGGTAAGTCAAGCTCTTTTATAATATCTTCTAAAAATATTTTTTTATCATCATCATATCTTATAGGACATATTATACCGCCGCTTCCCTCTACTATCATATATTCATGATTTTTTGAAATATTTTTATAAGCCTTTTTTATAACTTTCATGTCTGGAGGATTGCCTTCTATTTGTGCAGCCAAATGAGGAGAATATGCATGCTTATAGGTATATGAAACCATCTCTTCATAAGAATCTGTTAAATTGGCTCTCTCTTTTACGTACCAAGCATCGCTATCTGTTATATCATTACTTCCGCTTAAAGCCGCTTTATAATATCCTATATCAAATCCTTCTTCTTTCATCTGTTTGCATATAAGTGCTGATACATAAGTTTTACCTATATCAGTGCCAGTAGCTGTTATAAAAAGTGCTTTAGCCATTGTACTAACTCCTTTTTAATCTTCTGTTAATTCTATTTTATATCCTAACTCTTCAGCCATTTTTTTATCTGTTTCTATAGAAATACCCGCAGTGGTGAGCATATCTCCAGTTATAGCGGCATTAGCTCCAGAGATAAAGCAGGATCTTCCCTTATCTTCTAAAAGTCCTCTTCCTCCTGCAAGTCTTATAAATGCTTTTGGGTTAATAAATCTGTATATAGCTACTATTCTTCTCATGTCATCTAAAGTAAGAGGAGTAATATTTTCAAAAGGAGTACTTGCTATAGGATTAAGCATATTAACAGGAATAGACATTATGCCAAGCTCTCTTAATTCTAATGCCATATCAATTCTATCTTCCCAAGTCTCTCCCATACCCATAATGCCCCCGCTGCATACAACCATTCCAGCTTTTTGTGCTGCCTTTATTGCATTTATTTTATCATCATAACTATGAGTAGTACAAACATTAGCAAAGAAGTTTCTTGATGCTTCCAAATTATTATGCACTCTTCTAAGTCCAGCCTCTTTCATTTTTTTAAATCCTTCTTCATCTAAAAGTCCTAAAGATGCACATACATATCCGTCAGTTTCTTTATTAAGAGTTTCTATTGCATTATATACTTCATCAATCTCTTTTCCATATAATGCTCTGCCTGATGTTACTATAGAGTATCTTAAAACGCCTTTATCAAAATCGTTTTTACCTTGTTCTAATATCTTATCTTTATCTAAAATATTATACTCTTCGCATTTTGTATCATAATGAGCTGACTGTGCACAGAACTTGCAGTTTTCAGAACATTTTCCGCTTTTAGCATTTATTATAGAGCACATATCAAATACATTAGAACAGAAATGTTTTCTTATATTATCAGCCGCTTTGCATAAATCTTCTAATGGAGAGTCTACTAATTTTAATGCCTCTTCCTTTGTTATATTATATCCGTTTATAATTTTTAGTTTTAATTCTTCAATATTTATTTCTTCTTTTATAATTGCTTCAATATTACTCATTTATCCTCCAGTTTTTTATGAAATTCTGTAATTAATACTTCCAGATGTAAGTTTATCTATTCTTCCGTCTTCAAACTCTGCCACTAAAGCAAAGTTTTCATCTATATCTAATACATTTATTATATTTTCTTTATTATCTATATTAATAGAAACTTTTTTTCCTATTAAAAAAGAACGCTTTTTATATTCATCATAGAATGATATATTATTAAAATAGTAGTCCCATAAATTTTCTAATATTCTAGCTATTAAAATATTTCTTATATCAGAATTTGAATTGTTAGAATTAATGGAATCTGCTGTATCATTAATCTCTTTAGGAAAACCTTTTTTTGGAAAATTAACATTTATTCCAATACCTATAACAGCATAATCAAGTTTTCTGTCTTCAAAGCTGAAAGCTCCTTCTGTAAGTATTCCGCATACTTTTTTATCATTAATAAATACATCATTAACCCATTTTATATGCGTATTTTTATTTGTTATCTCTTCTATTGATTTTGATACTGCCATAGCTGCTGCTGTGGTAATAAATGAGCTTTTAAATATTTTTTTATCTTTTTTTAAATTGAGTATTATACTCATATATATTCCAGTACCATAAGGCGAGAAAAAAGATTTACCGTTTCTTCCATATCCTTCTGTCTGTTCTTCTGCAATTACTACTGTACCGCTTTCTCTCCCTTTAGCTGCAAGTTCTCTGGCTATTATATTAGTTGACTCTACTGTTTTATATATAAAAAAATTAAACTTATCATTATATTTAAGCATATTATTTTTTATTATATTTGATGAGATAATGTCAGTTTCTTTTGAGAGAGAATATCCCTTATTTTTTACCGAATTAATATTATAGCCTTCATTTTTTAATGATTTTATCGCTTTCCATACAGCTGCTCTGCTTACATTCAAATCGTCTGCTAATTTCTCTCCAGATATAAAAATACCTTTATTTGATTCTAGTATTGATATAATATTTTCTTTAATATTTCCTTTCATATATAGTATGATATCATATAGAAAATAATTGTCAACTTTAAAACTGTAAAAGGTTTACAATTAAAATAGCTTTACAGACATAATATCATAGATCATAATAGATAAATACATTGTAATAAATATAATAGAAGAAACTATAAAATATTAGATTTGTTTCAAAACTAAATTTGTTAATATTCATAAATTTTTATTTAATATTTTTCATTATAGTTGGGGCTTTGCCCTTACGAAGTACACAGCGTGCCCGCTCTGCGTACCTTCGGTAACCCCAGTTCTTTTGTGACGCTGTCCGCCTTCGGTGTGGTATAAGGCACAGCCCGCCTTTGGCGAGAACCAAAAGAACTGCATTTTCTAGCTTAAATAGACTTGTTTCAAAACTCAATTAAGAAATATTTATACTATTTCAATTTTTGTATTTTTATTTTTATAACTGGGGCTTTGCCCCAGACCCCACTTCTTTTGGTGACCCAAAGAAGCAAAAAGACTGCATGTTTATATACCAAACGATAGTTTATACAACATGTAAAACATTATGTTTTTAATTTAAAAAATTAAATAATTTTATATTTAATGTTGTCAAGTAGTTTTGAAACAAGTCTATTATCTTGTGCTTGCATTATTCTCGTCATCTATATTAAGACTAAGTATTCTAAGTCCTTCAGTTCCAAGTACAGATTTTAAAGCTATTAAAAATGCTGTATCTCGGCTTGAGGCGATATTGCTTTTATATAGTTTCATAGCATATCTAGCCATATTAATGCCATCTCTTACAGAGAAAGAAGCATTATGTATATGCGATTTTTGAAGAAATCCTACAGTAATTTTTAATATTTCATCATCAGCAAAAGGAAGATTCATTCTTAGTATATCATACTCTTCTTTAACATCAGGGAAAGGAAGTTCTATAGTAGGCTGAAGACGCGAATGTATATATTCTGGAAGTTCAAATGTACTGGCATCATCATTCATAGTAACTATTATTCTAAAATCAGGGTGAGCTTTTATTTTTATACCAGCTATTACGCTTTCTACATATCTTCTGTCATCAAGAAGCGGAGCAAGAGAAGCCCAAGTTTTTTCGCTCATTCTGTTTCCTTCATCTAGTATGGCAACTCCGCCTTTAATCATAGCTGTTACCAAACTTGAGGCATGATAATTAATTTTATTATTTTCAGATATTACAGGTATTACTATCAAATCTTCTGGTCTTGTATCAACAGTACATTGAAATATATAAACATCTCTTTTTAGAAGCTCTTTAGCGGCATAGTATGAAAGTGTAGTTTTTCCAGCACCAGGTTTGCCTACTATTCTAGGATTGAGCGGTATATCATCTTCTGAGATTACATGCCAAGCTGCCATTATCTGTCTTACCAAATCGCTTTGACCTGTCCATTTTATATTCAAATTATCTGGGTGAGATAGTATTAACTCTACATTTTCTATTCTTTCTTTATCCATTTTAGCCTCTTTTTTAGAAGAAATTTATATTTTTTAATGATATTATTAATCCTATAAAAAGTCAATTATTTATAATAATTTTAATAACTTTATTGATTATTTGTCTTTTATTTATATATTTAAAGTTATAGTAAAAAAATAGAAGGTATTTTTTATGTTAAAAAGGTTTGTATATATTTTCTTATTAATAATAATTATAGTTTCATGTGGTAAAAATGCATCTTCATCTAATAATAATGCTGATATTAAAAATGGCTCCTCTATAGAAGAATCAAAGTTCTATATGCTTAGCGGTAATATATCGGGAGAAAAGGCTTCTATGTATTTGTATGTTAATAGTAATAAAAACAGTATAAGCGGATATTATTATACAAAAAATAAAAAGGCATTAATTACTGGAAGTATTAATAATAATAAATTAAACATGCAGGAAGTAGATGAAAATAATAATATGCATGCCACTATAAATGGTGTATTGAGCGATGATATAGTTTTTAGTGCGGAAATAAAATATGATGAAAGTAATGAAGTTAAAGATATGGAGTTTTCTCTTAATAGAAATCTGCCAGTATATTATGCTAATATTATAGATTATTACAAAAATGATATTATAAGTAATTCTATATTTTCATATCATAGAACTTCATTTTCATTCAGTAAAAATAATGAAAATGAAACATTAAATATTGATAATTCTATAATGTACATAGAAGAAGAATGTGATAATTATTATAATGAATGGAAAGCTTTATTATATGTAGGTTCAAGCAATAT
Source organism: Brachyspira innocens ATCC 29796 (assembly GCF_000384655.1). Taxonomy (GTDB): domain Bacteria; phylum Spirochaetota; class Brachyspiria; order Brachyspirales; family Brachyspiraceae; genus Brachyspira; species Brachyspira innocens. The sequence goes on along the minus strand of NZ_ARQI01000121.1, from coordinate 16,727 downwards.
AACTTATGAAATAGATAATACTGTTAATGTAGGTTATATAGACAGCAGAGTAATAGCACTTGATAATTATTCTTCTATGTATACAGGAGGAGCTCATGGCAATACAGCAAATATTCAGGAAGTTTTTTCTTTGGAGAGTTCTAATCTCATTACTATAAGAGATCTAATAAGTGATTTTAATAATCCTAATTTAATATCATTAATGAGAGAAAAAATATTAAAGACTGGAAGCACTAAAGAAGATTACTTTGATTTTAATGCCATAACATTAGAAAGTTCAACATTTAGAATACTTCCTAATTCAATTAACTTCGTATGGCAGGCTTATGATATAGCTCCGTATTCTACTGGAATAACAGAGATAAGTTTTGATTTTAATGAGTTAAAGCCTTTTGTAAAAGAAGAATCTCCGCTTTATTATTTGTTTATATAAAAATAGTATAAAAAATAAATATCATTAGGCAGTTAGAGCATTTTTGTTTTAACTGCCTATTATTAAAGTTATACATTTATAATATCACTTTAAAAAATTAGTATAATTCATATACAAAACCATTATAAATTAAGTATAAAAATTAAACATATATTTATCTTTATATAATGTTTTCAAATAAAACCCTACCATAAATGTATAAATAATATACAATATTTTAAAAATAATTGGCATAATTCTTGCATATATAATAGTGTAGCAAATATTAAAGCTGCTTAAAGCTAAGATAAAGGCTTTAATATAAGATTTAAGAAATATAAAAGTTAATTAATATAAAAGGAGTTTTAATTATGGATAGAAGAATATTTTTACCTGCTTTACATTCTGTTTTAGATGATTTCAGAGGTTTTGATAATGCGTTTAATAACTTATATGCTAGTGATGAAATAAAAAAAATGCCTCACTACAATATAGAAGAAGATGAAAAAAGCTACTGCATAGAAATGGATATGCCGGGCGTAAAAAAAGAAGATTTGGATATAGGTATAAAAGAGAATATACTTTCTATATCAGCTAAACGTAAAAAAGTAAAAAAATCAGAAAACGGAGAATCAAAAGAAGAGGTTGTTTCAAGCTATGAACAAAGTTTTAATATCAGTACAAAAGGTATTGATGTAGAAAATATTGAAGCTAACTTGAATAACGGAGTTCTTAAAGTAATTCTTCCAAAGAAAGAAGAACTTAAATTTGAGAAAAAGATAAATATAGAATAATTAAAAAGTATAAATTGTTCAGTGATAAGCTAAAAAATTATCACTGACAGTTTAAGAAAGTAAATAAGTTAATAATTTTGTAATAAAACTAAATAAAATAGATAGTTATATAAAGTAATTTTATATATACCTAAACAAATATAGTTTGTAAAATTTTAGTTATTTATAAATGTAAATAATATAAAGTATTATTGAGTATTAATAAAATGTATTACAATAGCTATATTTTAGTAAAAATGCAGTCCTTTTGCTTCTTTGGGTCACCAAAAGAAGTGGGGGTTCGGGGGCTAGTCCCCGAAAATATTAAAAACATAAAAACTAATTTTTGACAAACTTAAAAATTTTTAGTATATAAAGAAAAAGCCAAATAAAAATTACGAGCGTCTGTTGGCGAAGCAAACAGAGCCCTTAAGCGAGTAATTTTTATATATAATAGGAGTTCATATGTCAAGAAGAATATTTGTACCAACTTTACATTCAATTTTTTCAAATGCTAATAGATATAATAATGCATTAAACCGCTATAGAGATTATGAAAACAGATTTCCTGATTATAGGATAGAAGAAGATGAAAAAAGCTACTGCATAGAAATGGATATGCCGGGTGTTAAAAAAGAAGATTTGGAAATAGGAATAAAAGAAAATATACTTTCTATTTCTGCAAAACGTAAAAAAATGGTTAAAGCAGAAAACGGAGAGTCAAAAGAAGAAGTTGTTTCAAGCTATGAACAAAGTTTTAATATCAGTACAAAAGGTATTGATGTAGAAAACATTCAGGCTAATTTGAATAATGGAGTATTGATAGTGATTCTTCCAAAGAAAGAAGAGCTTAAATATGAGAAAAAAATAGAAGTAAAAGGAGAGTAAAATTAACTTACTTTAATTCATAAGATATAATCCATAATAATAATTAGGCGTATACAGAAATAAACTGTGTACGCCTTTTTTATTTAGATGAATTAATTATTTAATCTGTATTTTTTTATGAATATTAAAAAATAAATAACCCCTATAAAGGCTGGTATTATAGGAGAAAGTGCCATAGATAAATATATGCCCAAAAAACCTATATGTTTTTCTAAAATTATTGAAATTATTATCTTAAAAAATAGAGAATCTATAACCGCATTAATAAAAGATAAATATGATTTTTGAATGCCTATAAGAAAACTATCAAGCATATACATCAAAGCATATATAATACCATTAAATGAAGCACATACTTTAAGATAAAATATTATATCATTTACAGTTTTCTCATTTCTGCTGTAAAATATATTGATGATATCTCTGGCAAATAAATGTATAAAGACAATAGCAAATGCCGTAGTTAAAGTATTAAAAAATAAAGCAGAGATAACAGTATCTTTTATTTTTTTATAATTTCTCTCTCCAAGACTTTTTGCAGTGAGTATGCTTAAAGCCTCTCCGTATGACCAAGATATTATACCTATGAAAGTGTTTATTTTTAGTCCTATTGTAAATCCTACTATTATATCGTATTTATTCATCATTATATTAACAGCAAAATAAGATATATTTATTATAAGTATTTGAAATATGCATGGAAAAGAAGTAAATATAAGCTCTTTTAGTATTGAAGTATTAATATTAAAACTAATAATTTTTCTAGTGTAGTATAATGATAATAAAAAACTTAAAGCCTGAGATATAACAGTAGCCAAAGCAGCACCTTTTACAGATAATTTTAATATATATACAAATACAAAATCAAGTATAATATTTGTCAAAGCTGCTATAAATATAAAGCATAAAGAAACTTTTTCTTTTGAGCTTGCTTTGATTACAGAGTATAGAGCACTATATAAAAACATAAAAATTACACCCGTAAATATTATTTTTATATAATTGCAGGCATAATTAAAAGCCTCTTTTGGAATATTCATAAAAGTTAATATTTGTTTATAAAATATTAATCCTGCTAATGAAATTATAATAGATGATACAAGAGATAAAAATAATAAACTTCCTATACTTTGCTTATATTTTGTATCATCTTTAGATCCTTTATATTTTGAAATTACTACAGCTCCTCCTATAGAAAGACCAACAGATATAGAAGTTATAACAAACATTAAAGAAGCACAGTTTCCTAATGCGGCAACTGCATTATCACTTTCAAAATGCGAGATGAATATTATATCTGCAATGCTGTATAAATATTGAAGTATATTTGAAATAAATAATATAAATGAAAATTTAATTAAATACATGAAACTTTCCTTGAATATAAAACACAAATATACTAAAAAATATTACAAATCTGCTTAAGAGATGCAGAAGTATAAAGTTTTTTAGTATGCCCCAAACAATAAACTTTTTTAGATATTGCTGGAGCTTAATTCAATAACAAGTTTCATATATTTATGATATTAATAATAATTATAATTGTCAAGTTATTAATTTAATTTTATATATATTTTTTATGTTTTTATTAAGTCTTTAAAAAAGTTTAAAAATGCACTTTATTTTGAGCATATGTACAACTTATACAGAGTGATGATAAAATAACTATTTAGCAGTTGGTACTATTACATTAAAAACAAAATATGACTTTGTTTTTGACAAATTATAGTTGTTTATGTATAATATAATTAAAAACACTACAATGAAAAATTTTATAAAAAATGAACTCAAAAATTGGAAAGCTGTAGAAGTATTATGGATTGTAACGGCAAGTACAATAATATTATCTCTTTCTCTATATTGGAAAGAAAATATTATAGGCATAGTATCATCAATAAGCGGTATATTATGCGTAATTCTAACTGGTAAAGGAAAATTATCTTCATACATATTTGGAATGATTAATACTATTCTTTATTCGTATATTGCTTTTAATGCTAAATACTATGGCGAGTTTATGCTCAATGTTTTTTATTATATCCCCATGAACATAGCTGGGTTTATACTTTGGAGCAGGAACTTAAATAGTGAAAGCAAAGAAGTTATAAAAACAAAATTAAATAATAAATATAAAATTATAATATTTGCTTTTTCTTTTATATCTATATTTATTTACGGACTTATATTAAAAAAATTGGGAGGTTCTCTTCCTTTTGCAGACAGTGCAAGTACAGTATTTGCTGTAACCGCACAGATACTATGCATAAAAAGATGCTCTGAACAGTGGATAATGTGGATATTAGTAAATATTTTAAATATTTCTATATGGTATATTAATTTTTCAAGCGGAGGAGATAATATAGCAACTTTGCTTATGTGGAGTGTTTATTTAGTTAATGCTTTATTTATGCTTATAAAATGGTACAAAGAAGCAAATGGTTCAAAAACTGATAAAGTAAATATTTAATAAAAATAATAAAATATATGATTCGGAGTTTTTTATGTATAATGTTGGAATGTATGCAGGATCATTTAATCCAATCCATCTTGGTCATGTAAGATGCATAATAGAAGCAGCTAATCAATGCAAAACTCTTTATATAATTTTATGCGTTGGAAATAATAGAAATGAAATTGATAGAAAAATAAGATACAGATGGCTTTATCAATTAACCAAACATATAGGAAATGTAAAAATTATATTTATAGAAGATAATGCCAAAACAAAAGAAGATTATACAGAAGATTTATGGGAAGATGATTCTATAAAAATAAAAAATGCTATAGGTGAAAAGATTGATGCAGTATTTTTGGGAGATGATTATAAAAATAAAGATTCTTTTTATACAAGGTATTATAAAGATTCTAAGTTAGTATTTATAGAGAGAGATGAAATAAGTTCTACAAAGATAAGAGAAAATGTTTATAAATACTGGGATTATTTACCTAATATAGTAAAGCCTTATTATACAAAAAAGGTTCTGCTCTTGGGAAGCGAAAGTACAGGAAAGTCAACGCTTACAATTAATTTGGCTAATTATTATAATACCAACTATATAGAAGAAGCAGGCAGAGAATTATCAGAAAAATCTGGTACTGACTTGCTTATGCTTTCAGAGGATTTTACAGAAATCCTTTTAACTCATAAATTAAACGAAATAAAGGCATTAGAACATAGCAATAAAATATTATTTATAGATACTGATGCTGTAATTACAAATTTTTATATGCATTTTTTGAAAGATGAAAATATAGTTAATAATGAAATATTAGCAAAAGCAATTATTAATATAAATAAATATGATGCCGTATTATTTTTAGAGCCCGATGTTGATTTTGTTCAGGACGGAGACAGAAGCGAAGTAATAAAAAACAACAGAGAAAAATACAGTAGTCAAATAAAAGATATACTTAATAGTCTAAATATTAAATATCATTCTATAAATGGAGATTATCAGTCGAGATTTAAAAAGGCAGTTTCTATAATAGATGTATTAATTAAAAAATAAATGATATATAAACTTCTGTTTAATGTATTAAATTAACAATTTACAAACTTAAAAATTTTTAGTATATACTGAAAATTTTTAAGTTTGTCAACTGAGGCACTTTATATATATGTTAGCTACTTTTTTGCCGCACAAAAAAGTAGCTGCCAATGGCACGCAGAGCGAAAAACGCATATGCTACAGCTTTATATTTAAAAAATATGTATTAAAAGTAGCTTAATACTCCAAATATTAGTAAAAAATGCAGTCTTTCGCGAAGCGTATCCGAGCCTGTCGATGATATAGGTTGTCACACCAAAGGCGGACAGCGTCACAAAAGAAGTGGGGGTGCTGCGTAGCACACATAGTGGTGGGCAAAGCCCTGCAAATATTTTAAATTACAAAAATTAATTTTTAACAAATTATAATTGTTTAGGTATAAAATAAGACAGCAGTATAAATACACTGCTGCCTAAAAACATATTTATGAACAAAAATATTAACTAATTTTTAAATTAAAGAGTTTTCATATCTATTACATATCTGAACTTTGCCTGCCCTGTAGTAAGTTTTTGATATGCCTCATCTATTTGGTTTGCCGATATTATTTCAGTTTCTGGATATATTTTATGTTTAAGAGAAAAATCAAGCATCTCCTGAGTTTCTTTAATTCCTCCTATCATAGAGCCATAAACTTTTTTACCTCCTGCAAATATTAATCTTGCCAAATCTATACTTTGTTTAAGCTCAGCAGGAGGAAGTCCTACAATAGCCATCTCTCCACCATATTTAAGTAAATCAACATAGTTATTAACATCATATCCTGTAGGTATTGTAGATATAATCAAATCAAAACGTATTGGAACATCTTTTGTAGAAGTAAATAAATCTTTAGCTCCCATTTCTAATGCTTCTTTTTTCTTTTTGTCATTGCGGGCAAATACATAAACTTCTGCTCCCATATTAACAGCATATTTAACTGCCATAGATCCAAGTCCACCAAAACCAGCTACTCCTACTATATCCCCTTTTTTAACTCCAGAAAATTTTAAAGGCGAATAAGTTGTAATACCTGCACATAGTAATGGAGCAACTTTTTCCATTGGGGCATCTTTTGGTACAGTAATAGCAAATTTTTCACTTACTACTATATTATTTGAATATCCGCCGTAAGTAGGCTCATCATTATGAAAATGATCTTTACAGTCATAAGTAAATACAGTTTGCCCTCTTTCACAGAATTGTTCATGACTTTTTTTGCAGGCTTCGCATTCTCCGCATGAGTTTACCATACAGCCTACTCCTGCATAATCACCTATTTTAAACTTAGTAACATTCTTACCGACAGCAACAACTTTACCAGCAATCTCATGCCCCGGAACCATAGGATATATACCTTCATGCCATTCGCTTCTAGCTGAGTGTATATCACTATGACATATACCTGCATACATTATCTCTATAAGTATATCATTATCGCCCATAGAATGTCTTGAAAACTCAAATGGTTTGAACGTATCCGTTTTGCTGTGAACTGCGTATCCTTTTGCATTGATTCTTTTTCCAGAATTAGCTTCTTCTAAATTATTATCTAATAGCATATTTAAATCACTCCTTGAAAATATGAAAGCATTATAACATTGAAGTACACTCTAATGTCAATATGTATTTTAATTTTTTTAATTATTATACTTATAAAAAATATTCCATTATAGTTGAGTACAAAGTATATACATAAAGAAATATAGTTTGTCAAAAATAAAATCATATTTTGTTTTTAATGTCTGGGGCTTTGCCATGTGAAGCACAAAGTCATGCCTACGAAATCGACAAAAAAGTTGATAATTCTACATAAAGTGCATCAGTTGACAAAATTAAATTGTTCCAGTATATATTGAAAATTTTTAAGTTTGTCAATTTTTTTATTATTCTTTTTACAGCAGCACACCAAACAATACTTACTTCAGTAGTAAAGAACTTCGTGGCAAAGCCTATATATAAAATTTGAAAAAAATATTATATTTTAAATCACTATAAATAATTATTAGCAGTTTTTAATATACTATTTTAAATTTATAAATATTATTCTCATAGCTAATATGTACAAATAAAAAAATAAATATAAAAAATAAATTTATATAATAGGATATAAACTACAATAAAAATACAGTATATGTTAAAAATTAGATAATATTTATAATAAGTTTGTAAATAAATCTATTAATTTTTAAATTTTCTACACAAATAAGGCGTAATTTTAATTTTTTTTTAAAAAAACGTAATTTTTTTCGGTAAAAATTTATTTTCTACGTATTTAATTGTAAATAAAACTTTTTTCAAGAAATAAAAATACTGAATAAATTATATTTATTTGGTATTTTTATTGTTATTTTTTTACTTATATATATTAATTATTTTAATATTAAAAAATTCAATATTTTATAAATTTTTTACTAAAAATTAGAATTTATTATTGAAATTTTACACATTATGTAATAGTATATTAAATATTTTTCAAATATTGATATAAAAAAAACAATTTAGGAGATAACTTTATGAAGAAAGTTAGCAAAAAAACAAAGTTCCTAGCCGTAGTACTAGGTTCTTTGATGATTTCATCATCAGCATTTGCAGTTGATCTTACTATAGACAATTCTGCAGTAAAAAGAGCAACAGCAGGTCAGTTTTCTACAGACTCTGACAAAGTAAAAGCTAAAGACATATTCGACCTAGAAAGATCCTTCTTTTCAGCAGGCTATTTAGGTCAAACATCAAGAGCTATCAATGGAGGTGGAAACGGTACAGCAACAGCTGCAGGATTAGATAATGGTGTTCAAGGTGCTTTTGGTGTGGCTTTACCAGGAGGCATGTATTTAGGTTTTGCAGCAGCATATAATCTACAAGACACTGCTAACTATACAGCAGATAAAGACGGAAATATAAACAATGGAAATAAATGGACTGTAAATTCTACAGGTAACTTTATATTAGCTTTCAGAATAAATGAGATGGTGGCTCTTCACTATAATTTAAAAATTGGAAATCCTAATATGGCTAATCCTACTGTAACATACAAGATAGATCATACAGTTAATAAAACTTCACAAACTGATTACAAAACATATACTCATAATGCATATTGGAATCATGAAATAGCAGCAGCAATAAAATTCGGCGAACATAAATTAACTGTACCTATAAGCGTTGATATATATGCTAATAATGTAAAAACTAAAGGTAAACAAAATAATGTTGATGTAAATTATGCAGAATATGGTAATAATCAAGGTCTAGAAGATTATGTAAAATTAAATCTTAATCCAGAGTTCTTCTTAAGTCTTCCTATGGGACCTATGACTGGTATCAATATGGGAGTTAAGTTTGGTGTAGGACTTAATAACAATGTAGGTCGAAATGGTAAAGATCTAACAACTGAATATAAAGCTACTCAAAAAGCTTTGCGTATGAATGTTGGTGCTTGGGCTAGTTTCCCTATGGAATGGAGCTTGGCTAATGATCAAGTATCATTGGCTATGGAGCCTCAAATCAATTTAGACTTTAATGTAAATAACTTTGGAAAAATGGAACAAAGTATAGCTGGTGCTGCTCAGACAGTTACTGATTATGGAAGAGATTATTTAAATATCAATCCTTATGTAGAACTTCCTATAGGTACATTATGGAGACCTGTTGAATGGTATGAATTAAGATTCGGTACAGCTTTATTATTGGGTGCTGATATTACTATCAATCAATCTAAAGATGCTAGCGGAAAAACTGATAAAAATACTACATATGAAACAATGTCTGGTATAGCTGGATTCTTCGGTATGGGCTTCATAGTAGGAGAAGACTTCAATATTGACTTGTTTGCAGAAGTAGGCACTTTAAGTTTCATAAATATGAACTTCGGCGGTCAATTAACTTACAGATTTAATTAATAAAATAATATTTGGAGATAACTTATGTTAAAAGTTTTTAATAAAATAAAGTTTGTATTATTAGGCTATGCATTAATTTCTGCCTGTGTATTTGCTCAAGGCACTGATACTTGGACATTAGACAATTCAGCAGTAAAAAGAGCAACAGCAGGTCAGTTTTCTACAGATTCTGATAAAGTAAAATCAAAAGATATATTTGATTTACAAAGAGCATTCTTCTCTGCTGGATATTTAGGCGGCGGTTCTTTTTCTCAGAATGGCGGCGGTACAGCTGATATAACTTCTACAACTTTCAACAGCGGTGTACAAGGTGCTTTCGGTATTCCTTTTGCTAATGGTATGTATTTGGGCTTTGCTGCTAGATATAAATTCAATGATAGTGCTGATATAACAAAGGACAAAAACGGCAATACAACAACTACTCAAAATTTATGGACTATCAATTCTCAAGTGGCTTTAAGAGCTGCTTTAAGAATAAGCGAAACTATAGCTGTACATTATTATTTTGGTTTACAGCCTAATACTGGAACAGGAGCAAGTATTTACAGCTTAAATAAAGTTATAAATAAAAATACAAAACAAGACTATTCTATGATAGCAAATAACGGAGTTTGGACTCATGAAATAGCTGCTTCTATAAAGTTTGGCGAGCATAAATTGACTATACCTGTAGGAATAGTTTTCCATGCTGACAACCAAAAACAAAAAGGGGCAACTGGAAATGATAAAGATAATATTGTATATTACGGAAATAATGACTATATATCTTTATACTTAAATCCAGAGTTTAATTTGGGTATTACAGCAGGTCCTATGACTGGTATCACTGTAGGTGCTAATTTAGAGTTTGGTGTTAATAACAATTTTGGTCAAAATGGAAGTTATACTGAAAACGGTACAGAAACTAAATATGAAAGCAAACAAGGTAAAGACCGTTTTGACGGCGATATATATGCTAGTTTCCCATTATCTTGGAGCTTGGCTAATGATCAAGTAAAATTAGCTATGGAGCCTAAACTTTCTTTAGGTTTGGTAGTAACTAATACTGGAAATATTAACATAAAAGAAGGCAATACCCCAAGTACTGGTGCTGTTGGATATACAAGTGATGTAAGATTTGTTCCTTATGCTGAACTTCCTATAGGTACTACTTGGCAGCCAGTTGAATGGTGGCAGTTAAGAGCTGGTACTGCTTTGATGATACAGGCAGAGGCTGCTTGGATAACTCAAGTACCTGCAAAAGCAGACGGTTCATTAGATGAAAGCCTAAAAACTGTTAATACATCATTAACTACTAAAGCTGGTATAGCTGGTTTCTTTGGTATGGGCTTCATTGTAGGTGAAGATTTTAATATTGACTTATTTGCTGAAGTAAATACTTTAAGTGTTAATAATCTTAATTTCGGCGGTCAATTAACTTACAGATTTAATTAATACGGAAAAATAGGAGATAAAAAATGAATAAAAAATTATTATTGATTTTATCTATATTAATGAGCTTATCATTATTTACAATGAGCTGTGCTAAAAGTGTAGCTGCACCAGATGTAATAGAAGGAACAGTTGGACTTGAAGAGTTAACTGAGGCTCAGTTACTAAGTGCTTTACAATCAATACAAACTATTACAGATACCACAAGCGGAGTAACATTTTATTTTTCACAAGGTTCAGGCTACCCATATTATGGATATTATAGTTTTAGCGTTGATTCTAGCGGAACCTATGGAGCAAGCGTTTCTCAAAATTATATATTAGCTGAATTAAAAAGAGTTTTAAATGAATATCAAGGAGATGTAACATTTACTCCTTCTGCAAGTTGGGATAGTACTCCTACTGGATCTTCAACAGCTACTTTAACTGTTCAAATAACTTCTTCAGCTTATAATGTGCCATCAAATTTAAAAACTGTAAAAATTCAATTATATTTAATGGGTGGTACTTGGCAGTAAGTAAATTATTAATAGTTAGACAACTGGTTTACAATACGTAGATTTTTATATAAAAATATCCCGTTTAAGTCCCTCGGTTTATTTTCCCGATAGACCGAGGGCATTTTTTTAACCTTTTAAATTTTTATTTTGAAAATGCATGCATTAAATTATTAAGTTTATCAATTTACATTTTTTTACTGAAACAAATCAATACTTAAATATAATTATTCATGCTGCAGGCATATAGAATACACATTTTTATATATGTATATAGCTGTATTATTAATCTAATAACTTAATATATGATATTATGGCTTTGCTATGAAACCAAGTTATTTTATGATGTATAATAAAAAACTTATATGGCTTAAATATGTAATTTATAAAATTATAACATGATTTTTTAATATTAACTGTATAAAAATATAAAATTGCCTCATATATAGTCTTAAAAATAACATACAATTTCAAGTAATAAAATCATAGCAGACTAAAAATCTGTCTTTAGCACTTAAATCTTTTTTTACTTCGGCATTATCTATATTTAAATTACAGCATATATTAATTAATGAATCCCCTTGATTATATCCTATCTCAAAAAAGAATGCCCCATTATCTTTTAAATATATATCTATAATATTTAAAAAATCCCTATAAAAATCAAGCCCATCATCTCCAGAATATAAAGCATTAAAAGGTTCAAATTCCAAATCTTTTTGAAGAGAATCTTTATCTTTTAAAGGAACATAAGGAGCATTTGACACTATTATATCAAATTTTTTATCAGGTATATATTTTAAGGCATCAGCATTTATTATATTTATTAATCTTTCATCGCCTAATATATTAAACGCATTTTTATTTATAATTTCTACTGCACCATTACTTATTTCAATAGCTGTAATATCAATATTTTTATTTTGCTCTATAAATAATTTTTTTAATACAATAGCTATATTACCACTTCCAGAACATACATCACATATAGAAATATTATCTTTATCTTTTGTATAATCAAGTACTAAATCAATAATCTCTTCAGTTTCTGGTCTTGGTATAAGCACATTACCATCAACATAAAAATCAAAACCGTAAAACTCTTTTTTATTTATTATATATGCCAAAGGTTCATAATTAAGGCGTCTTTTTATATTGGCTTCTATTTCTTTTATCTCTTCTTCTTTTAGCTCTCTTAAACCTTCAGATATTAATTTGGTTTTAGATATATTAAGAGTATGCATTATAATAGTCTGTGCCTCAATATAAGATAATTTATAATCATTATTAATTTTTTCTAATTGTTTAGAATAATATATTAAAGCCTCATTTATATTCATAATCAATTATTCAAAAAATCTTCTCTCTCTGGAGTAAAGGTATCTAATAATCTGCCATTCTTAATACATTTACAGCCATGAGTCATATTTTTTGCAAAATGAAGACTATCTCCAGCCTTACATAAATGCTCTTCGCCATTTACATTAAATATAAACTCTCCGTCTATAATATAAGTAATTTGTTCATGATTATCATGAGCATGAATATCAGCTACAGCACCTTCATCAAACTCCATATAAACAGTCATAAGATTTTCAGAATGAGCTAGTATTTTTCTTTTAAGTCCGTTTCCCAAATTTTTTAATTCAGCTTTATTAAAATCCTGATACATAAAATATTCCTCTTATTTAATAAATTAAAAATTGTACTTATTTTCATCATATACATTAGGTAAAATCTCTGCTAAAGAAGAGATATTTTTCATTTTATAATGATAGCAGAATGAAGAATAAAAGGCAAGCAAATAACTATAAATAATACACAAAAAAACCAGCCATTAAGGCTAGTTTATTAACGAGGTATAAAAAATATAATATGGAAAAATTCTTTCAAATATGAATAGCAGTAAGATTTAAGTCGGACAATCTCCGAATAAAGGAGGTGATCCAGCCACACCTTCCGGTACGGCTGCCTTGTTACGACTTCACCCTCATCATCAGTCCCACCTTCGGCGCCGCCCCCCTTGCGGTTAGGCTAACGACTTCAGGTAAAACCAACTCCGATGGCGTGACGGGCGGTGTGTACAATCCCCGGGAACGTATTCACCGTAGCGTTCTGATCTACGATTACTAGTGATTCCAACTTCATGGAGTCGAGTTTCAGACTCCAATCCGAACTGAGGCAACTTTTTTGAGTTTTGCTCCACCTCGCGGTCTCGCTTCTCTTTGTACTTGCCATTGTAGCACGTGTGTAGCCCTGGACATAAGGGCCATGAGGACTTGACGTCATCCCCACCTTCCTCCTACTTGAACGTAGGCAGTCCCCTAAGAGTGCCCGACATTACTCGGTAGCAACAAAGGGTGAGGGTTGCGCTCGTTGCGGGACTTAACCCAACATCTCACGACACGAGCTGACGACAGGCATGCAGCACCTATGTAAAACGTCCTTGCGGTCTGACTTATCTCTAAATCATTCATCTTACAATTCAAACCCAGGTAAGGTTTTTCGCGTATCATCGAATTAAACCACATGCTCCACCACTTGTGCGGGGACCCGTCAATTTCTTTGAGTTTCACCCTTGCGGGCATACTCCTCAGGCGGTACACTTAAGACGTTAGCTACGGCACTCCTATTTAAATAGAAGCACCTAGTGTACAACGTTTACGGCTAGGACTACCAGGGTATCTAAGCCTGTTTGCTCCCCTAGCTTTCGTGATTCAGCGTCGATAAATGCCCAGATGACTGCCTTCGCTATAGGTGTTCCTCTCGATATCTGCGCATTCCACCGCTACACCGAGAATTCCATCATCCCCTACAATATCCAAGACTCACAGTATCCGAGGCGTTCCCGAAGTTGAGCTTCGGTCTTTCACCTTAGACTTATAAGTCCGCCTACTCACCCTTTACGCCCAGTAAATCCGAGCAACGTTTGCCTCCTACGTATTACCGCGGCTGCTGGCACGTAGTTAGCCGAGGCTTACATTATCTACTGTCACTCATTCTTCGATAATTTCCGAGGTTTACAACCCGAAGGCCTTCATCCCTCACGCGATGTCGCTCCATCAGACTTTCGTCCATTGTGGAAGATTCTCAGCTGCTGCCTCCCGTAGGAGTCTGGGCCGTATCTCAGTCCCAATGTGGCCGGTCACCCTCTCAGGTCGGCTACCTATCGTAGCTTTGGTAGGCCGTTACCCCACCAACAGGCTAATAGACCGCAGGCTCATCGTAAAGCGGATTGCTCCTTTCCTCTACTCTACTTGTGTAGCAAGAGTATATGCGGTATTAGTCCATGTTTCCATGGGTTATCCCCCACTCTACGGCAGATTACCTACGTGTTACTCACCAGTTCGCCGCTAACTTATCCAGTTGCCCGAATAAGCCCGCTCGACTTGCATGCTTAAGACGCATCGCCAACGTTCGCTCTGAGCCAGAATCAAACTCTCCATACTCACTTTTGTGAATCTGAAATGATTCTTTATTTTACTATTCTACTGAATAGTGATTTACTTACTTAAAGAAATGTTACAAATTGTAACCGTTGGGTCATAGAACTTAACTTAAGTTCATTTACACCAGTTGTGTTTTGTTTTTCTTAAATTGCTTCTGCTATCCATATTTCAAAGAACTTTTATTTTTTGTTTGTGTCAGTCGATGTTTTGTTTTTTGTTTCTCATCAACTGTTTTATTATTATAGCATAGGGCTCAAAAAACACAATAGCTTAAAAGCGTGTTTTTAACAAAAATTCTATGTTTTTTATTCAAAAATAAGATTTATAATACATATTATACATTTTTAATAAAAGTTAAATCAAACTAGTGCTTTTTTAGCCAATTTCAGACCTAAAAAATATCAAAAAAGCCCAAAATTCGGCTGAAAAACTAGAAAAAAACGGAAATTTTTTGCACTTTTGGCTTAAAATCTGGAATTTTTTCTCTCTAATTCAATAAAAATCCAATAAAAATTCAATAAAAAACAGCAAATAAACAAAAATTTTAATAAAAAATTATAAAAATAGCCAATTCAAAAAGAAAATTTCGCTTAAAAAACAAAATTCAAAGCTCAAAAATCACCTAAAAATACAAAAACTCATAATAAAAAATAATTATAAGAGAGCTAAAAAAGAGATAAGAAATATAAAAAATAATTAAAAATATAAAAAATACAAAACTAAAAAATACTCCAAATACAAAAAATAATATCTATAAAAAACAAAAACTTCCGTAAATAATTGCCCAGAATAATTTATAAGCAATTGTCATTATAAATTATAAAAAAATACTTGAACATAAATTTACATCTTTAAAATCCGATAAGGATAATGTAGTAGTAAAATATATTTTTTTAATAACTTGATTTTATATTAAATTAGATATATTATATAAGCCTGTAAGATTGGAGTAAGATTTTGGAAAACATATTAGATATTATTAATAAAGCTCAGCTAAAAAATATAGATAAAGAAACATTTTTATCTATAGCATCGATGTGTTCGTTTATTCCAAAATCTATAACAGAAAACAACACTTGGAAAAAACTGCCTCTGTCTGCTAAAGAAGTATACAGAACATTGGTAGCAAATTATGATTATGAGTTAGGCATAGCTAAAACTACTCATTCTCAAATACTTAATGAAGCTGGTATAGGAGGAAACGCTACTATAGTAAAATCTTTGGACACCTTAGAAGAAAAAGGTTTTATTACAAGAGTAGAATCCAAAATGAAAAGCCATCATTACCTTATGCCGCATCAGGAAAAGTTTTTTGCTACCGTATGCAATTTTGAAGTAAGGGATTTTTCAATACTTTACACTGTAAACAAAAAAAATAAAAAAGAAGCTCAGGTTAAGCAGGCAGTAGATAAACTTTTTTTCAAAGTTTGTTATAATTTAAGTTGTTTAGGTATAGATGACCCGCAGAAACTTATAGACAAGTATTCTTCTAATGGCAATCAATTAAGAATAATACTTTCTATGTGCAATAGCGTGTATATAGCAAAAAAATACAATCTAAACAAAGATATTAACTTAAATAATTATCTTATAGAATCCTTAAAAACAGGAAATATAACAGAAAACATTTTTGATGATAAAACAATGAATACTATAAGAAATCTATTAATTAAGAATAAACAAAATATTACAGAGTAAAAATATGGCAACAAAAAAAACTACTACAAACAAAAAAGAAGAAAGCAAAGAAACGGTAAAGAAAACTACAGCTAAAAAAGCTACAGCGGCCAAAAAAACAGCTGATGAAGAAGTTAAAGATACAACAGTAAAGAAAACTACAGCTAAAAA
>NZ_ARQI01000120.1 GCF_000384655.1 Brachyspira innocens ATCC 29796 | reverse complement strand
ACTCACAACTCACAACTCACAACTCACAACTCACAACTCACAACTCACAACTCACAACTCACAACTCACAACTCACAACTCACAACTCACAACTCTAAAATAATATTTTATTCTTTATATTCTAAATTATTTATATCATCCAAAAATCTTTTTTGGAATTCTGTATCAAAACATAAATATGCTGTTAATATTTTAAAAAATATTAATATAAATAATTTTTTAAGGAGTCATATATGACAAAAATATCAAAAATTTTACTTCTATTATCAGTTATAATGGGGCTAATGCTTTCAAGCTGCAGTAACAAGACAACAGATCCTACACCTAAAACCTTTAAGCCTCAGGATTTAGCAGGAACTTGGAAATGTACCGATGCAGGCTTAGAAGGAGATAGTTTTGAGTTTAAAGCTGACGGAAAAATTAAAGCTACATTATAAGGACAAATATTTCCAAGAGAATATCAAATAACTGATTGGGAAGCATCTAAAGGAAAAGAAATCAGCAAATACACACTTACTATACCTGAAAATGCACATAGTGTTTCTGCTTTAGGCGACCTAACTTTTGAATTTACAAGTTCTTCAGAATGCAAAGTAAGCAGTTCAAAACAGCCTGGAGGCGTTCAGAATTTTAAAAAATAATTAATTTTGAACATAATGTAAAGGTATAATTAAGAAAATTAATTATACCTTTTTATACAATTTATAAAAGGATAATTAAATTTTATGAAAAAATATTTATATTTATTTTTCTTAATAATGTTTTTATTATTAATAGGATGTTCAACAACATCTACAGGAAGGGATGTTCCTATGTCAATGCAGATAACAGCAGATATAGAAGCAGGAGAAATTTTAACAGCAGAACTTCCGTATTCAAATGATCCTGATTGGAAAGAACAATTAATAGCAGAAGCTTTAAAAGATAAAAACTATGATGTGCTTCTAGCCCCAAGATATCAGATAATTCAAAAAGGATTATCTAAAAAAATGAGAGTGGTTGGAAGAGGAGCAAGGCTTAAATAAATTTAATAATTTTTTATTATAAGAAACCTGCAGTTGATATCTATATCAGCTGCAGGTTTTATTATTTTATTTAATTATAAAAATAAACTATTTTTAATTAACTTTATGGAATATAGAATCTCCATAAAAATAATCCCCTGATTTAATAGTTAATTTATCACCCTCTAATTGATAAGGAGCATTTGCCCATCCTTTTGGAGAAGTTATTTTATTACCATCATAGGTTCCATCTGCATGATTTTTAGAATCCTTATTCTTAGCATAGTTAATAGCACTGTTACTGCCTGTACACCAGCCTACCCCAACAGTAGAACTATCAAAAAAATGCAAAGCACCCCATTTAACTCCATTTATTTCTCCCTTAGAACCATCAGCAATCCATGTTGTTCCGACTAAGCCTGAATTATTATTTCCTGAACCATTAGGACCTGTAGAATTATTTGAACATGCAGAGATCATAAAAATAGTTAAAAATATAAAAAATGCGTAAAAAATATTCTTTTTCATTTTTACTCCTAATTAAATTTCTTCTATTATATATATATATATGTCAATAGGTTTACATATTTTTTAATAAATTTTAAAGCATCATAAAATATATAATCATAATTTCATTTATTTTTTATTGTTCTTTTTTAGAAATACCAGCATCTGTACATAAAAATATTCTATTCCTCACCGTAAATAACTTACTTTAATCAAAGGCAAATAATGAAGTTTTACATATATATTAAGACTTTTAAAAATTTTATTGTTTTAAGAATTAAAAAATAACATATACTATAATAATAAAAATTCAAATTTGATTAAAGATTAAAAATATATTATACTAACCCTAAAATTTATAAACGGATAGCTATATGCAGGAAACATTTTTTGGAAGCGAAAAAGAAGAAAATCAAAAACTCACACCTATGATGAGGCAGTACAAAGAAATAAAAGATAAACATAGTGACAGTATACTTCTTTTTAGAATGGGAGATTTTTACGAAGTATTTTTTGATGATGCAAAAGTAGTGTCAGATATATTAGGACTTACTCTCACCAAAAGAGCTAATGTACCTATGGCAGGAGTTCCTTATCATGCTATAGATAATTATTTGTCAAAATTAGTTAAATCTGGAATGAAGATTGCTATATGCGATCAGATGGAAGACCCTAAAACAGCAAAAGGTATAGTAAAAAGAGAGGTTACTCAGGTTATAACTCCTGGTACAATTTCAGAAAATAAATATTTAGAATCAAAAAGCAATAATTATCTAGCCTCTATAATAGTTTCAAAAAGCGAAAAAAATGCAGCTTTATCTATATGCGATATTTCTACAGGCGAGCTTTACGCTTCAGAAATAAACTCTAATTTAGAAAATCAAAATGAAGCTGTAAAAGAAATTATTAATGAACTTACAGAAGAAATTATAAGATTTTCTCCAAAAGAGATTATGACTATAGAATCCGTTTCAGAAAGTATAATTATAAAAGAGATAAAAAATAAGTTTTCAAATATATTTTATAGTACAACGGTAAATTATACTGCTGAATACTCTTATGCATACAAAACTTTAACTAATCATTTTAAAACAGTGTCATTAAAAAGTTTTGGTATAGAAGAAAAACCTCTTTTAATATCTCTTTTAGGTTCAACTATATTTTATATTCAGGAGCTTTCAAAAACTTCACTTGAACATATATCTAATATTAAACTATATAATAGAAGAGATTCAATGACTTTAGACTATGCCACAATAGCAAGTTTGGAAATATTAGAAACAATAAGAAATGATAACAATAAAATGACATTATTTGACACTATAGACAGAACAAAAACTTCTATGGGAGCAAGATACTTAAAAAGAATAATAGTAGAGCCATTATTAAATATTAATGATATAAATAAAAGACTTGATAATGTAGAGTTTTTCTATAAAAATCAAAAGTTTATGTATAAAATAAGAGATTTGCTTCAGGATATTGGAGATATAGAAAGACTAGCATCAAAATTGGCACTTGGGAGAATAAATCCAAAAGAATTAGTATCATTAAAAAGATTTTTAGTGAGTTCTCTTGAAGTTGTAACTGAACTTGCTATGAATAATTTTGAAGATGTAAACTTTGAAGAAGTTAATGATATAAAAATAATAACTGATTTAATAGAACGTGCTATATTAGAAGACCCAAAAGTTGTTATAAATGAAGGCGATATTATAAAAGATGATTATGATGAAACGCTAAAAAAATATAATGAGGCTAGAAGAGAAGGAAGATCTTGGATAGCAGAACTTGAACAAAATTATAAACTAGATACTGGAATAAATAATCTAAAAATAAGATACAATAATGTTATAGGTTATTATGTAGAAGTAACAAAATCAAATGTATCTTCAGTTCCAAGCGATTTTATAAAAAGACAAACATTAATAGGAAGCGAAAGATACACCACAAGCAAATTAATGGAGTATGAAAATATTATTAATGAAGCTAATGAAAAAAGTTACGCATTAGAATATGATATATTTATTGATGTAAGAAACAAAACCAATGAATATTTGAACTCAATATTAAAAATGGCAAGAGTAATTTCTATAATAGATGTTTATTCTTCTCTTGCATGCCTTGCTAAAGAGGATAATTATGTTAAGCCAATAATAACAGATGACGGAATAATAGATATAAAAGAAGGAAGACACCCAGTTGTAGAAGTTAATCTAAAAACAGAAAGTTTCATTCCAAACGATACATATTTAGACAGCAAAAATGAGCATATGCTTATAATTACAGGACCTAATATGAGCGGTAAAAGTACATATTTAAGACAAACCGCTTTAATAGTGCTTCTTGCTCAGATTGGCTCATTTGTGCCTGCTGCAAGTGCTAAGATATCTATAGTTGACCGTATATTTACTCGTGTTGGGGCAAGCGACAATATTGCAAGAGGTGAAAGTACTTTTTTGGTAGAGATGAATGAAACAGCATACATACTTAATCATTGTACTGACAAAAGCCTTGTTATAATGGATGAAATAGGACGCGGAACTTCTACCTATGACGGACTTTCTATTGCTTGGGCTATAGTAGAATATTTAGTTCATGAAGAAAATAAAAAGGCTAAAACATTATTTGCTACGCATTACCATGAACTTACTATGCTTGAAGATTTGGAAGGTGTTAAAAACTATAAAGTATTAGTAGAAGAATATAAAGATGAAATAATATTTATGAAAAAAGTTACAGAAGGAGCAGCAGAGTCAAGCTACGGAATATATGCAGCAAAAATAGCAGGAGCTCCTAATAAGGTTATAAGAAGAGCAAGTGAGATATTGAAAAAGTTAGAAGCAGAGGCAAGCATACAGGTTGAAAATATAGAATTAAATACACATAAATCAAAGGATATACTTCCATTTTATGATAACTCTAATAAAGATAATATTAACAATATAATAGAAGAAAAAATAAAAGAAAGCGAAATAGAAAAAGAAATTAAAGAATTAAATATAAATAATATTACACCAATTGATGCTATAAATTTAATTAATAAATGGAAGAACATGATATAAAAATACAAGTTTTTATATAAATGTATTTTTTGTATAAATTCAATTTTATGATTTATAAGCCGAAATTATATTATAATAATGAGGTGTACAATGACTGAACAATACTATTACAAATCAACAACTGAAAGAGAATTTGACTGTGTAAAGGACGATGAAAGATTAATAGAAACCTTATCGGATAAAGGCTACACAGTTTATGCAATAGCCCAAAAATCTAATCAGCTTATACCATATCATGAACACCCTTCTGAAGAAATGGTAATAGTATTAAGCGGTAAAGTAAGATATATAGTTGAAGAAGAAATTGTGGATTTAGAAGAAGGCGATATTATAAGGGTAAGACCGCATTCTGTACATTCCATGATAGGCATTTCAGAAAGCGGCATTTCAAATTTGCTTTTGGTTTTTATTTAATTAACTGTAAATGTATTTAATAATTATTAGCGATAAGTTTAAATAAATTTATAATGCTTGTTTAATATTCTATAACAAATTGTTTATATATACCTAAACAACTATAATTTGTCAAAAATTAATTTTTAAAATTTAAAATATTTGCAGGGCTTTACCCCGTACACCCACTTCTTTTTTTACGTCTGTCCACCTTCGGTATGCCACAGCCCGTCTGCGGTGAGAAGCAAAAAGCCTATATTTAAGGCTAAATTTAATTAATTTATTATACATATATAACATAATTAGTACTATTTAGTATTGTTTTTGTACTTGCACTTTTTGCAACTTTTTGCGGCGGGAAAAAGTTGAATAAAAAAATTGACAAACTTAAAAATTTTTAGTATATACCTAAACAAATATAATTTGTCAAAAGTAAAGTTATATTTTTGTTTTGATATCTGGGGCTTTGCCCCATACCCCAGTTCTTTTGTTGACACAAAGAACCAAAAAGACTGCATTTGACGAAGTCCACCTTTAGGTGTAGCCAAAATTTCGGGTATTATCACACATTTAATACGTATCTTTAAAGTATAAAGTTCTATCAATTGCGTTTTTCGCAACTTTTTTGTGCGGCAAAAAAGTTAATAATTCTATATAATATGCATCAATTGACAAAATAAAATTGTTACAGTATATACCTGTAGAATTTTATTTTTTCAACTGATGCAGTTAAACAAGTCTATTGTATAGAAAAAGGCATTATATGTAATTTTTTTAAATAAAAAGAGCTATGAAGAAAAAAAATCATAGCTCTTAAAAAGAATTTATGTTTTAAAGTGGTATATAGTTTTTACTGTTATTTAATTTACAGCATCTGTATTATTTTCTGCGG
Source organism: Brachyspira innocens ATCC 29796 (assembly GCF_000384655.1). Taxonomy (GTDB): domain Bacteria; phylum Spirochaetota; class Brachyspiria; order Brachyspirales; family Brachyspiraceae; genus Brachyspira; species Brachyspira innocens. The sequence goes on along the minus strand of NZ_ARQI01000120.1, from coordinate 74,398 downwards.
TATCATTAGCCGTTGTATCTTCTGAAACAGTATCAGATTGATTTTCATTTGCTGCAGTGTCTTCTGCGGTCGTCTCATCAACAGTGGTTGTTTCTTCTCCTGTTATTGTTCCATCTGTGGTAGTATCATCAGATGCAGTTGTCTCATCTGTAGTAGTTTCATCTGTATCATCTGTAGGGCTTGTAACCATTTCATCTGCTGCTGGCTCTTCTTTAGGAGGCAATTTAAGATTATCAATATCTTCTGCCTTGATACTTAAATCCATTCTTCTTATAACCATTTTGGCAGTTTCAATATCAACAGTTTCTCCCAAAGCATCAAGCAATGTTATTTCAGGATCTTCATTTCTATACTGCTTCATTTCAAGAACATATCCTTCAGAATCCCTTGCTGTAGTTGTTTTATTTCTGCCGTCATTTTCCATATCTATAGTAACACCATCAGCTCTTACTTCATTTAAAGAACTTCTTCCGTCAATATAAGTTCTTGATGTAGAAGTGCTTCCATCGGCTTCTGTTGTAGTAGTTTCTGTATTGCCTGCAGTGTCTCTTGTAGTTATTGTAATAGAGCCGTCTGGTTTTACTGTAGTTGTAATACTGCTTGAATCTGCTGATACAACTTCAGTTACAGTGCTGGAATCTCTATTAAGAGTTGTAGTTTCTCTTGAACCGTCCTGTCTTATTATTCTTTTTATAGTCGTACCGTCTGGCATTTTTATTTCGCTTATAGTGTCATCAGATACCGTATCAGTTATAACAGTGCCATCAACTTTTTTAGTTACAACAGTAAAAGATCCGTCATCATTATATGTTTTTGTAATAACACTTCCGTCATCAGCTTTAACATTATATGAGAATGTACCTGCTCCCGCTCCAGATGAGTTTCTCTCTTCTACTCTTCCGTCTGGATAAACTACTTTTAAACTGCTTGTTCCATTAGTATCTACAGTTGTAGTTCCTATACTTCCGTCTATATAATTGGCCACTACAACATAACTTCCATCTGGATTTTCTGTTTTTACTATTAAAGCTCCGTCAATGCGTTTTGTTTCTGTTACTATATTTCCAGAATTATCTTCAGTTCTTTTTACTTCCGTTCCGTCCAAACTTCTGGTATAGAAAAATGCTCCATTATCATCTTTATAGTTTGTAGTAATAGAACCGTCAGATCTCTCTACTACAAATGCTTTATTACTGTCTAAAGTTTTTCTATTTATAAAAGAACCGTCTGGATATAAAGTGTATTCATAAGTATCGCCTGATGAAGTTTTTGTATTAATAGATTTAGAATTATCTATCATATAAGTTTCTATTCTTTTATCGCCGTTTTCAAAAACTGTCTCTATTTCTCTTTTTCCGTATGGATAAATTATATCAGAGACTTCATAATTATTTGAATACATTTTTGTTCTTTCTATTTTTCCATTTTCATAAATTATTCTAACACCATTAGGATATATTGTCTCTCTTTCATAATCAAAATTTGGAGATATACTTTCTGTAGTGATACTTCCGTCATTATTTGTATTTACCCTATAATTATTTGTAAAAGGCATAAATCGTATAGATGTATCATTGCTTCTTATCAATGCTATAACTCTTTCTAATGATTCTTTTTGATAATAGTCATTTCCTACATTAGTTAAAAATATCTCATATGAAATAGCAGCATTGGTTATCTCTCCAAGTGCTAGGAAAGTATGCCCCATATTAAGATATGCACTGTAGTACAAAGCCCAGCTGTTATATTCATCAACAGATGCTACATTAGTTTTTATCTCTATCATATTACCATTTGTATCCATAACATTAGTCATTACAACTATATTTGTTACAGTGTATGGATTTTCTTCTGTTATAACATATGTAGAGCCTGTAACAGTAGAGTTTGTATTTAAAGTAACAGTATTTGAATCACCTGCCTCATTAGTAACACTGTCTGGAGGAAGAGAAGTTGAAGATGATAAAGGATCTACAACTTCAATACTGAAATTGGTATTTGCTTCAAATATTACTGTTGTATTAGTAAACTCATAATCATTTGTGTATGTATTTGTAATAACAACATTTGTAAACAAAGGCAATTTTGTAAATGTATTATCTATAGTATTTTTTATATTTTCATTTGCCTGATTAAGATTGTTTATTGCATCTGATATATAGTTTGTGGACATTGTGTTAGTTGATGCAGTATTAGTAGATATAATGTTTTCAGCTGATGAATTAGTTGATACTAAAGTCATATCATTAGTAGGAGATTCTGTAGTCAAATATGTATTAGTTGATAGTTCATTAGTTAATGATAAATTTGTTATTGAATCGCCTGAAGACACTTCATCAACATTAAAAATAAATACTGTATTAGTTACAACATTTTGAGAAACTATAGAATTTGTTAAAACTTCATAATTTAATTTAGTAGTGTATGGAGAATAAAGACGCTCAATGGATCTGTTATACCAAAGAAGAGCATCTTCATAATTTTTTAACTGATAGTAAGAGTTTGCTATATTGTTGCAGTATGAATAAGAATCATTTATATCAAATGCTAATTTATAATAATCTATTGCATTTTGATATTGTTTATCCTGAAAATAACAAGCTCCTATATAGTAGTAAAGCATATCATTTGTAGATAATGGTCTTCTTTTCAAATATAAAAGAAAAGCCTCTCTTGCAAAATTATATTTTTTTTGGAAGAAAAGTTTTTCAGCATTATAAAATTCTCTATCTATATTTCTTTCATCATTAGGAGCAGCATTCTGTGCAAACAATGATGATAATGATATAAAAATACTAAATATTATAAGAAGTTTTTTCATAATAATATAATCCTCTTTATTTATTTTAAAGGATAATATTTAAAACTATCAATTTTTTATATAGTCAAAATAATGATTAAATAGGGAGTAAAGTATATACTCACTATATCCCCTCACCTTTTTATTCTTATCCAAGACATCATTTAAAAACTCAAAGGTCTTTTCATCTGGATTTTCTATATAGTATAGTCTTTCCTTTGATAATGATAAAGTATCATTTTTTATCATTTTTATAAGTGAGAGTTCTTTTAATTTATCCTTTTTGTCTTCTCTGCTTGCCTGATATGAAAATAAGCGTTTCACTAAATTTTCAAATACTATTTTATTATACATAACAGCACGTCTTACATCAGTATCAACGCTGCCGTCATAATTACTAATTTCACTGTCAAATATTGCTATTGATATAGCAGACCTAATATCAGCAAATATTGCTTTTTCTTCTTTAAGTTTAAATTTTTTACTAGACATAATATTAGAAAATATTTCACCTTTATTTAGAATATAATACATATATTAATATCGACAAAGATAAAATTTTAATTAGACTAAAAAAACCCCTTCCATAAATATATTATGAAAGGGGGAGAAAATTATTTAATATTATTAAAAATTATTTGTTTTTAATAGGATCATTAGGGTTAGAAGCAGCTTCTTTAGATAATCCGCGTGCCCATTGACCTGTAATGAATAATTCAACAACTGCTAATATTATCATAACAGCAGCTATAGCAGCTAATACATAACCGTCAAAACTAGCTTTCATAACATTAGTATATACTACCAAACATAAAGCTGAAAGAGTAACAGCAAACATGAATGTTAGAGGGATAATATTTTCCCAAGAATTTCTTTTTTGTCTGTTTTTTATCCAAGCAGCAACAGCAAGTAAAGACAATCCAGCTAATAATTGGTTAGCACTTCCGAATATAGGCCAAATTCTAGCATAACCATAAAGAGTAAATCCTAAAGAGAATAGTACTGTAATACCAGTAGCTACATAAGGATTTGTAAGTATAGTTTTATGTACTCTTCCGTCAGCAGAAGTGTATTCGCCTAATTCCTGTATTAAGTATCTTCCTATACGAGTAGCACTGTCTAATGAAGTTAAAGCAAAAGAAGCAAATGCCAAAGTAACGAAAGTTTTACCCATACTTAGCGGAACTCCGAAAGAAGTCATGAAAGTAGCAACACCTGTAGCAAATCTAGCAGCAGGAGTACCTTCGCCATTACCAGGAACAGCAGAAACACTCATTAAAGCAACTATAGCAACTATACCTTCAATAAGCATAGCACCGTATCCTACTAATTTTGCATCTTTTTCACTGTTAAGCTGTTTAGCACTAGTACCAGAACTTACAAGAGCATGGAAGCCAGATATAGCACCACAAGCAACAGTAATGAAAAGTATAGGGAATAAGTAGTTGCCTTCGCTAGGCATAAAGCTAGTGAAAGCCGGAGTTTGTATATCAGGTCTCATTATTACCAAACCAACAACACCGCCAACTACCATAGCATAAAGCAGGAATGATGATAAATAGTCTCTAGGCTGTAATAATATCCATACAGGCATTAAAGAAGCTAATATTATGTAAATAACTAATATTATCCGCCAGTGTATTTTTTCTAAAGCCAAAAATGGAAACTTATCAGAAATGAAAATAATAGAAGCTAATAATACAACACCAATGATTGTAGAAACAGCAACGCCTGCACCTCTTCTATATACTAAAAATCCGAATAATAAAGCCAAAACAATGAAAAGCATACTAGCAGTACCAGCAGCAGCAGATTCTCTGGCATTATCAACGTTTACAGCAAAAGTACCAGCAGTAATGTCTAAGAAAGCAGCTACTACCAAACAAATAGTAATAAATGCATAAAGAGTAAACATTATTTTACCTTTTTGGCTTACATTATGTCTTATAACTTCTCCAATAGATTTACCTTCATGTCTTAAAGAAGCAACCAATGAACCATAATCATGTACGCCGCCGAAAAATACACATCCGAATATAATCCACAAATACACAGGAAGCCAGCCGAACATAGTGGCGATAATAGGACCTGTAATAGGACCAGCTCCAGCTATTGATGAGAAGTGGTGTCCCAACAATACTTTAGCATCTGTTGGTACATAGTCTTTACCGTCATTAAGAGTATGAGCAGGTGTTTTTTTACCAGGGTCTATTCCCCATTTTTTTGCTAAGTATGAGCCGTAAGTTATGTAGGCTACAAAAAATATGACCATACCTAACAATAGAAGAATGAAAGCATTCATTTTTATCTCCTTTTTTATTTGTTTTATAACCTCCTAAAAATCCGAAAGAAGAAGTTTTAACTCTTTCTTACGCATTTTAGGTAAGTATACATTTTTATCTGTCATAGACACTATAGCATACTGTGTCTCTGACCAGCCATGAAATAATAGTTTGTAATTAACTTTATAAAAAAACTTTTTAGCCATCTTCTCCCATTCTTTTTCTAATGGGCTTTCTGTTACTAATATGCCTGTAATTACACTTCTTTTATGAAATTTGTTAGGGTTTGAAAGTATAGGAGTTAATCTGATTAACATATCCTGAAAATTTTCTATATCTTCCTTCTTTAACTCTTTAATAAATCTCAAAAGCATATGCTCAAATACTGAATAACCTTCGTACACTGTAGATTTTGTTATAAATGATTTAAAAAAGTCATTTCTATGAAAAGCATAAAGATCAAAATATTCATCTTCTTTTGTAATTTCATATTCTAAATCAAAATGTCTCATCAATTTTTCTGAAACATTGAATATGTATTTTTTTACATTTTCATTATCAATGTGAAGTTTAGCCATGTTAATTTCTCCATGCTATATATTATATAAAGATTTTTTCCATTGTCAAGTTTCTATACATACTAATTAGTATATATTATTATTTAGTATATAATGTCATATTATTTATATATTCCAAAATAACATTATAAATTAATATTAAAACATTTATAATTATTATACATGATAAATATTGTATGTAGTAATTCTCCATTGTCAAGAGCTTATCGATATTTTTTCTCTTTAATATATAAAAATATCATTATTCACAGATTTTTTTATATTTTATATCAGTTTTAATTTATTTTATAATTTTAGATATAATTAAGACATCTTAATATTATAAATACTTAATAAAATATTTTTCATTTTATTAATAGCAATGGATCTATGACTCATAGAATTTTTCTCTTCTAAACTCATCTCAGCATATGTAACATTATATCCATCTGGCTGAAATATAGGGTCATATCCGAAACCGTCAAAACCTCTTTTGTTTTCTATTATTTTTCCATTAACTCTGCCTTCTACTGCTATATAATAATTATCATCTAATACACATACAGCTGAAGTTATAAAATATGCACTTCTGTCATCTTTATCTTTAAGTTCATCTAAAAGCATCTGCATTTTTTCTTTATAACCCAAATTTTCTCCACCATATCTTGCTGAAAATATACCAGGTCGTCCCTCTAAAGCATTAACACAAAGTCCAGAATCATCTGCCAAAGACGGAAGCTTAGTAAAATTATATACAGCTTTAGCCTTTATAATAGAGTTTTCTATAAATGTATTTCCATCTTCTATTATTTCTCCAATATCTGAAGGCATAGGCAGTATTTCTTTTATAGCACTTCCTTTAAATATGGATTCTATTTCTTTTAATTTATGTTTGTTTGCTGTTGCTATTACCAATTTATTCAACATATTAATATCCTTATAAAATACTTAAATTATTAATCTTTAATATTAAAAAACAAATAAAAATCTTTACTGTTTGGAATATAATATTCCATAACATTGCCTATTATGGTATATCCATTTTTAGGTGCATAATTCTCAACTATATTATTAAATATTTCACTATAATTTTCTATATTACATTTTACTTTAATAAACTTACCGCCTTTAATATTCCATTTTACCCAGCCTTTTGGAGCAATAGAATTTTCTTTAACCTCAACTCCAGTCATATATTTACCCATTTCTCCCCAAGGAGCAAAAGTTTCGTCCATATCATTCATTATTCCCCATATACCAGCCAAATTATTATTTTCATCAACTTTAACCAAATTAATTATTTCTTTTATATTTTTATTGAAATTTTGCCAGAGAGGAAGAACCCACTGAGAATGTTTTTCACTTTCTCCAGAAGCTACTTTTCCTACCACTTCAAAATCTTCTTTTTCTACTATCTCTATATCCATAAAGTTTATCTCCTAAATTATATAAAAAGTATAATAACATATATTCTAAAAATTTATTAGTTTATATAATATTAATTTTTAATATTTTGGCAACATAGTGAGGGCAAAATCCTGCAATATTTTAAATTTAAAAAATTTATTTTTGACAAACTAGTTATTTAGGTATGTATTTATGCTATAATTAAGTTTAAGCATTTTGACTTTTACATTATTATATAATATAATTTACATATGAAAGAAAATGATATTATTACTATTGATACTCTTAATAAGAAAAACGATTGTTTTGTAAGGTATTTGTTTTCAAATTTAGGTAATGAGAATATAGTTTTAAACTTTATTAATTCTGCTATGAATAATTTAAATTTCAGTACCTTTGTTAAAGTAGAAATACTTAATCCATTTAATTTACAGAAATATTTAAATAGCAAAGAATCCATTGTAGATATAAAATGCGAAACTGATACTGGCGAAATAGTGATGATAGAAATACAACTTCAAGGCAATGAATCTTTTGCTAATAGAGTCCTATTTTATTGGGCAAGTGGTTATAGTCTTACTTTAAATAAAGGCGAAGATTATAAAAAATTATGTCCTGTTATCAGTATTAATATTTTAAATTTTATATTATCATATGATATAGAAGATTGTCATACTTGTTATGTAATTAAAGAATTAAAGCATAATAAAATATTAACAGATCATTGCCAGCTTCACTTTTTAGAATTACCTAAATTTAATAATAATAATTCTTTAAAAACAGATTTAAATAGTTGGTTTAAATTTTTTAATGGAGGTGAAAGTATGGAAAATTTGATAAAAGAGAATACTATTTTTAATGAAGTAGAAAGAAGATGTAAATCTTTTATATCAGATAATCCTTTATTAGATGCCTACAGAAAAAAAGAAATAGATGAATACTTTTATAAAGATACTATGGAGAGAGAAAGAGAAAAAGGTTTTAATGAAGGTATAGAAAAAGGTATGGAAAAAGGAAAGTTTGAACAGAAGAAAATAATAGCAAAAAGTTTAAAGATATCTGGCATGGATATAGAGTTTATAAGTAGAAATACAGGTTTAAGTATAGAAGAAATAGAGAAATTATAATAAAAATTAACTATAAAACTAGTGTATTTAATCTTAAATTATAAAATTGTGTCTAAAATCTATTGTATAAATAAAATGAGTACTTTGTTTCCCATTATTATATAATTAAAAATTAGTTTTTTGAACAAGTCTATTAAAAAAATGCACTAATTAAGAATTTTACATTATTTCAATATGGTATATAATAACTCTTCAAAATGAGAGGTAATAAAAAACTATGGCATTAATGTTAAATGAAGAACAAAGACAGGCAGTAGAACATATAAACGGTCCATTACTTGCATTGGCAGGGGCTGGAAGCGGAAAAACTAGAGTTATTACAGAGAGAATAGCATATTTAATAAAACATGGAGTTCTTCCTAGTCAGATACTCGCTGTTACATTCACAAATAAAGCAGCTTCAGAGATGCGTGAGCGTATAACAAAACTATTAAAAGAAAAACCAAAACAATTAGTAGTAAGCACATTTCACTCATTCTGTGTTAGGGTATTAAAAGGAGATATTGAAAAATTAGGATATAAAAATAATTTCAGTATATATTCTTCATCTGACAGCAGAACTCTTATACGTAATATTTTGAGAGAAATAAAGATTAATACTCTCAATTATGATGAAAATTTATTTGCTTGGTATATTGACAGATATAAAAATAATTTGATGAAGCCGTATGAGGTAGAGCCTCATGATGATCTTGAAAAACAAGCAAAAAGAGTATACGAAGTTTATCAGAATTATTTAAAAGGATATAATGCTGTTGATTTTAATGATCTTATTAACCTCACAATAGATTTATATATAGAGTTTCCAGAGGTTCTTAATAAATATCAGGAAAGATTCAGATATATTATGGTTGATGAATATCAGGACACTAATTTTGCACAGTATAAACTTACAAGCCTTTTAGCATCAAAATATAGAAATATTGCTGTTGTAGGAGATGATGACCAAAGTATATATGCATTCAGAGGAGCTGATGTATCAAATATACTTTCTTTTGAAAATGAATACCCTGATGCTAAAATAGTAACTCTTACAAAAAACTACAGAAGTACAAAGGCTATACTTGAAGCTGCACATTCTGTAATAAGCAATAATACTCAAAGAAAAAATAAAGAGGTAGTTGCTGAAGGTGATGAGGGAATACCTCCTACAATAATGCCATGCGAAGATGAAAGAGAAGAGGCTCAATTTGTAGCAGATTCTATTATTAATTACTCTATAAGTAAAAGATTAAACTATGAAGACTTTGCTGTTCTTTTTAGAATGAATGCTCAGTCAAGACTTTTTGAAGAGGCTTTCAGACTTAGGGGACTTCCTTATACAGTAGTCGGAGCTTTTCAATTTTATGAACGTAAAGAGATTAAGGACATATTAGCCTATCTTAATTTGTTTGTTAATCCTGAAGATGAAGTTTCTCTTCTTAGAGTCATAAATATACCTAAAAGAGGAATAGGAGCCGTTGCTATAAACAATCTTAATGAAACAAGTATAAAAAACGGAGTATCTTTATATCAGACTTTGCTTAATTATGAGAGTATGGAAGACATTTCTCCTAAAGCAAAAGCTGGTATAAAAGATTTTCTTGAAATTATAGAACATTATCATAATTTATTTACTGTTGATAAAAATGATATTGAACGTCCTAAACTGTACGAAAACATAAATAAGTTTTTAGATGTTATAGCATATCATAATGAAGTATTAAACTCTAGCGATACCAAAGAGCAAGGTGCTAAAAAAATGGAGAATGTAGAATCACTTATGAACGGCATACTTGAATATGAGAAATCTAATAAAAATGCTACTTTAAAAAATTATTTAGATAGAATACTTCTTATGAGTATAGAAGAGCAAAATGATGAAGAGGAAAAAAAGAAAGGCATTATGCTGATGAGTATACATGCTGCTAAAGGATTAGAGTTTCCTTATGTTTATATATGCGGTATGGAAGACGGTATTATGCCGCATCATAAAAGCTCATCTGATGAAATGGGAATAGAAGAAGAAAGGCGTCTTTGCTATGTTGCTATGACAAGGGCTAAAAAACATTTAACTCTAACCTACTGCAGAAGCAGAACCAAAATGGGCAAAAAAGTAGAATGCACTCCTTCAATATTTTTGGAAGAGATGAGTAAAAATCTTCCTGAAGAAATGGCTATGAATGAAGAGGAGTTTTTCTCAAACTTAAAAGCTTCGCTAAGACCAGAAAATAAACAGTAATCGGCAGTAATTAAAACTTAATTAAAAAATTTACAAACTATATTTGTTTAGGTATATAAAATTAAATATTTTAATACTATGGTGTAATTAATAAAATTTTAATTTCAGAGGGTTTTGTATGTGTTAAAAATTAAAGCATTGTAAATGATTTTATCACTAACAATGCTTTATAAAATAATAATATATATATAATTAATTATTAGTACTTTCTTCTTTCTCCAATTCTTTTACATACATATTCAAAAAAGGCTTATAAATAAAGTAGTCCAATACAATTAATCCTATTATCAATACTGGTGCTAAGAAGTGTAAATTAGTAGATATAAAAGAACCTAATACAGAAGGAGTAGTCCAAGGTACTAATCCTACTATTCTGCTTATTATATTTAATTTTAAAAATGTGTAAGATATAACAGCATTTATAATAGGTGTTATAATAAATGGTATAACAAAAATAGGGTTCATAACAATAGGAGTACCAAACATGATAGGTTCATTTATATTAAAAAATCCTGGTACTATAGAAAGTTTTCCTACATATTTTAAATGTTCACTTTTAGTCATAATCATAGCTATACATAATCCTAAAGTAGCACCTGAACCGCCTATATATACAAAACTGTTTAAAAACTCTCCTGCAAATACTTTTGGTATTTGTTCACCTGCTGCAAGAGCTGCTTGGTTTAAAGCCAAGTTAGTTAAGACAATAGGGTTTATTATAGCATTAACAACATTAGCACCATGTATACCGCAGAACCATAATATATGCACCAATAATAATATAATAATTATAGATACTAAACCGTCAGACATACTTAATAACGGCTGCAATATTTTCATTATCAAATCTGGTATCATAATCTGCATGCTGTTTTGTATTATCCAGTTTATAGTTTGGAATAAGAAAGATATAACTGCTACTGGAATTAAAATTTCAAAAGATTTTGATATTGCAGGAGGAACAGAATCAGGAAGCTGAATCATAATTCTTTTGTTTACTAAGAATCTTGATATTTCTACTGATAATATAGAAGCAATAATAGCTACAAAAAGACCTTTAGCATCCATATATCTTGCATCTAATACAGTTACATTAGTTTCTTCAGCAACATACAATAATTGAGAAGCTGCTCCTATTACTGTTACAGCCAAAGATTTTGCTGATAATAGTAAAAAAGAATACATAGACAAAAACCCGTTTGTAAGTTTATCTATATTATAATATCCTGCTAATGAATAGCCTATACCGAATGATATGAATAAAGACATTATACCCATACTTACATTAAATATTTGTATATAATGTCCTGAAAATGCATTTACAAAGTTTTCATAAGGTTTAAAATACATAAAGTTAGTAGGATCATTCAAAGGCAAATTAAAAAGTAATAAAACAAATGAACCTATTATAATAAAAGGTGTTGCAAATACAAAACCGTCTTTAATACAGTTAAGGTATCTATTTCCTGCAACTTTAGCCATAATAGGGAGAAATTTGCTTTCCATAAAAGCATTAAATTTTTCTTTCATTTTAGAGTCTCCTTAATTTTTTATCTATATATCATCTATACTATTGTTATTTAAATTATATGTTTATGATAATATCACAGTGCAGTATAAAACTCCAATTAAATAATTTCCGTATTAATATACTAATTTTATTGTTTGAGTTTATAGTTATTTATATTATTATTTTGTTATCTATATTACTGTTATTATGAAATTTATTTTTAATAGGAGTTTATTTATGGCTTTTAGAAAAGATTTTTTATGGGGCGGTGCCACAGCTGCCAATCAATGCGAAGGAGGATTTGATAAAGGAGGAAGAGGACTTGCAAATGTGGATGTTGCTCCTCATGGTAAAGATAGAGCTGCTGTTATTACTGGTAAAATGAAAATGTTTGATTTTGATAAGGATCATTATTATCCTTCAAAAGATGCTATTGATATGTATTCACATTATAAAGAAGATATAAAATTATTTGCAGAAATGGGTTTTAGTGTTTACCGTATGTCTATTGCTTGGAGCAGAATATTTCCTAAAGGTGATGAGGATAAACCTAATGAAGAAGGATTAAAATTTTATGAAGATGTTTTTAAAGAATGTTTAAAATACAATATCAAACCTTTAGTAACAATAACACATTTTGATTGTCCTATGCATTTAATAAAAGAATACGGCGGATGGAGAAACAGAAAGCTCATAAAATTTTATGAAAATCTATGCAATGCAATATTTAACAGATATAAAGGATTGGTTGAATATTGGCTTACATTTAATGAAATCAATATGATACTTCATGCACCTTTTATGGGAGCAGGACTTTGTTTTGAAGAGGGTGAAAATGAAGAAGAGGTAAAATATCAGGCTAGCCATCATGAATTAGTTGCAAGTGCTTTGGCTACTAAAATAGCACATGAGGTTGATCCTAATAATAAAGTAGGCTGTATGCTTGCTGCTGGAACTTATTATCCTTATTCTTCAAAACCAGAAGATGTACTAGCTGCTCAGCAGAAAAATGATGAGATGTATTTCTTTGTTGATGTTCAGTCAAGAGGAAAATATCCTGCTTATGCTTTGAAAAAATTTGAGAGAGAAAATTTAAATATAAAAATGGAAAAAGAAGATTTAGAGCTTTTAGAAAAATATCCTGTTGATTTTATCTCTTTCTCTTATTATACTACAAGATGTGCAAGTGCTGATAAAAGTAAATATATTATGCCTAAAGATAATATAGCAGCTGATATAAAAAATCCAGAATTAAAACAAACTGATTGGGGCTGGACTGTTGATCCGCTAGGTATAAGAGTTACTTTGAATGATATTTATGACAGATATCAAAAACCTATGTTTATAGTTGAAAACGGACTTGGTGCTTATGATAAAGTTGATGAAAATGGATATGTTGAAGATGATTATAGAATAGATTATTTAAGAGAGCATATAAAAAATATGAAAGATGCTGTTGAGATTGATGGGGTGGATTTGATAGGCTATACTACTTGGGGACCTATAGATTTGGTTTCTGCTGGTACAGGTGAAATGTCTAAAAGATACGGATTTATATATGTTGACAGAGATGATTTTGGTAATGGTACTTTGAAAAGAAGCAGAAAAAAATCTTTCTTCTGGTATAAAAAAGTTATCGAAAGTAACGGCGAAAATTTAGAATAAATTATTTAAACTCTCACAAATTAAAAAAGCAAGATTCTGTTTATACAGTTTCTTGCTTTTTATTTTTTCAAATTTATTATTTCTTATTCTTTATTTGCATTTACTTCTGGTATTTCATTATTTTTCAATTTTTCTATAAAACTTCTCAAATCGTTTTTGTTTGTTTTTGAGCCGTTATTAACTTTTCCTCTTTCTATTATTCTTTTAGTACCTAAACTTACCATAGTCTGAATATCCAAAATAAAACTTACAGTACCATCACCTAGTACAGTAGCACCAGCCAAACCTTCGCTTTTTGTAATATTATCTTTCAAGGTTTTTATAACTATATCCTGTTCACCTATAAGGTTATTAACTAGAAGTGCTACCTTTTTGCCTTCTGATGAAAGTATAACAGCATAATATGATTTTATATTATTATATCTTGAAGGAAGTCTGAATAATTCTTTAACGCTTAATACATTTATTACATCATCTCTTACTTTAATAACCTCTATACCCTCAAGCTCTTGAATATCCTGTACATCTATTTTAATAGTTTCTAATATACTGTTGATAGGAACTGCATAATATTCTTTTTCTGCATCAACAATAAGAGCCTGAATAATGGCAACTGTAAGAGGAATTCTTAAAAAGAAAGTAGAACCTTTTCCCCATTCTGTTTCTATACCGATAGTACCATTAATTTTTTCAAGACTTTTTTTAACAACGTCCATACCAACACCGCGGCCTGATACATTTGTAATTTTGGCAGCAGTAGAAAAACCAGGTGCAAATATATATTCAAGCATCTGTCTTTCTGATAGTTTAGCATCAGCTGATACCAAGCCTTTTTTTACAGCACTTTCAAATATCTTCTGCGGTATCATTCCTTTTCCGTCATCAGATATTTTTATGATGATTAAGTTACCTTCATGTGAAGCTCCTAAAACAACAGTTCCAGTTCTAGGTTTTCCAGCTTTTTCTCTGTCATCAGGAGGTTCTATACCATGGTCCATAGCATTTCTTACAAGGTGTACTAATGGGTCTACTAGTACCTCAATAACAGATTTGTCTAGTTCTGTTTCTTCACCGTACATTTCCAATTTTACTTCTTTTCCCAAATCTCTTGATAAATCCCTAATAAGACGAGGAAATCTGTTAAATGTCTGAGCTATAGGAAGCATTCTTATTTTCATTACTGTTTCCTGAAGCTCATTAGTTACCCTAGTTAGAAGCTGATAAGAGTTTCTAAATCTGTCTAATGTATTTTTAAACTCCTCTTCCATTTTTACAAGTTCGGTTAATTTATTATTAAATCCGTCAATGTATGTGTTTCTGATTTCTTTAGCTTCTTTTTTCTGCATATGTTCTTCAAATTTTCTAAGTACTTGAACAATGCTGTCTCTGTAATATCTTTTTACCTCATTGATGCCGTTTCCTATGATTTTCTGATATGAGGTAAGATCATCATCATACTGAACATATGAACTTTTATTTGTTACAAGCTCCCCTACCTGATTCATCATAGCATCTATTCTGTCACTTTCAACCCTTAAAAAAGAGCTTTGTCTGTCAACTTTATGATCTTTTCCGCCTTTTGCAGCATCAGGTTTTTTTGCCGTATTTGCAGCAGGGGCAGCAGTTTCTTTAGCTTTTTGAGCATCTTCTTTCTGTTTTTTCTCCTGAAGAAATTTCTCATATTCTTCTAATATAATATCTTCAATAGATATTTCTTTAGTAACATCTGGCAATGTAATAGCATCTATTATAGTTTTATCTTCATTGATTGTAGCGAGTATATATGTAACATGTTCATAAAACTCATCGCCTTCCAAAGATTCAAGCGGAGGAATACTTCCCATTATTTCCCCAACATCTTTAAGGGCAACAAATACCTGAACACCTCCTACTGTTCTCATAGGGCTTTCAGGGTCAAAACTTACATGTACTAACTTTGTCTTTACGCCTTCTTCAACATTATCTCTTATTATACCAAGCAAATCACTGTCATTAGGCAAAAGCTCATATTTATTAACTTTTTTTTCTGCTTCAGGGGCAGCAGGCTCTTTACTTTCAGAAGTATTAGATGATGGTGCTTCAGGTGCAGAGGACTGACCGCCTAATTTGGCATTTTTAAAATCTTCCAGCTTTTTTATCTCTGCTTCTATATCGCCTGAATATTCCCCCTCTTCGCTTGCTGTATTGATGAGATCTTTTAATACATCTATACCTTTTAAAAGAACATCAATAGTAGCGTCATCAACTTCTATTTTGTTATTTCTTATCAAGTCTAATAAATCTTCAAATCTGTGGGCGTATTTTTGTGTTTCAACAAGTTCTACGGCACCAGCACTTCCTTTTAAAGTATGTACTGCTCTGAATATTTCCTGTATGGCATCAACATTATTTCTTTCATTATCTAAAATAAGAATATTTTGTTCCAGTCTGTCAAGCATCTCAAATGCTTCTTCAAAGAAATCTTTAAGCAGACTTTTTATATAATCATCCATTTACACGCCCCGTAAAAATTGAAAATCTTACTATATATTATCGGAAAAACCTAAAAATGTCTATAGTAAATAATATTTTGCTTGAAAATATAATAATTTATTATATGATAAAAACTATGAAATGTCTATATTTTTATTAAAAATGTAAGAAATGAAAACAATAAATATTTAATTAATATAATGTTTTTGTTTACGGATATTATTATACATGATATATTTCACCTCAGATACGCACTTTTTTTATATGCATAGTGCAAGAAAAAAAGTTTTTGATGACTGCAATTCTATGCATAATATTTTAATAGATAATTGGAATAAAAAAGTATCTGATAAAGATGATATATATATTGTAGGCGATTTTTCAAATGAAAAAGGATATATAAAAACTTCAAATATTTTAAAAATACTCAAGGGAAATAAATATTTGATTAAAGGAAATAATGATAAGTTTATAGATAATGATAAGTTTGACAAAAAATTATTTTTATTTATTAAAGATTATCATGTATTAAATATAGAAGAATATAATAAAAAAATTAAAAATATTGTTTTGTTTCATTATCCAATATTAGAATGGGAAGGATATTATAATAATGCTGTTCTAATACATGGTCATTGGCATAATGATAGAAAATATCATAAGAGAGCATTTAATGCTGCATGTGATATTCACAATTATAGCCCAATATCCATAGATGAAATATTAAAAATGGTGATGTATGAATAGTTATAAAGATATGCTGTTACACAGACTTCATAAAACTATAACAGAAAAAAATTTAATAGAAAAGGATTCTATTAGATTATTAAGTTATGATATTACTATTGAGCCTGAAATAGTTCAGATAGAAAAGAAAAACAGTATATTATGCACTATATATTTTTATGTTAAAGCACCGCTTTTTGATGATGTATTTTTTGAATCTTCTTCGAGTATAGCCTCTGATGAATATAGAGCTATAGTACTTTCTTCAGATAATTTTGTATACTGTGCTTTACAGGGTATACTAGACTTTTTGTCTGGAGTTTATCATCATGAGATAGAGACTTATATACTTGATAATAAAAAGATTTTTACAGTATGCGAAAGTCCTATGATAGGTCTTGGAAATATAGAAAATAAAGAAGACTGTTATCATGAATATGTAGGTTTTGATGAAGATAACGGATATTCCAGTTTTTTATGGAATGCTATAAAAAAAGAGGTGCCATTTATTCTTTCTAATAATAGAGTGAGTTTTATAAAGACTTATGGAGCAAAAATGCCAGACGGAGAAATTATGGCAGAATGCTCAATTAATAACATCAATAATAAAGTATTAGAAAACTGCGTGCAAAATGAGATTATTAAATGGGATAATGACGGAGAGTTTTTTTCTATAAAGCAGTTTTTTTTCATACTTCAGTCTGATACTACATATGTTAAATACCCTTACAGCAGAGAAGAAATTGAGTATTTTGTTATAGAGTATGTTCTTGAGTTTGAAAAGTTTGAAGGTGATTATGAAAAGTTTATTGATAGTATAAATAATATTATAGCTGATAATAATATAAGAGAAGAGATTATTAACTTTGTACCAGAGATATGCACTCAATATGCTTTTAAAGAAGTTGTTTTTAATGATATCGCTCATGTCAATATAGGAAAAAAATCTTACAAAATATTAAAAACTCAGTTTACAAGCTATAAGTATATAGAAGATGCTTTGATAGACGGATTTTCTAATAATATTTTTAATAAAGATACATTTAATGATTTGGTTCATATAAGCAGTTCATACAATACAATATACGAAACCATTCAAAATAAACCTAACATAGAGATGAAAGATATATTTGTAACTTGTACTTTTAATTTTACAGAGATATATCAGTTTATATAAAAATTAAAATATATTATCAATATTGTTTTTTATAGAATTATTAATTTCATTTATAGACTCAAAGCAGTTTTCAAGTCTATAGAAAATGTAGGAATTATTTTTTATAATTTCTTTCTTTTTATTTTCGCTGCTGTTAAACTCTATTATTTCATTTTTAAATAGTTTGGCACTGTTTTCTAATATTCCTGCAATATATTCTATAAATATCAGCATATTCTGTTTATCTTCAGGTCTGTTGTATTTTTTTATTAAAAATATTATTTGTTCTGCTTCTACTATAAATTTTCTGTTGCTTTCTATAAGCGAATCAGTTATAGGAGTTCCTTTGTATCTAGTTTGATTTTTTTCATGCATAATAATATTGTTTTTAATCATATATGCTTTAAGAAGGCACTCATACAAATACTGAGAAGTTTCTTCATTGTTTATAGCTTTTTTAATCTGATTAAGTATTATAGTATCCATTTCTATAAGTTCGCTTATTTTATCTACCATTCCTTTATGACTTTCAGTTTTGATAATAAAATTATCAAATATCCATACTATTAGTACTGCTATGATTATAAATCCAGCTCTTGATGATGCCGACATCAATTTAGGCATATATGGAAAAGATGATATTAACGCCGATATTGTACCGTAAATCTTTTTTAAAAATCCGTTTATTGAAGCAAATGATAATACAAAGCATACTCCTATAGAAGGAATAATCATTTCATATGGTACATATTTAAAAACTGCAGCAAATATGAATACCCCTATAAAATTACCTAATATATTTATTTTAAGATTAATCTGCTGTTCTTCATAAAATGGATATATCATGATGTATGATAATATAGGAAGCCAATAACCTCTTACTGCTATTTCATCTGGAAGAAAATATCTAATAGTAAATGATATACACATTACTATACCCATTTTTAAAGAGAATCTGAAATGTGATTTATTAATATTAAATTCTTTTTTTAATCTTATAAATTTTAAATTAAGAAGTTTTTCTATTTCTAAGTCATCTTTATTGTTTTGAAACATATTTGATAATATATCTTTTAGTTTTTTTATGGCATATATCCATTCATAATTACTTTTTTCATCACTTAAATAATAATTGTCATTAAAGTATTGAATATCATTCATTATACTATTATATTCTTTATCATGTTTTGATATATCATGCCTTAATAAATTAGCTGTTTTTTCAAGTATATTATATAAATATTTAAAATATTCACAGTCATCATCAGTAAGTTTATCAATATTCTGATATTCTCTTTGTATAAGCTGATTTGTGTCTTCAAGAAATAAAACCATTTCAAAGTGATTGATATTTCTGTTATTCATAATACCATGTCTTTTTAATGAATCCACATATATAGCAGAAGTATATTCATTGACTATAGAAAATATTTCATCTTTTCTATTCAAAGAGCAGGTTTTATTGTATAATAGCATTAATTTTTTGTTTATTGATTTAATACTTCTGTATGCTAGGCTGTTGGAAACTTTATGTCTTGTAATAAATTTATTAATAAGCAAAAATATAAATACTATAAGAAGTGAAGTTAATATAGCTTCCATTCTTAAATGTATATTTGATATTGGTATATTGTATGCCTGAAAGATTACATAAGCAAAGCCGTATATAAAATAGTTTCTAGGTACAAAGTCATCTGAAAGCAGAAATACTATTAAAAAAGGTACTATAAAATTAAGAGATATAACTAGTATAATATTTTGTTCTGCTATAGTGGCAAGAAGTCCTAAAAGAAGTACTCTAAAAGCTACAGCAGGGAAAGACCATACTGTAAAACTATTTCTCATAAATGCACATATAAAAATAGCAACTATTCCTATAGTAGAGTTTTCTCTGCCGTATAGGTTAGTTGATATTACAAGTATAAATATACCAACTAATACGCTTGGTACAAAGTCTAAAGCTCTTTTTAGAAATGCTATGAATATTTCTTTTTGTTTTTGATAAAAGTTTTTATTTGTAAAAAACATTGAATTTATTTTAATTTTTTATTATATTATATGAAAGACTATATTATAAATAGAAAAATAGTCAATAAAAAATTATTAATTTCTTAATTATTGCCGATAGTAAAAATAATATATTTTTAGTGCTTGGAGTTAATTATGCCACCTCTAATTATAGAACATGAAGAATATCCTTCAGTTGTTGTTATCGAATACAACAGTATATACAGAAATGAACTTCAGAATTTTATACATAATATAAAAATAAAAGACAACAAAGAAGAAGTTTATACTGATGCTTATTTTAATAAAATAATTCATACTAATAATACAAATATAGGACTTTTAACCATAGATGGAAGAATTAATGGTTATTACTATATAAATAAAGAGGGTGTATTGAAATATATATATATGAATTATCCTTACAGAAGAAATGGTTTTGCTAAACTTCTTTTAACTCATGCCATTAAATCAAATCCTAATATACAGTTTGAGAAGAACTCTAATCAGGCGTATACTAGATTAATTAGTTCTCCTGTATTTGAAGATATGATAAAAGGAAATGCTAATGGTGGCATGGATAATAATGCAGGCGGTATGGATACATTTGAGGATCTTACAGGCGGCGGAAGCAAAGAGGGAGAACTTACTTTATTTTAGTGCCTAAAAGATTTTTATATTATATAGTTTTGTTAATAGCTTTACTATTAATATCATGTTCTCATAATTCTGTTTCTATAGCAGAAGAGCCTTATGAAGTAAAAAAAATTAAGGTATATAAATTAATTAGCATGTATACATATGCTAATATAACCATTAGTATAGATAATGGAAGAGTGTATGGTAAGTCTGCTATAAATGATTATTATGCTAACTGTAAAATAGATGGCGATTTAATATCTTTAGATATGATAAAGACCACTAGAAAAACTGATACAGCAGAAAAAAGAAGAATAGAAGGCGATTATTTATCTATACTTCAGACAGCATATTCATTAAAAATAGATGGGGATAGACTCATAATATATACAAGATTTATAGATGAGCCTCTTATATATGAAGAGATAAAGTAATTTTTATTATTTTCCTAGTATTTTATCAATACATAAAATAGCTAAAATTTAAACAATAAATTTTTATAAAAAATAAAGGGACTTAACTTTTATATTAAGCCCCTTTTATTATTTTTTAATGATATATTAAAGTCATAATATATCTTATAAACTCAGCTGCGAGAAATATCATCACTATAAATCCCAAGAATATCCAAGATTTTAAAGTGCGTTTTCTAGTTTCTCTTTTATTAAATTCTCTCCTAAAAGGATCATTATTATTATCATATTCCATAATAAAATCCGTCATACTTTTTTCAAATATTTTTGCGTATCAACAGCAACAGCAGCGATGATTATAGCACCTTTAATTATGTACTGTAAGTATGGAGAAATACCAACGAATGTCATACCGTAGTTAATAACTTGGAATATCAATACTCCAGAAACTATACCTAAAATAGAACCAATACCTCCAGAGAAAGAAACTCCTCCTACAACACAGGCAGCAATAGCATCAAGTTCATAACCATTACCCAAATTATTAGTAGCAGAACCAACACGTGCAACCTCTAAAGAACCAGCTATACCATATAAAGCACCAGACATAGTATAAACTATCATAAGAGTAAGAGGAATATTAACACCGCTTACAGCAGCAGCTTCAGGGTTGCCTCCTACAGCAAATATGTTTTTACCCAATTTAGTTTTATTCCAAACAACCCACATAATAGCCGTTATAATGACCGCAAATATGATTAGGTATGATATAGTAAAACTTCCTAATTTTATACCGCCTTGAGCAAGATTAGTAAATCTAGGATCAAGTCCTCCTATAGGCTGAGCACCGTATGGAGGTCTGTCAAAATAAGTACTAGTTACACCGTAAAGTATAAGCTGCATACCTAAAGTAGCAATAAATGGAGTTACATAAAGTTTAGAAATGATAAAACCATTTAAAAATCCAAATACCATAAGTATAACCATAACTAAAAGTATAGGAAGTATAACTGGAAGCATAGGTAGGTCTGGATACATTCTAGTAGGATTAGTAGGTGATTGTAATAGAGAAGCACTTACAACAGCAGCAAGTCCTACAGCTCTTCCTGCTCCTAAGTCATTACCTTGTGTTACAAGAAGTGTTCCTACTCCTACAGCTATTATCATACGTGTAGAGGCCTGAGCAAATATGTTTAAGAAGTTACTGAGCCTGAAGAAACTAGGTTCTTTAATGATAATACCTATAATTATTATAAGTAATGCTGCAAATATAGCATTGTTTAATACAAATGATTTAATAGTTTTAATGTTTATTTTATTTGTGTCCATGATTTTTCCTTTTAAAAATTATAAATATTTAGCAGACAATGCCATAATTTCTTCCTGATTAGTGTTTTTAGTTTCAACAATACCTGCCACTCTGCCATTACTCATAACCATTATTCTGTCTGTTATGCCAAGTAATTCCGGCATTTCAGAACTAACAACTATTACAGCTTTTCCTACAGTTGCTAAATCTATAATAAGTCTGTATATATCATACTTAGCACCGACATCAATACCTCTTGTAGGTTCATCAAGCATAAGAATATCAGGTTTGCTTAAAAGCCATCTACCTAAAATAACTTTCTGCTGATTACCTCCTGATAAAGATTGTATAGCAGTTTTTTCAGAAGGAGTTTTTACCTGCATACTGTCTATTACCCATTTAGTATCTTCATGCATTTTTTTATTTTCTAAAAAACCAAATTTATTTTTATAATGGTCTATATTTGCTATAGTAGAATTAAAATTAATAGAAAGCATACTAAATATACCAGTCTGTCTTCTCTCTTCAGTAACTAGAGCAAAACCATTTTTTATAGCTTTTCTAGTGGAGGAGTTATTAACTTCCTCTCCCATTTTTATAACATGTCCAGAAGATAAAGTACGCATACCGAATATACTTTCTAATACTTCAGTTCTTTTAGCACCAACAAGCCCTGCTATACCAAATACTTCTCCTTTTCTTACATTGAAATTAACATCTTTAAGCGAAGGCTGATAAAATGCTGTGAAGTCTTTTATTTCTAAAATATTTTCACTAGGAGTATTTGTTTTTTCAGGGAAACGATTAGTTAAATCTCTTCCTACCATCTGCTTAATAATCATATCAGTGGTTAATTCTTTGGCTGGAGTAGTAGCAACATATTTACCGTCTCTCATTATAGTAACTTCATCAGATATCTGAAGTATTTCTTCCATTTTGTGAGATATATAAATCATACCTACACCTCTGCTTTGAAGTTTTTTGATGATTTTAAATAATTTTGCTACTTCTTTTTCTGTGAGGGAACTTGTAGGTTCATCTAGTACCAATATTTTTGAGTTGTAAGAAACAGCTTTGGCTATTTCAACCATTTGCATTTCTGATACAGATAATGTAGATACTTTTGTTCTAGGATCTAGAGGTATTTCTAAATCATCAAAAATTGCTTTAGTATCATCATACATCTTTTTCTCATCAATAATAACTCCCATCTTAGTCGGATATTTACCAAGCCATATATTATCCTGTATATTTCTCTGTCTAACTTGGTTAAGCTCTTGGTGAACCATAGCTACACCATTATTTAAAGCCTGTTTAGGTGATGTAAAATTAACTTCTTTACCGTCTAAAAATATTTCTCCGCTGTCTTTGCGGTATATACCAAAGAGACATTTCATTAAAGTAGATTTACCAGCTCCATTTTCGCCCATAAGAGCTACTACCTCTCCTTCTCTTACCGTAAGCTTAACATCATCTAACGCTTTAACACCAGGAAAAGACTTTGAAATACCTTTCATTTCAAGAACAATCTTTTTATTATCCATATATTAAAAACCTTTAAGAATTGAAATTTTACTTCTACTATTATAATAATACAGGGATATTAAGATTAAAATAATATCCCTGTAAGTTATAGTGAAAACTATTTATTATTTATATGCTTCTTCAGCAACATTTACATTATTTTTAGTTATAGGAACATAAGGAACGCGAATAGCTTTTACTTCGTCCAAAGTCCAAGTAGTACCATCTAATGGATCTTTTCCAGCTGCTGCATTCAAAGTAACATCAACTAAAGCCTGAGATTGTCCTACAGGGTCATTAAGTACTGAACCTGCTACAGTTCCTTTTTTGATTTCATTAATCATTTCTGGAATAGCATCAACACCAACTATAGGTATATATTTAGTAGTATCGCCTTCTTTGTTGTATCCTAAAGCTTGTACTGATTGTAAAGCACCTAAAGCCATAGCATCGTTGTTACAGAAAATATATTCAATTTTATCGCCATGTTTTTGCATCCAAGCATCTACTATATCTTTAGCTTTTGCTGTATCCCACATAGCAGTTTGTTCTGGTTCCAATCTTTCTACTTTAAGACCATTATTAGTAATGTACATAGTAACATGGCTAGTTCTAGCTTCAGCATCTGGGTGGCCTGGTTCGCCTTTTAATAATACATACTGTATAACTCCGTCTCCGTTTCTGTCCCAAGCAGGATTAGCTTTCCAAGTATCTACAACGATTTTTCCTTGCATATCGCCTGATTCTTCTGGAGTAGTACCTACATACCAAGTTTTATCATAGCTAGCCATAACCTGAGCACTAGGCTGTTTGTTAAAGAAAATAACTGGTATATTTTTAGCTTTAGCTTTATCTATGATAGTTTGAGCTGCCTGAGGGTCTACCAAGTTAATAGCTAATGCTTTTGCATCCTTTTGAATCATAACATCAACTTGGTCATTTTGCTGAGCTTGGTTATTTTGTGAGTCATTGATTATTAAATTAGCTTTTCCAGCGATTCTGCTTTCAATATTTCTTCTGTAGAAAGACATAAAGTTGTCATCATAACGATAAATTGTTACTCCGATAGTCGGACCGTCAGTAGAAGCTGCTGCAGATGAAGAAGAATTGCCGCCGCATGATAGTACAAAAATAGAAGACATTATTAATGCTCCTATAACGATAAGTGATTTTTTCATTTTAGAAAACTCCTTAAATTAATTAATATTCTCTATATTTAATTAGTATATAAATTTATTTTCTTAAATCAAGTCAAAACAAATTTTTTACATTTTGACAATACGCATTAATTGCGTAATAACATTTACTTATAATATTATGATTAGTTTTTATTGTTTTTGTAAAATAATATTACATTTATATTACAAATATAACTTAATTAATTTGAAATTAATACAGAATTGAAAAAAGACAGCCAATATTACTATCAGCTGTCTTTCTTTCTTACTTAAATATATCATTTATTTACAGTATCTGGTAATTCAATAGTTATTGGTTTATAATGTACTCTTACAGATTTTGTATTATCTAATGTCCAAGCTGTACCTAATATAGGATTTGAAGTTTCACCTTTAAATAGGTTAAGTGCTAAATCAGAAACTGCTTTAGCCTGACTCACACTATCATTGAGAACTGTACCAACTATATTTCCTTTCTCAATTTCTTTAATAGTTTCATCAATGGCGTCTATTCCTACTATAGGGATAAATTTATCTGATTCGCCTTTATTATATCCGAATCCCTGTACAGATTTTAAAGCTCCTAATGCCATTTCATCATTATTTGAAAATATGTACTCTATTTTGGTATCAGAATCTTCATTATTGTGATTAGACATCCAAGAATCTACAATAGTTTTAGCCCTGTCTCTGTTCCACATAGCCGTTTTTTTATCCAATATTTCCAATTCTATACCGCTATTTTCAATAAATGATATAAGATTTTCCGTTCTAATTTTTGTATCAGCATGACCTGGTTCTCCTTCAAGTATTACACATTGAATCTTACCATCCCCATTTTTATCCCAAGAAGGATTTGATTTCCAACTATCAGTAATAATTTTTCCCTGAAGATTAACGGCTTCTTCGCTTAAAGTGCCTACATACCATACTTTATCATAACTATTCATCACTGAAAGGTCTGGTGCCTTATTAAACAATATTATAGGAATATCGCTTTTTTTAGCTTTATCCACTATATCCTGTGCTGCCTGAGTATCTACTAAATTTATTACTAGAACTTTAGATCCTTTTGAAATATAGTTATCTACCTGACTATTTTGCGTAGTTTGATTATTTTGAGAGTCATTTACTATATATTTTGCTCTTCCAGATATAAATTTTTCTATATTACTTTTTAAGCTGTTGGCAAAAGGATCATCTGTTCTATAGACAGTAATTCCTATGAAACTATTATTATTTTTATTTTCAGAACATGAAGATATAATAAAACTTGTTAAAATTATTAGCAATAATAGAATTTTTCTGCCCATGTATGCTCCTGAAATTTTATTTTACTGTTTTCAAACATTTAAAACATAATTTATAAATTTGTTATTTATATGCTTCTGCCGCCTCATTGATATTTTCTAATGTAATAGCTCTGTATGGTACTCTTACAGCTTTTACATCGTCTAGTTTATACTCAGTTCCTGCAAGTACATCTTGTCCTTTGGCAGCATTGAGAAGCATGTCTACTATTGCCTGAGCCTGATCTTTAGGGCTTTGTAAAACTGTACCAACTACTGTACCTTTTTTTATTTCTTCTATAATTTCTGGTATAGCATCTACTCCTACTATAGGTATAAATTTATTATTATCGCCTATATTATATCCTTCTTTTTGAATAGATTTTAATGCTCCTAAAGCCATAGCATCATTATTAGAAAATATAAACTCTATATCATTACCGTACTTCTCTATCCAAGAATCTGCAGCTGTCTGAGCCTGAAGTATATCCCAATTAGCAGTCTGCTCATCTAATTGTTCTATTTCTATGCCATTATCTGTTAATACAGCTTTGATTCTTTCTGTTCTAGCTTCAGCATCAGGGTGTCCTGCTTCTCCTTTTAAAAGAACATATTGTATTTTTCCGTCACCGTTTTTATCCCAAGAAGTATTTTCTTTCCATGCTTTTACTACTATATCTCCCTGCATATTACCTGATTCTTCACTTAAAGTACCTACATACCATGCCTTATCATAGCTTAACATATCTTCTTTACTTGGTTCTTTATTAAAAAATATTACAGGTATTCCAGCAGGTCTGATTTTATTAATCATAAAACTTGCTGATGCAGGATCAACCAAATTAATAGCCAAAGCATTTACATTTCTTTGAATTGCAGCATCTACCTGATCATTTTGTTTTACCTGATCGTTTTCCGAATCATTCATTATAAATTTTGCCTTTCCATTAAGCATAGTCTCAATATTTCTTCTCATAAATGAAATAAAGCTGTCATCATATCTGTATATTGTAATTCCTAGTTCTATTTCATCATCGGCCGTCTTTGTATTATTTGAACAGCTTATTAATAAAAATAATGATATAATCAAAAAAGAAAAAATTGCTTTATTCATAAAAAGCTCCTATTTTATTAGTTATTATTTTAGTTTATGAAAAAAAAACTTATAAGTCAAATAAAAATATGTAAAAAATTATAATTTATTATTATAATTTTTTATTGATAAACTTAATATCAGAGCTATTTTTAAACTAAATTTAATGTTTTGAATAATATTTAAATGCTTTGTGATTATTAAAACTAATTTATTTTATAATACTGTACACCTAACTAGTTTTGTATATGGAAATACTGCATATTCATAAATAACTTCAAAGTTAGATTATAACTATTTATTCGTATATTTTTATAGCCCTGTCTATATTGGATAATGTTACTGGTATATAGGGTATTACAACATATTTATTATTATAAAAATTAAAATGTGTTCCGTCTAAAGGTGATTTGCCGTTTATTATATTGCTTGATATAGAAGATAATACTTCAGCCTGAATTGCTGGATTTTGAAGCACTGTAGCAAATATACCATAATTTTTTATCTCCTCTAAACATTCTGGTATACCGTCTATTCCTATTATTGGTATATAGTTAAGCATTCTGCTGTTTTTGTTAAGTCCTAACTTCCTTAATGTTTCTAATGCCCCTAAAGCCATATAATCATTATTGCATATAATATATTCTATCTTTTCACCGTATTTGGCTATTAGATTTTCCATTACTTTTGCTGCATTATCTTTTTTTCCCATAGCAGAAACTTCAGCTAATATATCCATTTTTATATTGTTTGATGATATATATTTTTTCATGTATTCTGTTCTGTTTATTGTATCAGAGTCGTTAAGGTCTCCTTTTATTATGACAGCTTGTATTTTTCCGTCTTGGTTTTTATCCCAATTAAGCCTGTTTTTCCAGCTTTCTGCTATAACTCTGCCTTGAGCCATTCCAGCCTCCTCGCTAGTACCTCCAATATACCATACTTTATCATATGTATTCATAACTTCTGGATTTGGTTCTCTATTAAAAAATACTATAGGCGTATTTTTTATGCTCACTTTATCTATTACTTTTTGTGCCTGACTTTTATCTACTAAATTAACAGCAAGTAAGTTAACATTCTTTTTTAGAAGCATTTCTATTTGGGCATTCTGAGTTGATTGACTGTTATAAGAGTCAACTATAAGCAAGGAAGATGTAATATTTTTTTCTATATATTGTTTTAAATATTTCATATAATTATCATCATATCTATAAAGTGCTACACCTATAGAATTATTTTTTTTCTGTGTATATAAAATAAGAGAAGAAGATAATAATACCAATAATAAAATAAAAAATTTCTTCATTTTTATATGCTCCTAATACATTTAATATCATTTTTAAATTATAGTTTAATAGTTTTTATTGTCAAGTAATATAATATTCAAATATACAATTATATTTTATAAAAATTAATACCATGACTTTAATATAATAACTTTTTTATTTTTTAAAATAATTTATAATAAAAAAGTTATCATTAATAATAACTAATAATAGGATTAAGAAATATGAATAAAGCAGAAGTAAAAATAAAAAATGATGTAAATATTAATTATGATATTTTGGTTCAAAAGGGATTAATAAAAGAAACAGGAAAATTGGTAAAAAATATACTTAGAGGGAATAGGGCTTTAATAGTTACAGATGATATAGTAAATAAACTCTATACTAATATAGTAAAAGAAAGTTTGGAAAAAGAAGATATTATAACTTCAGTATGCGTTCTTACTCATGGAGAGTCAAATAAAAATATAGAAAGCATAATTGATATTTTCTCTTCGCTTGCTAAAAATGAATTAAGCCGTAAAGATATAATAATAGCATTAGGAGGCGGTGTAGTAGGAGATATGGCTGGATATGCCGCTGCTTCTTGGATGAGAGGTATTGATTTTGTGCAGATTCCTACTACTTTGCTTGCATGTGTGGATTCTTCTGTTGGAGGTAAAACTGGCATTAATATAAAAGAAGGAAAAAATCTAGTAGGTGCTTTTCATAGCCCTAAACTCGTTATAATAGACAGCAATACTTTATTAAGTCTTCCTAAAAGAGAGTTTAATGAAGGAATGGCTGAAGTGATAAAGCATGCATTTTTATTTGATGAAAAACTTTTAAAACTTATAGAGGATCACTGTTACAATAATGCTGAATTGGATATGGACTATATTCTTAAAAGAAACTGTGAATTAAAGGCTCATATTGTAGAAATAGATTATAAAGAGCAGAAAGAGAGAATGTTTTTAAACTTCGGGCATACTATAGGACATAGTGTAGAGAATGCTGCAGGTTATGGCGTGTTGCTTCATGGTGAGGCTGTTGCTATAGGAATGATTTTTGCTATAGAGTACGGTATTAAAAAAGGTATAACAAAAGATAAAAATATATTAGAAAGAGCTAAAAATATATTGAAAGCATTTTCTTTGCCTATAACTATACCTGATAATATAGATTTGAAAGAGGCTATTAAACTTGATAAAAAAAGAAGCGATGATAAAATCAATTTTGTATTTTTAGAATCTATCGGAAAACCTTGTGTTGAAAAAGTGAGTATTGAGGATATTTTAAATGAATAAATTTACTTTAGACTTGTTTCAAAACTCAATTTCTTAATACTTATAGTTTTTTTATTTAGTATTTTTTTAGTTATAGTTGTGGCTTCATAGTCGTGCCAAACCCCACTTCTTTTGGACGCTGTCACAAAGAAGCAGGCACAGCCCGCAGTCGTGAAAGGCCATATTTCAGGCTAAATTTAATAATTTATTCTACATGTAAAATATAATTAGTACTATTTAGTATTATTTTTAGATTTGCACTTTTTGCAACTTTGACGAAGTCCGCCTGCGGTGTGCGGCGGGAAAAAGTTGAATAAAAAATTGACAAACTTAAAAATTTTCAGTATATACTGATATTATTAATATTATGATAAATTCTGTTAATAAAATATCCTATAGATATTATAATTTTGATTAATAAATAACAAGAGGCATTAACTTTTTATAAGCTAATGCCTCTATGTTTTATGATTTATTTTTATTTATTTATTTATGCTTTAACCAATGCTTCGCCCAAACTTACACATTCACTTACAGCATTGTCATCTGGAGTAAGATTTGCAATAAGTCCGTCTTTAACTAAAGAAGCACCTGCAGAACTTACATCATCCTGCCAATTTCTCATCCATTCTCCATCGCCCCAATCATAAGAGCCGAATAAAGCAGCTTTTTTGCCTGATAAACTTCCTCTTATAGAATCATAAAAAGGCTGAAATTCTGATTCTTCCAAAACTTCAGAACCCATAGCAGGACAGCCTAAAGCTATTTTTGAATAGTTGTTTATATTTGCAGCATCGAAACTTGATACACTAAAAATATCAGCTTCTCCTCCTGCATTTTCTATGCCTTTTTTTACATTTTGAGCCATTAACTCAGTATTACCTGTGCCGCTCCAATATATTATTGCTATTTTATCACTCATATTATTACCTCCTTATGTAATAAATAATAATCTTTTGTTTTTATTATAAAAAATGAAGTTTGTAATCGTCCATTATCTCCAAAATGCCCTTCCCTCTTAAAAATGTATTTATATAAAAAGTTCTGCATCTATTATAATTATCAAAAATTTTTATAGCTTCCTTTTTATTATGATACACTTTCCAATATCCAGTATATAAACTATTTTTACCATAGTTATTTATAAAGCCGTTTATATCTATAAGCGGATAGCCTAAAAATATACCTATTTCATGAGGAAATGTTTTAGAATACTGCATTCTTCTTTTCAAAGTCTCTATGCTTTCATGTATATTTTTTGACTTATATCCGTAATTTTTCAAAAACTTAAAAATATTATCATCTGATAAATAATTTTCTAATGCTTTTTTGTTATAAACATAAACTACAGCCTTATTATCATAGTATTTTATTACAGCTACGTTTATACCTCTTTTGTTTAGAATATTGTTGTATAAAGAAACTTTTTTATTAACTTCTCCTTTATACTTATATTCACAAGTAAATATATTAGCAATTTTTATACCTGATAAAGCAGGTGCACAATGGTCAATAATTAATTTATCAAACATTCAATCTCCTATTGTTAGAGTATTCTAACATATAGGTTAAAAATTGTCAATAGTTTTGTTAGTATATTCTAACATTTTTTAAAAAATTTTATTATTTTTTAATTTTTAAGAATTATACAAAACTAATAATTACACAGAATATCAATGACATTATAATTTGAAGCGACAAGAAACCAGATATAAATTTATTAATTTTTTCATCATTCGTATACATTAATAGTATGAAAGGCGATGGAGATAGAAAATATATAATCATAGACTTTATAAGAATTGAATTTACAGTGATGATTTTTGACATAACAAATAAAGTTAATGATATTAATACCGCCATAGTAGCAAATCTTACAAAGAATAATTTAATTGCTTTTTTGAATATATCTATTTCAAATTCAAGTTCAGCACCTATACATATTAATATCATAGGGGATAAAGGCTCTGTTAAAAAAGATATTATTCTATTGTATGTAGATGACAAATTTGAATTATCAATTTTTTCTCCTAAATTAAATAAAGCACCTATTATACCTAATATGAGGCTTATTATTATTGGACTTGTGAATATAGATTTTATTATTTGTTTGGTACTTTGTTTATTTCCAGATATTAAAGTCAATCCAGTTGTAACCACCGTAAAAACAAATATATTATTTACCATATCCATTTGTATTATTTGAAAGAGATTATCTTTTCCTATAATCATATTAAGTACAGCTAAAGCAAACATTCCGCTTTCAATACATGTATTTGTATAAGGCACATATTCTCTTATATCGTTTGTAAATAATGGTTTGTACAAGAAGCCTAACAAATATGCAGCAAATATAATGATAAAACCAGCTATTATTAATACTATAGAATCCTTATTAAATGTACCATGAATAATAATATTAAAAAAAGTAAATGGAAGAAATAAATTAACTGCCAAATTTTTTATAGTTTTTATTCCTTCATTAGTGATTATATTGAAATGTTTTAATATTTTACCGAATGCTATCAAAACAAATATAGGAAGTATCAATTCTAAAATAGTATACATTTTTTTACCCAAATATCTTATTATGATATATAGTATATAAAATATTATATAAATAATCAAAATTTATTGTAATAAAATATTTGCTTTTTTTAAAATTTTTATTATAATTATAAAATATTCACAAACTTTTTACTTTTTTTATTTTTAACTTTTATATATTTAGACTTTATATATTCACTTTAATACTTTTATATTTAATCTTTAACCTATAAAGAATTTTTTATAAATGAAGGAGTTTATATTATGGCAGAAAAACAAATACTAAATTTTGAAGCCGAAACTAAACAAATATTAAATTTAATGGTGCATTCTATATACACTCATAAAGAAATATTTTTAAGAGAGCTTATCTCAAATGCAAGCGATGCATTAGATAAAGCAAGATTTGAATCTATAACAAACGGCGATAAATACCCAGACATAGATAATTTAAGAATAAAAATAGATACAGATGAACAAAACAGAACTCTAACCATTCAGGACAATGGTATCGGTATGACTAGAGAGGATGTTATTAATAATATAGGCTCTATTGCTAGAAGCGGTACTAAAGCATTTTTGGAAAGAATACAGAAAGATAAAGAAGCATCAAAAGAAAGCGGTATTGATTTGATAGGTCAGTTTGGGGTTGGTTTTTATTCTGCTTTTATGGTTGCTGATAATATTGTAATAGAGACAAAGCATGCTGACAGTGATAAAGGCGTACGCTGGGAAAGTAATGGAGACGGGTCTTACTCTGTAGAAGATATTGATAAACAAGACAGAGGAACAAAAATTATATTAAAACTAAAAGGAAAAGATGAAAAATTAGAAGAAGAAGGTTTTATTGATGATGATTACTGCAATAAATATACATTAGAGCGTTTAATACACAAATATTCTAATTATGTTCATTATCCTATAGTTATGGATATGCCTATACCTAAAAAGGACGAAAAAGAAGTTCAGCAGTATGAAGAGAAAACTATCAACTCTATGATAAGTATATGGCAGAAATCAAAAAGCGATGTTAAGCCTGAAGAGTATAATGAGTTTTATAAAGAGCATTTTCATGATTATACTGATCCTTTCGAGGTTATACATACTAAGGCAGAAGGTACTATAGAGTATACTGCACTTTTATTTATACCTTCAAAGGCTCCTTTCAATTTCCTTCACCCTGATTTTGAAAGAGGACTTGAACTTTATTCAAGAAATGTATTTATAATGAGCAAATGTAAAGACTTACTTCCAGAGTATTTAAAATTTGTAAGAGGATTAGTTGATTCTCCAGATTTCTCACTTAATATTTCAAGAGAAATTTTACAGCATAGCACTCAATTAAAAAGAATAGCTTCTAATGTTGAAAAGAAAGTTCTTGATACTTTGGAAAATATGCTTAAAAATGACAGAAAAAAATACGAAAAGTTTTTTAAAGAGTTCGGCGAATCTATAAAAATAGGCATATATTCTGATTTCAGCAAAAAAGATAAACTTGCAAATCTTTTGTTATTTGAATCTTCTAGTACAGCAGAAGGAGAATATACAACATTAGCAGAATATAAATCAAGAATGAAAGAAGGTCAGGAGTTTATATACTATGCTGCTGCTAAAGATAAATCAGCTATAGAAAAACTTCCTCATATGGAAGGAATGAAAGAAAAAGGCTATGAAGTATTATACTTTACTGACAGAGTAGATGAGTTTATGGTTAGTATGATGAGAGAGTTTGACGGTACTAAACTTCACTCTATACTTCAGGCTGATAATTCTGAAAACAAAGATGAAAATAAAGACAGTGCAAGCAAAGAAGTTCTTAATGCTATAAAAGATGTATTAGGTACTGATAAAGTTGCTGAAGTAAGAGAGACTAACAGACTTAAAGAGAGTGTTGTTTGTCTGTCAAATAAAGAGGATTCTATCAGCTTTAATATGGCTAAAGTTTTGGCTGAAACTGGAAATAATATGTTTGGTATGAAGCCAGAAAGAGTATTAGAAATTAATACTTCTCATGATGTATTCAAAGCTATAGAAAAAGAGTATAATGAAAATAAAGTTTCAGATCTTTTTAAAGAATACAGCGAGCTTTTATATGATGAAGCATGTATACTTGAAGGACTTCCTCTTGAAGACCCAAAATTATTTGCTAGCAGAATGAGTAAATTAATGCTTAAATTATAAAAAATGTTTAAATAATTAAAATTGATAACTGATTAAAATAATTAGTTTATTAAAAATTTTAATAAAGGGCTTGAGTATTAATACTTAAGCCTTTTTTAATTCTAAATTAGATTTGTTTTAAAAGTTCTTGATAAGGTTATATATAAAAATAATGTCTTACATGTTGTATAAATTATCATTTTAATATATAGATATGCATTCTTTCGCGAAGCATATCCAAAGGATAAAAAATCTACAAACTTAAAAATTTTTAGTATATACCTAACAAGTATAGTTTGTCAATTTTGAGTTATTGATATTTGATAAACTTGCTTCAAAACCAAATTTATTAAATCTCATATTATACTTATTTTAAAAATCTTTTATCAAAACTTAAAACTCTTCTATTTTTTTTGTAAGAAAATCTATAATATTATCCCTTGAAACTTTTATAGGCTCATTATTTTTTTCAAAGAAAATAAAATTACCATCTGCCGTTCCAGCTACACCAAAATCAGCATGCCTAGCTTCACCAGGTCCATTAACAACACAGCCCATAATAGCTATAGTGATATTTTTCTTTATATTTTGTACATGCTTTTCTATAAAACTAGCAACCTCTTCAACATTAACCTGACATCTTCCGCAAGTAGGACATGATATTATTTCTATAGAAGGCTCTTTTCTAAGTCCCAAAAATTTAAGAAGCATCTTTCCAGCCATTACCTCTTCTAAAGGATCTCCAGTTATAGAATATCTTATAGTATCTCCTATTCCCTGCATTATTAAAAATGATAAAGCACTTGTACTTTTTATAAGCGAGCTTCTTAATGTACCAGCCTCAGTCACTCCAAGATGTATTGGATAATTAAAATTTTCTCTAAATAACATATTTGCTTCTATTGTAGTTTTTATATCAGAAGATTTTAAAGATACTTTAATATTTGTAAAATCCAAATCTTCCATTAATTTTATATGCTCAGTGGCACTTTTTACCATATTTTCAGCTGTTACTTCTTTGTATATGCTTCTGTCTAAACTTCCGCCATTAACTCCTACACGTATAGTAAGGTTTCTATCTTTAGCCTCTTTTATAACCTCTTTTACCTTTTCCTTGTTTTTTATATTACCTGGGTTTAACCTCAAAGCATCAATACCGCTTTTCATACTCTCTAATGCCAAATTATGATCAAAATGTATATCTGCTATTAATGGTACTTTAGTTTGTTTTTTTATCTCTTTTATGGCTTTTGCTGCATCCATATCAAGTACTGCAAGCCTTACTATATCAACACCTGCATTTTCAAGTGATTTTATTTGCTCTACTGTAGATTTTATATCTCTTGTATCTGTATTTGTCATAGACTGAACGCTTATAGGATTATCAGAACCTATTAAAATATTTCCTATTTTTACAGTCTTTACTTTTTTTCTTATATCGTTAATATTTTTTATATCCATAATATTAATTTCCTTAAATTATTATAACTATATTAATTATACTATCATTTTAAAATATTTTTTGCAATGGTTATATAGAATTGAGATATAAAAATTATTTTTAAACTTGAAAATTATTTAATATAAGATTTAACTATAAAAAATAAAATGGGACTATTATCCCACCAATAGCCCCATTACTTTTTAATGAACAATAACTACTTTTTTCATTAAAGTAAAAAAAATAAGAACCGATAATTACATGCGATAAGGGAAAAATATTACCCTTGTACGTTTAAAGCACCGCCAGTAATCTTTGGTTCTACCTCTACTGTTGCTGTGTTGTCAGAAAAATTATTTCTAACAGTGATATTTACCCCGCCTATTGACGTAACATAAGTATTAGTTGTGTCAGTCGTTGTGATAGCTGTAACCATATTTGTAAACTCCTTTTTAAATATAGCTTTGTTCCTGATAGAGATTATACTATATTATCAAAAATAAATAAACATATATTTACATTTTTTATTCAAATTATTTTCATATAATAATACAAAATACATAAAAAGCCCTGATACCTCTTAAGATACCAGAGCTTTAATAATCAATGAAAAATCAAAACTACTGTAAAGTTACAACATAATTCCATTTAGGAAGCGGATATCTGCCAGTTTTTCCAACAGACATTCCATTAGCATCGGTAATTTCAGCTTCAGCATATAGTAAATATCTGCCTTTAGGAAGATAACGGTTTCCAGATGACATTCTTCCAGCAAAATAGAACTGTGTCTGAGCCTGACCGTCAAGTACATATATTTTAGGCAAATAGAATACTAAATCTCTGCTTAATATATTGTAATTGTTATCTATTTTTCTAGCATACACTCTTATTTTGGCATATCTTGCTTCTGGAGGTGTTTTTACAGCCAAAGTTATTAAAAGAGGATTGCTTCTGCTTGCTACAAATCTGTCATTATAGTTTATGATAAATGAACTTATTCTTACATCATTATTAGTAGATGATTGCATACTCATCATATTGTTATTATTAGGTCTAAGAGTATTAGAAGTAGTTACCAATACTGAGTTTTCTGTATTATAAGTATACGCAGAACTGCCTCTATTATTATTTGGTTTTGAAGAAGGAGCTATATCTGGTATATTATTAGTATTTACTTCGTATAAACCATTTCCAGAAAGATTTATAGAAGAATCATTATTTGTCTGAACATTATTAGTATTATCAGGTGTTATTGTATTATTAGTTGCTAAAAAATCTTTTTCTTCAGGTGTTATATCTTCACCGAATATATCATCTGTAGTAATTGTATCTTCAGGCATATCATTTGTTTCATTTTGAGTAAAATCAAATATAGGTATATTTTTACTGCTCAAAATACTTTTGACAATAAAAAATCCTGCAGCTAGAATCACAAGAACTATTACTATAATGATAATTGGTTTTAATTTTGCTTTCATTTCGTTAGACATAAAATTCCATCCATGATTTTATTTATATATTAATTTTTCGGTAAAATTAGAAATTGTTTAATAAAAAAAAGAATTTATTGTATTATTTGATAAATAAAGCTAATCCCACAAAAAACTTTTTAATTCTTTAGATAAATTAAGACCTGCAAGTTTCTTAATCGCTTTTATCTGAATCTGTCTTACTCTCTCACGTGTAATATTTAATTCTTTACCAGTATCTTCTAAAGTTTTTGCTTCTTTTCCATACAAACCAAATCTTGAAATGATAACTGTTCTCTCTTTTTCATCTAAACATTTTAAAGCTTCAGTTAATGTATCTCTAAGACTGTCCATAAATGCCTTTTGATGAGGCGAAGGGAAATTTTTATCTTCTATTACTGATGTCATATCATTATTATCAGAGTTTTTAAAAAATGAATCGACACTAGCTGTATCCTGAGTAAATATCATTATATAAGAAAGAGTTTTTCTGTCTATTTTCATTTCTTTGGCTATTTCATCGGTAGTAGGTTCACGTCCTAGCTGCTGAGTTAAAACCTTTGAAGTTTGTATGCTTTTTTTTATTAACCTTGCTATATGCATAGGAAAGCGTATAATATGCCTTTTGCTTGATATTTCTTTTACTATGCTTTGCTTTATCCACCAAACCCCATAAGTAGAAAATTTAAACCCTTTTTTATATTCAAATCTTTTTACTGCCTCTATAAGACCAATATTACCTTCATCTATAATATCTATAAAAGGCACACCGCTGTTGTAGTATCTTTTTGCTATGCTTATTACCAGCCTTAAATTTGATTTTACAAGTTTATGCTGTATAGAATCAATTTCTTTTTCTAAAGCCTCAAGCTCTTTTTTTGATTCTTCATCTTCTTTTTCTAAAAGCAAAGCCTTTTTATCTCGGCAAACTTCAAGACGCTGCCATAAATCTAATTCTTCTTCTTTAGTGAGTCTTCTTATTTCACCTATCTGCTTTAAATATACGCTGACAGGTCCTTTGTACTCTTGATTAACATCTTTTTTAAGCAATTACTTTCCTAAAATACAAACATTTTATAACAATAAAAACGAAAATCTTTCTATAAGGATATAAGATTTTCACAAATTGTCAAGCAGTATAATTAATTTTTAATAATTATAAAGGACAGTCATATATAGAAGCATTCCTAACATTTTCCAAATATTTTATAAATATATGAAAAATTATGGGATCTATTTTTATATTATCTTCCAAAAAATTCTCATACATAAAAGAAATAACTTCATTTGCTATATTTCCTATCTCTTTATTTTTAGAAAATTTAATATGCAAACTATCATAAGAATCAACTATTTCTAATACTTTAGCTGGAAAATATGATAAAGCTAATAAACTATTAATATCGCTAGGATCATAAGTTAATATATGTTCTATATTATTAAAATTTTTATTTGCAAACTGCTTATTATACATATTCATAAATATTCCATATCCAAATCCGTAATATTCATGATGAAGCCCTACTGTAGTGTATGTATATTCATTTTGTGCCATGCAGTATTTTAAAAGATTAAAGCCAAGTATAGAATGATTATCTCCTTCATTATTCTCAACAATAGGAATATTAGGCAAAACATCAACAAGTGCTATATCATGCCAAAATGCTGCTCTTGCATAATATTTTATTTCATTCTGCTCTATCTTTCTAAATCCTACTCTTGATATATCTTCTATTCTGTCAGCTTTAGTAAGCAGATTAAATTTCCTTCCTATATCATTAAAAAAAGAATAATATTTTCTTCTATAATCAACCCTAAGTTTTGAAGCTATTCCTCTTGATATCTCTTCATTATAGTAATGCAGAAACTCAACCATCATAACAAAAACTCTGTTGCTGTGTGATATAACATTATCATCACTAAAAGAAGATAAATTATCAAATATGCCAAAAGTTTCGTACTCTTTTTCAAGCAGATTGACTATGGTACCTATAATATCTGCAAATATAAGATCATCTTTCTTAACATTCTGATAAT
The DNA here is from genome assembly GCF_000384655.1 of Brachyspira innocens ATCC 29796. Classification (GTDB taxonomy): domain Bacteria; phylum Spirochaetota; class Brachyspiria; order Brachyspirales; family Brachyspiraceae; genus Brachyspira; species Brachyspira innocens. Next base: position 34,815 of record NZ_ARQI01000120.1, on the reverse strand, counting down.
CTTTCAAATTGGATATACTATTTTGTTTTATATAGTTCAAATGATATATAAGATTTAAACGCTCTATAATACCTATATCTGTTAAAATATTTCCTATTAATTTGGCAAGCTCTAAATCTAATTTACTTTGGGAGATAAACATTTTTAATTTGTTAAACGAGTTTTTTAAATATTCTATTCTTTCAACATGTCTTATAGATATTAATTCATTAAAATGAGAATTATAATATTCCTTATCAGATTCAAATATACAATTCTTATATAATTTGTAAAATATATTAATATCATGTATATCTGCATGCTGCTTATTCACATCTATACTTTCCTGTGTTCCGATAATATCACCGAATTGCTTATTTATATAAATAGTGCATTTATCAATATAACCGTTATTCTCTAAAGATTTAAAAACCTCTTCTGCTTTATCATATGGAATAAAACTCAATATACCGTCTTCATTAATTAGTATAATATCAAATTGTTTATCAGCTATACTCTTAATGCATGTCTTTATATGAGATAATGTTACAGACATATATTTTTTTAAATCTATTATCATAATAATTATCCAAAAAAGAAATTAGCTATTTATATATTTTATATCATTTTTTATTAATTACTAGATTATTTTAATTTTTTAATTATTATTTTTATTGATATTTATAGAAAATTTTGTTATATTATATATGTAATCATTATATGTATAAAAAAATTACAATAATACAGCATGTTTAAAAGATTTATCATAATAATATTATTATTTGTACTCTTATGTAAAATTGTGCTTTCCTATAGTAATGTATTTCCTGATAAATCTGTAAATTTTATTAAAGATTATTTTAATTATAATGATATAGCAGATATTCAAAAACTAATATATAAAGTAGTTTTTAATAACGGTATATGGAATGAAATAGATAGAAATTCTTTAAAAATACCTACAAATTTTATAGATAAAAAAGTTATTAGTAGAGTAAATCCGAATGAGGCTATTATAAAAATAATAAAAAAATGTAATATGTATGTTATTAGTTTAGATAATTATAAATTTTGCAGGAATGCTAATCTGACAGAAAACACATGATATCAATTAAAAAATAAAAACAAGAGGAAACATGAATAAGAAAATAATATTATTATTTTTAACAGTATCTATTTTATCCTATGCTGATGGAATGTATATTGCACCAAATCAGCTACCAAGCAGTATACTTCAGTTTATAAAAACATATTTTCAAAATACTGCCATTATTTATGCTGAAATGGATAGAAAAACTTATGAAATAGCTTTGGATAATGGAGTAGAAATAGAGTTTTTTAGAAATGGGGATTTAAAAGAGATAGAAGGTAACTATACAGCCTTACCTTCAAATATACTTCCTAAGTCTGTAGCAAATACTGTGACTAAAACTTATCCCAATACCGTAATAACTAAAATCAAAAAGAAATGGAATATATACGAAGTAAAACTCAATAATATGATGGAGCTTTATATAGATGCAAATAACGGACAGCTTCTAGGTCAGAAATTTGATGATTAAAAATATAAAAATATAAAACGGAAAAAAATATGATAAAAAAACATTATATAATTATATTATTGATAATATTAGCTATACCTCAAAATATTTATCCTCTAATAATAAGACATGGGCTTGATTTTAATATTAATGTACCTATAGGAATGGGAATAATGATACCGCATGGAAGTATTCCTAAATATGATATTACAGGCAATGAAGTAAATTTTCAAAGCGGGGTTGGTATAGGACTTGGATATTATTTAGGAATAACTGATTTAGTTAGCATGAGTTTTTTAGGAACTTTCGGATATTCATATAATAAAACAACTATTCATAAAAACAACATAAATATAAATTATATTTATGAAGCTCATTCACTTAGTTTTGGCGGTATGCCTAAAGTTTATATAAGGAATTTCTCTTTAGGTTTGGACATAGGAGTAAAATTATCTTTAGGACCAGGTCTTACAATACAATACAAGGGAAAAGATTATACTTCAGATGGAAAAAGCACTCCTAGAACATATTTGAAGTTCATAGCTGATTATAATATATTTTTCAGAGAGGATATGGCTATAGCTATAGGACTTTATCTAGGCTATGATTGGGGATTTAATCTTAAAAATGTTGATGTACCAGAAATTACAAAAGGCGAAGCGTACGGCAATTTAGATTTTAGGGATACAAATAGCCTATAGGTATGCTTCTTTCTTTTGAAAATAATTTTTGAAGTATATTTAATATAGTTTATATAATAAAAAGGGGCTTTTTACACCCCCTAATATTTTATGATTCTTAAGCAGTTGCAGCCTGATTTTTTCTTTTTGTAATGATTTGTATAATGACTAGTATAGCTATAATTCCTATTCCTATAATATCACTATAAACTTCAGGATATATAGAAAGAAGACCTGCTATAATAAATAATATTCTTTCATAAGGTTTGCATTTTCTAAATACATAACCTTCTAATCCTGCAGATACTCCGAACATACCTATAAGCGAAGTTATAAGTATAGGTATAATATCAGCTATAGTAGTATTAATCATTAGTATATCTGGATTAAATATAAACATATAAGGAATAATAAATGCCCCTATTGAAAGTTTTGTAGCCTCTATTCCAGTTTTAAGCGGATCTGATTTAGCAATAGCCGCACCAGCCATAGCAGCTAAAGCAACAGGAGGAGTAACATCGGCTATAATACCAAAATAAAATACAAACATATGAGCAGCTAAAGGTTCATACCCTAAACCTATTATAGCACTTGCAGCTATTGTAGAAGTAATAAGATAGTTAGCAGTAGTAGGAACTCCCATACCAAGTATAATAGAACTTATCATAGTTAAAAATAATAAAAGTATAGGTATTCCCCCAGATATTGATATTAAGCCAGCACCTATTTTTAATCCTAAACCTGTTAAAGTAATAACTCCTATTATAATACCAGCCATAGCACAAGCAATAGCAACACTTATAATATTTCTAGCAGCATTAACAAAAACATCTATCAAATCATTAAACCCGAAACTTACTTTTCTTTTCATTATGATGTCTACTATAGAGTTAACTACAGCAACTATAGCCGCAGCAATAATACCCATTAGTCCTGCATATATAGCAGTTTTACCAAGTACAAAGAAATATATTATAGTAAGTAGAGGAATAACTAAATATCCCTTTTTCATCAAAAGCTCTCCTATTTTAGGAAGAGAATCTTTTGATAAACCTTTAAGTCCTGTTTTTTTGGCCTCTAAATGCACCATTATAAATATACCAGTAAAATATAAAATAGCTGGAATAATAGCCGCTTTAGCAACCTGCATATAAGGTATGCCCAAACTTTCAGCCATAAGAAAAGAAGCAGCACCCATTATAGGAGGCATTAACTGTCCTCCAGTGGAAGCAGAAGCCTCAACAGCACCTGCAAATTCAGGTCTATATCCTAAAGATTTCATCATAGGTATTGTAAAACTTCCAGTACCTACGGTATTAGAAACAGAACTTCCAGAAACAGTACCAAACATAGCACTTGTAAGTACAGCTACTTTTGCAGGTCCTCCGTCAAAACCTCCAGCTATAGCATTACATATATCTATAAAAAACTGTCCTATTCCAGTTTTATCAAGCAATGCTCCGAAAAATATAAATAAGAAAATAAATGTGGCTGATGCCCCTATAGGTGTACCCATTATACCTTCTGTGTTATAAAATAAATGCGAAACTAATCTTTGAAGAGAGTATCCTCTGTGATTTAAAAAACCAGGTGCATAAGCTCCAAATAATGCATATATAATAAAAACTATTGATATTATAAGTATAGGAAGACCTACTATTCTTCTGCAGGCTTCAAATACAAGAAGTATACCTATTATACCTATAATTATATCTGTTGATGTATATATACCTGCACGTCTTACCAAAGAATCAAAATTGACTGTAATATAACTCCAAGAAGCAGCACCTATAATAGCAAGTATTACATCATACCAAGGAAGTTTATCTTTGGGCATATCTTTTTTCATTGGAAAAAGTAAATAGGCTAAAAGCATGACGAATGCCAAGTGTGTAGCTCTTACAACCTGTGCTGTAATTCTTCCAGAAAGTATTGAATATAATTGAAACAAACAGAATATTACTGATATTGCTATGATTAAATATTTTTTCCAATCATTGTATCTTCTGTATCTTGATTCGCTGTCATATTTACTCATATAATCATCTATTTCTTCAGCTGTTATCATATGAATTTCATTTTTATGTTTCATACTTCCTCCTATTGATTTATTTGGTATATAAACGATACTATATAATCGAATATAGATAATTTCTTATATTCTATCTTTATATTGGTTTGAGGTGCAAAAAATTTGTCCAATTCTATAACTTTATCATCTATCATCATAGTATGATTGGCAACAACACCTATAAATAAATAGAAATTTTTAATAATTCTATTCATATTATTTATTTCTATATAATCATCAGTGATAACAATATTTTCATTTTTTTCAGGCTCGGCAATACCAGCACCATATGAAACAAATCTAGTTTTATCTAATACGATATTTCCGTCTCTATCTATAAAATAAAAATCTCTTACTCTGCCTCTATTTACAGAATGAGTATATGAAATAATAAATTTTTTATTATCAATTTTTAGTATCATATTAATTTTATTATTTTTAACACTATTTAATACCAGCCTTGGAAATAGCGGTATAAATAATAAAATAATAAGTATTACGATAATTGTTATAGATAAAATAATTTTTTTTAACATAATAAAAATTTTAATATATTCACCATCTTAAATAAAAGATGATGAATATATTATTTTGAATATAAAAATTGATATTAGTTATTTCCTACATCATATCCTAGTTCTTTGTAATATTTTAAAGCACCAGGGTGAAATGGTATTGATATACCTTGATATGCATTATCAATATTTAATTCTTCGCCTTTAGCATGAGCTACAGATAAATCAGATTTTTTATCAAACAATGTTTTCATTAAATTATAAACAACATCTTCAGGTATATTGTTATTAACAGCAATAGTGGCTTTTACTGCTATGGCTTTAGTATCAGTATCAACTTTATTATAAGTATTTGCAGGTATTGTTATTTCTGTATAATATTTATATTTTCTAAGCATTTCATCTAACTGAATCTGATCCAAAGAAACTAATACTATATCGCTTGATAAAGATAATTCCTGTAATGCTGCATTAGGTATACCTGCCACTATAAAACAAGCATCTAATGTACCGTTTTGAAGTCCGTCGCTTGATTCTTTAAATGAAAGATTTGATTTATTTATATCATCAAATGTTAATCCGTATGCTTCTAATATTTGTTTAGCATTAAACTCAACGCCGCTTCCTGCATCACCAACAGATACTCTTTTGCCTTTCATATCAGCTATTGTTTTTATACCGCTTGATTTTGTAGCAGCTATTTGTACTATCTCTGGGTATAGTGTAAGCATAGCAGAAAAATTAGTTAATACCTCTCCTGCGAATATGTCTGTACCATTATAAGCATAGTCCATAACATCATTTTGTACAAATGCTAAATCAGCTTCATGTCTGTTAAGAAGTCTTAAATTTTCAGCAGAAGCTCCTGTAGACTGAGCAGTAACATTCATTCCTTCTATATTGGCATTCCATATACTTGCTATACTTCCGCCGAAAGAATAATAAGTTCCGCTAGTTCCGCCTGTAGCAAAAACATAATTATAATTATTGCTTTTCTGACAGCTAATAATTAAGAGAGAAACCGCAATAATAGACACTATTATCTTTCTCATAAGAAAACTCCTTTATATATATACATTATTTATTGAATAATACACTTGATATGCTTAAAAGTCAATATTACTATTAATAATATAATTGTTTTATCTATATTTTATAATACGCTCTATTATTACACCTATTAGTATAGTGGATGTCCCTAATACTATAAAAAATATCCAAGTGTTCATCTCCAGATAAAAATATTCAAAGTATCTTATATACATATTAAGTATGATAAAAAATATTGAAAATTTTACTATAGAATATATTTTTAACCTGTATCCTATTATAAGAGTTATAATATCTGAAATTAAAAATAAAATGCTGTATATTAATAATTCTCCTGATGAAGATTGAAATATTATAGGCTCGCTTGATGTAGCGAATACCGACATTACAGCAAGTATAATATTTAAATATAATAATCCTATTGTATAATAAATAGATGAAAATTTTAAATATTTATTTCCAAGTTTTTTATTTATATCTGTTATGCCTATTAAAAATATAAATATGCTTGTTGTTATAAACCTTATATAATTATTAAGCATTAAATCGATTGATGATATATCAAAACCTTCAAGTCCGTACCAAGTTATTAATCCTATTATTGCCATTGAAAGTACTGCATAATTTTTCTTTATATATGCTATTATAAAAAATATTATTATGCTTACAAGAGATAAAAGAATAAAATTATCTTTATTATGAGTTATTATATATGACACTGTAAAAATAAATGCTGATAAAAATATTGAAGATACTGCTATTATTGCAGAAGAAGTTTTAGGCATATATATTTCTTTTCTTTTAAGAATCTCATCTGCTGTAAATCCAGATAAAAAAAGAATAGCAAATAAAAATGCTATAAAGTAAATAGAAAATATATAAAAACTTATAAAAGATATAAAACCTATAGAAACCATTATAATACCTGTTATCATTATGGCTCTTATTATAGGCTGAAAGTCTATATAATCATCTTTATATTTATTTGATAATATTTTAAACTGCTCATCTGTTATGATATTATCTTTATTCCATTTTTTTAATTCTCTTAATATAAATCTTTTTTTACTGCTCATAATATATTTAAATCTTTAAATATTTCTTTTCTTATATATCTTATATTATCTAAAGTATATTGTGTATAGTCATTTCCATCAGATTTCATTGATCTTAATACTTTTAAATATTTTATAAAGTTTTTAAAACTTTCTATTAAATTTTCTGGAACAATTATTTTTATATCTTCTTTTATAGTATCATTAAAATCTTCACTGTTTTCATTTATTATCATAGAGCAAAACTCATTTTTATTTTGAAAAAATTCTTCCAAGTTATTATTTTCTAAATAGTTAATAAGCTCATCTAATTTATCAGTTATTAATTTTATATTTTTATTATTCATAAATTATCCAATTATATAGATTTTCTTTTAATACTTTAATATTATAATTAAATAATTGCAATAGAATTAGTGTTTATAATTTAAATATTTTACTAAATTAATTTAAATAAAGTAAAAAAATATTTACTTTTTTATATGTTTTTAGCTGATAAAAATATAATAAGTATTAAATGTATTATGATATTATGAAATTTATACAATTTAAGTAAATTTTATGTAAAATTATAGTAAAATATATTGACAAAATCTGCTTTTAGGATATACTTATAATTGTAAAGATAATTTACAAGAACATATGAAAACAAATTAAAAGGAGATTTTACTATGACTAAAAAATTATTTGCTTTATTAATAACTTTGACTATTATTTCTACTTCAAGTGCCTTTGCTGATTGGATAGTTCCAGCTTCTTCACTTCCAGAGAATGCTAAAAACTTTATACATCAAATTTATCCTGATGCTCAGATATGGAAAGCAGAAAGAGATGACGGAAAATTTGAAGTAAAATTATCAAACGGTTCTAAAATAGACTTTTTGTATAATGGTGAATGGGATAGCATAGATGGAAAATACAATACTATTCCTTTCAGTGCTTTACCTCAAACTGCAGCAAACACTATAAAAAATACTTATCCTAATGCTGTAATAATAGAAATAGAAAAAGAATGGGGCAATTACAAAGTGAAATTAAATAATTTTATGGAACTATTTATAACTTCTGAAGGACAGTTAATGGGACAAAAATTTGACGACTAATAGTATATATATCTTTAATTAAAGGGAGGGTTTTTTAAATCTCTCTCTTTTTTGTTACATTATAAAATAACAATAAATAAAAATTAATATTTTTATATATAATAATTAATTATTTTAGCTCTTTATACAAAACAACATCTTTACCGTTTTCAGTTAATTGAGCAAGTTTAGGAACTATTGATTTGAAATGTTCAGAATTATTATGATTTTCTATAGCTTTTTCATCTCTCCATTCTTCTATAAAAGATAAGTATTTACCGTCTAAACTTTCATATAAACTATATGATATACAGCCTTCTTCTTTTCTGCTTTTTTCTATAAGTTCTTTTGCTGTTTCAATAAATTCTTTTTTATTTTCTTCTTTTACAGGATTTTTTGACACTATTTTTATCATGTTTTTATTAACCTTAGATTTATTAGAATTATCTTTACTATTAATCTTTTTATTATACTTATTTTGAGCTATTATAGGAGATTCAAATAATGCCGTTTTTACTGCCTCTATAACATTATCAGCAATAACGGTATTTAATTCTTCCATTTCTTTTTTACTAAAATTTGAAAGTACATAATCATTAACTTTTTTACCAGCACTAGGTCTTCCTATACCTATTCTAATTCTAGTAAAATCATCACTATGAAGCTGAGCAATTAAACTCTTTATTCCATTATGCCCGCCCGAACTTCCGCCTTTTTTTATTTTAAAAGTTCCGAATGGTATATCCATATCATCATATATTACTATTATATCATCAAGTTTTACATTAAAAAATTTGGATATATAAAGAGCTGATTCTCCAGAAAGATTCATAAATGTCTGAGGTTTAAGAAGTATATATTCTATATCTTTAGATTTGCCTCTTGTATATAAAGATTTCTTTTTATTGGTATAAAAATTAAGAGATAAATTTTCTGCTATTTTATCAATAAGAATAAAACCAACATTATGTCTATTATTTTTATACTCATCGCCCGGATTTCCAAGCCCTATAATCAATTTAGTAGTCATGAATATTTCTTTTTTGCAGCCTGAGGAGAATCAAACAATGCTATACAAGTGGCATCTACAACATTATCAGATATATCTCTAATTTTTTTTCTTTCATCTTTGGAGAAAGGTGCTAAAAGGAAATCAGCTTTTTCCTCATTTTCAGGACAAGCTCCTATTCCAACTCCAATTTTAGTGAAATTGTAGCTTTTTAAAGATTCTCTTATACTTTTTATGCCATTGTGGTCTATTGTATATTCTTCAGTATCTTCTTGTGAATCATCGGTTTTTGAAGGTATAACTCTAAACTCCCCTATTGGAACACTAGTATCATCATAAATTACTATAATATTTTCAACAGTAATTTTCATAAAGCTAGCCATATAAAGAGCTGCCTCTCCAGAAAGATTCATAAAAGTAAGAGGTTTTAGGAGTAAATACTCCATTTTACCATGTTTTCCTCTGCCGAAAACAGTTTTCTTTTTCTTAATATCTAATTCGACATTAAGTTTTTTAGCAACTCTATCTAAAATCATATAGCCGACATTATGTCTATGATTTTTATATTGTTCGCCTGGGTTACCAAGTCCCATTACTAATTTCATCATCAAATAGCAATCCTAGATGTAATTATGCTTCAGCACCTTTATTAGCAGCTTCATCATCTTGAGTAGTAACAACTGTAACAACAGCTTTAGAACCATCACCAACAGGATCAACGCCTTCTGGGAATTTTATGTCGCTAATATGTAAACTATCGCCTACTTTTAATTCGCTTACATCAACGATTAATTCTCTAGGTATAGATCCAGGCAAAGCTCTAATAGGCAAACCGTATTCAACTTGTTCAAGAGTACCGCCGCCTAAACGTACACCTTCTATATGAATAGGAACATAAGTTTTGATTTTTTTGTTTCTGTCTATTTCATAGAAATCTATATGTCTGATACTTCTTTTTATGCCGTCTATTTGATAATCTTTTACCAATACTTCTCTAGCCTTATCATTTTCTATATCTAAAGTAATTATATCATGCTGCCCTGCCAAAGAGAAAACTTTAACAAACTCTTTTAATTCTACAGCGATAGAATATTGATTTTCTCTTCCATAAAGAGTAGCTAATGCATAACCTTCATTTCTCAATTTGCGTCCAACACTTTTAAATTTTGTATCTCTTTGTAAAGCTTTAATAGTATAATTCTCGCTCATATTTCTTTCCTTATTATATTTTACTTATCAAATAGAACACTTATAGAAAGTTCCATATGTATATGTCTAATAGCATCAGCAATTACAGGGGCTACTGAAAGAACTTCTATTTTGCTTCCTAATCTGTCTTTCATAACTTTCAAACTATCTGTGATATATAATTTTTCTATATCACTTGAATTAATTCTCTCATAAACATCACCAGAACATACGGCATGAGTTATAAACACATATATCTTTCTCATACCAGCTTTTTTTAGTGCCTGCATACTTTTTATGAGAGTACCGCCTGTATCTATTATATCATCTATAATAATGGCATCTTTACCATTGACATCACCTATAATGTTCATAACTTCGCATTCATTAGCTCTGTCTCTTCTTTTATCTATTATAGCGATATCAAGATTAAGCTGTTTAGCTATAGCTCTAGCTCTGCCAACTCCCCCTATATCAGGAGAAACTATAATAGAATTAGACATATCAAGGTCTTTTTTTATTTTATCCAAGAACACATTTTTTGAAAGCATATGGTCAACTGGTATATCAAAAAAACCCTGTATTTGTGCTGCATGCAAATCAAGAGCTAAAACTCTATGAGCTCCAGCTTCTGACAACAAATTAGCAACCAATTTAGCAGTTATAGGTACTCTAGGCTCATTCTTTCTGTCCTGCCTAGAATAACCATAATAAGGTATAACAGCCGTAATACGTTTAGCACTAGCTCTTTTTAAAGCATCTATAATACAATAGAGTTCCATCCAGTTTTCACTGCTTGATGGACGGCCTGTAGGCTGTATCACATAAGTATCTTTATTTCTAACAGTTTCCTCTATTTGTACAAATGTCTCTCCGTCAGCAAATTTACGTATTTCCATATTACCTAATTTAAGACCGAGATTTCTTACAACATCTTCTGATAATTGAGGATTTGCTGTGCCGCTTAATATCAATATTTCGTCTTCTATACCCATTTAAATACCATTAAAAGTAGAAAAGTTGGGGTGGAAGGATTCGAACCCTCGAATAATTGGACCAAAACCAATTGTCTTACCGCTTGACGACACCCCAGTATCAAATAAATTTAATATATTAAATCTATGAGTGTCATCATTTTACTACATTACAAAAATTTGTCAATACCTTTTTAACAATATTTTTTTTTTTATAATTCTAAAATAAAATAGAAAATCATATACAAAAAAGTTGATAAAAAAACAAAATAGTTTATCATAGCTATCATAATAGTTAAAAGAGTTATAATTTTTATGAATATTAACTTAGATAAATATGTTTTAGTAGATTTAGATTTTATAGAAGATAATAAAGATATTATCAAATTTCATGCCACGGAAATAATATGCACAAATGAAGATAATATGTATTTTTCTGTGCCGAATTATAAAATTGATTTATTATTTAATAAAAATTATGTTAATATTGATGTTTTTAATAAATTCTATATCACTAAATCAGCTAAATATATACTAGATTTGGTAGTTGAACCGCAAAACCAAAAAAACTATAAACAAATTAAAAATATAGATCAATTTCTTAAAGTTTATAAAGACTGCCTTCCAGATAATGAAAAAACTAAAAGACTTGAATATGATATATTAGAACTAATACTTAAAAAAACACCTAAAGAGAGAACTATATCATTAAAAAATTCTTTAGATATATTAAATCAATACTATAATGAAAAATTATATAAAGAATCTGTTGAATATATATTAGATATTATGACAGAACTTGCATTTATAGAAAGAGTAAATTTAATACATTTAGTAAATGCAGCAAAAGACAGTATAAATCAAATATATTTTGACAATGTAGAATCATATGATACACAGTTTATAGCTAATAGTATAATACTATCAGTAGTAAAACTAATAGACAAAATATATCCAAATATTAAACTATTTTATGAATGCGATACTTTTAACTGCAGAAACATCATAGGACATGGGAACAGAGTATTTATAATATTTATAGAGTTTTTATTATACTACAATAAACAAATAAAAAATAAATTTTCATTAAAAACCATAACAAATTTCAATAAAAAATTCAAAAAATATTATGAAAAGGTTTTTAAACATTATAACATAGAAAGAGAAGATATAAAATTTGAAGATATTTTTAAAAACGGACTTAAAAAAATAGCTATTCAAAACTTAGCTACATTCGCAGCAGGAGCATTCTGGCATGATGTTGTAAAAATTAAACAATTAGATTATTTAAATATAAATAGATCCAAAGAATATAAATTACAATCAACATCGCATGCTATTAAAGGTTTTCAATTCCTGAAATTTTTCAGAAATTATAATGATGATATAGCATTGATTGTAGGAACTCATCATGAATACTACGGTTACGGATACAGTATTTTAAAAACTTTAATACAAAAAAATATTAAAGAAAATAAATCTATAAATCCTTCATGGCTTATATCAAATAATTCATCTGATATAGAAACTCTTGAAGCATTAGCATTTTTCCCATCTAAAGTTTTGGAAATAGTAGATTTATATGACACAATAGTAACACCTCAGAAAAATTATGAAAGAAACGGACTAACATCCAAAGAAGCTGTAGAACTTATGTTTAATAATTATATAAAAGATGAAACTCAAATAGATCCAATTATATTTGAGTTATTTATAAATTTCTTATCTGATATAATGAAAGAGGATGTTTCAAATCCGTTTGATTAATATATAAACTCAGAATACTTGTTTTAAAATTATTTTAATAACTATTGATAATATGATTTTATAATATGCATATACCTAGTTTTATAGATGCTCAATATACTTTAGATGATATCAATATTGTAATCTCATATAATTAATTAGATATAGTTAAATAACTGTATTTTATCAAGATGAATTTGTTTAATTTATATATTTGAATGTTAAAGCAGAAACTATAAAAAACTAAAAGTTAATACTCACCTTCATCATTGCCTACATAATATTTAAACACATCATAAGGACTGTAAATACCCAAATCTGTTACGACAGCACTTACCAAATGCGGAGGAGTATAGTCAAAAGCAGGATAAAATCCCTTAACGCCCTCTTTAGAAGTTTTTATCCCCATAGCCTCAGTTACAAGTTTTTCGTCTCTGAACTCAAAATGTATATCCTCAAATCCATGATAGCCTTTATCTGGAGCTCCTGTTACAAAATAGGGAATACCCAAATATTTAGCCACTATCGCTATCTGAAAAGTGCCTATTTTATTTACTACTGCACCATTTAAACATATTAAGTCAGCAGCCGAAGTAAATACATCAATCTTTTTCTCCTGCATAGTGTATGCTACCATATTATCAGTTATAACTGTTACATCGGCACCCTGATCATATGCAACTGTTGCTGTAAGTCTAGCACCCTGAAAATATGGTCTTGTCTCAGCACATACAACCTTTATATCCTTATTCTTTTTCTGAAACTCCTGTATCATAAATCCCACAACAGATTCTCCAAAGCATTGAGTAAGTATAGTGCCTTTATCTGGAAACATTGATACAAGATTTTCTGCTATTTTTTTTATTTTGGAATATCTTTTTGTAGAAAGCTCTATTCCCCTATTAAACATAGCCTCTATTGGGTCTTTGCCTGATTTTATAGCCTCACTGCCAGCTTCTAAACATGATTTTGTTATAGACATCATTCTAGCACTTGTTGTAGGTCTGGAATTAGCCAAAGTATTGCAGGCATGAGTTAAAAAATCTATTCTGTCATTACCTTCTAAATGTTTTGACTCGTAACCTGCTAATGCCATACCCATAGCTACAGCAAGGTATGGACCAGCACTCTGAGTTACCATATCGGCTATAGCTTTTGATACTTCTTTATGAGTTTTACATTCAACAAAATGTACTTTATTAGGATAAACTCTTCTGTCCAATATCTTTACACATCCGTCATCATACCAAGCAATATTTTCAAACTGAAGCATAAAAGCAAGTTCTTTATCTATTCTACTAGGTTTATTAAGTTCATCAGACATAAAAGTTTCTCCAAAATAAAATAATTTATTTAAATTTTTCAAATATTATCAAAATCAATCTTTTGAATTATATTATCTATAAATTTCATAAATTTCTCTTCTTCAGCTAATTTATCTCTATACGTAATACATTCAATACCTATATTCAAAAGTATATATTCTATATTTCTTCTAGTTTCTTTATCATTTACAGATTCTATTTCTTTTACCTTAGCACAGCCTGTAGTTCTTCTTAATATTTCAAGACCGCATATACCAAAAGTAGTTTTTAATACTTCAAGCAAATAAAACTCTATAAAATCCTCATTATTTTTTACAGAAATATCATTAGTCTCATGTATAAATTTGGTAATAAATTTGTTTTTGAAAAGTCTTATAATATCATCTATAACAACAAAAAGAAATGAAGTGTAATTCTTATCATTAGTAACATTAAAATGATAAACATAAGCAAATATAAAATTAGCTATTATAGTACCCAAGTCATACCCTATAGGTCCGTAAAAAGCAAATTCACAGTCCATAACCTTTACATAATCATCATTAACGAATATAGAACCCGTATGCAAATCTCCATGTATCAAAGCCTGAGCATTATTCATAAACTCATATTTTAATTTAGCAGCCTCAAGCTGTAAAGTTTTATTTTTATATAACTTCTCTTCAACAAATTTATTTAGTGATTCTGAAAAAGAATTTTCATTAAGCAGATTAAAAAAAGGTTCTCTAAAAACAAGCTCTTCGCTTATTTTGCAAAGTTCTTTATTTATATATTTGGCTACATTATCCTTTTTTGAAAATGCATCGGTAAAAAAATCAGCAGTAGACAAAGTGCTTTCAACAATAAAATCAGTTAACTGCTCCTGCAAATGATGATATATCTGTCCTTTAATTAATGCATCTCTAAGAATTGTATAATTCTTCAAATCTTCCATAACAAACAAATTCATCACTTTATCTATACATATTATCTTAGGTGCTAAATCTGGAAGTATATCTCCATAATATGATAAAACCTGAGCCTCTCTGGCATTTCTATTCATATCAAGTATCCTTCCAGAAGAATTACTCCTAGTATGAACTCCTGCTTGTTTTAATATTATAGAATCTTTTCCATTACTTATTCTATAAACATAATTTATATTTCCGTCTCCTATTTCTTTGCAGCTTATATTATCATCCTGCTTGAAATATTTTAATTTATTTTTAACATAAAGCAGTACATCTTTTTCTTCCATAAGAAAATATTCGTTAAATCTAACCATAAAATAAAATCCATAAATAAAATTGATAATTATAAATATAGCATAAAAAGTATAAATATCAATAATGATATCCTACAAATATATTATATACATAGTATTTTTTTATTTTTGATATTTAGAAATATTAGTTATATTCCGTAACAAAAAACGATTAATTTTATTACAAAATACAGTAAATACTTTATAAAATATATTTACATAAATAGTTATAATATAAAAAACTACTATGATTAAGTAATTATAAATATATATTTATACTAAAATTTACAATAATATTGAGAAAAAATGTAATAATTAGTGAGATTATTATATAAAATTAGTATAAAAAATATTAAAAAACTTCATTATAAACATAATATACCTTGACTAAGTATTTATTTTGTACTATAATAATGCCTAAATTTATAATAAAAATATTTTATATAAGGGGTTAAATTATTATGAAAGTTATTGTAATTGGCTGTAATCATGCTGGTACATGGGCAGCAAAAACATTAAAAGCTACAGATCCTAATTGTCAAGTTGTAACTTATGACAGAAATGATAATATATCTTTCTTAGCTTGCGGTATCGCACTTTGGGTTGGCGGTGTTGTAAAAGATCCTAAAGGTTTATTCTACGCTAGCCCTGAAAGTTTAAAAGCTGAAGGCATAGATGTTTATATGGGACATGATGTAACAAAAATAGACTGGGCTAATAAAAAATTACATGTTAAAGAATTAAAAACAGGTAAAGAGTTTGATGATAATTATGACAAACTTATTCTTGCTACAGGTTCTTGGCCTGTAACTCCTCCTATAGAAGGTTTAATGCAGGAAGGTACTGAATACGGACTTAAAAAAGGTATTTTCTTCTCTAAATTATTCCAGCAAGGACAAGAAATTATTGATGAAATAGCTAAACCTGAAGTAAAAAAAGTTATGGTAGTTGGTGCTGGTTATATAGGTGTTGAACTTATAGAAGCTTTCAAAAATCATGGTAAAGAAGTTATATTAATGGAAGCTATGCCTAGAGTTATGGCCAACTATTTTGACAAAGAAATTACTGATGAAGCTGAAAAAAGAATCAAAGAAGCTGGCATAGAAATGCATTTAGGTGAAACTGTTAAAAAATTTGAAGGTGATGACAGAGTTAAAAAAGTTATTACTGACAAAGGTTCTTATGATGTAGATATGGTAGTTATGTCTGTTGGTTTCAGACCTAATAGTGAGCTTTATAAAGATTATTTAGAAACTTTACCTAATGGTGCTATAAAAGTAGACACTACTATGAAAACTACAAAAGATCCTAATGTATTTGCTATAGGAGACTGTGCTACTGTATATTCAAGAGCTTCTGGAAAAGAAGAATACATCGCTTTAGCTACTAATGCTGTAAGAATGGGTATTGTTGCTGCTAACAATGCTTTAGGAAAACATGTTGAATACTGTGGTACTCAAGGTTCTAATGCTATATGCGTATTCGGATATAACATGGCTTCTACTGGTTGGTCTGAAGAAACTGCTAAGAAAAAAGGTTTAAAAGTTAAATCTAATTTCTTCAAAGATGCTGAAAGACCTGAATTTATGCCTTCTTATGAAGATGTATTAGTAAAAGTTATATACGAAGAAGATACTAGACGTATGGTAGGTGCTCAAATTGCTTCTAATCATAATCATGCTGAAGCTATTCATGCATTCTCTCTTGCTATACAAAATGGTATGACTGTTGATCAGTTTGCATTATCTGACTTCTTCTTCTTGCCTCACTATAACAAACCATTATCTTGGATGACTATGGTTGCTTATACTGCTAAATAATTAAAAAACAATATTTTATATTAATAATATAGCCCTAGTAAGTTTAAAATTTACTAGGGTTTTTTATAAAAAATATCATAAATAAAATAATACCATTTATCATATTGAAAATAAATTTGTTTTAGGTTATTATAGCAGACAATATCTTATATAGTATTTTAGAATAAAAAAATATAATTTTATGACGGGATTTGAATAAGATGGTAAGCAGATTAAAATACAATATATTAATAATGTTTATTGGAATAGCAGCCAATTTTGCTTTGACATTTTTAGTATTATTATTAAAAATTCCTTTTCTTTTTATGGATTCTATAGGCACAATATTAACAGCTGTAATATTAGGTCCTATATACGGTGCTTTTGTCGGTATAATTACAAATATAATTACATCCATAACTATAGATTATATAAATCTGCATTTTGCAATTGTAAATGTTCTAATAGGATTAATGGCTGGATTAATAGCTAAAAAGTATGATTTTACAAAAATTTCAGTATCTTTTATAAGCGGTATTGTTATAGGAATAGTTTCTGGAGTAATATCTTCTCCTATTTCTATAGTGCTTGCTAATGGAGTAAGTACTGGTACAGTAGATGCTTATATTAAAGCATTAATTAATAGCGGGAAAAGTCTTGCAGTATCAACAACTATAGGAACATTATCAGCTACTCTGATAGATAAAATAGTATCAAGTTTATTGGTTACAATAGCCATAAAAAAGATTTATTTTTTTAGAATTAATAAATAGAATTAATAAAAAGTTATTGAAAATAAATTTTGTTTTTTATATTTTATTTGTATAGAAAGACTTATTGCAATATATTTGATAAAGTATTATCATGTATTATTATATATAATGATAAAAAATAATATGATTTCAGAAATATATAAAATTAAATAACGATAATTCAAATAATAAAAATAGGAAAATAAATATGATATTTGATGCCCATTCTGATATATGGACTGACGTTGCTGTAAAAACTCTTAAAGGCGAAAATAATATAATAAAAAAATACCATTATGATAATCTAGTAAAAGGAAAAATAGGCGGCTCTATATTTGTTATATGGACAGAACCTAAAAACTATCATAGGGCTTTAGAAAGAGTTAGAGAAATACAAGAATGCATAAAAAAAGAACTGGAATATATTAAAGATATAATACTTATAGCAAAAAACTATGATGATATTATAAAAGCACAAAAAGAAAATAAAATATATATCTTTATAGGATTTGAAGGACTTATATCTATAGATGATAATATTGATTTGATAGATGAATATTATGAATATGGGGCAAGACATGCTTCTCTTACTTGGAATGAAGAAAATAAACTTGCATCAGGTGTAAGAGGAGATCCTAACAAAGGACTAACCGATTTAGGTAAAAAGGCTGTAAGAAAAATGCAGGACAAAGGAATGATAGTTGATGTATCACATCTTAATGATAAATCCTTCTTTGATGTAATAGATATAACTTCAGCTCCGATTATAGCTTCGCATTCAAATTCAAGAGTATTATGCAAAAGCTTAAGAAATCTTACAGATGAACAATTAAAAGCTATAAGAGATACTAAAGGTGTTGTGGGGCTTAATTCTTATAAGGGATTTATAGACGAAAATAAAGATAAACAAACTATTGAAAGGGCTTTAGATCATATAAAATACATAGCAGACAAAATAGGAATAGATCATATAGGGCTTGGTTTTGATTATAATGAATATTTTGAAGATGAAATTACACCGCCTTCTGTAAAAGGATTAGAAAATGCTTCAAAATCATATGATATTATAATAAAATTAAAAGAAGCTGGATTTAATAACGAAGAGATAGAAAAAATAGAATATAAAAATTTCAATAGAATAATAAAAGAGATTGTAAAATATTAAAACTTATATTACATACATTTGTATTATAATTAAGTTTAATAACTTTATAATTTAGTATATCCTAAACAATTTTATTTTGTAAACTAATGCAGTTTATACAGAATTATCAACTTTTTTGCCGCGACTTCATCAAATACAGTTCGGACAGACATCATAAAATAACTGGTAAGTATCACACAGCGTTACTCAGTAATGGCAAAGCCCTGCAAATATTTTAAATTTAAAAAGATATTTTTGACAAACTTAAAAATTTTCAGTATATAAACATAGCATCGCCATATGAAAAAAATCTATAATTATTATCTACGGCTGTTTTATAAGCATTCATTATATTATCATAGCCAGCAAAAGCACTAACCATAGCAAGCAAAGTTGAATGCGGTGTGTGAAAATTGGTTATAAGAGCGTCAACACATTTAAACTTATAAGGCGGATAAATAAAGATATTTGTAGAGCCTTCAAGCCTTTTGAAATCATAATTATCATATTCACTTTCTAATACTCTTGAAACTGTAGTGCCGCATGATACTATTCTCCTACCATCTTTTTTAGCATTGATTATAATATCATAACTTTCTTTTGGAATAATAAACTTCTCTTCATGCATAACATGATTACGTAAATCATCTTCTTTTAGAGGATTAAAAGTAGAAAAACCAACATGCAAAGTAACATAACATACTGTAACACCAATAGACTTTATTTTGTCTAAAAGCTCATTAGTAAAATGAAGTCCAGAAGTAGGAGAAGCGATACTTCCTTCATTTTTGGCATATACATTTTGATAAAACTCTTTATCATTGATGTTGTACTCTTCTTCACCTTTTCTTTTTCTGCTTTGAATTATATATGGAGGAAGAGGGATTTTTCCTATAGTATCTAAAATATCATTTGTTAATGGTTTTGAAAACTTTATTAATTTAGTAGATATATTATCTTTTTCTATAAATGCCTCAATATTTCCTACATTGTCTAAATGAGCATAATCTAAATATAGTGTATCAGACTCTTTAATATTTTTACCCTTTATCAAACATTCCCAAGTGCTTTCATCATTGTTAACTTTATTAAGAAGAAGTATTTCAGCATTTCCGCCTGTAGATTTTTTTGCGTATATTCTTGCAGGTATTACTTTGCTGTCATTTAAAACTAATACATCATCTTTATTTAAATAATTTATAATATCTGCAAATATTTTATGTTCTAATTCTCCAGTATTTTTATTTAAAGTCATTAATCTGCAATGATCCCTTTCATAATTAGGCTCTGTTGCTATTAAATTTTCTGGCAAATAAAAATTGTAAGTCTCTTTATTTAAATAGTCTGTCATAATTTTTAATCACTTATTTTTTATTTAGAATGTTACTATTATCTTTCTCTGTCTTAAAAACTTGGTAAGATTTTTTTTAGTAGTAGAAGATGATTTCACAATAGCATATTCATCGCTTATTTTTTTTATAATAATACCTTTTCTTTTTGCCTCATGGATAATCTCTTCAAGTTTATTAGCATCTTTAATTATCACAAGCGTAACATTATCATACACATAAGAGATTATTCCTCTGTCATACCATCTTTTTATGCTTGTTTCTACATGTTTAGGCATCTCTACATTACTATCAATGAGTATATTTTTTAATACGGCTAAAAACTTATCAAAAGAATATTCTGATACTTCATCACTGATTATAGTTTTCCCTTTTAAAACACTTTCTTCTGTCATTGTGTATGTGTAAACAGTCTCCTGCTTATCGAGTTCAAAATATAAATTGCACATATATATAAAGTTGTTAGAAAATAAATAATGATTAATTAAAGTAAGTTCAAAATTACCATTTATAAAGCATTTTTTATTATTATCATCAATTACAGGTTTTCTAATAGCCAAAATAGCATTCTCATAAAAAGAAACCTCAGTAATACCTAATACAAACATAGAATAAATTATATTGTTATACATTTCCATAGAAAGCGAAATATTATGTTCTTTTAATTTAACGTACAGTGTAGATTTTGAAATACTTCCTTCTTCCAATATATCTAATATTTTTTTATAATAATCATGATAATTTTTATAAATAGTTTTTAATATAAGTTCTTTTCTATCATCTATAGAATTTGACAAATAATTTTTTATATTATCATATTCCAATGATATAAAACCTTTATTATCAAGTTTTATCAAATCTAATTTTGAACATATGTTTATTATGACAGAAGGCTCTATATTGTTGGTAAGAAAATTAATATTGATATCATCTATACATAATTTCTGAACATCGCATTCATATATAAATGTATCAATATCATTTAATATATTAAAATGATTATATATAAATATAGAACTATCAATATTATCTTTAAGGCTCTTTTCCAAATTGGACAAAACATTATTATTATTTATACCTATATAAGTTTGAAGCTCATCACCAAAAAAATAAACTGATACAATATTAGCTTTGCACAAAGCAAATAATTCATCATCATTCATTTTTGATTTATTATAATCGATAATATTTCCATTTTCATATATATTAATTATTTTCTGAAGATATTTTTTATATATATTAGCAGTGTATGTACAATCTATATAATTAGTAATTTTAATACTTTCTTTGAGTATAATACTTTCTATTATAGGTTTAACATTAGGAAGAAAGTATAAGGTATCATCATGAGAGTTTAATCTTCTTCTTTTTATTTTTAAATATAAAAGTCCGGATTTTTTTATTTCATCTATATAATTAAAGAAAGCAGGTATTTGTTTTTGAGTATATTTAAGAGAATATGCTATATCTATAGAGTTTAGTTCTTTGCTTTCATTTTTCAAAACATAAAGAATAATATTTTTAGCTTCTTTAGATAAAGCATAAAATTTAAAAGAGACAATAAAAACATTAGAAGATTTTATTTCTAAATCCTCTGCATTTTTTGCTTTCCAAATTTTGCATAATTCTTTTAAAGTATCTTGAGAAATTTGATCATACATATGCTATTCTTATTTAATTATAAAGTATTTAAAGAAGCCTTGTTCTACGTCATCAGGTCTTTTAGACTGTATCCAAGCAATCATAGGCTGACCTTTTATATGTCTGTATGGAACAAGCCCCCACATTCTGCTGTCGCAGCTTTGATCCCTATTATCTCCCATTACAAAGAAATAATCCTCTGGAACATTATATATATATTCATCTGGTCTGTCTTTGGCATTAGGAACATATATATTCATCCAATACCATAATTTTATATCATCGCTTACTATTTCATCATTTATATAAACTTCAAAAGAACTGTAATCATTATAATAATCTGTTTTATCAACTATCTTTTTAAATATCATAACATCACCTTTTTTAGGCACATAAATAGGTCCGTAAATATCTATAATAGGCACAAATTCTCTGTCATTTCCATAGAAAAAATATCCCCATTTATCTTCTATTTCATTTCCATTAATAATAATTTTTTTATTTCTAATTTCAACAGTTTCTCCAGCAGTAGCTATAACACGCTTAACAAATTCTTTTCTAGGATCCAAATCTACAGTTTTAAGCCCCAAAAATAAATTTGCAGGTGCTAAATGCGTACCTCCAGTAAGTTTTTCTCCTATATAGTCTGCAAGCAAAAATCTAGGGTCCCAAGTAAAAGGTGTGAGAGCAAACACCATAACTGGAAGTTTTAAAAATTGAACCAATGGAGAAGGCTCATAATAAGGCATAGCAGACTCGCACCCAAAAGAAGCAGAAGGAGGAGCTCTGAATACCACTAAATCTCCTCTTTGAGGTGATTTTATCTTTGGAAGTCTGTATCCTAAAAGCCCGTCTGTAAAAGGCAATTTAACCCCATAAACAAATCTGTTTGCAAAGAGTCTGTCTCCGGGCATTATAATAGGTATCATAGAGCCTGTTGGTATTTGATAATTCTGTATTAAAAATGTATTTATAAGAAGTACAATAATTATTGCGTATAATATTTCTTTTAATGTATGTTTAAAATTACGGCATTCGCCTATGATTGTTTCTGTAATATTTTTTATAGGATTCTCCATTAATTTAACCCCTTGCAATATAAATATTGATGTAAAAGTATATAATAAAACTGTTAAAATAGCAATTGTATAATAACTATTATTATAAAAATAGTTATAGAGAAAAATAGTAAAAAATTATTTTTATTTACAAAATAGTATATGGTTATATAATATATAAAAATTGTTTGGAGAAAATATTGAAAAAAATAATACTGCTTTTTATATTTATTCTAACATTATCATCATGTGCTGCTAAAGTGAATCTTATAGAAGACTCTTTTTACGGGCAAAAATTCTATCAAACTGATTATATTTCTATAACTTTTTGGTCTGCAACTATAAAATTCAGATTAAAAAATATAAGCGGTACTGATAATATAATACTAGAGGCTCAATATATTACAGACGGCTCTTTTAATATTACAGAAAAAAGTAAAGTAGTGTTAAAATTTTCTGACGGTACATTTTTAAATTTATACTATACATCTCTAATGCCTAAAACAGATACTGAAGTAATATACGGAACTTCTATATATTTTATGGATACAGCATATGTTGATAGAAGCTACAGCATACAGGCAGAAAATAAAGTAACAGAAATGAAGACAATTACAGATATACGCGTAGAAACTGCAGACGGATTTAAAAATTTCAAAGTAAAAGAAAGTGCTGCAAATGATATTATAAGACTTTATAACGAGATGAAAGAACTTTTATCAAAATAAGCTATATACAAAATATTTTTAATAAAGTTATAGCATTTTAATTAATACTATTATATAATTACTGTATTATTTTTTATATTAAAAATAGAGAGAGATTTATTATGACTTTCACAGATTTAATTATGACTTTAAACAAATTCTGGAGCGAAAACGGCTGCATAATACAGCAAGGTTATGACTTAGAAGTAGGTGCAGGTACTTTTAACCCAGCAACTGCATTAAGAGTATTAGGACCCGAACCTTTTAATGTTGCCTATGTAGAACCTTCAAGAAGACCAACTGACGGAAGATATGGAGAAAACCCTAACAGACTTCAGCATTATTATCAATATCAAGTTATAATGAAACCATCTCCTGAAAATCTTCAGGATTTATATATACAAAGTTTAGAAGCATTAGGAATAAGTTTTAAAGATCATGATATACGTTTTGTTCATGATGACTGGGAATCACCTACACTCGGAGCTTGGGGACTTGGCTGGGAAGTTTGGCTTGACGGTATGGAAATTACTCAGTTTACATATTTCCAAGCTGTAGGAGGTGTAAACTTAAAACCTATAGCAGGTGAAATTACTTACGGACTTGAAAGAATATGTATGTATCTTCAAAATGTTGATAATGTTTATGATTTGGAATGGGGTCATGGAATAAAATACGGCGATGTACATTTGCAAGGAGAGAGAGAGTTTTCTAAATATAACTTTGAAGTAGCTGATACTGACATGTATTTCAGACATTTTAAAGAATATGAAGAAGAATGCGACAGATGTTTAGCTAATGGCTGTGTACTTCCTGCTTATGATATGGTTATGAAAAGTTCGCATGTGTTTAATATGCTTGATGCTAGAAATGCGATAAGTGTTACTGAACGTGCTGGATATATTGCAAGAGTTAGAGAGCTTATGAAAAAAGTTTCTGCTGCTTATATAGAATCAAGAGAAAAAATGGGATATCCGCTAATAAAAAATAAGTAACTTTTAATTAAAAAAGCCATCTGATTATTTTATCAGTGGCTTTTTTATTTAACTATAACATTATATTAATTAATAAAACTTTTTAAAGCATATTTTAATTGTTCAAAAGTTTTATTGATGTCATCTTCCCAAGTGTTATGTGTAAATATTATATCAGCACTATCTCTATATAAACTATCTCTCTGTTTTGAAAGCTCTAATAATTTATTTTTATCTTTCGCAAGTAAAGGACGCTCTCTAGGATCTATATTTTGAAGTATAATTTCTGGATTTCTATCTATAAAAATGGTAATTCCTTTTTCTTTCATAATATTTCTATTTTTTTCTGCAAGTACTATACCGCCTCCAGTAGATATTACAGCATTATTAAGGCGGGCAAGTTCTTCTAAAACTTCGCTTTCTACTTTTCTGAAATATTCTTCTCCATTATCTGCAAAAATATCTGTTATTGTTTTCTCTTCTTTTTTTTCTATAAATGAATCCATATCATAAAGAGTATAATTTAATTTTTCAGCTAGAAGTTTTGATAGAGCACTTTTTCCAGAGCCCGGGAGTCCTATTACAAATATTACTTTATTGTCTATATTATTTTTATTATTCATCATACTGCCCCAATATTATCAAATTCTCTACACTTCTTTTAAAATCTTCAAACTCTTCTTTATATTTATCAAAGTCTCCTGTCATATCAATATAAAAATAATACTGCCATTTTCTGTCACTATGAGGACGGCTTACTATAGAAGTTAAATTAAAACTTTTTAATTTATCAAGAGAATTAGCCAAACTGCCGTTTTCATGAGGAAGCAAAAATCTCATAGTCATTTTGTTTCCGCTATTTAAAGCATTATCATAATTAGCTACTATTATAAAGCGTGTAGTGTTTCCTTTTATATTTTCAATATTTTCTTCAAGCATATCTAAATCATAAATCTTACAGGCATTTTTATTTGAAATAGAAGCAATGGTTTTATCATCTCCATTAGAAACTATAAAAGCAGCTTCTGCCGTATTTGATGCTGTTATCTCTTCAAAACTATTTTCTTTTATAAAATTAGAACATTGTTTCAAAGCCTGATGATGAGATATAACCTTTTTAATATCTTTTATACTGATCCCCTTTTTAGCCATAAGACCGTATTCTATAGGTAAATATATCTCTCCAACAATTTTGCAGTTATAATCGGCAAGTATATCCAAAACCTCATTAACCATACCAGTAGAAGAATTTTCTAAAGGTAAAACACCGTAATAACTCTCACCGCTTCTTATGCTTTCAAGTACATCATTAAAATATGCCTTTTTTATGAGACATGCATTTTCACCAAAAAATTTCAAAGCAGCCTCATGTCCGTTTCCGCCTTCTCTGCCCTGATAAACTACTCTCTTATCATATTTTATTTTTTCTTTATTATTACCATTTTCTTTTTTGTTATCACTACCTTCATCAATTAAATGTTTCTGAAGCTGTTTTGATGTGTACATTATATCATTATACATAGTTGTTATTAATGATGATAAATCTTTATTTTCAAGCAGTTCTATTTTTTTTGCTATAACTTCTTTTTCTCTTTTCGGGTCAAATATAGGGGCATTATATTTCTTTTTTGTCTCTCCTACTTTAAGACTAACTTTCATTCTTTCATCTATCAAATTTACTATTTGCTTATCAATTCTGTCAATTTCTTTTCTTAATTCCTGTAATTCTTCAGATAACATAATAATATCCTTAAATATAAAATATTTCTTATTGTAGTAATAAGATTATACTAAATAGGCGTAAATTGTAAAGAAATTTATTTTATATACTGAAATTTTTTAAGTTTGTCAACTACTAATCTTTTAATTTTATTGTTTATGGTGGTTTGTCCACTGCTCTGCATGCTTACGCAACAGTTCTTTTGCGACGAAGGAAGTACTTGACAAAGTCCACTGTAAGTGTAGGTATGACCAAAAGAACCTATATCTTCGACAAGCTTGAATACGCTTTGTGAAAGACTGCATTTTTTATATAAAGCTAGGTGTTATACCATGTTTGATATATATTCTTAAAATATTAAGCTATAGTATGTGAATTTTTTGCAACTTTGACGAAGTCCGCCTGTGGCGTGCGGCGGGAAAAAGACAATAAAAACATTGACAAACTCAAAAATTTTTAGTATATATTAATATAATTAAATAAAAAAACTGATAATTTACTTCATATTATTGTATGTCCAAATTCTAATAAAGATATACTTTCAAGTATAGAGAAAATATCAAATATGAATTTGGAATATACTTGTAGAACTTTAATAAACGATAATTCTAAATTCATAATAATAGATAATAAAAAAAACAATTGAAGCATTAAAAACATTACTACAATTAATAGAATATGGTAGTATAAATTATCAAGATATAATTTTTGATATAGAATACCTTAAACCTGACTATAGCTTCATAGCTTATATATTAAAGAATGAAAAAGAAATAATTTATAATATTAATGATTTTTTAATTTATTTGCCAACTAGGTATTAATTATTAAAAATAATAGTATATACCTAAACAACTATATTTTGTCAGAAATAAATTGATATTTTTGTTTTTATATCTGGGGCTTTGCCCCAGACCCCACTTCTTTTGTTGCCACAAAGAAGCAAAAAGGCTGCACTTGGGCTTTAATTTAATAAATTATTTTACATGTAAGACAATTTTAGTATGATTTAGTACTAATTCTATCCTCGCACTTTCGCGAAGCGTATCCGAGCTTGTCGAGGATATAAGCAACTTTTGCGGCGGGAAAAAGAACAACATAAAAATTGACAAACTTAAAAATTTTTAGTATAATTTAATTAATTTTAAATACAGGATAAGAAAATGAATTTATTTACAAATTCTAATGATAAACATGATTTTTTAAAAACAGCATTGATTGCTAGTATAAAAGAAAATGATGATATATTTATAGCAACTGCATTTTTTAATGATACAGAAATAATAAATAAAGCTGTAGAAAAAAATTGTAATATAAAACTTATTGTAAGATTATCATTAGCAACTTCTATAGAAAGATTAAAAGATGTATATAATAAAAAAAATGTACATATTAGATTTTTTACTTCAGATAGTTTTCACCCTAAATTATATATATTTGGAAATACAAAAGCATTTATAGGTTCATCAAATTTAACTAAAAGCGGTATATTATCTAATCAAGAGATAAATGTTTCAATAGATTCTGATAATATAATTTTTGATGATCTAATAAATTGTTTTTATGATTATTGGGAAAGTGCTGAAGTACTAAATGATAATATAATAGAAAAATATTCAAAAATAGAAGAAGAATATCATGATCTAGATAATAAATTAAAAAAATTTAATGAAATATTAAAAGAAGAAATAGGTGATTTTAAATTTAATAATATTACAACTATTGATAATACTAAAAAAAGTAAAAAATTATCATATATTTCAGATTTTAAAAGAAAATATCAAATATTTTTGGATTGTTATAAAAAATTAACTGAAATGTATACATCATCTCTTATGAAACTTCAAATTAATAGGAAATATAATGATTTACCATTAAAAATAGAAATGGATCAGTTTTTAAACTGGATCAAAGAAAATAAAATAAAAGAAAAAAGTTATATTAAAATTAATGATAATGAAATAGAACTAAAATTACAATATCTTATTAAAGAATATTATGATAATTATAAAATTGAAGATGAATATATTAAAAATTATAACAGATGCCGAAATACTTTAAAAGAAAACAATATAAATACAGTATCTTATAATGAATTATATGAAGCTTTATTATTTATTAATGCTTTTAGAGA
Organism: Brachyspira innocens ATCC 29796; assembly: GCF_000384655.1. GTDB lineage: Bacteria > Spirochaetota > Brachyspiria > Brachyspirales > Brachyspiraceae > Brachyspira > Brachyspira innocens. The sequence continues at coordinate 6,079 of NZ_ARQI01000120.1, read as the reverse complement.
TAGAAGACGTTTTTTTTCAGATAATTCTATGAAAGAAAAATTTTTGGACACAAACAATAGTTTAGAAAATATAATAAGAACAATTTATTATTTATTATATAATAATGAACCGTATGAAATAAAAATGGCTAACTGTATATATAATAAAGATTTTAAATTACAAGCTTTTGGTGAAAGCTGTGTTAAAGAGTTATATGGTGTTATGAGCGATAATGAAAATATTCCTTTATGTAATGACAGGGTATTTGAAGCTATGGAATATTTAGGATTCGGTAATTTAAAATAATTTTTGATTACAAATAAATAAGGCTTGCTAATATTTTTTATTAACAAGCCCTGAATGTTTAAAACTTTTTATATTTTATTTTTTTAATTAATTATTTAGCATTAGCAAACAAATCTTTTATATCTGTTTTCTCCCAAGTAAACTCTGGAAGCTCTCTGCCGAAGTGTCCGTAAGCTGTAGTTTTTTCGTAAATAGGTCTTCTTAAATCTAGTTTTTTGATTATACCAGCTGGAGTTAAGTCAAGCTCTTTGGAAACTATATTAGCCAATACTTCATCATGTACTTTTGCAGTACCGAAAGTATTAACATATACAGATAAAGGCTCAGGCACTCCTATAGCATAAGCAAATTGTACTAAAGCTCTGTCAGCTATACCAGAAGCCACTATATTTTTAGCAACATATCTAGCCATATAGCAAGCACTTCTGTCTACTTTTGTAGGATCTTTACCAGAAAAAGCTCCGCCGCCATGTGCCCCATGTCCGCCGTAACTGTCTACGATAATTTTTCTTCCTGTTAATCCGCAGTCTCCCATAGGACCGCCTACTACAAACAAACCTGTTGGGTTAATGTAGTATTTAGTGTTTTCATCAAGCATATTAGCAGGACATATTTCATTTATAACATGTTTTTTTATGTCAGCTTCTATTTGCTTATGATCAACACCTGCTGCATGCTGAGTAGAAATAACGATAGCTTCTATTCTTGCAGCTTTACCGTCTTTATATTCAACAGTAACCTGACTTTTACCGTCTGGTCTTAAATAGTCAACTATTTTTTCTTTTCTAACTTTAGCCAAACGTTCAGCCAATCTATGAGCTAAATGTATAGTTAAAGGCATAAATGTTTCAGTTTCATTTATAGCATAACCGAACATTATACCTTGATCGCCTGCACCTTCAGAAACATTTGATGATTCAGAATTAAATAATCCTTTACCAGCACTAACACCCATATCTATATCTGGAGACTGCTCAGCAATAGCCTCCATTACTGCACAAGTATCAGCGTCAAAACCCATTTCGCTGCTTGTGTAACCTATTCGCCTTACGGTATCTCTGGCGATTTTTTGATAATCCAATCTAGCTTTTGTAGTGATTTCTCCAGCAATTAAAATCATTCCAGTTTTTGCTAAAGTTTCACAAGCTACTCTAGAATTAGGATCTTGTTTTAAACATTCGTCTAAGACTGCATCGCTTACAGCATCGCAGATCTTATCAGGATGGCCTTCTGTTACCGATTCAGAAGAGAAATAATAATTTTTTATCTCTGCCATAGTTTTACCTCTTTTTAAAATAATCAATCTATTTTACATTGCTTAACATAAAAGTCAAGGAAATATATGATAATTATTACAATTTAGTATAAATAACTATTAACTTATCTAAAAATTATTATTATATATAGTATTAATTAATATTATTATACATATAAAACTATGGTATTATTAAAAATCTGGTAGTAGAGACTATAATATTAAATAAATTATATAAAAATGCTAACTATAGTATGTAGAATATTATATTAAATTCATTATACTTTAGAAATGAATAATGAAGTACTTATTTTATTTGGAAAACATTTAACTCAATTAAGAAAAAAATCAAATCTTTCTCAAGAAAAATTAGCAGAAAAATCTGGTTTACATCGTACTTATATAGGAATGATTGAACGTGGCGAAAAAAATATAACACTTATTAATATAATAAAAATTTCTAATGCTTTAAATATTGAGTTAAAAGAATTTATGAATTTTTTAAATAAAAATCAATAAATTAATGTTAAGGAGGTATAAAATGAAAAAAGAAGAAGTTAAATTAAAGAATAATATTGTTGTAGTAGGTGATGCATTTGATGAAACAGATGAAAAAAAGTTATTATTAATGAAACGTCAAGTAGATGAACTTAATAAAGATATAAAATCCCATGGTGGAAGAATGATTAATATACCAGATGTAATATCAGAAGGATTGTTTGCATGTTGGTGTAATGCTGTTAGAACTAATGGTGTTGTTAATGCTGGATCTTATGATTGTGTTATGAGAGAAACAGGCGATGGAGTGCAGGTAAAATCAAGTCAAATTAAACCAGATCTAACTTCATTTGGTCCAAATAGTACTTGGGATAAATTATTTTTTATGGACTTCTCTAGTAAAGATGAAGTTAGTATTTATGAAATTCCTAGTGAAAAAATATACGATAAAATTCTAAATAAATCAAAAAATGAAACATTCAGAGACCAACAAAATCAGGGTAGAAGACCAAGATTAAGTATACACGAAATTATAGAAGAATTCCAAATACCTCCTATTAAAAATATCAAAATTTAAAAACATACTGACCGCTTTCTGATGTTTTATTAATGTTTGCGGTTGTATTTTTATTATTTAACTCTAATGCTTCAATAATATTTTTGGCAATTCTTCTAATAATAGGTACAGATACAGAATTACCTGCTTGTTTGTATTTATTATTATTTGAAATGGTATTTGGAAATGAAAAAGTTTCAGGAAAACCTTGAAAAAGAATACATTCTTCAGGTGTAAGTTTTCTTATTCCAAAATTATCTAAAACTAAAGGTACATTATGTCCCCCAGTTCCCATATTAGCTGTTAAAGTAGGACAAACATTATTTTTATTTTCTCTACAATATATTCTTCTCCATTGGTAGATGGTATCTTGTTTAGTCATAACTTTTGATAAATCTTCATAATATCTTGTATTCATATAATAAAAATTATTAGGTTTTCTATCATTTAAATCTACTATATCAGAAATCTTCTTTTTTAATAATATCTTTTTAGGATATTCAAAGTTATTATAAGCATTTTCTGATAAAAAACCAACTATATATATACGTTCTCTATTTTGAGGAATATTACCATATTCCATTGTATTTAAAATTTTATAATGAATATGATACCCAATTTCTTCTAATTTAGTTTTAATAACTTTAAAAGTATTTCCATTATTATGATTTTCTAAATTTTTTACATTTTCCAACAAAATAGCTTTTGGTCGTTTTACTTTTAAAATTCTAATAATTTCAAAAAATAAATTTCCCCTTTCATCATTAAACCCTTTTTGGTAGCCTGCAATAGAAAAAGCTTGACAAGGAAAACCAGCATTTAAAATATCTATATCAGGAATATCTTTAGCATCAATATTTTTAATGTCTCCCTCTATTAAATTAACTTCTTGAAAATTATGCCTATACGTTTCACAAGCATATTTATCAATTTCATTAGCCCAAATAATTTCAGCACCAACTTGCTTAAAACCGTAACAAATACCACCAATTCCAGCAAATAAACTTGCAACTTTAAATTTATAATTCATATTTTATCTCCAAAAATACAATTAAATTTATCGATATTTATTTTATATTCCTTTACTATAATTAATATATAATGTGTGCTATCTATTAATTATGGTATTATTAAAAATCTGGTAGTAGAAAGTATGATACTAATACATAATAAAATGAAAGCCAATATAATAAATGGTTTATAAAGTTCATCATACTGAATTAAATCATCATCAAGTATAGGCTTTTTTTCTATTCTGTCTATTGTATTATAAACATTATCTAAAGCAGAAGCATTTTGTGCATTAAAATATTTACCGCCTGTAGTTGAAGCTATATCGATTAATGCCTCTTCATTAAGACTAAAATCAGCTCTTATTCTCCTTTTTCCGTAATTAGGATCATCATATGTAACCCAAGCATGACTTCCATTAGCATCGCCTATACCTATAGTATATATTTTTATGTTGAAGTTTGAAGCTATTTCTGAAGCTAATTTAGGATCTATTTCCCCTGAATTATTTTCACCATCTGTAAGAAGTATAATAATCTTTTCATTATCGCCTTTAACACTTCTAAGCATATCAACAGCAGTAGCTATTCCAAGCCCTATTGAAGTGGAACCTTCTTCATCTATTTTAATATTTTTAATCTCTTCTTCAAGTAAAGTATAATCAAATGTAGAAGGAGAAAGAACCGAAGCACGCAATGCAAACGCTACCAAACTAATTTTATCAAAGTTTCTTTTTTTTATAAAATCTATCATAGTTTTTTTAGAAGCCTCAAGTCTTGTAGGCATCATATCTTCAGCCATCATAGAAGGTGAAACATCAACTACAAGTGAAATATAAATACCCTCTCCGTTAATGTCTGATAAATGATCCACTTTAGCAGGACGTGCAAGACCTATAATAGAAAAAAGAAGAGCAAGAATAATAAGAGCAAATGGTATATCTTTAACGTAGTATCTTGATTTTAATACCTTTGACATGCTTACTCTTGGGTGCTTTACTGAATATGAATGATTCTTTCTAGTTTGTATATATAAAAATATTATAATTGGTAATATAAAAAGTAAAAATAAAAATTTAGGCGATACAAAAGTCATTTAAACATTTTCCTAATCATAATTTTATTATTTTGAAAACTATTATACTAAAATACAAATAAAAGTAAAGTTAACCATTTACTATTATATTTTAAGCAAAACTTAGAAAATAAAACTTAATAATCACATACATGTAAAAATTATAATATTAAAGAAAAGTCATACTATTTCTTATAAATAATATGACTTTACTTTAAAAAATTAATTACCATTTTTTATTAATAACTTCATCATAGTTTGGTATAGAATCTATAGCACCTTTTCTAGTAACAGTGATATTTGATACCTTTACAGCAAAAATTATAGCCTCTTCCATAGTTTTATCATCGGCAAGCATTCTTACAACTCCGCCCAAAAAACTATCGCCTGCCGCAGTAGTATCAATTACCTGAACATTATATGCATCAAAATGTTTTCTCTCTTCTTTAGTTATTAAATCACAGCCTAAAGCTCCTAAAGTTAATATAATATTTTTAACTCCGCATTCAAAAATATAATCTATTCCTCCTATAATATTTATTTCAGTCTCATTCGGTATTAATATATCAATGCAGCTTAAAAAATCTCTGTCAAGTTTAACTGCGGGGGAAGGATTTAAAACAACAGTTTTTCCTAGCTTTTTAGCCATTTTTGCTGCATATTTTGCTGTATCTAAAGGTATCTCAAGCTGAATCACTATTATATCATACATAGATATAATCTCTTCTTTAATATCATCTTTTGTTATTAAGGCATTAGCTCCCTGTACTACAATTATATTATTTGCACCACTTTTAGTAACTGTAATCAAGGCTATCCCTGTAGAAACATTATCTTTAATTATTAAATTATCTATATTAACATTATTTGAAGATAGAGCATTTGATAAATCTTCTCCGAAGCTGTCATTTCCAACTGCTCCAAGTATGCTTACATTACCGCCTAATTTTCCTATAGCACATGCCTGATTAGCTCCTTTTCCTCCATTGCCTGTAGTAAAACTATTTCCAAGTATAGTTTCTCCCTCATTAGGAAAACGTTCAGTATTAACAACCAAATCTTTATTTATGCTTCCTATCACCAAAATATTTTTACTCACATTTCACCCCCTTAATTTTCTATAAAATTAAAATGATAATTTTATTATACAATGTTATTTAAAAACTTTAAAATTATAAAAAATATTATAATTGTTTAATAATTAATTTTTTATAATTTTTGTATATACTGAAAATTTTTAAGTTTGTCAATTTTTTTAGTCAACTTTTTCCCGCCGCACGCCACAGGCGGACTTCGTCAAAGAACCTTATATCCTCGACAAGCTCGGATACGCTTCGCGAAAGTGCAAGTGTAAAAAATTAGTACTAAATAATACTAAAGTTGTGTTACATGTAAGATA
>NZ_ARQI01000119.1 GCF_000384655.1 Brachyspira innocens ATCC 29796 | reverse complement strand
TACAGGTGTTTATAATGAGTTTTATAAGATTAAAGAATATACTGAAAAAATAGATAATTTATTTTTGATAGGAAGAAATGGAATGCATAGATACAATAACATGGACCATTCTATGCTTTCTGCTATGGAAGCTGCTAATTGTATAATTAATAATAATGTAGATAAAAGCAGTATTTGGAATATTAATACAGAAGAAGAATATCATGAAATAAAGACCAGACCAGACCAGACCAGACCAGACCAGACCAGACCAGACCAGACCAGACCAGACCAGACCAGACCAGACCAGACCAGACCAGACCAGAATTAATATGTAATGATTACATATATATTTTTTATAATAATTCAAAATATAAAAAATTACAACCTATTATGGATTATAGTCTTTAAGTAAACAACTTTTTTCATTTGTGCTGTACTTGAAAAAAATTATGAATTCATATAAAATAAACATAATATTTTTAAAAATTACTTTAATAATTAGGATTAATGAATATGGAATATGAAGCAGTCATAGGATTAGAAGTGCATGTTCAGCTTAATACTAAAACTAAAGCATTCTGTTCATGCCCAAATACTTTCGGTGCTCCTGCAAATACACTCACTTGTCCAAGATGTCAGGCTCACCCAGGTACTTTACCTATAGTTAATAAAGAAATGGTGCATAAAACTATTAAAGCAGGACTTGCTACCAACTGCACTATTCAAAAGAAAAGCAGATTCGCTAGAAAACATTATTTCTACCCAGATTTGCCTTCCTACTATCAAATTACTCAAATGGACGAACCAATTTGTACAGAAGGTCATCTTGATATAACTGTACTTAATGATGATGGCTCTTCTTACAATAAAAGTATAAGAATAAATAGAATACATATGGAAGAAGATGCTGGTAAACTTGTACATGATGATACTGGAAGACCTTTAAGTTATGTAGACTTAAATCGTGCAGGCTGCTGTTTGATAGAATGTGTAAGCGAGCCAGATATTTCTACAGGTGAGGAAGCATATCAGTATTTAACAGAGCTTAAAAAAATATTCAAATACATTGATGTTTCTGACTGTAATATGGAAGAAGGTTCTTTAAGATGCGATGCCAATGTTTCTATACGCCCTAAAGGAAGCAAAGAACTTGGAGTTAAAACTGAAGTAAAAAATATGAACAGTTTTAGAAATGTAAGATTAGCTATTGACTATGAAATTAAACGTCAGATAAAAGCTCTAAACAATGGTGAGAAAATCTTACAAGAAACTAGACTTTATGATGCTAAAGAAAACACTACTAAAGGTATGCGTTCAAAAGAAGGTGCTGCAGATTACAGATATTTCCCAGACCCAGATATACCTCTTTTAGTACTTCAAGATGAAGAGATTGAAAATGCTAAAAAAGAACTTCCAGAACTTCCGCAGCAAAAACGTGAAAGACTTAAAAAAGATTATGATTTACCAGATCAGGATATAGTAGTGCTTACAGAAGACGCTGCTTTAGCTGATTATTATGAAGCTGCCGTTAAAGCATATCCTAAACAGCCTAAAAAAATAAGCAACTGGATAATGGTAGAAGTTAATGCATACTTAAATAAAAAACTTCAAACTATAAAAGATTTCAAACCAAAACCAGAACATATTGCTGAAATATTCAAACTTATAGATGAAAATGTTATAAGCGGTAAAATAGCTAAAGAGATTTTTGAAGATATGTGCGAAACAGGAGAAGCTCCTTCTGCTATAGTAGAGAAAAAAGGAATCAAACAAGTAAGCGATACTGGAGAACTTGAAGCTATAATAAGAAAAGTTTTAGAAGAAAATCCTAAATCAGTAGCAGACTTCAAAGCAGGTAAAGAAAAATCATTTGGTTTCTTAGTAGGTCAAACTATGAAAGCTACTAAAGGACAGGGTAACCCTAAACTTGTTAATGAAGTATTAAGAAAAGTTTTAAGCGAATAATTTTTTTATATTTTTAGTTAATATATATGACCCTAATAGCTTTTGCCGTTAGGGTTTTTTATTTATATTTTTTAGTATATATCTAAATCCGAAGGATAAAAAATTTTTTGTATTTCAAAAAAATGGATTAAAATAAAATTTGAAAATTTATTCTAACTCCCACCCTATAAATTTTTAAGCGTTATTATGTTATTTATAAATTATTTTTATTTTTTAGCTTCAACTGTCATTCTGTCTGCCCACCCAAGTGTTATTTATCTTCTTAATACCAATCAACGCACGTTTAATCAATTTTTATATATAAACTGATTATTAATTATAATTTGTATTATATATAAATGTTTCATTCTACGTGCGTAGAGAAAAGTTCTAATTTAAATAAGATTTGGGGTGGGTGTTATTTAAGAAATGTAGTCTTATAGATTTAATTAAGTATAATAAAAAAATAAAGCATATAAAATCTAAATGGGCGGGGATTAAAGTAAATTTTGAAAAATCATTCTCACTCCCACCCTATAAATTTTTAAGCGTTATTATGTTATTTATAAATTATTTTTATTTTTAGCTTCAACTGTTATTCTGGCTGCCCACCCAAGAGCGGTTTAAATTTACAATGCTTATTAAATATGTTCAATCAAATGTAAGTTGTACTTGACAATGAAATTTTTTTGTATTATAATATTAGTATATAAATCTTCGGGGCTAGGTGAAATTCCATACCGGCGGTAAAGTCCGCGAGCTTTTTTGAAAATTATTTTTCAGAAACAGCCGATTTGGTGAAACTCCAAAACCGACAGTTAAAGTCTGGATGGTAGAAGATGTTAATGTAAACTTTACTACATATCAAAAATTAAGGCTCTATTTGTTATATTTTAACATTTAGAGTTTTTTTGTTTACAAGTCAAAAATCCGCCAAAATAAAAGTCCAAAGATTAAAAATAAAAAATTATTTTTTTAAGAGTATAAGCATTATGCAGCAAAATATACATGAAAAATATATGAGAATGGCTATTGAAGAAGCAAAAAAAGGAGAAGGTTTTACAAGTCCTAATCCTTTGGTTGGTGCTGTGATAGTGAAAGACAATAAAGTTATAGGTATAGGTTATCATCAAAAATACGGAGAAAATCATGCTGAAATTAATGCCTTTCTTGATGCCCAAAAAAAAGGAGAAGATGTAGAAGGGGCTGCTATATATGTAACTTTAGAGCCTTGTTCGCATTATGGTAAAACTCCTCCTTGTGCTGATGCCATTATAAAAAATAAAATAAAAAAAGTTGTTATAGGCTGTGTCGATTCTAATCCTAAAGTTGCAGGTAACGGCATAAAAAAATTAAAAGATGCTGGTATTGAGGTGATAGTTAATGTACTTGAAGAAGAGTGCAGAAAACTAAATGAAGTTTTTTTCTATTATATAGCAAATAAAAGACCTTTTGTTGTGATGAAATATGCTATGACTATTGACGGAAAAATTGCATCGTCAAGCGGAAAATCAAAATGGATAACTTCAGAAAAAGCAAGAGAGCATTCTCATAGATTTAGAAATAAATACTCTGCCATAATGGTAGGAATAAATACTGTAATAGAAGATAATCCTACTCTTAATTGCAGACTTCCAAATACTAGAAACCCTATAAGGATAATTTTAGATAGTTCTTTAAAAATAGATTTGAACTCTAATATTTGTAAAACTGCAAAAGAAATAAAAACTTTTATAGCTACTATTAGCAATGATGAAAAAAAAATAAAAGAGATTGAAAGTTTAGGAATTGAAATAATAAAAACAGAAAGTGATAATGGAAGAGTAAACTTAAAAGAATTAATGAAAATATTGGGCGAAGAGAAAAATATTGACAGTGTGTATGTAGAGGGAGGTGCTTCTTTGCATGCTAGTTTGATAGAGGAAAAATTGGTAAATAAGGTTTTAGTTTATATAGCACCAAAAATATTTGGAGGCGTTAAAGCAAAAAGTCCTATAGGCGGCGAAGGTATAGATGACCCTAATAATGCTTTTAAACTTATAGGCGGAGATATAACAAAAATAGATGATGATTTATTTTTGGAATACTATTTAAATTATTAATTTATAGATAAAATATATTAGCTTTACATATAATTAATTTTACACTTGCACTTTTTGGTACTTTTGGCAAAGCCCGCAGAGCGAAGGCGGGAAAAAGTACAGAAATTATTTAAGAGAGAAAATATTAATAATGTTTACTGGTATAGTTGAAGAAATAGGAATTGTTAAATCGGTACAAAGCAAAGTTATCACAATAGAAGCAAATAAAATATTTGATGATTTGCATTTGGGTGATAGTGTTGCTGTTAATGGTACTTGTTTAACTGTGTCTAGTTTTGATAATAAGATATTCAATGCTGATGTTACTCAGGAGACTTTGAACCGTACTAATTTGGGAAGTTTAAAAAACGGAAGCAGAGTTAATCTTGAAAGAGCAATGACTTTAAGCGGAAGATTCGGCGGTCATATAGTAAGCGGGCATATTGACGGAGTGGGAAGCATTAAGTCTATGAAAAAAGATGATAATGCCATCATACTTACTATTGAAGTGCCTAGACACTTAATGAAGTATATAGTAGAGAAAGGCTCTGTTGCTGTTGATGGTATAAGTTTGACAGTGGCAAGTTTAACTGATAATACTTTTTCTATAGCTGTTATTCCTCATACATTAAAGGAAACTGTACTCTATTATAAAAAAGAGGGTGATAAAGTTAATATAGAAAATGATGTTATAGGCAAGTATGTTGAAAGGCTTTTAACATTTAAAGAAGATGATAAAGAAAATAGTAATGACAGTAAAAAATCCAATATCACAATGGAGTTTTTGCTTAAGAACGGATTTTAATAATTTTTGAACTTTTTACAGTTTTTTACAGTTTATTTTTAGGAAAAAGCTGAATAAAAAAATTAAATGGAGCATTAAAAATGGAAAATGTTTACAGCACTATTGACGAGGCTTTAGAAGATTTAAGAAACGGAAAAATAATAGTTGTTTCCGATGACGAAGATAGAGAAAATGAGGGTGATTTAATCTGTGCAGCTGAGTTTGCTACTACAGAAAATATAAACTTCATGGCTACTTATGCTAAAGGCTTGATATGCATGCCTATGAGCAAAGAGCTTACAAACAAACTTAATTTAAATCAAATGGTTACAAAAAATACTGATAATCATGAAACAGCGTTTACAGTATCTATAGACCATGTTGAAACTACAACTGGTATTTCAGCAGTAGAAAGATCAATTACAGCTTTAAAAGTAGTTGATGATTCTTCAAGACCAGAAGATTTCAGACGCCCTGGTCATATGTTTCCATTACTTGCAAAAGACGGAGGCGTACTTGTAAGAATGGGCCATACTGAGGCTACTGTTGATTTGATGAGACTAGCAGGATTAAAAGAATGCGGTTTATGCTGCGAGATTATGAGAGATGACGGCGATATGATGAGAAGAGATGATTTGATTGATTTCGCTAAAAAACATAATCTTAAAATGATCACAGTTTCTGATTTGATAGACTACAGAAAAAAGAATGAAGACTTGATGGAGCTTTATGCTAAGGCTAAAATGCCTACTAAATACGGAGAGTTTGAAATACTTACTTTCGTAAATAAAATAACAAAAGAACATCATGTAGTTTTAACTATGGGAGACATTTCAAGCAGAGAGGATGTACTTTGCAGGGTGCATTCTGAATGTTTGACAGGCGATGCATTAGGTTCTAAAAGATGCGATTGCGGAGAGCAGTATGATTATGCTATGAGAAAAATTGCTTCTGAAGGCAGGGGAATAATGGTATATATGCGTCAGGAAGGCAGAGGAATAGGACTTGTTAATAAATTAAGAGCTTATGAGCTTCAAGACAGCGGACTTGATACAGTGGATGCTAATATAGCTTTGGGTTTTAGAGATGATATGCGTGAATATTATGAGGCTTATCAGATGCTTAAAAATTTGGGAATTAAGAGCATAAAAATTATGACTAATAACCCAGATAAAATAAAGTATTTGAATAATTACGGACTTGAAATAAAAGACAGAGTGCCTATACAAATAGAGGCTTCAGAGTATGATGCATTTTATTTAAAGACAAAGAAAGAAAGAATGGGACACATACTAGATTAAAAAATATATACACGCATAGTAATTAATAATAAAAAATTATGAGCCTCTAGCAACTGACAAAGGAAGTTGCTAGAGCTTATTAGCGAGTAATTTTTTATATATAAATAAAAGAATGGGACACATACTAGATTAAGAATTTAAAATAAAAAAAGCTAGCAAGCCAGACCCACAGTGGCACAGACGTGTGAGTGAGTTTACTCGCTAGATTATTTAAGGCGGCTGCACCTTGCTTCGCAATGTGAACTTCGTTGCAAGCATAGCAACAGAATAAAAAATTACGAGCCTTTGAAGACTATATAAACTAAATAAAAAACTTGTGAGTGTATTAACGAGCAAATTTTTTATATAATGAAAAAGTGAGCCGAAGCCAGCTAGTGAGTTCACTCACTAGCTTATTTAAGGCGGTTGCACCTTGCTTCGCAATGTGGACTTAGTCGCGAACATAACAATAATAGGAGTTATTCAATGAAAAAAATTATTTTATTCCTTTTAAGCATTAATTTTTTATGGGCATCTCCGCCTACTGAAGCGTATTTTTCTGAACTTTTAAGGGATAATGGTAAAGTAACAAAAAATACACTTAAAGCCTATAATGTAGAAAGTGATGGTATGGTTTATTTTGATGGAGAGATTACATTAACAGGAGTTCTTGAAAGATCTGATAATTATGATATGGGAAATAATTATACTGCTTTAAGATTTTATCCTGATAATAATGTAGATCTTCCTTTTTTATATGATTCATCTGAAATGAATTTGAAAAATCAAGGTGCTTCTAAATATGGTGATTCTTGGGATTTTAGCGGCGTTGAATTTGACAGATTGGAATTCGGTGTTTTATTAAAAAATATTGAAGTAAAATTACCAGAACCTTTGAATAAAAGATTTTTAGGTACTGCTGCTGTAAGAGCTGAAGTTACAATTAGAAATTATCGTTTTTATGGAGAAGGTGAAGCATCTAGAGAGGCTTACGGTGCTATTGTAGGTTTTAAGGCTTTAGGTGATGTAGAAACAAAGTATTTTAGTAAATATAATTATAATGTAGGGGAGGTTCATTACAACGAACTTCAATATAATTCTAAAGATGATTATGTGAATATAAGAGATAAAGCAAATGGAAAAATAATAGGTAAGATTTTGAAAAACGATATGCTTTATGATGGGGGAGTTTTATTATCTATCAATGGAGAAGGTATTGATTATGAGAATTATCAAGATATCGAAACAAAGTGGCTTGAAGTATTTTATCTTCCTCCAGAGGCTGGAAACGGAGAAGATGCAATTCATGGCTTTGTGCATGGTTCACAGATAAAACTTGAAAATGGAGGCTATTAAAAGAGCATAGCAATAATAAAAAAGTGAGCCGACCAAGTAGGTACCTTTGGTAAGCAGCCAGTAACTTTAATTGCTGGCTTAAATTCTTTACAATGAAAGAAAAAGATAATAGGGAGGTTATAATGTCAGAATTAGTCAAAGAAAAACCTGTAATGGAAGAAGTACAGAGACGATACAATAATTTTATTAAAGATAGATTAATGATGAATGAATACGATAAGAGACAGGCTTATTTATACGGCAATCAAATAATGCTTGAAGAAGAGAGAAGACTAGGAATTGAAGAAGGTAAAAAAGAACAGCAGATGTATATAGCTAGAAACTTAAAAAAAGCTGGTATAGATATAAAAATAATTAGCGAAAATACAGGTTTAAGTATAGAGGAAGTGGAAAACTTATGAGTTTATTAAAGAACAAGTTTTCTCATATAATATCTTTGCATAAGAGTCAGTGCTTTAGTTGCTAGCTTATAATAGCGGAGGACTTATAAATATTTTTAAACGACAATAAGACAGTGTAAGAAAATTAATAAGTTTTATGAAAAAAGTCAAATATAGACCTAAGTACTTTTGGTTCTTTGGGTCACCAAAAGAACTGGGGTTTGGGGTGAAACCCCAATAAAAATATTAAGACCTAATAATAACAATAATAAAGGATAGTTAAGATGAAAACTTTTGAAGGAAAACTCGTTAGTGAAAAACCAATTAAAATTGGTATAGTATGTGCTAGATTCAATGAATTTATTGTTTCTAAACTTTTGGGCGGTGCTTTGGACGCTTTATCTCGTCATAATATTAAAGACGATGATATTACTGTTGCTTGGGTACCAGGTGCTTTTGAGATACCTCTAATAGCTTCTAAAATGGCTAAATCAAAAAAATATGATGCTGTTATATGTCTTGGTGCTGTTATAAGAGGTTCTACTACTCATTATGATTATGTTTGTGCTGAAGTATCTAAAGGTATTGCTAATGTTTCGCTTAATTCTGATATTCCTGTAATGTTTGGAGTTTTAACTACTGAAAACATTGAGCAGGCTATTGAAAGAGCTGGAACTAAAGCTGGAAACAAAGGTTTCGATTCTGCTATGGCTGCTATTGAAATGGTAAACCTAATCAGAGAAATAGAAAAATAATATCAAATTAATACTATATCATTAAAACAAGGGCTTAAATTATCTTTATAGCTCTTGTTTTTTTATTGTCCTTATTTTTATTATTTGTTATATTTAATAATAAATTCAATATTGTAGATATATACTTTTTTATTTTTTAGTATATAATATTTATTAATAAAAATTATCGATAATGGGGGCTCGTATGAAATTAAAAGGATCTAAAACAGAAGTTAATTTGAGAAATGCATTTGTAGGTGAGGCTATGGCTAGATGCAGATATATGTTTTATGCTGAGAAGGCTAGAGAAGAGGGAAAAGAAGATGTGGCTTTAATGTATGAAAGAGCTGCTAGAAATGAACAGGAACATGCAAAGATATGGTTTGAAAACTTTCATGGCATACCTTCTACTGAAGATAATTTAAAAGAATCTATAACAAATGAAAATTATGAATCTATAGACATGTATTTATCATATGCTAAAACTGCTCAGGAAGAGGGCTTTGATGATTTGGCTATGGCTTTCATGAATGTAGCAAGAATAGAAGACGGACATAAAAAGCAGTTTCAAAGTTTCTTAGAAGATAAAAGTTTTGATATAAAAAATTGGCAGTGTGATATATGCGGCTATATTGATTTGGCAAATGAGAATCCAGATATATGCCCTGTATGCAAAAACCGTAAGTCTAAAAAACAATAATCATTTTATATGGGATATTTTGGCTGTATATACCTAAACAAGCATAATTTGTCAAATTTTGCTTAAAAATGCAGTCTTTTTGCTCGTACTTCCTTGTTACCACTGAGTAGGTACCTTGCCTACGTATGCAAGCGGTATTATGGTTCGCAGGGCTAGTATACAAAATATTAAAAACATAAAAATCAATTTTTGACAAACTTAAAAATTTGAAGTATATATGATTAATCAAATAAATAAAAAAATTTAGGGGTATATAAAAGGTATGAATAAATTAGATTTGGTAATATTTGATATGGACGGGCTTTTACTTGATACTGAAACTATAAGTCTGGCTGCTTGGAAAAAAACTTTTAAAAATTATAATATTGATATTGATGTTGAAAAACTTTTTTTTAGCAAAATATTAGGCTCAAACGAAACTTCTATAAAAAATACAATGATGGAAATATCAAAAATAGATGAAAAAACATTTTATGATATTATAGATAATCAAATTGAAGAGGCTTTTAATATAGTAAGAGAAGACGGCATAAATATAAAAAAAGGTGCTGCTGAGCTTATTAATTTTTTTAATGATAAAAAAATAAAAAAGGCTATAGCAAGTTCAAGCATAAGAAAAAAAGTTGATTTATATTTAGAGAAAACTAATTTAAAAAAAGAATTTGATTATATATTATGCGGCGATGAAGCTGAGCATCCAAAGCCTTATCCAGATTTGTATAATAATGTATGCAGATACTTTAATGCTGATAAAAATAATGTAATAATATTAGAAGATTCTAAAAATGGTTTATTATCTGCTAAAAATGCTTTTATAGAAAAAAGATTTTATATACCAGATTTGCTTTTATTATCAGAAGAAGATGAAAAAGAATTATCGTACAAAAAATTTAATGATTTAATAGAAGTAAGAGATTATATAAAAAATAATTTTTTTTAATAAAAATAAATAATTATTATGCTGGAAATTAATTTATTTTCATAGTAATATTTATAATTATTATGCATTAGGAATATTAACTATGGAAAAAAATATTTCAAAAGAAACATTAAAACTCTTACTTGAAATGCAGCAAAATGAAGTTACAGAGCATGCAGTATATTTAAATTTGGCAAAGTTTGTAAAAAAAGAAGATGATAAAAAAGTGCTTATTAGAATAGCAAAAGAAGAATATGCTCATTCAAAGATATTAGAGAAATACACAAATAAAAAATTAAAACCTCAAAAGTTTAAGGTATTTAAATTTTTTATATTAAGTTTTATATTTGGATATACTTTTGTTATAAAGATTATGGAAGGCGGAGAAAAAGACGCTGAGTATATATATTCAAAAATAGTAGAAGAAGTTCCTGATGCCAAAAAAATAGCCTTTGAAGAAGATGAGCATGAAAAAAGCCTCATTGATATTTTAGATGAAGAAAGACTCAAATATGTAGGCTCTATGGTTTTAGGATTAAGCGATGCATTAGTAGAGATAAGCGGTACATTGGCAGGTCTTAGTTTCGCATTGCAAAACAATAGACTTGTAGCTTTATCTGGAATTATCACTGGAATATCAGCTACACTTTCTATGGCTTCATCAGAGTATTTATCTGCCAAAGCTGACGGAGATAAAAATGCTTTTAAGTCTTCATTATACACTGGAATAATGTATTTGATAACTGTTACTCTTCTTATACTGCCGTATCTTATATATCCTAATAATCATTATTTGTATGCATTAATTACTATGCTTTGTGTAGTGGTATTTATAATATTTTTCTTCACATACTATATATCAGTTGCTAAGAGTCTGCCTTTTAAGAAAAGATTTTTAGAGATGGCTGGAATTAGTTTAACTGTTGCTGGTATAAGTTTTTTGGTTGGACTTTTAGTTAAGCAGTTTTTGGGAATAGATATTTAATTATTTACTATATTTTCTAATTCGTCTATTATCATACTAATAGTATCATTATATTCTTTGAACCAGCCACTATTTGTAAGTGTAGACCAAATGCTGAATTTTAAATCTTTAGTATCTCCAGTGGTATTGTCTAATAATTTTGTATTTGAGAAGTTTACTATAAACTTATCGTATTCCAAATGAAAACTTATATCAAAGCATAAAGAGTTATTATCTATAATATTATTTGATACAAAAAACAAATATACAAGACCATTATCATAGCTTCTGAATTTATTATTTTGTGCCTCTTGTTTTACCCACTTAAGTATCTCTTTTCTTAAATCACTTCCTTTTAACTTTGTAGACACAAATATCTTTTGTTCCGCTAAAAGAACTGTATTGATTATTAAAAAAAATACTAGTATAAACTGTTTCATATCTCTCTTATTGTAGATAATATATTATTAATATCTTTAATTTTTTTGCTGTGATTATTTTTTATATTATTGTTAATTAAAGCAACCATTACCTGATGATAATAATTTTTTGTTTCTAAAGTATAAAGCAGATAATGAACCAAAACATTTTCATAATATGAATCAAACTCTGTAATATATAAATCTTTATCATTAGCTTTTATACTTTTGCTTGATATGATATTTTCACCTTTTATACCATTTAAAATATTTTCATTATACTCTTCTAAAGTAATATTATTTAATTCTTCTTTACTTTTAGAAAACATTATAAAGCATATTCCATTTTTAGTATTTATTGCTTCTAAATTGGAGTTTTCATTAAGTTCATTTTTTACTTTGCTTAATTTCCATTCATTAGAAAAAGCTATATCAAATTTGCCGTCATAGCTTTTTATATGAAACAATCCTTTATTATTTTTTCTTTTAAATATCATTACTGCAGCTGAGGCTGTGATTATAGTAGTAGTTAGAATAATTAAAGGAAGTTTTTTGCTCATAGAAATAGCCCCCAAAGTTTTCTTTCATACTAATAGGCTATAATATTTTAGTCAAAAAATCAAGAAAAATCATAAAAAATTATAGTATATTGCTATTTTTATAATATTTTTTAATATATAGTAATTATAAATTCTATTTAAGGATTTTTTATTTATGTATATTTTATTTGCATTACTCTCTTCAATATTTGCAGCACTAACAGCCATATTAATAAAAATAGGACTTTCTAATATTAATTCCAATTTGGCAACTGCAATAAGAACTATTATAATATTAATAATGTCTTGGATTATAGTTTTTTATACAAATAAAAACGGCTCTATAATTGAAACTATAAAAAATATAAACAGCAAAACATTAATATTTATAATACTTTCAGGCATAGCAACTGGTCTTTCTTGGATATTTTATTTTAAGGCTTTGCAGATTGGAAATGTAAATAAAGTAGCTGTAATAGATAAACTCTCTATAGTATTTACAATTATATTAGCCTCTATATTTTTGAAAGAGGCTTTAACATTAAAGGTTATAATAGGGGCTGTCCTTATACTCGTGGGTACTTTGATAATAACTTTATGAAAATATTAACTAGATATTTATTTTATAGATGATATAATTTTATATATATTAAATAATTTATATAAAAATTGTTTTGGGGTTAAAAATGAATAAAGATAATATGGATAATATAAAAGATATGTTTCATAAGGCTGATAAACTTTTTCAGAATAAAAATTATTCTGAGGCTAAAGATATTTATTTATCTATATTGGATATAAGTAAAGATAAATACGACAATATAAAATGCTTCGCTCAAATAGCAGAATGCTCTTTACACAAAAAAGATTTTGATAATACTTTATTATATTATAATAAAAGTTTTGATTTGGAAGCTATACCTGATAATATATTAAGATTAATAAATATTTGTTTTACATTAAAGCATTTTGATTTAACTATCCATTATATAAAATTACTTATAGAAACAATAAAAAAATTAGAACATCAGTATAATAATAGTTCAGTATTTCTTCCTTATTATGAAGAGGCTGTTTCATTTTTAAGAATATTATCTGATAATTTGGGCAATAATGAAGCTAAAGATTATTTGGAAAAAATTGAAAAACAGATATAAAAACTATTAATCAAATATAAGTCTTTTATCTTCATTAAATTTTTTTCTTGAAGGATTTCCTTCTGTTCTGTATACTGTTTTATTTTTAATAGAATATATGCTTGACCAGATGGTATCCATTCCCATATTTTTTCTATCATATTGGCACAAAAAACCGTATTTACCTGATAGTAGGTTTTTAGCAAAATCAAAGTCATGCTTATAATTTTGAAATGCTTTTTCTAAAGTATTGTATCTTTCATGAGAGTAAACATAATCATGCATATTTGTATTATATTTTTTCATACTTTCGCTTGTAAAGTGATTTGAAGTAAATACATAATCATTTTCTATTATTTCTATTTTTTCAGAGTTTGATTCTATTAAAGCAATATTCCCTTCATAGTCAGCTATTATAATATTTTGTGCTGATGATATAGGCACTTCTTTTAAAAAACATAAAGCCTCTTTTAAAGTGCTGCATTTCTCTAAAATATATCGTACGAGCATTCCAGCATTAAATCCATAATCAATTTTTACAGGGTATACAAAAGTTAAAGCAATGCTTAAACATTTTTGATTAATACCATCTTCCATTTCTATAAATGCAGTTGTATTTCCAATAAAAGAGTAGGAGTTATCAAGATTATAATATACACTGTCTGAATATTTTTCTATATCTATTAAAAAGTCGCTGTTTTTAGCAAGTATTATTTCTTTATCAGTTTTAAAAGCAAAAGCAGAGCATTTATTTTCAAATGTGAAAGCGTATATGCTGAACAAAAAAGAACATATATCTTTATAATCAATAGAAAGTCCTTCAGCCATTGCCTTTATCTCTTCTATTATCTCTGGGAAAAAATCTTCATATATAGGCATGCATTTAGAAGCAAAATGTTTTCTCTCTTCTGATATTTTTATTTTATCTAAAGGATTTATATTATTCTTTGCAAGTATTTTTCCGTATTTTAATCCTGCATTATAATGCGTCTTTGAAAATCTTGAATGGTACATGTTACACCCTCGTTTATTTAATTAATAAGTAAAGCATTAAAGATTATGCAAAGACTATCATAATAAAAATTATAAGTAAATATGAATAAAAAATTTTTTCTTTTTTAGTTTAATTATTATAAGAGTTTTTTAAAATTGAAGCATATATTTAATTGTTCAGTATTTTATTTTTTTATTAAATTTTAACACAATTATAATAAAGTAAAATTACAGTATGTACGCATAGAAAACGTACACTTTCTATATTGTTTATATTAGTATAAAACAAGCTTATGAATATATAACAATATTACTTTATTATAATACAATAAAAGCTGCATCTAATTTAATGTGTAATACTACAGTTTTAAAACTTCTTCTATACTAAGCCCAGTATTATCACTGATAATTTTTATATCTATACCAGCATTTTTGAAACTTCTAGCTATAGCAATCTGCTCTTCTCTTTTGCCTTCCTCTATACCTGCTATTCTGCCTTCCTGCAAGCCCTCTTCTCTCTCTCTTTTTAGCATTATAGTCTGACCATATAAAAAAGCATCTCTGGCATTATAAACTTCCATCTCATCTTCACTTGATATAAAACGCTCATATTTATTAATTACTTTAGGCATAATATTATTTACCTCCTTTAATTTTTCTTTAACTTTATCAAAATCTTTAGCTGTGAAAAACTCTATCCAAGATAATATTTTGTTTCTTTTTATATACTCTATATCAGCATTATTTACAACCTTTATAAATCTCGGAACTTCTACTATATGCATTTGAACCATATCCAAAACAATATCGGGATTTTCTGTGTCTATCAGTTTAAAACATCTATGCGGCTTACCAGCATCTCCAAAATCCATATTAAAGTCTACAAAGTTAATACTTATAACCTCACTAATTATATCATAAGGCTCTTTTTCTTCGACTTCGATTACTATATTCTTAGATATATAATAGTATATTCTTCTCAAAAAGTCTATATTACCAGAAAGCTGTATTTCTATAATAACTTTTCTCTTATCTTTGGTAATAGCTTTTACATCAAGTACGGATTCTTTTAAGTTAATATTTTCTGGTAAGTTGTGAGGATTGATTATTTGCAAGTTGTGTACAGTTTCAAAGCCTAAATCCTCAAGTACAGCATTTACTATGTTTTCTAGTATATCCTCGTTCCCTACAGAGCCTAAAAGATAGCGTACAAAATAATCATTCATTCTGTTTATGTTTCGCATTTATTATACTCCAAAATTGTTAAATATTAGTTAAACAAATTTTTTGAATAAAATAAGCCAAAAATATAGAATTTTTTATAAAAATATGTGCTAATAAAAAATAGAGCGTAATTTACTCTACAGTTTAATTCACCCAACTCCTCAACAATTTAAGTATTGTTTTTATCTAATATTTAAATTTATAAAACAACTTCATAAATTGACTAAAGTCTATTTATCAATACTTGAAAAAAAATATACTTATACTATACTTAATATAATACAAATATAGGTGCAGTTAATGAAAAAAGAATATAAATACAAACTTACAGAAGATGATTTTATAGATTTTCAGCTTCATTATTTGAAGATGAACAGCTCAATGACCAAAACAATAAAAAGAACTATAGCAATATTAGTAGGTTTGTATATTATTGTATTTGCAGCAATGGCAGTATATTTTAGAGATAATGCATTTTTAATAATTATAATAGCAGTATTAGTTTCTGCTTTTTCTATTATACAGATATTAACATATAGAAAACGTATAGAAAAAAAAATAGTAAAAAAAGTTAAAGACTATTCAAGAAGCGGAAAGCTAGATAAGGTTTTCGGAGATAAAGAATTAACTGTTTATGATGATAAAGTTGTTTTTAAAGAAAATAGCGGTGTGAGTAAATTTAATAAAGAAGATATACAAAAAATAGATTTCACTAACAGATGCATATTTTTCTATGTAGATGAAATGTCTGCTATTATTATACCAAAGTCTTATTTAAGTGCAGATGATATGAATTTTCTATTGTCTTATAAAAAATAATACTTGAAAAACTTTTGATATTATTATACTATTTTTTTATGGTTATTATAAGAATGAAATTAAAAGGCGATAAAATATATATAAAGATATCAGGCGGAGAAGTATTTACCATACCTAAAAACGGTCTTTATGAGCTTGATTTGTATGAGGGAATGGAGCTTGAATATGATGAAATTCCCCATATAAGAAATAAAGCATATGAAGCTTCAGCAAGAAAATCGGCTGTATCAGTATTAAAACGCGGATTTATAAGCGAGGGTATGCTTAGAGATAAATTAATAAAAAAAGGTCATAAAAAAAGATTTATCAATTATGCTGTTTCATACTGCAAAGAATATGACCTTATAGACGATAAAAGATTTGTAAAAATAGCTGTAAGCAGTTTAAAACTCAAAGGAAAAAGCAAAAGACATATTATAGATTATCTAAAAAAATGCAAAGTAAAAAACTCATTAATAGAAAGAGCATCTAACTCCATAAGTGATAAAAGTGAGAATAAAGCATTAAAAGAAGCTATAAAGAAATATTATAGAGTTTATGAACATAAAGAAAATAAAGAGGATTATATAATAAAAGCATTAATGAGAAAGGGCTTTAAATACGACAGAATAAAAAAATTAGTAACTGTGTATTTAGAGAAAAAGAAAAACATTTAATTATAACGTTTATTGATTAATTTTGTTTTATAACTATAATGATGCAAATGAATAGTCTATTAAAAATTATTACTATATTTTCTGCATTTTTCATATGCGGCTGTCTTAATTTTTATACTTCCTCTTCTTCATTATTGAATGACAATGAAATAGATAAAAAATATATAGGTTTATATGAAGCGGGCATTACAACAACCGACAGTTATAATATTACAGGTAATGCTTATGTGTCTGTTACCATTTCTTCAGGAGGTGTTGCAACAGTAAATATTTCTGGAGGATATATATCTTTTTTAAACAATATATATAAAGAGGATATGGTAAGACTTTCTGATAACTCATATTCAGCTTCTATCACTTCAAGCGGATACAGATATTATTTCACATTTACTTTTTCTGATTATGCTCTCAATTTTTATTTTGACCGTAATGACGGTACAAGAGGAAGCGGCAATCTTACAAAGGTAAGATAATAACTACATTAATTTAATATAAAATTATTCCCAAAACGGCAGAAATAGCTATTATAGCGAGTATAGGCACTTTTTTTATCTTTAAGAATATTGATAAAGCAAATATAAAGATTCCTATTGGACTAATGTATTTAAATATATTTTGAATAAAAACAATATTTCTTAATATAGAAGTTTCTGTAAGCTGAACGAAAAATGCATCTTTTGTAAAAGTTACTACAGCAGAAGCTATCAATGCCACAGCACATACACGAAGAGCATTCATTATACTGTTAAACTGTTCATTATTTTTTACAGCATAAAAGAACTTTGATACTATCATAGTGATGATAAATGCAGGAAGAAATATACCAAAAGTAGCAACTGCAGAACCTAAAACCCCAGCTACTTTATATCCCACAAATGTGGCAGAGTTAATAGCAATAGGTCCTGGTGTTATCTGCGATATTGCTACAAGATTGGAGAACTCGGCCGAAGTTACCCAGCCGTAATCTTCTAATATTCCTAAAAGCAAGGCTATAATAGCATATCCGCCTCCGTAAGTAAAAAGTCCAAGTTTTGCAAATATATAAAAAAGTCTCAAGTATATCATAATATTAATTTCCGTTATTTATTATTATTTTTTATAATATATTTATTAAATAAGTAATATAGCCAGCCTATAAGTGCTGATAAAAGCAGAGCATATATTACATTAAAGTTCAAAAATACAACTAAAATAAAACTAAGTACAAAAAGAATAACAGTGAACTTATCTTTCATTACCTGTTTTCCCATTCCGAAAGCAGAAAGAAGTATAAGACCTGCTATAGCACCGCGTATTCCTAAAAATGCCTTATGTACATATTCTGTATTTTGAAATCTTTCAAATATAGGAGCTATCATAAGTATAATAATAAATGAAGGAGCCATAACACCTATACCCGCCATTATACCGCCGAATATACCAGCTACTTTAAAACCCGTAAGAAGCGATGAGTTTACAGCAATTACACCAGGTATACTTTGAGCTAGGGCAAATATATCTATTATTTCATCTTTAGTTAAGAACTTTCTTTTATTAACAAACTCTTCTTCCATAATAGGAAGCATAGCAAGACCTCCGCCTATAGTAACAAGCCCTATATAAAAGAAAGAAAAAAACATAGTATACCATTTCGGCTTTTTAGCTTGTTCATTAGACTGACTAATATTATCCATTACTTTTTCCCATAAACAATTTTTTTTAAATATAGCTAAATAAAGTTACATCATATTTTATTATTGTCAACTGTAATAAATATTATTTTATTTTTTTTATAGTGCCCTTATCTAATTCTTCGCCGCCTATTTCTCCAATACCGAAAGTTTGAGAGCTGAAATTTAATCTTAAAAATATATCCCCAGAAATTGTATCGATAAACTCTATCAAATATGTTTCTGTTCCTTCATATTTGATATTATTCATTTTATTGCTGTCAAAAACTACATTTCCTTTATCATCTATTGTAACTGTATCAGATATTTCTACAAGCTCCCAAGTTCCTGCATATTTTTCTATACTGTTATTATTACTATTACTACTGCCTGTTTTATCTGTATTATTACAGCTTACAGTAAATAAAGAAAACAAATATAAAATAGATATCATTGTTATAATTTTTTTTATCATATATATGTCCTTATATTAAATTTTATTTAATTTTGTAAATAGTATAATATAAAAACATATTATATCAATAATATAAAAAAAGCTGCCTGATAATTTATATTTATCAAACAGCTTATATTTATTATAATAATATTTATTATTGTTTAGTCCAAGATCCAGCAAAATCGCCAGTACCATTAGCTTCTGTTTTGCTTGTGAATGTTATAGTACCAGCACTTGACCCACTTCCATTTAAAAGCATCAAAGTTAAAAATTGTGCTTTTGTTTCTGGAATATTTCCGCTTATTGTATATGTTGTATTACCTTTATTTATAGTTTTTGCTGAAGTGTTTACTGAAAAACTTCCGCCGTTTCCTACCCAAGTGCCTCCCAAATCATAAAAATTAAACCCCTTGCTGCAGGACATACTAAAAACTGATAGTAAAGTTAAAGCTAAAATAGTAGTGATAATTTTTTTCATTTTGTTTTCCCCTTAAAGTTTTTATTATAAAGAAAATATAAATCTTACTAATTAATTATTCAATATTTATAATTATAATAGTTAATATTTACCCTAGGGGAATTAATAATTATTTATTTTACTCTGGCTCCTCTGCCTCTTATTTTAATTTTTTTAGAGAATCCTGATTGTGTGATTTCGTATCTAGGCATAATTAAAAAATCATAATTAGTATCTTTCAAAGCCTCTGCTATTAACTGTTCTTTTAATGTAGTGTCTTTTGCATTGTATGGAAGTTCTGCTGTTAGCACTTCTCCTACTGTGATATCGCTTCCGCTTAGCTGAAGACTTTGAGGAATATTGTCGGCAGTTGCTACTGTAGAACAAGCTGTCATTAATAACATAAACATTAATATTATTATGATACTGATAATTTTTTTCATTTTGTTTTCTCCTTCTAATTTTTTTATTATTGAACTATTAAATATAAAGTTTTTTATTTTTTTGAACAATGATTATATTAATAAAAGTTCATAACTACCCTAGGTTAGTTATGAACTTTTTTAAAAATCTTATGGCAAGTATTAAAGTTTTAATTTCAGCTATTTATTTTTTGTTCTGATTAGGGTTTAGCTGTTTACCCCTATTACCCTGATTCTGGTCATATCGTATATTGTTTCCGTTATTTCCTTTATTAGGGTTTTGCATGTCCGCTTCATTGTTAGGACGTTTTATTTTATCTGCCATAATTTTACTCCTTTTTTAATATTTTTAATTGACTTTTTATTTTTTATCAGTGTTGTTTTTTTTATTTGCTGGGTTTAGCGGATTTTTCTGCCATCCTCTATTACCTTGATTTTTATCAAATGTAATATTATTACCATTAAAACCTTTATTGGGATTAACCATATCAGCTTCATTGTTTGGATGTTTCTTTTTTTCACTCATAGTGTACTCCTTAATTTTTTTATATTTAATTATTAAAGCTTATAACTTTAATACTTGCCTGCTATATCATCAATATAATTTGAAAATTTCTCTCTATCAAAGATATTATTATTTTCATCATAGCAATTAAATGCACTAATCAAAATAAGTATAAAACTTATAATATTTTTATCTTCATCATTTTCTAAATTAGAATCTTTATACTGACTTATAATATCTTTTATATATTCATCATTTAAATTATCTATACTGAAATTATTGCAGAAATATTTTTTGCAATTTTTTATTACTGTTATTATTAAATCTGTTTCTTTTTTGTTTATATTTTTTATTATGTTCATCATATTTTTTAAATCCTCTTTCTTCACAATATCTCTTTTCAAAAATATTAAGCATTCTGGTATATTATCAAATATCACCTTTTTAATATCGGGTATCTCAAAACCTAATGCCTTTAAACGAAGTATCTCTCTTACAATATCAATATGCTCTTTACTGTAGTATCTTACCTTTTCTCTTATAGGTCCATGAGTAATTCTGTATGCTGGAAGTACATTTTTATTATCCCATTCTCTTAATTTTTTTAATGTTACATTATTGATTTCTTCATCCTTTAAAATCTGAAAAAAGTCGCCTATAACTATTAATTCATTTTTGTTTTTATTTTTTCTGCTTTCAAGAATATATCTTTTATTTTTTATAAAATATGATACAGGCTTATCGTTTAACATTTATTTTTTCCCTATAAATAAAGTAATTTTTAATAATAACTTCTATTAAAAAATCACACAAACAAAAATTAAATACTTACCCATAGGTAATTATTTATAAATTCATTATAGGAAATAATTATAAATATCTCCTTATTGGTACAGCGATGTACCTAATTAAAAAGTGAATTTTTTTTAAAAAATTTTTTTGAAATTTTATTCTACTGAAGAAAAAAGTACTTTGGCTAATTCTATATCATTAAACATAAATACATAATGATATGTGTATATAAAAATATTATTATAATCTATCATTTTATTATGAACCAAATAAGATGTATAAGACTGTAATTTGTATAAATACTCAATATTTTTTATAAAATTTTCTTTAATATTATCTTTATAAAAATATTTTGTTATCATCATAATCATAGAATTATTCATTTTGAAGAATGCTTCTATTTTTAATTTAAAATCTATTTTGTATCTATCATTATATCCATTAAAATCCTTCTCTAATTCATCAAACATTTTTTTAGTAAATATATCCAAATTATCATCTGAAAGATTTTCTAATTTTTTGTTTATAAATATTTCTTTGACTTCATCAATTATTTCTGATTCATTTAATGAGAAATTGGAAGTATAATCATCAATAATTTTTTTCTCTTTTATAATCTTTTTAGAAAAATAATAGTCTACAGGAGATAATAATTTATCTGTTTTCATACTATCATAAAAATCTATAATACTATTAAAAATATTATCATAGCTTTTTAATATTCTCTTTTCATCTTTAATATAATTTTTAATAGTTTGTGTATGAGTATATGCTAATTCTATAAGCAAATCATTTAATAAAGTATTTATCATTCCGTATTCTTCTAAAGTTATTAATTTAAGAAAATAAAATCTCTCTGCTATTTTTCTAGCTATTTTTGTACCTTCTATTTGAATAATAATATTATTAATTGTATTATCTGATTTTTTAAAATTCTTTTCTTTATATTCATTAATAAATATATTTTCCTGATAATCTGCTAAATTAAAATATATTCCAAACTTTATTTTGTTGCATAAAAATAAAATAAAATTATAATAATCTTTATCATCTTCAAAAAATAAATCTCTATAATCATTATATTTATCAGTAAGATGCAAATAACTGTCATTTTTTAAATAATCATCATGGTTTAGATTTTTTAGCTCATACTTCTTTGCTATATCTGAATTATATGCTTTGTCAAATAAAGAAGATTTTTCTTTTTTAAGAGTATTATATTTTTCTATATATAAATTAATAATCTCTTCATACTCTTTATTATCAAGTCTTTTTTTATTATTAAGAGTGTATATTATGAATATAAAATAATAAAAATGCAAATCATAGTATATAATGTTTTTATCTAAATAAATATTATCAAATAAATTATTAATTTCTTCTCTTTCAAATATATAATAAAGACAAAGTATATATTTCTTTATTGTGTAATAGTTTATATAATTAAGTTCTTTAGATGAGCTTATAAGCAGATTTATATTTTCTATAGCTTTTTTCAATTCATCAAATCTCATATTTTTTATATAATCTTCGTCAGTGTGAATTGATTCTTTTTTTAATATTGGAAGTAAATCGGCATGTAATTTTAATTGTTTTTTAGTTTCTTCTAATTCTTTTTCTGCTTCTGATTTTTCTATTAAAATATTATTCAATTCTTTTTCAGTATTATCTTTTTCAATCGAAACTTTTTTTAATTGTTTTTTAGTTTCCTTTAATTGTTTACTCGCTTCCTTATTCCTTTCAATATTTTTTATATAGTCCAAATGTATTTTTGCTTCAGCATCTGTACCATATAATATAGCTTTTATATCTTTAAAATCTAATTTATTCTCATAATAATAATTTATATTATCTGCTATGATGAGCATTTCTAATTTATAATATATTGTATTTCTAAAAAGTTTATAACCTTCAAAAAGTTTATTTTTATGATACTCTCTATACTTTCTCACTTCTTCCCTAACAGATTTTTTATTATGAAGAAGTTTTTCATTATCATTTATTAGTTTTATTAAAGTTCTGTATTTTAAATCTTTGTTTTCTAATTCTTTAAAAATATTATTATATACATCTATAAATAAACCTATTTCAAAAAGATAAATATTTTTACTGTTGAGTTTAATTTCTGAAATATATTCTTCTTCTTTTTTATCAAACTTTCCATTTTCATAAGTTAATTTTGATATAGAAAAATCTTCATTCTTTTTACCACTTCTAGTTTTTTGAATTATATATACATTTTCTTTTTCTTTTTTTAAAATAGTCTTTATATCTTCTTCACTTGTATAAGATATTGTTTTTATTTTGCCGTTTACATATATTCTTACTTCTTTCATAATTAACTTATATTCGCTTATATTTTTTGATTATTTTATATTATAAATTTTATTTTAAAAAATTACAGAGGCATTATGAACAAATATAATATAAAAATAGAAAATCAAATATATGACCTTATAAAAAAAGAGAATCTCACATTTGAAGATATAGCTAAAAAACTAAATATAAATTATGATGATTTAAAAGAATATATTAATAAATCGAGTAAGAAATATAAAAAGAGTTTGGTTAAAAAAATAAGAAAGGCAAGAGTAGAATATTTTAATGATGCCAAAATAAAAATAGAAAATGCTGTAATAAAAAAAGCATTAGGCTATTATAGTAAAGATATTGTAAGAGAAATAAAAACCGATAAAGAAGGCAGAGAATCCAAAACCAAAAAAATAGTTTATAAATATAATCCTCCAAGCGAGAGGGCTGTTATAGTATTTTTTGAGATATTAAAAAATAGGAAAAATAAAAGACTTGAGAGAGAAGAATTAAAAAGAAAGGTTCAGGAAGAAGAGAACAGAATAAATATCAGAGTGGGATTTGATAATTAGATTATATTTTTACTTCTGGTAATAATTAAAAAAATGTTATATTATTATACGCATACTAAAAATTATAAAGGAATTATAAAAATGAAAGCATTAATTATTACAGACAATTTCTTTGAAGATTCAGAATTGTTTTATCCATATTTCAGACTTATAGAAGAAGGCATTGATGTTGATATAGTAGCTCTAAACAAAGGTGAGATTAAAGGAGAATATTTCTTCAAAGTAGAAGCAAAATTAAATTTCTCAGAGGTTGATCCTTCAAATTATAAAGCATTAATAATACCGGGCGGAAGAGCTCCTGAAGCTATAAGAGGAAGTGACGATGTAAAAAGAATCATAAAATATTTTGTTGATAATAATCTCACTATAGGAGCAATATGCCATGGACAGCAGACTTTGATATCAGCTAAAGTTTTGGAAGGCAAAGACGCTACCTGCTATATAAGTATAAAAGATGATTTGATAAATGCTAAAGCTAATTATAAAGATGAAAAAGTAGTGGTATGCGGTAATATTGTAACTTCAAGATGCCCAGACGATTTGCCTTATTTCGCTAAAGAGATAATAAATAAACTCAAATAATATTTTGATATTATAAAAAAACCTCATGCTTAAAAAACATGAGGTTTTATTATATGATTAATCTTTAATTAAAAGAAAGTCATTTTCATTGTCTTTTTAAAGTACCAGAACCGCCTTCATATTTATTTCCATCTGGTGATGAAACAAATATTTTGAAACTTCCGCTATTATCACTACTGAATGTAAACTCATAAATCATACTATATTCTGACATATTAATTTCATAAGTTTCATTTCCTCTGTCTGTTATTTTGTCTTTGGTGATAGACTGTCCTTCACCAATAATACCTTGTACATTTCCTGTTATAGTGCCGTCTGAAGATATATTAATGGTTCCGCTTACAGTTTGTCCGCTTGCATCTTTGCCTTCAACTTTCCAGTTACCCTGATAAGTTTGTATTCCCTTATTAGGTGTAGGAGGCGTAGGGTCTGTGCCTTTCTTATCTCCGCAGCTTACTGCAAATATGCTTATTAAAATTAAGAGTGAAATAATTGATAAAATTTTGTTCTTCATTTTTATTTTCCTTTTTTATATTTTGAATATTATTAAATAAAAAATAATAGACATGAATATTTATTGAACATGTCTATTAATTTTATTTGCTATTAAAAAATTAATTAAAAGCCTTTGGTCCGAATCTGAATCCTAATTGCAAACCTATATCATAGCTGAGTAATGGTGCTTCGCTATGAGCTCCCTGATTTAATGATGTATTATTAATAGTTGTATTTATAGAACTAATAGCATCAACTCCTGTGTATAAACCTATATTCATTGCTATTTTTTCTGTGAAGAATATTGAATAATCAAAAGTTAATTTACCATAAAAACCTACAGAACTCATAAACTTTGTACTAGCATTTTGAAATAAAGTTTTTGCAGCTTCATCTTTCCAATTTTGTGTTATAGCCATAGGTATTATAACGCCAAGTCCAACACCTATAGAAAATGCTTTTATATTAAACTTTGGAAGTATACCTATTTTTAGATTATGAGTATAGAATGAAGCACTTCCTAATTTTTGGGTACCCTCTGGAGCGTCAATTTGTCCTGTGATATCATTTGGATTTTCTATTTTTGCTGTGTCAAAATTAGCATTAAAGCTGTCAAAACTATATCCTAATTCTCCTAAAAGACTTATTCCAAAATTATCCTTTATCTGCCACATATAACCTATTTGAGCAGAGGCTCCAATATCAAAACCCACTTTATTGCCTGAATAATAGTAGATTTTATCTTTTGCTTCTTGAGTTGCATACATGTGATATTGAGGAAGTAAATTTATATTAAGTCCGAAAGGTACATTAAATATAAACTCAAATCCGCTTGCAGCAAATGCTCCTGTACTTAATGACATTATCATAATAGAAGCAAAAATTATTTTTTTAAAGTGTTTCATAATAAACCCCTTATATATTTTTTATTTATAACAAATGAAGTTTTTTATTCTTCAGTTAGTTATCATTTCTATACATTTTTTATGTCTTTTATATCTTTTGATAAGTCAGCAGTTTTTAATTTTTTATACCTTTCTAAATGGATTTCGCTTTTTTTATATTGATTAGTTAAGTTGGCATTATTAATTATCAAATATTCTTTGTAGTATGATACTCTGTACATATACTCAAGAGCATTTATAAAAGACTCTTCTATATATTTTTTATCATATTCTTCATGTTCTTTTAGTCTGATGTCATACATAACCGCTTTATATATAGTTTTATAATTGGCGTCAAAAAATATTTTTCTCTCCCTATTCTCTTCTTCTTTAAATTTTATTTCTTCATATTCAATTTCTTTCACTTTCTCTTCAAGCCTTTTTTCATCTTCCTCATTATAAATATTTTCCTGATTATAAAAGAATAAAGCGTTATTAATAAATATATCCTCATACTTTTTTACATCTTTCACATCAAGATTTTTTAATTCATTTAAAAGGTTATAGTCTTTTTTATTTTCTTCTGCTGAGCGGTATAAATACATTAAAGATGAATGCAAAGAATCAAGTATATCTTTGTAGCTTTTTGCCATATAAGGATTAAAAAAGTACATGCTCTCTGCTATATAAAAAAATGTATTTATATCATCTATAATAGAATCTATATTATGCATTTTTTTCTTGCCGTATTCTTTACTTTCTATATTAGAAAATACAATATCCTCTCCACTTTCAACAATATCATAATCAATTCTAAACCTTATAAATGAGCATAAAAACTTTAGAAAATCATAATTTTTTAGAATTAAACTAACATAATGATGTCCGTAATTTAAAATGGATTTAAATTTATTTTCATTTTCAAAATAATTTTCATGATTTAAATTATGCATTCCATATATATTATTATTTGAATATAGTTCAGAAAATAATTCTTTTAATTCATTTTTCATTTCATTGTACTTATCTATACATAATTTAATAACTTCATCATACTGATATTTTATTAACTCTTCTTCTGAAAAATCTAATCCTATAGAAAAAATATCTGTATACCCTTCAAGATATAAATATTTTATTTTTTCTGCAAAATGATAAAACATCTTATCAAAATATATAGCATCATTAGAGAAATATTTTGATAATGATAAATACTCTTTAATTTCTGTATCTAGTATTATACTAATGGAACTAATATAACTGTCTTTTAATACGCTATCATGATGAAAAACATAATATAAAGAGAATATATGTTCTATTATTTTAGATAATGAAATCTCTTCAAGATATTTAAAATTATCTATTCTTTTTGTTAATTCAGTATAATTTAAATGCTTAATACTTTCTTCTATTAATTTTATTTTATTAGAAAGAATCTTTTTTAATAAAGATTTATCAATATTTTCATTATTATCATCATTATCATCACTAAAGAAAATATCTGCTATGTCTTTTAAATTTAATTTACAATTTTCAAAATAATATATCTTCTCAAGCACTGGAAGATGATATACTGAGTAAAGCACTTTATTAGAAGGTTTTCTATCTTCTTTTATTATACTATCTTTGATTATACTATCCTGAACTTTATAAGAAGGAAGTATGCAGTTTTTATTATCATCATAATAGTTCTGCATTCTTTTTATAAGTTTATCTTTCTTTATAGGAAGTTTATCAAACACATTATCTTCAATATTAGAAATATCTATTTTTCCGTCATCTGAAAGATAGTTTATTATATCAAGTTCAAAATGACTTCTTAAATAGCTGTATAAATCGGCAAATACTCCTATTTCAAAGAATAGTATTTTATCCTTATAATTAGTTATTATACCTTTTATATCTTCCTTTACTGCCTGAAAATCATTAAACTCGTATGTGAATATACTATCATCTTCTAAAATTACTGCTTTCTCTACGCTGTATGGTTTATCCCCTGATATTTTGGAAACTATAAAGCATTCTCTGTTTTCTGATATTAATGTTTTAAGTGAAGGAAGTACGTAGTTGTATCTTGCATTTTTATCTGAATTACTATAATATATTATATTATATTATATTTTCTGTCGGCTATATTAATGCTTTCTTTTTTCATATAATATTATCCTTAGTTATTCTTGCATATAGATACTTACTATTATAACAGAATTATTAAAAATAATTTGCTATGTCTTCCGAAAGACACCATTAATTTTTGTAATTTTTTTTTAAAAACATGTTTTTTATGTAATTATTATATTAAATAAATACACAGTGTATTATTTTTATTAATGTATTTTTTCAAAAATTTTACCCCCGCACGTAGAATAGTATAAAAATATAATTGTTTAGTCATAAATTTAAACTTTATTAACAAATAAAAATACTCTAAACGTGCGGTTGTATACATGCCAAAATACTAGAAACTTGGATTATGTATTATTGAAGCAATAAATTATAAAGAGTGTTGAGTTGGAATAATATTAAAAATAAATTTAGTATTAATCTTTTGTTAAAATTCCTATACCTAAATTGTCATCTTCAATAGTGCCTTCAGTATCAGATTTGAATTTAATTGTAACTGAAAATGCTTTATCTGAAATTATATCTATTTTATATCTGTCATTACCTAAATCTTTTATAGACGAAGATTTTAAATTATTATATAATATATTTTCTGTATTTTCTACTATAATATCAAAACTGCTGTTATTTGCAAATTTTGCTTTCCAATTTCCTATATAATTTGTAATACCTTTGCTTTCTCTTTTAGGCTCTATATATTTGGCAGAAGCTGATGTAGTGCCGTCATTAGATGCATTGCAGGAAATTAAAAGTATATTAAATAGTATAATAGCAGCATATTTATTTATCATAACATTATCCTAATTTATATTTTTTATTATATAGTAATTATTATTTATAGCAATAGTTTTTATTAATAATCACTAATAATTTTTAATATTTATTAGTGATTATTTATTTTTATAATGGGTAATAAAAAATACTATGGAAATAAAGTTTAATATATTAAAACCATTTGAGAAATGGGCTAATACTGATAAGCGTTTAAAAATAGCATTCGGAGGCAGAGGCGGCGGAAAAAGCGAATCTATTGCTAGGATACTTATAGCTAAAAGTTTTGAGATTAAAGGTGTTATACTTTGTTCTAGAGAGATTCAAAAGTCAATAGCATATTCTACTTATCCTCTTCTTGTGAGTATTATTAAAGAATTAAAACTTGAGAGTTTTTTTAATATAAAAAGAAATGAAATTACTAATAAAATAACTAATAGTAAATTTATATTTTTAGGCATAAGAGAATGTTCTATTGAAGATATAAAATCTATTTACAATGTGAGAATATGCTTTATAGAAGAAGGTCAGACTCTCACACAAAGAAGCTATGAGATATTAGAGCCTTCCATACGTGCTTTAAAAAGTGAGATATGGATAGCATTCAATCCTAGATTTGAAACTGACTTTATTTATAAAATGACAAGTAAGTTTAATTTAGAGAGTTTATTTTACACTGATAAAAATAATAAAAAATATAATTATAGAGAATATGAAGATAATAATATTTTAATAACTTTTATTAATTATGACGGAAATTATTATTTCAGCGATATATTAAATAAATCAAGGCTTTCTACTTTAAGACTTCTTCCTAAAATGTATGCTCATATTTGGCTTGGTAAAATAAAAAATAAACAGGGAAAAGTTTTTCTATATTCAAAATTAAAGTTTTATGATGATAAGAATAATATTAATAATATTTAAGAATAATATTAATAATATTATAGAAGAAATTAATTCGTCTGAACATAAAGCTGTAATAGATCCTGCATTTGGAGAATATAATTGCTTTACTTCGGTTATAATTTATACACAAATAGGTGAGAATATATATTTAATAGATTCTGGTCTTATGCGTAATGATGAAAACTCCACAACAGATGAGAGTATAATTAATTTTTTAATAAATAAAAAAATTAAAAAGGTATTATGCG
Source organism: Brachyspira innocens ATCC 29796 (assembly GCF_000384655.1). Taxonomy (GTDB): domain Bacteria; phylum Spirochaetota; class Brachyspiria; order Brachyspirales; family Brachyspiraceae; genus Brachyspira; species Brachyspira innocens. The sequence continues at coordinate 48,814 of NZ_ARQI01000119.1, read as the reverse complement.
AAAGTAATTTTGCTCAAAAAGAATTGGTTAAAAGATTAGAGAAACATTTTGAAGTAACACCATTCTATGTGCATAAAAATAAAATAGAGAGAATAGTCAATGCAAGCTATTTGATATATGATAAAGTTTATTTTCCTAAAAGCTGGCAGGAAGTTCCAGAGAGTTCGGATACTGATAAATGGCTTAATACAAATGAAGGAAGAGGATATATTGCTTTAAGGCAGCTACTAAATTTTAATGATTCACTTTCTCAAAGTAATATTAAAGGTGATATGTTCAGCTATTTAGATTTTCCAGACGCTTTATCAAGTTTAATATTTTTTGGTATTGAAGATTTTGTTTCTGAAGATGAAAGTGATAATAAAATAAATATCATAAATTCTATTTTCGGCGAATAAAATTTTTTATAATGCCAGTTATACTGAAAACCTTAAAAATGCAGATCTTCGCGTCTGAGGGCTGTGCATGGGTCACCACCGAGTAGGTGCCTTGCCTACGGCACGCAGAACGGACGGCAAAAGAAGTGTGGGTATTGGCAAAGCAGCACAAACAATAAATTTGAAAAACTAACGTTTGACAAACTTAAAAATTTTCAGTATATCTTAAATTAAATATTACTGTTTGCTTGAAATACACAAATTACATCTTTTCTTTTACTATACCGCTTCTGTATGCTGATAAAAGTTCATGCAAATCATCAATACGTTTTGAAAGCTCTTTGCCTATATCGGTTTCTCCAACAGTAATACGTCTTATAAAACGCTCCACAATTATAGATCTAGGACTTAATTTAAATCCAGATTCTACAACCTCATTAAAAGGTCTATGCTCAGCTATCATCATCATATTTGAATTTGATATTAAAGTATATCCTCCTATTCCAGTGCTTTTATGATATGCCTTTGAAAGTCCGCCGTCTATAACTAAAAGATGTCCGCCTCCTTTTATAGGGCTTTCTCCTTTATGAGTTTTTACTGGAACATGCCCATTGACTATATGCGACATCTCAATATCAAGGTCAAATTCTTTTAATATATTCTCACAATATTCTTTTTTATCTATATGATAATAGTATGGATTATAGCTTTCTTTATGTATTTCTTTATCATCTATAAAATACCTTTCAAAAGTAGTCATTTTATTTTTACCAAAAAGAGGGGATTTAGGACCGCACCATAAATACCAACAGTAATCAAGTGCATTTAACTGCTCTTCGCTTCCTACTTCACAGTAAAATGCTTTTCTTACTTTATCCTCTACTTGTTTTAAATATCTTCTTCCAGATAAATACTGAGAATCTATATAAACCTCATCAAAAGATCCGTCTTCTTTTGTAGGTATGCAGCCATGATAAAGAAGATTGCCGTTAAATATTTTGTATATACTTCCTTTAGCATACATATAATTAATATGTCTTTGTAAAGTAGGACTGTTCGCAAAAGAGAATGCAAGAGTCTGTATTAATGTATTTTCACCTTCACTAAGTTCAAACGGATTATTTTTATCTATAGTAGGGAAATTTTTATCTTTAAGCTCATAAGTTTTTGAGTTTATTGTAATAGTACCTTTATCATAATCTATTTTATCAAGCAGTATTCTGTCATCCATTCCATAATTAGGGTGTCTTTTTATAAGCTGACATTCTAGTTTAAATTGTATTACAGATATAGCCTTATGCATTTTAGCCGCTAAATCTTTATCAACCTCATCATAAATATTTTTGTCTAATGTATTAGGCTTAAATACTTCGCAGGGATCATCTTTATAAACATCATTTGCAAAAGAAGATAATGATCTCAAATTAATTCCATAGCTGTATTCAAGCAAATCAAAATTATTATATCTTATAGCCAAACGCACAGCATTAGCAACACAGATTAAACTCCCTTTAGCAGCTCCCATCCAATGTATATCATGATTACCCCAAGCAATATCCACTTCATTAAAAGTCATTATACTTTCCATTACCTTATCAGGGTGAGGTCCTCTGTCGTAAATATCGCCTACTATATGAAGTCTGTCTACACTGCATTGACGTATGAGCTGACAAAGTGCTAATATAAACTTATCAGCTGCTGCAACTTCTATAATGGAATTTATTATAGAGAAGTAGTAATTTTCTTTATTTTCTTCAGAATCTGTCTGAAGCAGTTCATCTAATATGTATGCAAAGTTTGCAGGCATTTTCTTACGTATTTTGGATCTTGTATATTTGCTTGTAACGAGCTTGCATATTCTAATAAGCCTATATATAGTAATTCTGCACCAATCAGCAAATTCTTTTTCAGATGCTTTATTATTAATCATATTTTTTGTATCTACAATTAATATTTGCAGCTCTACCCTATCATGTTCAGGCAAAGTATTTTTAAAAAGAAGCTCTATTTTTTCACGTATAACCCCAGAAGAAGTTCCAAGCAGATAATCAAAACCGTCCGATTCTCCATGAATATCACTTAAAAAATATTCCGTTCCTTTAGGGAGTTTAGAAATAGCTTCTAAATTTATAATTTCCACAGAAGCATCATCTATAGTAGGATACTTTTTTGATAATAATTCTAAATAATCTCTATCTCTCATACAATATCTCCAAATACTTACTATACATATAGTAGTATATAAAAAAAGAATGGAAAATCTATAATTAAAATAAAATTAATAAGGTTAAAATATATAAAATATGTTGACAAAAAATTATATTGATATATAATAGCTAAACATAAAAGTTTACGGGATGTAGCGCAATTGGTTAGCGTACCTGCTTTGGGAGCAGGGGGTTGTGAGTTCGAGTCTCACCATCCCGAATGCGCTAGTAGCTCAATTGGATAGAGCAACTGCCTTCTAAGCAGTAGGTTACAGGTTCGATTCCTGTCTGGCGCGTATATAAACGTCATTATCCCTTTTGTCAGCGTTTATAGTTTTTATATGATAAAAAATAATAACTCTTTTTAATGTTTAAATGGCGAATGTAGCTCAGTTGGTTAGAGCGCCAGATTGTGGATCTGGATGTCGCGGGTTCAAGTCCCGTCTTTCGCCCTTATCTTTCTCATAATATATATACTTGATATTTTCCTATTATTAATGTACCATATATGTAATTATTATTTACAGAGGTATTATATGAAAAAAATAATTCTAATACTTATTTTAGCGGTATCATTGAGCAATATCAACGCATTTGCCGCAAGCGGTTTTGAAGCCATATTAAATGTGCCTTTGGGTCTATCCGCAGGAATACCTGTTGGAACTTATAGTGATGTAGAATCAATAAAAGGAAAAGCTGGTTTTGATTCTGGAATAACTGCTCAGCTTGGTTATATGATTGGTTTAGGTAAAATAGGTATTAGTATTTTGGGAGAGCTTGGATACAGCTACGACAGCTATAGATATTATTCTAAAGAAAATTTTGGAAGTTTAGCAAGTTATGAATATACTTCTGGTTTGCATACACATAGTTTTCAAATCGGACTGCTCCCTAAAGTGAATATCGGAGCATTTGCTGTAGGTGTGGGTTTTGGTGTAAAAATTCCTGTATCTGGATATTCCACTTACAAAGCAGAAGGTTCTGTTGCAGGAATAGAAGGAAGCACTTCTACTGAAAAACTATCTCTAAATAGGGATAATTTTGAAAATTATGACAGAAACGTTATTCCATATATAAAAGCTACTTTTGACTACTCTTTCTTCTTCACTTCTAAAATAGCTCTAAATGTGGGTGCTTATTTAGGATATGATTTTGGATTGGCTAGTAAAAGTCCTATAGATGGAGAGTATACTGGAATAGACAGTTTTGATATAGGTTTGCAGTTAGGATTAAGATTTGCCCCTAAATTGTAAACTATAGAGTATAATTGCCGATTATATATAAGTATATATTAGCGTCTGTGGCTTAATTGGATAGAGCAGCGGATTTCGGTTCCGTCGGTTGGGGGTTCGAGTCCTCTCAGACGCGTTTTAAAATATATTTGATTATTTCCTAAATTGTGATAAAATTAATTATTATATGGAGATAAAGGTATTAATGGAATGAAAGAAAAAACTTTGAAAAAATTTAATTTTGCTATTTTGATATTATTTCCTATAATACTTTTAATATTCTCAGTTACTTTCAATGTATATAGTGTAGGCACAAAAAACCGAATAAATAAAGAATTAGAAAACTTCACCAATTCACTCTCTTTAAGAATGGAAAGCAAATATATGGATATGATGACGCTTTATTTTAAAGATGAGTTAAACAATTATGCCATAGCAAATGAGTTTACTAATCTTGTAAAAGAACAGGTAAGATTAGGGGTTACTCCTCATTTTAATTCCCTTAAATTTTCAATAGACTATACAATCAGAACAAATATAAGAAATACTACTTACGGACTTTTATTTATATCTGTTCTTATGTTTATACTGACATTAGTACTTAATTTTACAAATAATAATTTCGTAAGCAGCAATAGTGCAGTTTCAGCATCTGATAATACTAAAACAGATGATAAACCTCAGGCAAAACCTATAAATAATGTAATAGATTCCTCTTCAAGCGATAATATTAAAGCTGAAATTGAGGCTATGTATAAAAATCTTGTCAAAGAAATTAAAAGCTCAAGAGATGAGCAGGCTTTGGAAATATTAGAAAAAATGTTTCAGTTAGATGACAGAAATTATCTGGCTTTAAATGGGGCGGGTGTTCTTCATACAAAAATATACAGCAGAGATAATGAAGAAGAACATTTTAAAAAAGCTGATAAATATTTTGAATATGCTCTATCTTTATATAATCATAATGAAAATGTCTCCAATAATAAAGCTATACTATACTCTATAAAATATGAACTCAAAAAACTAGAAGATGATTATGAAACTGCTTTGATAATATTTAATGATGCCTTATCTTCAAATCATTTAGACCCTGAACTTCTTAACAATAGGGCTACTTTATACTCTGTAAAATATAAAATAAGCGGAGATGAAAATTTATTTGAAAGGGCTTTAAATGATTATGATAAGCTTATAAAAATTGATTTTAATAATATTTATGCCTTAAACAACAGAAGTGCTATTTATTTCAATAAATATAAAAACTCAGGAGATAAAAAATATTTTGATAAGTCAATAGAAGACTGTAATACTGCTTTTAAGATTAATTCTTCTGAAGCTCTATATGATAACAGAGGCTCACTATATATATATAAATTCTAATTATTATCTTGATATACCCAAATGGTTTTTTCTATATTCTTTCTCTAAATTACTAATATTTAAACTCTCATTAATATTTTTAAGTTTATCAGTTCTGTATATGCTTGACATATTATTTTTTTTATTTATTAAAAAATAGTTAAAAAGTTCAGTATTATCAATGCTCATAAGTGTTATATCATGGGTTGATAGTATAAGCTGCGAGGTTTCTCTCTCTATATCATGAAATGCACCATTTTTAAATAGTCCGATAGTAAACTCTAATAGTTCAGACTGCACTCCGTTAAACTCATCAACTATAGATAAAGTACCGTTTATAATGGAGCTTAATATATATATTAAATTAATAGCGTATACTTTACTTCCTTCCGATTCTACCTCATCAAAATCATTGCTGTAGATGTCATGCCTTGAAATTAATCTCTTATTATCAAATACAGAAGAGTCAGCTGTATTTATAGTATCAACTATATTTAAATCATCGATATCTGTCATATAAAGCAGTTTTTTATAAGTATCCCATATATTACACTTACTAAAATATTCAAAAATATCTGCTATGGCATAAGAAGAAAAATCTGCCTCATTTGTAAATGGAAATAAAAAACATAGATTTTTGAATAATGATATATAATAATTAATTTCTTCTCTGTATTTATCTGCTTTTTCATTTATATTGTTTAACTTATTATTAAAAAAACTTAAAAAAGTATTTGTATCTGGTATACTATCATTATAATGAAATATACCGTCTGATATAGTATTGTTTTTTCTTTCAAATATTAAAGTATTATTTTTTGTAAATCTTTCTAAATATATTCTTTTATTATTATTATCTAATACTAGTTCATAGCTGCATATCTCATAATCATCATAAGAATAAAACTCCAAATAAAAACGGCTGTTTTCATTTTTACCGTAAATCATATTTGGCTCTAAAAGCCTTTTTATACTGTCATCGCTTGATATAATATGCCCATTATTGGAATAAAAAATATATTTTAAAGCATTAAGCAAATTACTCTTACCGCATCCGTTATAACCATAAAGAAGACATAATTTTGATATATACTCATTATTTATTTTTTTGGTATATATAGTATCTTTATCAGCCGTTAAATTAAGTTCTGCTTCATCATAGAATGATCTGTAATTTGAAATATTAAATCTTTTTAACATAATTATTTAATTATCATTATTTATTTTCTTCATAATTTAATAACAAAAATAAAAGATTTTTGTAAAGCATTATTAAATAAATAAACTCATTTTAGCACTATTTTAATAATAATTGAATTTAATAAAATAGATATTCAAACAAATAAGGCAGTACATAAAAATGCACTGCCAATTGGGGTAAAAATTAGTTTGATTTATTATTATGAGATTTTTTCAAAATTACTTTTAGGCTCTCCGCATATAGGACATACCCAATCGCTAGGCAAATCCTCAAATGGAACACTGCCCTTATATTCAAATCCGCAGGTTTTACATCTGTAAACAGCTTTAAACTCTTCTTTTTTTTCTTCTTTCTTCTCTTCTTTGTATGCATTAGCAGTGGAAGCATTAGGAGGAGTTTTACCTTTTACTACATTGTGATAATAGGCATATGTCATAGAATTAGCCTCATTATCAAATATATCCGCATCGATTAATTCACCTATAAATATAGTATGAGTATAAACTTCTAAAGTATTAACTACTTTGCATATTAAATAGGCATTAGCTGATTTTATTACAGGAAGCCCTTCTTTCATTTCATAGGAAACATTTTCAAATTTATTATTATCCCTAGAACTTCTAAAACCAAATCCACCTATCAAAACAGAATCACTTTTTTCAGAAAGAATAGAAAGTGCAAATTTCCCAGTTTTCTTTATACATTCATTTGTGTAATTATTTTTATTAACACTAATCATTATAGTAGTAGGTTCAGCAGTTATTTGAGTAGAAGTATTAATAGTACAGCCTACAGGTCTCTCTCCGTCAAGAGTAGTTAAAATATACATTCCGTATGAAAGTTTAGTTAAAGCAAAAGTATTCATCTATAGCTATCCTTATTGATAATAATTACTAATTATATATTAAATTTATAAAAAATCAATACTAAATAGTAATTTTAAAATAAAAAATAATAAAAAACCCCGCTCATAATTTAAGCGGGGGAGTTTTTTATTATAAATTATCAATCTTTCATTCTAGTAGAATTAGGATCATTCATATAATCTTTAGTAAGCTTAGCAATTTTTGGAGAAAGGATTAAAAGCCCAATTAAGTTAGGTATAGCCATAAGTCCGTTTAAAGTATCAGCTATAGCCCAAATTAAATCTAATTGGCTTACAGCTCCAACTATTCCAACTAATAAAAATATTATTCTATATGAAATGGAAGCTATTTTATTTCTTTTTGTAAGATAACCTAAAGCAACAACTCCGTAATGAGACCAGCCCACAAAAGTAGAGAAAGCAAATAATATTAAAGAAATAGTAAGTACTACAGAACCAGCATGTCCCAAATTAGCACCGAAAGAAGCAGAAATTAATTCAGCACCATTTAATTTAGTACCTTGATTCATTTCTAAGAATATTATAGCCATAAGACCAGTTAAAGTACAAACGAAGAAAGTATCGATAAGTACTTCAAATATACCCCACAAACCTTGTTCTATAGGGTTTTTAGAGTTGCTTGCACCATGAGCCATAGGAGCAGTACCTAAACCAGCTTCGTTAGAAAATACACCGCGTGCGAAACCGAATTTCATACCCATCATAATAGTATATCCCATAAATCCTGCACCTACTTGTTTTAATGAAAATGCTTCCTGAAATATACGTTGGAAAGCATGAGGAATTTTATCTGCATTCATAACAAGTATAACTATACCAGCCAGTATATATATAACACACATTACTGGAACTAATTTTTCTGTAACAGTAGCTATCCTTTTAATACCGCCTATGATTATAACAGCAGTTAAGGCAACCACTACGATACCTGTTACTATATGAGGAACTCCGAAGTTTTGATTAACAACTGCCGCCATAGCATTAGTCTGAGTCATGTTTCCAGCCCCGAAACAAGCCAAAGCAGCAAAAGCAGCAAATATACTTCCAAGCCAAGGAAGATTAGCACCTTTAGATATATAGTACATAGGTCCTCCATGGTGATGACCTTCGCTGTCTTTTACCCTATAATGTACAGCTAAAAGTACTTCCGAGTACTTAGTAACCATACCAAAGAAAGCAGCAAACCACATCCAAAATAATGCACCTGGTCCGCCTGCTACAATGGCAGTAGTAACGCCTGCAATATTTCCTGTTCCTACAGTACTAGCCAATGCTGTACTAACAGCTTGGAAAGGGGTAATATTATCGTCTGGGTCTTGTTTTTTTGCCAATGCTCCAAAAGTATGCTTTACCCATAAAGGAATTTTCGTTATTTGCAAAAAACCTGTCCTAATGCTTAAGAATATTCCAGTACCTACCAATAATGTAAGCATTACTGGACCCCATACAAAACTATTAATGATGCCGTTAATTTTTGCTATCATTTCTACCATAATACTCTCCTTTTTTATTTATTTATTTTTATGTATTTTGTATGACTCCTTAAAAGATATTATTATTTTTTATCAGTTATCTTTATAAACTCTTATAACTCTCTCCCCTATATTAACTAATACCTCATGACTTATACTATCTATTCGTTTAGCTAAAGTATTAGCATTAAGCCTTTTATCATTACCAAATATTAAAACCTCATCTTCGGTTTTTATATCATCATTACCTATATCTATAATGATGGAATCCATGCATACTCTTCCACGCAGCGGATAATATTTACCGTTAATTTTTACCTCCCAATTATTAGATAATTTTCTTGATACCCCATCTGCATAACCTATAGGCACCACAGCTATATTTGTATCTCTGTCAGCCTTCCAAGTCATACCATATGAGATACTTTCTCCTTTTTTTATTTTTCTAGTTAAAAGAACTCTTGATTTCAAATTAAGTATAGGTTTAATGCCCAAATCATAAGATTCATCACAAATATACCCGTATAATATGATGCCTGCTCTTACCATATCAAAATATGTATTTTTATATGATACCAAAGCTGCAGAGTTGGCTGTATGAGCATTATTTATTACTATTCCATTATTTTTTAAGGTATTGATTACATTATTAAAAATATCTATTTGTCTTTTAGTAAACTCAATAGAATAATCATCCTGCATATCGGCAGCTGCATAATGCGTATTTATACCTTCTATACTTAAAGTATTGTAAGATAAAACTTTTTTGGCCAAGCCCAAAACATCTTCAGGTCTAGCCCCCATTCTGTTTAATCCAGTATCCACTTTTATATATAATTTCAAAGAACCGCCGTATTTTTTTAAATATCTGTCATAATACTCCAAACATTCATCATTACTTATAATAGGAATCAAGTCATATTTACATACCAAGTCAGATTCATGTTTAAAATGCTGGAATAATACTATTATGGGTAATTTGACTCCACTTTCTCTTATTTTTATACCTTCTTCTACAGTAGCAACCCCCAAAGCATCTGCCCCAAATCGCTCTGAAGCCTTAGAAATTTCTACTATACCATGTCCATAGGCATTAGCCTTTACTATATTAAGTAATTTTACTCCGTTTGCTATAGAACGTATGATTTCAATATTGTTTTTTAATACAGATAAATCTACTTCTGCTATAGTGTAATTAATCATGATTACTTTCCATAATAATTTTATATTTTTTAGTATAACTATTTTTTATCATTTTGTCAATAAAATAGTTTTTAATCAATAATTTATTGTGATTTTTAAATCTTATATATTACAAAAAAAGTGAGATATTATATAATATCTCACTTTATAAATTTTTATAAAATATTATTAATATCTTTTACATTGTAAACATCTCTGGATTTTTATAATCGTCCTTCAACATTTGCAAAACGTCTTCATCACTTTTGAACTCTTCATTATCCTTTTTAAATTCCTCTTCAAGACTTTTTAACTCCATATCCATTTTCTTATCTACTGAAATATCCTCACTATCATCAGATTTTTTATTGTTTTCTTCTACATTATCAGCATTGGTAATAAATTTGCTCATAAGATCATTAAACTTACTGAATATCTCATTTAACTTACTTGTAGCATTATAAAACTCTTTATTACCTTCAACAGTTTTTACAGAAAGCTCATTCAAAAAACTCATAGCATGTACAACTTCCTTTGCCCCAGAACTATTAGCTTCGATAATATCAGAAACTTCTCTTGTAATCTGGTCAAGCAAAGTAATTTGACTGTCTACCACATCACCGCTGTTCATCTGTTCTTTTACACTTTCTTTTACACCTGTAGTAATATTATTCAAGTGTCTTATAGTTTCAAGTATATCTCTTCCGCCAACTTCAAGCTCACTGTTTGCAGTATTTATCTCAGAAACAACCCTAGCAGTATTTTCTGACATATCAAGTATATTGTCCAAAGACTTACCACTATTGCTTGCAAGCTCAACTGTTTCTTCTATTCTTTTAGTAATAGCTTTAATGATGTTTGTAATAGATTTAGTATTATCAGCTGTATGTTCCGCCAAAGATCTAATCTCATCAGCAACAACAGAGAACCCTCTTCCCTGCTCTCCAGCATGTGCTGCCTCAATAGCTGCGTTCATAGCTAGAAGGTTAGTCTGTTCAGCAATACCTTGAATAACGTTAACGATTTCTTTAATTTGGTCAGAGCTTTCCTCAATACCCCTTACAGCCTCAATAACTTCATCTACTGTATCACCGCCATCATGAGCATCAACAAGAAGTTTCTTAGAGAAACTGTCCGCCTTATTAACACTTTTGGCAACTGATGTAATATTTGATATCATCTCTTCTATAGAAGCAGAAGTCTGTTCTACAGCTGATGACTGACGCTCCATGTTATCATTAATTTTATAAATTGTTTGAAGTAATTCTTCTACAGCAATAGAAGCTGATGAGAATGCATGTCTCTGCTGGTCTGTAGAGCTTGTTACATTCTGTATAGAAGTAATGATATTATTAACACTGGCTACACTCTCTGTAATACTTGAGCTTTGATCATTAATCCTATTAGTATTCTCATCTATAACTTTTTCTATTACTTTTATTTCATCAAAAACTTTATAACTTTCTAATTTTAATTCGCCTATAAGATTATCCAAACTTGATAAGAATAAATTAAAATTATAAACCAAAAGTCCTACTTCGTCATTATTTTTTGAAGGAATTCTTTTCCTCAAATCTCCGTTTTTACCTATAAGATCTCTTGTAGATACATTTGCTTTGCTTACAGATATTAAAAGAAGCTTTAATATAATCAAATATATAGCAAATAATAATATAAATAAACATATATGAATAGAAGTATACCAAAATATATTTCTGTCTATATTAGATTCTTTAACTATAGTACTAATATCTTTATAAAAGAAAGCCACTACATTAAGTTCTGGAATATAAGAAGCTATAACTATAGATCTGCTGCCGTCTACAGAAACTACAGGAAATATTTGAAATATTTTAGTACTAATTGAATTTTCAAAGTTTGCAACATTTGTGCTTAATTCTGATGATGATGATAGTATTGAAGAAGAACTTTCTGCTATATATCTGCTGTCTGAACATAATATTATATCTTTATTTTCTAATCTGTATAATAAATGAGACCATTTAGAAAGTACATCATTATTTTTTATAAGTCTTGAAATGCCTGCTATATTGTTTTCAGCTATAAAATATCCTATATCATTTCCAAATAATCTTAATGTAACATAAGATGAAATAAATATATTATTTCTGTCATATACATTAACATTCATAACTATATCATTATTTTCAATTTCATTTTCGAGGAAATTATGCATATATAATGCATCAGAACTTCTTGTTGTATATTTATCTGTACCTGCATCTTTAGAAATAGTGACAGAATAAGGTAGATCTGTATTAAGATATTCTGCTTTTATATTTAATGAAATACTGTCATATATATTTTTAAGGGTATTATTAAAATATGTAAGCCTATTAAGGAACTCGTTTTGAATTATTTCTTTGCTTATAACATCTCTGCCGTTATACATATTCAAGATAAACTCTTTATAAGCATTCATGTCATTTTTTATATTATCATTAAAAGAACTAATTCTGCCATTTAAATATAAGACTTCATTTAAAGTATCATTGCCAACCTTATCAAGATATGATTTTTCTTCTAATGTTATATAATTGAGAAGGAATGCAAATATCAAAATCGAAAAGAATATATATACTATAAAGCCTAATTTTGCTATAAGAGGTATATAAAAAGTAACAACATTTTCCTCTAATTCAAAATTAAGAGAAAACATTTTAAATATGAGCATAAATACACATACTAAAATAGAGGCATTAATAGTAGCGGCAAATACAGCCATTACGGCAGTATAAAGGAAAAGTTTATTAATAATAGAATAAATACCAATTTCTATAATACTTCCAGCTAATGAAACTACAAAAAATACTAAAATCAGTCTAAGTGCTAATTTTACTTCTATATTAGATTTCCATCTCTTTAAATATTTAAAAAAGAAAATAAAGGAAACTATAGCAAATATTATTTTTATTCCATAAATCTGCGGAACTTCTTTATATATAAAGAACAATATAATATTCCAAGCTACAATATCTATTAATAAGTAGATTGGAATAGCAAAAACTTTAAGTCTGCTTATAACATGTTGTTTAAGTTTATCTAAAACCATAATATCCTCTATTGTCAAATAATAATATAGAAAAAACGCTTCTATACAGAATACTATTATATATTATCGTTTATTTTTTATCAAAATTTATTTACCAAAAAACAAGTATAAAAACTACACTCTTCCTACTTCATTTATTACCCTGCCTACTAAAGTATCATGAGTGGATATAGTTTTAGAGTTTAATTCATAAGCACGCTGTACTTCTATCATTCTAACCATCTCATTTACTGGATTTACATTGCTCATCTCTAAAAATCTTGATAATACTTTAGGTCTGTCTACACCTTTCTGTGCTATATATGCAGGACCGCTTATATCTGTATCTACCCAGAAAGATTCACCTTCTTTCTTTAAATATCTCTCATTATCAAAACGCACTATTTTTAAAGTATCAAGTATCTCTTCATCTTCCCATTCATTATCATTGAACTGTACAAATGTATTGCCGTCCTGATATCTTCTATTGATACTTACTCTGCCGTCTTCATCTATATTAAAGTTATTAGTTTTTATCTGTATATATCCGTTTTCACCCATAACTTTATAGCCATGTTTAGTTACAAGATAATGATCTTTATCTATCAAAAAACTTCCGTTTCTTGTATATCTCTCACCATGAGGAGTCTCTATAGCAAAAAATCCTTTATCACCCAATGCTATATCTAGCTGATTTCCTGTCTCTCTTAATGAGCCTTGTTCCCATTCTGTGAAAACTTCATTTACTTCAACACCTGTTCCCATTCTTCCCACATAAGGTCTTACATCTGTTGAACCAAGCGGAAATATTACTACTCCGTCATCTTCTGTTCTTGCTGCCATCATCTCTGGAAAAGATTTGAAACTTACTGTATCTCTTTTAAATCCAGGTTTATCAACATTAGCCAAATTGTTAGCTACTACATCAAGTCTTGCCTGTTCGGCCATCATGCCGCTTGCACCTGTATAAACGCCTCTTACCATTTTATAATCCCCCTAATTTATTATAATATATCGTCTTTTTCTCTTTTTGTGTTTATATTAATAGTTTTTAATTTTTCTTCTAAATTTTCATAGCCTCTTTCTATATGATAAATTCTATGAACATTTGTAACGCCTTCAGCTATAGCCCCAGCAGCAACCAAAGCAGCACCCGCACGTAAATCGCTTGCCTGTACATCAGCTCCTGAAAGTTTCTTTCCGCCATTAACCACTATATCAGAAGTATTTAGCTCAATATCTGCTCCCATACGAATAAGTTCTGGAACATGGCTAAATCTGTCTGGATAAATACCTTCTATAAGTTCGCTTTTTCCATTAATTGTACAAGCTAATGTTGTATATATTGCCTGCAAATCGGTTGGAAATTTTGGATAAGGCAAAGTTTCAACTTTAAAAGGCTTTAATTCTCTATTAGATGCATCAATCTCTATAGTTGTATCTGTAGTTTTTATATCGCAGCCTATATCTGAAAGCAAATCTAGTACAAAGCTCAAATGTTTAGGCTCTGCATTTTCTAGTTTTAATTTTCCTCTTCCAGCTGCTGCTATTGCTAAAAAAGTACCTGTTTCTATTCTGTCTGGTATCACTGTAAACTCAGCACCATGAAGATAATCAACTCCTTCTATGGTAATAGTATCAGTGCCTCCGCCTGTTATTTTCGCCCCCATAGCATTAAGCAAATCTACAAGATTAACACATTCAGGTTCTTTTGCCGCATTTCGTATAATAGTAGTTCCTTTTGCCAAAGATGCTGCCATCATAACATTATCTGTTCCCAAAACTGTAGGTCCGAACTTACCAGACAAATCCATATCAGCACCTATAAGATTATTTTCTACTTTGGCATCAATATATCCAGCTGTTATATCTATTTTAGCTCCTAATGCCTCCATTCCTTTTAAATGCAAGTCTATTGGTCTCGGCCCGAAAGCACAGCCGCCCGGATACGATACTCGGCAATGCTTTCGTTTGGCTAGAAGAGGCCCTAATACTATGATAGAGCCTCTCATCTTTTTTACAAGTTTATAAGGAGCTTCTTCACTTTTTCCATTATGAGATATTATTACAGTAGTATTATTCTTAAAATCTACTTTCTTACCTAAAGGCTCTAATATATCTATAAGAACATGAACATCAACTAAATCTGGTACATTATGAAGTATTATAGGCTCATCTGTTAAAATAGAAGCCACAAGCAGAGGTAATGATGCATTTTTAGATCCAGACACCCTTAATACTCCCCCAATATTCTTTGAACCTTCTATAACGTATTTATACATATATTTTCCGCCTTTAAACTTTAAAAAGAATAAAAATTCTACTTCCTATATTTTCGGTATTATACAAAATTGCTTAATAATTTTTTGATTATATATTATGTAAATTATTATCTACTTATAATTAAAAATTGTAAAAAAGTATTAAATGTTGCTGCTTACTTTCGATAAGTAATTATTCGATAAATAAGGATCATTATATTTATTAAAAATAATTTTTTATAATATATATTAACTTACATTTTATAATATAAAAATCAGAGTTCAAATCTATTGTATTAACTGCAAAATATTTATCATTTATTTTGTATTCTTTGTTAATATTATCATCGCACAACGGATAAAGTAAAATACCTTTGATAGTTTTAAACCTTTTGTAAAAATTATGAACATTAGACATATAAGAAAATATTTGATATAAATGACTGCTTCTTAAAGAAACTTTATCATTATTTTTTATTAATATATTTTTATAAAACTTTGTATCTATTATTAAACATTTTTCTTTATTATAAATCATAATATCTGTTTTCATTATAGGTATATATTCATTATCATTTATATTCCATTTTATAGTTTTGTTTTTTACTTTTATATTTATATTATTTCTAAAATGCATCTTATAAAAGTTTAAAACAAATTTCTCATAGAGCATATGCATTCTTTTCTCTTCATAAAAATCTATAAATGAATATTCACTGCTGTTTTTATTAACTAATAAATTTTTATGTATGAATTTGCATATATTGATTATAATCTTGTAATGCATATTGTTTTTATTATATTTTAATAATTTGAAAGTTCTGTTATTAACATTTATATTTTTTATTTTTATAAAGTAATGATTTAATTTTATTAATTTTTCTTTAATATCATTATCTATATTTTTGTAATTAATAAGTTTATTCAAAGTATATTTTATTATTTGATTAAAGAGTATATCATTAGAGAGTATATTATAACTGCATACTAGCTTTTTATAATTAAGAGTATTTCTTTTTATAGATTCTGAGAAGTTAATTTTTCCTTTTAATACTGATAAATCTTCTTCTAAAGTAATATAGCCTCTATAAAAACCTCTTTTAATTAATTTTTCTAAAAAGATACTAATAATATATCCCATAGCATTATAAATATTATCAAACTTTTCATCGCCGAATATTTCTTTTTTATCATTATCTTCATCAATGATATTCCAAATATTCCAAGCATAAGAGAGCATGTAATATATATTTTTAACAGGTATTTTTATATTATTATTCATTTATCAAAAAGTAATTTTTTATTTGCAGGGCTTTGGCACCCCAGTTCTTTTTGCGGCCCAGGCGAAGCCCGCATACGGCGAGAACCAAAAAGACTGCAATTTTACAAATCTAAAATTATGAGTTATTAATATATAAAAAATTATAATTATGATTTAAAAATAACAGTATTATTATATATCCAATAACTTTTTTATTTCCTTCTCTGCTTTCTCTTCATTATCAAACCAATATTCTCTTAATGTAGGAGCTATTTCATATTCTATAATATTTTGGTATTCTGTCTCATCTATTTTATCGCAGAAATAGCTATGCCCTATAGTACAGCCTCTGCCTAGGGTTTTATCATTTTTTATAATATTATTTAAATCAATAAACTTTGTATTTATTTTATTTATAAGATTATCGTTTATATTCTTTTCTTTCAAATAGTTTATAAACTTTTCATTTCCAAAAGCAGGCTCAATATCTATAAAGCAAAATCTTCTTCGCAGTGCATAATCAATAACGGCAATGCTTCTGTCTGCAGTATTCATCATACCTATAATATACAAATTATTAGGCACGCTGAAACTTTCATTATTGTAAGGAAGTATAATTTCAGCATCTCTATTGTCAGCCTCT
The DNA here is from genome assembly GCF_000384655.1 of Brachyspira innocens ATCC 29796. Classification (GTDB taxonomy): domain Bacteria; phylum Spirochaetota; class Brachyspiria; order Brachyspirales; family Brachyspiraceae; genus Brachyspira; species Brachyspira innocens. The sequence continues at coordinate 31,681 of NZ_ARQI01000119.1, read as the reverse complement.
ATAAGCATTAAAAGTTCTCCAAATATTTTAGATATATTTCCGCGGTTAATCTCATCTATTATAAAAAAATAATCATTATCCATATCGGAAGATGCTTTCTGACAAAAATCATAAAACACACCATTTTTTAATTCAAAGTTTTTATCTGTAGGCTTATAACCTATAATAAAATCTTCATAAGAATAGCTTTCATGAAACTGCACCATTTTTATTTTACTGTCATCAGCTTCTCCAATGATTGAATAAGCTAGTTTTTTGGCAAGAAAAGTTTTACCAACCCCGGGCGAGCCTTGAAAAATAATATTCTTCTTTCTCATAAGTAAATTATAAATAGTATCGTACTTTTCTTCGGATATAAAAACTTCATTAAGGAAATTTTCTTTACTATATGAATTATCCGATTTATCATTAGTTTGTGTAATTTCTTCATCGTCAGTTTTTTCTTCTTCAAACAAATTATCAAATGATATATCTTTAATATTATTTTTTTCAATTATTTCTTTACATACTTTTACTAAATTATCAGATTTATCTTTATTAAATGGATAATGATATTTTATATATTCTTTTGTTGAAATTAATGATTTTTCTAGTTCTTTAATTCCATGTAGTTTTCCTATTTTTTCAATGATAAATTGCAGTACATTTAATTTAAAACTTCTTTTAAACCCTACACCTTTTCTCATACACCTATATATTCCGTATAAAAAATTAAATGAACTATATTTGTATATTCCTTTAACATCTATTTTCAAACATTCATTAATTCCTTCTGTTCTTTTAATTTCACCATTATATATTTGCTCCATTACATCATATATTTTTTCTAACTGTTCGTTATTTAATTCTTCTTTCATTTTTACTCCAAATAAATAATATAATATTAGTTATTTCATTAGTACAATAACAATTATCTTAAAGGTGCTTCTGATATTCTTACCTTTATATCATCTAATTTATTAGCTTCAGTATTTTTTAAGTGAAGTGCCTTTCTTATATATTCGGCAACTGCCTCATTGTTTTCTACTTTTGAGCCTATTATTATTTCTTTTATATAATTAGTATTTTCATCAAAAAGTTTTATATAATCAATATAAAGTTTTTTATTATCATTGTCAATTAATATTTCATCAGATTTATAATCATTTGTTACAAGCATTCTAAGTTCCTGTTCTTCAAAGAATGCTTCATGTTTTATTATGTATTTTATGTTTTCAAATAAATAGCTGTATAATTGATTTTGAATATTTTTATAATTTTCATTTCCTTCTATTTGTTTTTTAATTTCTCTTGTATAATAAAATATTTTTGCAAATGCATATTTAATCATATCTTCTTTTTTATCATCTTCTTTTAATTCTAATTTATAATTAGGGTTATTTAAATCATTTAAATCAATAATATTGCTTGCATATTTAGATTTTTCTTTATTGTATATAAGCTGATTTTCTTTTTCATTATAATAAAGTACCCAATATAGATTTCTTTTATTTGCTTGGAATTTTTCTTTATTAATTTCATTCGTATCAATTTTACAATTTTTCAATTCTAATTTATAAGAATAAGGCGAAGTATATGAATTATTAAAATATTTATTATCTAAAACCAAACATATGCCTGTAGCTTCTTTATTTTCTTTTTTTCCGTATAGTCTAAACATTGTAAGGGAATCTTTATTTCTTGAATATGATGTCTGAAGAGTTAAAGCTTTTTCATCATTTTCTATTTTTATATCTATATTATTTTTATTTAAAATTCTTTCTAAAATTTTACCTTCTTTAGGGTCATTAGCAGTTGTGATATTATTTATTCTTATATTTCCGCTTTCTTTTGTATTTTCTTTAACATTTAATAATAAAGTTAGAATATCCAAAGATGTATAATGAGATATTTCTATATTATTATTGTCTTCTTCTTCAGTATCAAAAGTTAAAAGTTTAAGTAAAAAATATTCGTATAGCAAAAGATATTTTATATTTTCTTTAAGCTCATCATTAAAATTTTTACTCTCATCAAAACGAGAAATTAAATTTGTTATTGGTTCATTATACCATAATTCATTATTTTTTATATCAACTATAAATTTAAATAACTTTTCAATATTGGTATATTCTTCAAATAATTCTAATATTGTTATTATATATATATTATTATCTTGATTAATTTTAAAAAAACTTCTTAAATCTTCTATAGCATTTTTATTTTCTAAAAAAATTTTGCAAATAGCTCTTAAAAAATATGTATCTTTATAATTAGGGTTTAATTCTATGGATTTATTATAATCTTCTATAGCTTCTTTATATCTTTTCAAATTGAAATTTGAAAGTCCTATATTAAAATATACATCATTAGCATTTGGATTTAGTTTTATAGCTTTATTGAAATCTTCTATAGCTTCTTTATATTCTTTTAAGTTAAATTTTGTGATACCTCTATTAGTATAGGCATCTTCATAGTTGGGATTTAATTCTATAGCTTTATTATAATCTTCTATAGCTTCTTTATATCTTTTCAGATTGGAATTTGAAATAGCTCTATTAAAATATATATGTTCATCATTTGGTTCTAATCTCATAGCATTATTAAAATCATTTATAGAACTTTCATATTCTTTTAAATATCCTTTTAAAGCACCTCTATTAAGATATGCATCACTATCGTTTGGAGCTAATTCTATAGCTTTATTATAATCTTCTATAGCTTCTTTATATCTTTTTAAATTTGATTTTGACAAACCTCTATGAAAATATGCATCTTCATTATCTGGGTTTAATTCTATAGCTTTATTATAATTTTCTATAGCTTTTTCATAATTTTCTAAATATGATTTTGAAATTACTACATTATTAATATAAGCATCACTATTATTTGAATATAATTTTATAGTTTCATTATCATATCCTAAATCAAAATATATGTTTCCTTTTAGAAAATATGCATCCTCATCTTTATCATCTTTTTTAATGGCTTCATCGCATAGCTTTATTGCTTCTTCATAATTTTTTTCTTCTATTAATTTTTGTATTTTTGCTTTTAATTCTTCAGTCATAAATAACCCAAAATATTTTTAATTATTATAAAGCATTATAAAAATATTAAAACAATATATAATTGTATTACCGATGTTTAAAAATTACTGTATAAATAAAACATTATCTTTAATAGAAATTTCTATTAAAAGTAGCTTGAAATTCTTACAAAATATTAATATAATAGAAGCCGTGTGTTTTTTATAAGTTTTTTCAATCTTATATTTTAGCATAATAAAACAAGGAGTTGAAAAATGGCTTCAGTAATTATAGTAGGAACTCAATGGGGTGATGAGGGCAAAGGTAAAATAGTGGATTATCTTGCCGAAAACTGCGAATATGTTGTTCGTTCTCAGGGCGGAAGTAATGCAGGTCATACCGTTGTGGTGGATAATGTGAAATATAAATTAAGACTTTTACCTTCTGGCATACTTTATAACGATAAAGTTTGTGTTATAGGAAACGGTGTTGTTATAGAGCCTAAAGTTTTTTTAGGTGAAATAGATTCTCTTATAGAAAAGAAAGTTAATATATCCAATCTTAAAATTTCTAACAGGGCTCATGTATTAATGCCTTATCATAAACTTCTTGATGAGCTTCAGGAAGAGGATCTCGGAGAAAATAAACTAGGTACTACTAAAAACGGTATAGGTCCTTGCTATATGGATAAATCCAGCCGTTTGGGTATAAGAATAGTTGATTTGATGAATAAAGAAGTTTTTGCTAAAAAATTAAAGTTTAATCTTGAGCTTAAAAATAAACTCCTTAAAAAAGTTTATAATCATGACGGATTTGATTATGATGCACTTTTAAAAGAGTATTTGGAATATGCAGAAAGATTAAAACCTTATGTTGCTGATACTACTACAATATTAAATAAGGCTATTAAAGAGAAAAAGAATATACTATTTGAAGGAGCTCAGGCTACTATGCTTGACTTAGATCATGGTACTTATCCTTATGTAACATCATCTTATCCTGCTGCAGGAGGAGCTTGTACTGGTTCTGGAGTAGGACCTAGAAAGATTGATAATGTTATAGGAGTTGTAAAGGCTTATTCTACAAGGGTGGGAGAAGGCCCTTTCCCTTCAGAGCTTCATGATGATATAGGTCAGGCTATAAGAGATAAAGGCGGAGAGTACGGCACTGTTACTGGAAGACCAAGAAGATGCGGTTGGCTTGATGCTTGTGTTGTAAAATATGCTTCTTATGTGAACGGACTTGATTCTATTGCCGTAACTAGACTTGATATATTAGATGATTTGGATAAATTAAAAATATGTGTTGCCTATAAATATAATGGTGAGATATTAGAAGGGTATCCTGCAGATTTGGATATACTTTCAAAAGCTGAGCCTGTATATGAGGAGTTTGAAGGCTGGAAAACTAGCACTAGAGAAATAAGAGAATATGATAAACTCCCAGAAAATGCTAAAAAGTATTTAAAAAGATTAAGCGAAGTAATAGAAACAGATATATCTATAGTATCTGTCGGTGCCAGCAGAGAAGAGACTATAATAGTTAAGAAGATTTTTTAATAAATATTGTTAGATAATTTTAGAGGGTTTGTATTATTAATAAATATAGACCCTTTATTTTTTATAATTAAAATTTATAGGAGATTACATGTCATATAAATCTAATACAATAAAAAATATTATAGATGGTATATATGAAAGAAATTATGTGCTTCCTGCCATACAAAGAGAGTTCGTTTGGAAAACAGAACAGATTATTAAACTTTTCGACAGTATCTTAAGAGGATATCCAATAGGTTCATTTTTATTTTGGAATATTAATAGTAATAATATAAATGATTATGTTTTTTATGATTTTATAAAAGATTATCATGAAAGAGATTTCAAACATAATCCAAAACATAATGTTATACAAAATAAAAATATTATATCTATATTGGACGGACAGCAAAGATTAACTTCCTTATATATAGGATTAAGAGGAAGTTTTGCTTATAAAGAAAAACATAAAAAACATAATAAAAATGCCTCATATCCAAAAAGATTTTTATACATAAATATTTTTAATGATATAGAAAATAATAATATAGATATATCAAATAATGAAATATTATATGATTTAAAATTTATGACAGAAGAAGAAGCTAATAACAATGATGATAAAAATTATTGGTTTAAAATTTCAGATATATTGAATATGAATAGTGAAACTATATCAGAATTTTCTATTGATGTTAGTAGTAATAAAAATAAACAAAAACTTTCATTAAGATATTTAAACCTAATACATAACTATATTTGCCAAAAAGAAATAATAAATTTTTATGAAGAAACAGAGCAGGATATAGAAAAGGTGTTAAACATATTTACTAGAATTAATAGCGGAGGTACAATATTAAATTACTCTGATTTACTTCTATCTACTGCTACAGCTTTATGGGAACATCATGATGCAAGAGATGAAATAAATAATTTAACTGATGAAATTAATAAAATTGGAATAGATGTAAATAAAGATTTTATAATGAAATCTTCTTTAGTATTATCAGATTTGGATATTGCTTTTAAAGTTAAAAATTTTAATAAATCAAACACTCAAAAAATAGAAAATAATTGGAAGAGTATAAAAAAATTTTTACTTTTAACTTCCCAATTAATAATAAATAATGGATATAAAGATGAATTTATAACATCATATAACGCTTTAATGCCTATAGCTTATTATTTGAAAAAAATAAATGCCGATGATAGTTTTTTAACTTCTACAAAGCATAGAACAAATAGAGAAGTTATATTAAAATGGTTTTCTAGAGTTTTAATATCAAAATCTTTCGGAGGTTCAAGTGATTCTATTTTGAATCAATACAGAGATATTATAAATAACTCAAATTCTGATAATTTCCCTATAAAAGAAGCTATTGATAAATTTAAAAATACAAATAGATCTATATACTTTGATGATAATAGAATTAATACACTAATAGATGAAAGCCATTTTGGAAATAAGCAAACATTTTCATTACTCATGCTTATTCAGGATAATATACCAAACAATATTGATTTGAGTATAGATCATATACACCCTCAAAAATTATTTAATAATAAAGTATTAAAAAACTTATTTAAAGATAATGAAGATGATATGGAATACTATAAGCATAATATAGTTAATTTGCAAATTTTATCTTCCAACATAAATTCATCAAAGGGAGACAAACCTTTAGAAGATTGGGTTAATACATCTGATTGTAAACAATATTCTTTTTTAATACCATCTAATTTAAAAGATTATAGCATTAATAATATATTTGAATTTTATGAAGAGAGAAGAAACTTATTAATAAAAAAGCTAAATGAAAAGTTAAGATAAAATTGTTAGCCTGTGTTTATTTTCTATAAATGCGGGCTTTTTTGTATGTAACAGGTCTTAAAGTAAATAAATTTTACTTTATTTTGGTAATTTAATACACAATCAAAATAAAATGTGTTAAATGTATAATATAATTATAAAAATTATATATTTTAAGTAAATTTTTTGTAAATTTATAGTAAAATATATTGACAAAATCTGCTTTTAGGCTATACTTATAATTGTAAAGATAATTTACAAGAACATATGAAAACAAATTAAAAGGAGATTTACTATGACTAAAAAATTATTTGCTTTATTAATAACTTTAACTATTATTTCTACTTCAAGTGCCTTTGCTGATTGGATAGTACCAGCTTCTTCACTTCCACAGAATGCTAGAAACTTTATACAAAGAGTTTATCCTAATGCTCAGATATGGAAAGCAGAAAGAGATGACGGAAAATTTGAAGTAAAATTATCAAACGGTTCTAAAATAGACTTTTTGTATAATGGAGAATGGAACAGTATAGACGGAAAATACAATACAGTTCCTTTTAGTGTTTTACCTCAATCAGTAGCAAACACTATAAAAAATACTTATCCTAATGCTGTTATAATAGAGGCAGAAAAAGAATGGGGCAATTACAAAATAAAATTAAATAACTTTATGGAATTGTTTATAACTTCTGACGGACAGTTAATGGGACAAAAATTTGACGACTAATTGTATATATATCTTATTAATAAAGAGAGAGAGTTTTTTACGGCTCTCTCTTTTTTATTATATTTATAAAAAATTTTATAATCAATATTGTTGTTTTCACAGATTAATATATTTTAGCGTATAAAACAATAAATACAGAATTTTTTAATTACTCTTCATCTGTTTCATCATCTTCATCATCATCTGACTGAGTACTGCTTATATAATCTCTGTTTAAGAAAAATAATGATATTATTATTTTGAAATAAATATCAAATATATAAAGTACTATCATAGCAATAAAATATGAAAGAAGATTTTCTCTGCTGTTTATAGGAGATGACAAAAAAGTTATAGAAAATACATTTTGAAAGAAAAATATAAACAATAATATGAATAATGTTTTAAAAAATTTAGGCTTCACAAGATAATATGAATATCTCAAAGCATTTATTCCCCAAGTATGCCTCAAAGCACAAATATTTTTTATAAATACAAAAAATACAATCAACGCTATACCAGGAACTATAAAAAATGTAAGACCTAAAAACACCAATACAAAATATATAAATGATGTAACTAAAGCAGGAAATATAAACCTAAAACTTTTAACAATAGCCCAAGTAGCACTTTTTATTTTTTTATAGACCAATCTCTCTGTCAATAATGATACTGATATCACAGAAAGTACATCTAAAAACCAAGAGAGAAAAATATTTATATAAAATCCCACACTTACTTCAGTCTTAAATAGATAAGCCAAATCTTCAAAAGTTTTTACATCTGATGCTTTAAAAATTTTCACAGGGAAATATATGCTGCTTAATATTATAGGAAGAGAGCATATTAATGATATTATAAAAAAATTTTTAAAGTTGGCAGTAAATAGAGAAAAAGAAACAGTAAATAAATCTAGAGTTTCAAACTCTCTTTCTTCCAGTCGTTTTCTTAATGAAGCCATAAAATTCCTTAAATATAGAATATATTTTTTATTATCGTATATAATTAATCATTATTTTAATTTCATAACTTTTTTGTATAAATTATCAAACATTTCTATTACTTCATCACTTTCTGATAGATTTTGCAAATAATTATCTACATCATCATATTTTATCGATAAAAACTCATCAAAAAATTGTTTTCCTCTTCGTATGTTTGTATTTTCTGGTATATAAATATTTCCTTTCATTCTCTTATTATTAAAAAAGAATAGTATAGGTACAATTTCTTTTGTATTAAACTCATTTACAAGATAGGCAAAAGTTTTTATAAATTTTCTATTTATATCAACAAATTTACCAGTATCATGATCATCATTATATTTAATTTCAAGATAATAAATAATATTGGTTTCTTTATCTTCAAAAAGTAAATCTATATCATGTTTAAATGAATTATTTATATTTTCTTTATTATTTTTTATATCATTTATGATTTCTTTTTGCAGATTTTTAAATGAAAGTTCTAAATGTTCATCAGTATTTGAAGTAGTTTGACAGTTAGTTATATAATTATCTATTCTAGTTTCATTAGACTTAGAAATAGAAAAATTATTGCTTTTTTTGCCGCTGTATTCATCTATAATATTATATCTTTTTTCATTGGATATAATTACTTTCATAAGCTCTTCAATAAAATTACCAAATTGTATATTCATACTTTGAAGTAATCCGCCGAATATTCTATATCTTTTTGGTATAAAGTGTATTTTAACATTATGCTTTTTATTTAATTCAGTTATCTTATTATCTGAGGCAGAATTATTTATAATATTATATACAGCCTGATTTATAATATCTTTAATATTATTATTCATGATTATCTCCAATATAAATATATCTTAATTCATCTATAGATATAAATTTATCTTTATAATATGTATAAAAATAATTCCAGCCATTATATTTAGATAAATTTTGAAGCTTTGCACTCATTTGATGTATAGAAAAATTTCCAAGTTCATTTTCTACATTTCCATTCCCATTTAATTTACAAACTTCATCACCTTTTTTACTATATAAAGCCTGATTAGCTTTTAAATATCCTTTTTCAATAAGGTTCTTTATAGGAACTTTAGGAGGTTTTACTTCATAATCAAGATTTATTAAATCTGTCATTTCTACATACGTATTTTTTATACGTTCTTTTGCATAGTAAATATATTTATCTTCTCTTTCTATTCCTATATAATTTCTAGAAAGTCTTTTAGCAACTGCCCCTGTGGTTCCTGTTCCAAAAAAAGGATCTAAAACTATATCATTTGGTTTTGAAGAAGAAAGTATTACTTTAAATAAAAGTTCTTCTGGTTTTTGTGTAGAATGTACTTTATTTCCATCTTTATCTTTCAATCTTTCATTACCTGTACAAAGAGATATATTCCATATACTTTTATCCTGCTTATCATTATTTAAATGTTTCATAGTTTTATAATTAAAAGTATATTTAGTACTTTTGTTTTTTCCACACCAAATTAAAGTTTCATGAGCATTGCAAAATCTAGTTCCTCCAAAATTGGGTACTGGATTTGTTTTGCTCCATATTATATCATTGAGTATCCAAAAACCTAAATCCTGCATTATTTTACCTATGCGAAATATATTCTGAAATGACCCTATAACCCAAATACTTCCTGTAATTTTTAATACTCTTCTGCATTCTTTCAGCCAATTTATAGAAAAATTATCATAATCTTCAAAACTTTTAAACTTATCCCATTCATCATCAACACCGCTGAATTTAGTTCCGTTAGTTCTTAAAAGTTCACCTTCTGTCTGCATATAATATGGGGGGTCTGCAAATATTAAATCTATACTATTATCTGGTATTTTTTTTAATTCTTCTAATGCATCACCTTTTATAATTGTATTTTTTATATCATCAATAATATACATTAAAAACCTTTAAAATTAAATATAATTTAAATATTGTAACCTATAGCAGTTAAAATTACAAATTTTAATATAATTTTATTAAGTAATGTCAAATAAAAAAGGCTAGACCTCAATTAAAGAGCCTAGCCTTAAATTAACCATATTTTAAAAATTATTTTGCATTAATAGCGTCTATTATTTCAGCACATTTCATGTACATTCTAGGTATATGGAAAGGTCCTTTATACATATTGCCTTTTAAGTCAGTAGATATTCTTCCGTCTCTGTGAAGATATCCGAACCATTCGCCGTATTCTGTATCTATGAATTTTTTAGTATATTCTTTTACTGTATCATGCTTTTCTAAATATTTATCATCTTTAGTAAAATAATAGCAGTATAAAGCAGCAATAGCAGCTTCAGTTTGAGGCCACCAGAATTTCATGTCATGATGATATTCGCTTTTAGGTTTTCCAAGTACGTCCATATATTGAATAATACCGCCGTACTCTTTATCCCAGCCCCATTCCCACATCCAATCAAATATTTTTAGTCCTAGGGCTTTTAATTTTTCATCATGATTTCTTTCTATAGATTCTCTTAATATAAACCAAGATGATTCTATAGCATGTCCAGGGTTTAATAGTCTTCCTTCAAAGTGATCTTGTAAAGTACCGTCTGGATTACATTGTTCTAATACTGCTTTTTTCTCTTCATATAAAAATAATTGTATATTAGATAAAAGATTATCTATATATTTGTTATAATAATCTTTATTTTCAGGGTCAGCTTTTCTTAATTCCTGAACAGTAGCAAGCATTATCATAGGAGGTCCGAAAGCTATAGTAGGTCTGTTCACCGCATTAAATTTTGGTATAAGAAGTCCTTCTCTCTGATATCTGTCTATATCATCTAATATTTTTCTTGCCTTTTGAGCATAGCTCTTATCGCCGCTTGCTCTTGAATATGCTGCCATAGCTATAAGACAGAATGTTTCTGAGTAGTAGTATCTTAATCTTTTTATGATTGGTTTACCGTCTTCAGTTACTCTGAAAAACATTCTTCCGTCACCATCTTTATCAAAACAGTATTTCTCCAAAAACTCTATTCCCAATTTTGCAGCTTCTAAATATTCCTCTTTCTTTTCAAAATCAGCATAAAGAGTAGATAGTACCCAAGCAAATCTTCCCTGAAACCATACAGATTTATCGCTTTCTATAAGTTTTCCCTTCCTGTCTAAAGCTGTGTAGTATCCGCCATGCTTCTTATCAAGACCGTTTTTAAGCCAAAATGGTATGACATTGTCTTTAAGCATATGAAGATACTCATTTTTTACTTCGTTTAAATTGCTCATAAAAATTCCTTAAAATCAAAATAAGATTTTATTAATAAAATGTTAATATTAACAGATTGATATTATAAAATCAACAATAAAAATAAAATTTTATTGTGTTTTTAATATTATTCTAAAGTATTGCTGATTATATTTTAGAATATCATAAAATAAGTTGGTATAATATAACGATGAATTATTACATCATCTTTTAATTTTATTGATTATCATAAATCAAATTTCTCTTCATCTTCTCCTTCATAGCAGTACCTACAAACACATTTATATATATCATCTCCGATTACAACCCTATCAACATCTTTTGCTATTCTTTTTGAATATATACCTTTTCTTCCGCATTCGCATTTACCAAATACTTTGGTATGAATATCTATTAAATCTTCCTCTATAAGATTTGATACACTTTCCCAATAATTCCTTTTATAATCCATATCAAGAGAAGCTACGCAGAAGTCTATATTATCATTACTGCATCTCTTCATCAAATCAGCAAATATATTAGGTTCTTTTAAAAAGCAAAACTCATCTATACCTATAACATTATACTTTGAAATATATTTATAAATACTTTCTATATTATTTCCCAAATCTTTTTCTATTTCCTCTTCAGTAATTATATCGATTCTTTTATCTAAATATACATTCTTATCTCGGCAGAAATATCCCCTGAAAGAAATAGCAGGATATATGAACAATATTTTTATATCTTTATTTTCCATTAAGAGATAGTCTAATGTTTTTATTAGATATTTAGACTTTCCTGCAAACATTGGTCCTGTGATTAAATGATTCATATAAAGAAAAATCCGCCATTTATTATGATTAAATAATTTTTATAAAATTAGTTATAGTCTTTTATTATATCATTTAATTGTGTATATATCAAATTATTTATATATACCTAAACAATTTAAATTATCAATATAACGCTAATTAGAAGAAGGAGGAAGTCTCTTCACTATTTGAAGATATTTTATAAATCTTTTTATTTTTATGCTTTTATTATTTATGTTCAATGCCTTTTTGTAATACTCAAATGAATTAATATAATACTCCTCAATATCCTTATGATCTTTATATTTCAAATAATAGCAAAGCCCCAAAGAAAAATAAACCTCATATTCATTTCTTCCATAATATTGATTTTTTAAAGATAAATTATAATTGTTAATCGCTTTATCTAAATAGTCTTCATCTTTTTTATATTTTTTATACATAATTAAATAAATATCGCCTATCAAACTATATGCTTTTATATTTCCAAGTTTTACAGACTGATTCAAATTATCAAATGCATTTTCTATATAATCTATTTTCAAAGTCTTATCATATAAATGTTTTAATATAAGAGCCTTATAATAATTGCATTCTGGATAAAGAGAGTTTATATCCAAAACTCTGCTGAAACAGTGAAAAGAATGTATAATATATTCATAGTTTTTAGTTTTCAAATATACTTTATAATAAAGAAGTCCAATCTCAAAATAATAATCTATATTGCTTCTTTCAATGCCTGATATATACTCTAAATAAAATAAAGTAAGCAAAGCATATCTGGTATTTTTTGTAACATAAAATAAATATCTGAAAAACTCTATACATAGCCTTATAGAAAATATATCAGTCTCTAAACTGCTTAAACATTTTCCCGCTTTAATTAAATACTTATTATTTTTATGAATATCATACATAACATTATTGAGTATAAATAAATACTTATTTGCCAAACTTCTGTTTATTGATAAAAGAGAATTATATTTATCAAAATAATCATCTATAATAGCAGTATCCGAGTATTCATTAAATAATATAAAATACATACTCTCTAATTTTTTATAAACAGTATTAATTCCTATACCAAAAAACAAAGCCTTTTCATAATATTCTATGCTTTTTAATATATAATTATATCTAGTTATATTATCAAAATGATTATTTGCAATTTTTATGCTGTATAAATCTCCTATTGCCTCCAAAGCTATTAATGAACTCTCATCATTGAAAATAACAGTTTCAAAACAAGATAAAGAATTATTAAATATGCCGTCAACATTATAAACACTGTATACTATATAATATAAAAAACCTAAATTCTCTATAGCCTTTAAATATGAACTGTCTAACTCTATAGCTTTAAGATAATTCTTTTCAGCCTCCTTATAATCTTCAAATCTGCTTTCTGTAATCCTATAATGATAAAGAAGTGCCGAATTATAATATAAAGTCTTATCATATTTATTTATATCATAAGCATAATCAAAATACTCCAAAGAACTTTCAAAATATTTTATATCCTTTGATATTCTGTATTTCTCATAATAAATGACAGCCCTCTGTGATAAATTATGTATATCATATCTAAATAAATCAACATTCTTATCAACATATGATAATGCCAAATCAAAATATCTGTCATCATTATGCTCATCTATATATTTAAGTCTGTATAAATCACTTATAGCAATAAAAGACTTTGAAGATTCAAAAAATGCTAAAGCCTTATTAAAAAACTCATCTTTAAGATTATACTTTGAACATATATTTTTATCTTCCAAACTGTCTAAATACAAATTATAATAAAAAGAGCCTATATTATAATTAATATAGTATGAAAGCATTTTATCATTATTAAGCTCTCCTTCATTAAATAAAGTCTCATAATCATTAATAATCAAAGTAAAATAATTGCTGTCATCAAAATAATAAAATGCCAGTCTGTAAAGCTCAAATCTATTAATATATGTATATAAATAATCTCTGTCTATCGCTATTGCTCTATTATAATAATACACAGCTTCATCAAAATCTTCTTTATGCTTTGTGATTTTAAATTTGCATTCATAAAGATATGCCAAAGAGTTTAATATATCAGTTTCATCTGTATCCAAATGATTAAATGAAGAAAGAGAAGCATTAAAATATAGATTATCTTTTGTATAATCATAGCATATAATATATAAATGCCCCATAAAATAATACTTATAATTATAATCGATATTGTTATAATAATTCAAGGCAAGTTCAAAATCTGTTTTATTTTTTGTAATACAGTATTTAATTGTATACAAATATCCAAATAAATTATACAAAATAATATCATGTTCTTTAGATTCTTCTGCTTGTTTATATAATGAAGCTGCCTCCTCATAAAAATTAAAATCACTGCTGTATTTAAACATCAAAGTATACAAAAAACCCAAATTAAGCATAATATTAATATCTCTGCTTATATATGATATCTCCATATAATAATTAACTGCTTTCAAATAATAATCAGAATTTTTTGTAAGTATAAATTTATCTCTATAAAGTTTTGCTAAATCGCATAATGCAAATATATTTTCATTATCAATATTGAGTATTTCTGTATATGCTTCTGCTGCTATATCAAAATATTTCTCTTTTTCTATATTCTGAAATTTAGCTTTATATAAAAGATATATATCATAACTTAAATTTATATCATTACCATTTGATTTTAAAACTTCTTTATATGCATACAATGCATTTTTGAAATATTCATTGTCTTTAGTGTTTAGATATTTAAATTGATATAAAAGTGCTAAAATAAAATAAGTAATATCATTCTCATAATGAAGTACTTTATTTATATTATCCATTGCTATATCATAATAAATATCATCAGAATCATAAATATATCTGGTATAGTATAAAAATGCCGCCTTATTTCTTGCATATATATTACTGCTGTCTTTAATCATAACAGCATTAAGACTTCCTATAACATTTTCAAAGCTCTCATTATCTCCAGTATAAGCACATTCATCTATATAAGAATCTATAATCTTTTGCAAAACGGCAATATTATATTTTATATTTAAGCCTTTATTATGATTTTTTACTTTATCTGTATAATCATAATAAAAATATGTATTATCTTCAAAAGTTTCAAAGTTAAATTTTTTAAGAAATGCAAACTCAGCATCAGCTTTCATATTATGAATAAAATTGTAACAATTCATAATCAATCAACTCAGTAATCTCTAATTAGTTTTATAAAAAATATTATACATAAAAATAATAAAAAATACAGCAATTTAAATTATAATTCTACTATATTTATAGCTTTAATATATAAACTATTATATAATAACACAAGCTCATCAAATAGGAATAAATAGGAGTAAAAATGAAAATACTTATAGTTTCTGGATTTCTCGGTGCAGGAAAAACAACACTTATTAAAGAAATGGCAAATAAAACTAAAAGAGATTTTGTAGTGATGGAAAATGAATACGGTGATGTTGATATAGATTCTAATATACTTAAAGATGAAGGCATGAATATTTGGGAGCTTACAGAAGGCTGTGTATGCTGTACTATGAAAAAAGATTTTGCCTCTTCTATACTAACTATAGCAAACTCTCTTGACCCTGAATATTTAATTGTTGAACCGACTGGAGTTGCTAAATTAAGCAATATTATTAATAATATAAAACAAATTCAGTATGAGAGAATAGTTCTTCTAAAACCTATTACAATTATAGATGCAAATGCTTTTGACAGTTTTGTAAGTTCATATGATGATATATACGCTGACCAGATTTTAAATACTTCTAAAATAATTATTTCAAAAATAGAATCCAAAGAAAAATATGAAATAGATAATCTTATAAAAAAAATAAAATCATTAATAACAAAAAATAATGTATCATTAGATAATATAGAAATATTAGAAGAGCATTATTCTAATAAAAATAAAGAATGGTGGGAGAGTATTTTACAGTCATTTTTAGATGATAAGTATAAAACTAAAGAATTAGAAAATATGCAGAATGAAGAGATGCCTGATTCTATAAGTATGAAAGGCTGCAATGTAATAAATGAGAATAAATTTATTATGCTTCTTGAAGATATTATACATGGCAGATTCGGACATATTGCTAGGTCTAAAGGCGTTATAAAATGCGGTAATAATTATTTAAGATATGATGTTGTAGACGGAAGATATGCTGTTACTGGGGCAAATGAAAACGATGAGCTTGAGATTGTATTTATAGGAAAAGATCTAAATAGAACGCTTCTTAGAAAAGAGTTTCAGCCTGTTTATAGAGATAATATAAAACATCATCATAATTTATAAAAAATAATAAAACTTAAAAATTTTAAGTATATAAAATTATTATAACGATAAAAAAACGCATTTTCATATATTAATTAAAAATATTTTTTGCAATTAATTTTGTAATTAATAAAGTTGAAATTCTTTTTTAGTTATACTAAAATAAATATGTGATTTTAGAATATATAAAAACGGAGAATGCATAATGATGAAAAATTTAACAAAAATTCTTTTACTAAATATTTTTATTATTCTAATATCTTCAGGTATTGCCTACTCAGAAAATAATAAAGTATATGTAATAAAAAGCCAAGATTTTCAGGAGGTTGACCGCTGGTATGCAGGTTATATAAAAAAGGCAATAGACAAAGCGGCTGAAGATAAAGCCAGCTTAATAATATTAGAACTTGATACACCTGGCGGACTTCTCTCTTCTGCCTTATCAATAAAAAACTATATTATAGAAAGCAAAGTTCCTGCAGCAGTATATATTAATAAAAATGCATTATCTGCTGGAGCTTTAATATCATTAAGTGCCAAAGAAATTTATATGTCTGACGGCAGTGTAATAGGAGCAGCTACTCCAGTATACTTAAATGGAAATGAAAGCAGAAAAGCGTCTGAAAAAGAAATAAGTGCTATGCGTGCAGCTATGAGAGCTTCAGCAGAAACTACTAAAAAAAATACAAAAGCAGCTGAAGCGATGGTTGATGAAACTATCGTTTTAACAAAAGAAAATGACGGTATTGATTTGGATAATAAAACACTTCTTACTTTAAGTGCTGATGAAGCTGTGAGAATAAATATTGCAGATAATAAGGCTAACTCTATAGAAGAGATTATAAAATTAAAAAATATGAATGATAATTATGAGATAATCACAGTTGAAGAAGAAGGATACGATACAGTATTGAAGTTCTTATTAAATCCTTTTGTATTAAGTATATTAATATCAATAGGTATAGCTGGAGTATATTTAGAAATAAAAACCCCTGGGTTTGGTGTTGGAGGCGTAACGGCAATAATAGCTTTTGCAGTATTTTTCTTTGCTCAGTTTTTATCAGGAGACAGTAATTTTCTTGCACCTGCAATATTTGTATTAGGTATAATACTTCTTGGTGTTGAAATATTTCTTATACCAGGATTTGGAATTACTGGAATA
Organism: Brachyspira innocens ATCC 29796; assembly: GCF_000384655.1. Taxonomy (GTDB): domain Bacteria; phylum Spirochaetota; class Brachyspiria; order Brachyspirales; family Brachyspiraceae; genus Brachyspira; species Brachyspira innocens. The sequence goes on along the minus strand of NZ_ARQI01000119.1, from coordinate 14,147 downwards.
CTTGGTATAATTGGTATATTTTCAAGCATATTTATATCATTTGGTATTCAAAATATAGCAATATCTGTCATAGTTATATTTGCCTCTTTGATGATTGATATTATACTTATAGTTTTAATAGCTAAATTCGTAGTAAAATCTAAATCTATGAAAAGAACTGTAATACTTACAGATGATACATCTGGATATAATACAAGTGTTTCTTATAAAGATTTACTTAATAAAGAAGGTATTGCTGATACTTATTTAAGACCGTCTGGATTTATTATAATAGATGATAAAAAATACGATGCTATAAGCGATGGTGAGTTTATAGATAAAAACAGTAAATTAAAAGTGATACTAGTAGAAGGCAGCAAAATAGTGGTAAAAAAGATTTAATAATTAATTACTTTTTTATTTTTAGAATACAAAAATATAAGCTGGAAAATATTAAATTTCCAGCTTATTTTTATATAAAAATATATTTAAGCAAGAGAACTAAAAGCTCTAACTGAAGAAATATCTATTCTAAGCTGAAGTACATATCTTTTACCATCGCGTCCTATAGCATAAGTATATCTGCTTGATAAAGGTGATATACCGCTCATATTCTGACTCATTTTTTGTGTATTAACTGCATTCTGAGGTGCTGTATCTACTCTTTGAGGATTTGCCTGAATCTGCTGTAAAGATTGAGCATTATTAATTTTATTAACTGTCATACCAATACTCCTTTATTTAGTACTTTAGTTACTTGCATTAACGGTAATATAAAAAAAACCTTAACGATTTTATTTTAGCATTAGTTTTATTAAGTGTTAGTAATAAAATTATAAAGATTGGCAGCAAAACGTATAAAATGTATAAAATATTACTTTACATTTTATTTACATAAATACTTTTTTTGTAAAATTTGTTTATATAATATTTACAAAATAATAATATTATGCTATACTATATTATATAGAGATAATATAGCTTATATATAAAAATTAATATAAGGAGGAAACAGAATGAAAAAATTAGGTTTTATAACATTAATAACTATGTTTATTGTCAGCATTAATTTATACTGTTTTGACTTAATAGAAGATACATTTGATTTTATATTTGATGATTTAGCCAAAATAATAGGTATAGTTGTAATAATAGCTCTGGGGCTTTATTTCTTTAAAAAGTATATAAAAAAAGATAATAGTTCCAACAACAAAGAATAGAAGTATTAAGAGAAAATAAATTGGAGAAAGTAATATAATGAAAAAGTTATCAATTTCGGGCTTAGTGTATGCTTTTATTATTATGCAAAATAATCTGTACTGTTTTGATTTGATAGACGATGCTTTTGATTTTATAGAAGATATTGGAAAGCTAGTTGGAATAATACTTATGATAGCTGCTGTTATGTATTTTATAAAGAAGTTTTTAAAAGATGATAGAACTTCTGGAAATATAAAAAGAAATGATGATGACAGAAATTATAGAAGAAGACGTGATTACTATGATGACGATGATTACGAAGATGACAGAAGAAGAAAAAGAAGATATGATGATGACGATTATGATGATAGAAGAATGAGACGATACGATGATGAAGATGATAGAAGGGTAAGAAGGTATGATGATGACGATTATGATAATAGAAGAATGAGACGATATGATGATGATAATAGAGATGTAAGAAGAAGATCATCAGATACTGTATCAGAGCGTCAGTATGAATATGATTTAAGAGATTATGAGAGAAGAGAAAAAAGACTTCCAAATAAAATTGATGATGACCCTAGATATGAAAAAGTATATGAACTAAAGCCAGAGTACAAATTAAAATCAAACATCAATAAAAAGAAATAAAATAAATAATAATTTAAGTAGCTTATAATTATTTAAAGGAGTAGTGTATGAAAAATAATGTAATATTAAAACCTGCGTTAATTGCATTGTCATTAGGTGCTTTAGCTATTCTATCAATAATCATTGCTGCAGGATTTTTCGGCATACCTTATAATGCTTTTTATTTATTACATAATTTAGAGAATATAGCTGAAGTATTATTATTATTATCAATAACAATAGTGGCATTTGCTTTTTTAATATACTTTATAAAAAATGTTTATGATAAAAAAAATAATAAAGATGAAAATAAAGGGAACGATGAGAATATAAAGATAAAAAATAATGAAAAAAATAAAAAAGCTGTAATTATTGTTTTATCTGCTTTTGCATTATTATTAGCTGCTGCTTTATTTATATTTTCTGGAAGATTTTTCGGTGTATATTATATACTTCACAATTTAGAAGATATTTTTGAAGGCATATTTAAGTTAGCATTTACTGCAGCTGCTTTAGTATTTTTAGCTGTATTTTTCAAAAAAGTTTGGAATAAAATTTAAAAGTTAACAATTCATTAAAAGGCAGTGTTTAAAAAGCATTGCCTTTTTTATTTAATTACATTTATAAATAACAAAAACTATATTAAAAAAACTAAACACTTCTCTATTCTAAAAAAGAACATTCCTCACTAAATTTATACCCGTCAGAATAATAGAAAGGCATTTTATCTATTCTGTATATTCCCCAAGTTTTTATACCAAATTTCAAGTGATAATAAACTTCCTTTGTTTCTTTATTTACTTCCATTATTTGAGAATTATTACCAAAATCAAGGAGCATATTACCATTGCTTAAAAAATCTATATCGGATATATAGTGAGAATATAGTTTATTATCTGTTTTATATTCATAAATTTTTTCAGCTTTCCAATTTCCATGTGAACCAGTAATTTTATATTCAACGTATCTTGAACCATTAGGATTAATATCTTCATCTCCCTGATTATCAAACATCGCTATTATATTAGTAGATATCAAAAATAAAGCATGCTGGCTTTTAGGTCCGTCTGTATTTCCGTCACCTAAAACTTTATAAGGATCAAATGATTTTAAATCTTTTAAATATCTTCCGTATGGGTTGTATGATTCCATAGTATTCAATGTATCATCTGCCATATACCAAATAAGCTCCCATTCGCTGTAATCAATAGCCATAACTGCCAAACTTCTCACTGATAAATAAAGTATATCATTATCATCATCATAAACTAAAGAATTACAATGTGCCCAGTCCATAGGAAAATCTCTTTTTCTTCCTATACTGTAGTATTTATTATCTTCATCAAATATGAGCTTTTTTAAATACTCTTTCTCCGCCTCATTGCCATTTTTATTCACTATCTTTTTTATCAAATCGCCTACGTACAAATCTCTTATTAAGTTTCCATTATTATCAACTTCGCAAATCCTATCTTCAACACCCCAAGCAGAGTTGGCAAGCATTATATAATTACTGTCAGATTTTTTTCTTATGGTGTCATGATGAACGCCTATATCAAGTTTTGTAACATCAAGTTTTGCATTTCCAAGCAAGTCGCTAACTCCCATAGTATCATAAATAACAATATCATTATCTTCATTAATAACCTTTGCTATTTCATTAGTAAGATAGAAGTTGGAATAATTAACATACCGCAGATTTCCGTTTCTGCTTACTCCCATTAAGAAAAGCCCTTTCCAGCTTCTGTTTATAACTGGGCTTGCAAAATATATCTCTTCATTATTATCAGTTAAATTGCTTATTGAACTTTCATCATTTATACTAGAAAAATATATATTTTTTTCAGGTACTAAATTTTTTATCACTCTGTTTGTAGCTGGTATATATATTCCATCAATATAAAGTTTATCTACTATTATATTAGTAGATATTCTGTTAGTGCCGTTAATAATATAAATAGTATTTGTATTTTCTGAGTACATGCCATGAATAGCAAAATTAGAGCTGTAATTTTTAGGGTAAGTAAATATGATATCATTATCACCAAGCATTCCCTTTGTTATCACTGTAACTGGATAATTATTATTAGTTTCTATTTTATAAACCAATGATAAAGGGGTCTGACCATTAGGGTTTAGTACAAGCTCCCCTATTTTATCATCAGGAAGATACATTTCTTTTTTTGAACATGAAAATATTAAAATCAATATAAAAATATTAAATAAAAACTTTCTCATAAATAAAATACCAAATTAATTATATTATTAAGTTATTCTAAATAATAATCTCTTTTTATGCAACAAAAAAAATTAAAATACATAGTATTATAATTGCTTTAATTAACCCGCCCGCCCGCCCCACATACTCAATAAAAAATATACTAATGAATAAAATATAATTTGATATAAAACAATTACTATTGACAGATATATTTTAAAATTATATAATAGTTCAAAGTTTTTATATATAATAATTTTTTTAATTGTATGCAAACTTAATCATTATAACTTAATGCGGGACATATATGATAGTTTTAGAAAATGTCAGTAAAATATTTAAAACTGAAAAAAATAAACAGCTTAATGCCGTAAATAATGTTTCTCTCAAAATAGAAAAAGGCGAAATATATGGAATAATAGGATTCTCAGGAGCTGGAAAATCTACGCTTGTAAGATGTATAAACTTACTTGAAAGACCTACATCAGGAAAAGTATATATTGACGGCGAAGAGATTACAGCATTAAAACCAAGAGAATTAAGACAGAAAAGAAAAAAAATCGGAATGATATTTCAGCAGTTTAATCTATTTGCTTCAAGAACAGTATTTAAAAATGTAGCTTATCCTTTAAGATACAGAGGACTTTCAAAAGATGAGATAGAAAAAAAAGTAATGTCCTTGCTTGAGCTTGTAGATATAAAAGAAAAAGCGTATGTTTATCCTTCTCAGTTAAGCGGCGGACAAAAACAAAGAGTAGCTATTGCAAGAGCTTTGGCCAATGATCCGCAAATACTTTTATGCGATGAAGCTACCAGTGCATTAGATCCGCAGACTACTTCTTCTATTTTAAAATTATTAAAAAAATTAAATGAGAATTTGGGTATTACTATAGTGGTAATAACTCATGAAATGAATGTAGTTAAAGAATTATGCCACAGAGTAGCAGTTATGAATAAGGGTAATTTGATAGAAGAAGGCGATATATTTGAAGTATTTTCGCACCCTAAAAATAAAATTACTCAGGATTTTATAGATACTACTTCAAATCTTTCAAAAATATATACGCTTGTAGAAGAAAAAGACAATATTACAAAAATTAAAGCGGGTGAATGTATAGTAAGATTAAAATACAAAAAAGAAAGTGTTGGAGAGGCTTTAGTTTCTTATGTATCAAGAAAGTTTAATGTAGACCTTAATATAATATTCGGTAATGTTGAAATTATAGATGACAGCCTTTTGGGAGGGCTTGTTGTTATAATGCATGAAAAAGAAAAAGGCGGCATAACAAATACTCTAAACTTTCTTCATGAACAAAAAATAGATGTAGAGGTAATTAGCGATGCTAGATATGATGAATAATTTAATGCCTAATGTTATGGCTGATTTGCCAAGACTTTATCAAAGTATAATACAGACATTTGTTATGCTTCTTTATTCGGGTATAATATCATTTTTTATAGGTGGTTTTTTGGGGGTATTATTAATAGTTACCAAAAAATTCGGTATTATGGAAAATATATTGGTGTATGAAGTATTAAGTAAGGTTATAAATTTTTTCAGAGCTATCCCTTTTATTATACTTCTTGCCATGCTTGTACCTCTTACAAGATTTATAATGGGTACTGCAATTGGAGTAAAAGGAGCTATAATACCTTTAATATTTGGAACAGTGCCTTTCTTCGCAAGACAAATAGAGAGTGCATTATCAGAAGTTAATCCTGGTCTTGTAGAGGCTGCTCAGTCTATGGGGTCATCTCCTATAGCTATAATATTCAGAGTATATTTAAAAGAAAGTATTGCCCCAATAGCTAGAGGGACTACTATAACAGCTATTAGTTTAATAGGGCTTACTGCTATGGCTGGTGCTGTAGGTGCTGGCGGACTTGGTACTTATGCCATACAGTCTGGATATTATAGAAATAAACTTGATATTATATATGTATCTGTAATACTTTTAGTTATATTGGTAGGTATTATACAGGCTATAGGAAACTTTGTGGTAAAAAAAGCTACACATTAAAAAATTATTTAAATTTTATTAATAAAATAATTTAATTTATAAAAGGAAATTTATTTATGAATAATACTATAAACAATTCTATCAAAAGAAGAAAATTTGTTTTAATAGGAGCAGGTCATGTAGGCTCGCATGCAGGATATGCATTAGCAGCACAGGGACTTGCTGAAGAGATAGTTTTTATTGATATAGACGAAAAGAAAGCATTTTCTCAGGCTTTGGATATATTTGATTCTACAGTATATCTCCCTCATAGAGTAGAAGTTAAAGCAGGAAATTATAGCGATATTGATGATGCTGATATAATGGTAGTATGTGCTGGTCCATTGCCTAATATGAATCAAACTAGAATGGATACTTTAGGTGCCACTATAGAAGTGATGAAAGATATAATATGGAAAATAAAAAATACTAAGTTTAACGGTATAATAATAAATATATCAAATCCTGCTGATGTTATCACGCACTATATTCAAAACAAATTAAACTATGACCCAAAAAGAATAATATCTACAAGCACAACATTAGACTCAGCAAGATTGAAAAGAGCAATATCTGAAGCTATTAATATAGATCAAAAATCAATATATGCTTATGCTTTGGGTGAGCATGGAGAAAGCCAAATGGTAGCTTGGTCAACTGTAACTATAGCTGGAAAACCTTTATTTGAGCTTATGAAAGAAAAAGAAAAATATTCAAAATTAGATTTGAATGAACTAGCTAATAAAGGCAGAAGAGGAGGCTGGGAAGTTTTAGGAGGCAAAGGATCTACTGAATTTGGAATAGGTACTTCTTTAGCCGAAGTTGCACGTGCTGTACTTTCTGATGAACATAGAGTGCTTCCAGTATCAGTTTATTTAAATGGCGAATACGGACAAACTGATGTTTATGCTTCTGTACCTGCTGTACTTGGAAGAGACGGAGTTGAAGAGATAATAGAGCTTAACATGAACGATGAAGAGAAAAAACTATTTAATGCTTCATGCGAAGTTATGAAAAAAAATTATGAATTAGCTTTAAAAATGTAATGATGTAATAAAATAATATTTTAATTAAAAAAACAGTTAATGAATTTATTTATGGAGAATCAAATACATGAAAAATATAATTATATTTTTGAGCATGATATTTTTAGCTTCATGCTCATCTGGCAGTAAGAATGAAAATGTCGTAAAGGTTGGGTATATAGGAGAGTCTGACAGAGTTATTTGGGAAGAGGTTATGAGACAGGTTTCTAATGACAATATAAAGATAGAGCTTGTATCATTCGGTGATTATCTTCTTCCTAATCAGGCTTTAAATGACGGCGATATAGATATGAATAATTTTCAGCATTATGCCTTCTTTAATAATGAAGTAGAAACTAAAGGATATAAATTAACTGCTATAGCTGATACTTGTCTTGCTGCTATGAATATATATTCTGACAATATAACAAATATTAATGAAGTAAAAGAAAATGATAAAATAGCTATACCTAATGACCCTTCAAACGGAGGAAGAGCTTTAAAAGTTTTGGAAGCTGCTGGTCTTATAAAATTAAGAGATAAGAATATAGCAAATCCAGTATTAAACGATATATCAGAAAATAAACTTAATTTGGATATAATAGAAGTTGATGCTGGAAGTATATATAGCCTTCTTCCAGATGTGGCTTGTGCTGTAATTAACTGTAATTTTGCTCTAAACTTCGGACTTAATCCAGATAAAGATTCTATATATAAAGATAATCCTACAAACTATGCAGATAAAAACTATATAAACCTTATAGCTGTGAGAGAAGAAGATAAAGATAATGAAATATACAAAAAAATAGTAAATGCCTATCAGTCAGATGAGGTTAAAGAAATTTACAGTAATGACTTTAAGGGAGCTTATATAGCTGTTTGGTAATTTTTGTAATGAATATAGGTTTTTTATTATGATGAAGAAATTTTTTATGTTTTTTTTATTAATAAATATATCATATTCATGCAGCGGCAAAGACAATGTAGAAATTATAAAAATAGGACATATAGGCGAGTTTGACTATGATATATGGAATCAGATAGATGAAGAGATTAAAAGGGATAATTATAAATTAGATATTGTTTATTTTAATGATTACGAACTTCTAAACAAGGCATTAAATGACGGCGATATTGATTTGAATGCTTTTCAAAATTATATTTATTTTGTAAATGAAACGAATGAGCATAATTATAAATTTTCTGTTTTGGAAAAAACTTTTATAGCACCTATGCATATATATTCAAAAAGTTTTACAAATATCAATCAAATACAGTCAAATGCTAAAATAGCTATTCCTCTTGATAAAGTAAACTTATCAAGGGCATTGCAAATATTAGAAATGGCATCCTTGATTAAATTAGAAAGACATAATAATAACTTTTATTCCTTGAGCAATATTTCTGAAAATAATTTAAACTTGGAAATTATACCTATGGAAGCAAGTACAATATATTATAATATGGATACATTAGATGCCGCAATAGTTAATTATGTATTTATATCTGACTATCATAATTATAATATAATATATTATGATGATGTAACAAAATATTCATCTCAAGGAAAAAAATCATATGTGAATTTAATTGTATGCAGAGAAAAAGATAAAGATTATAATATTTATAATTTTATAGCTGTAAGCTACAAACATAAAATTAAAACTTATATAGAAGAAAATAAATTAAAAGGGCTCATAGTTATTGATTAATAATTGAGGTGCAAATAATGAATAATAAAATATTAAAAATATTTATAATAATGATTATATTATTATTTTTGATTATTTCATGCAGTAAAGAAAATAAAAAAGATATTACTGTAAAGCTAGGCTGTATAGGTGAGTTTGATATAGCTATATTAGAATCTTTAACAGGAAAATTAAAAGAACAAAATATTATTTTAGATTTAATAACTTTTTCAGATTACAGCGTATTAAATAAGGCTTTAGTAAGCAAGGCAATAGACTTAAATCATTTTCAGCACTACGCTTATTTTGTAAATGAAACCAATAAAAACGACTACTACTTATCTATTATAGACAAAACATTTATAGCTGATATGAATATGTATTCGGATAATCTTACCAATATAGGACAAATAAGACTAAAATCAAAAATAGCAGTACCTGAAGATGATATAAATCTCTCAAGAGCACTTAAAATATTGGATTCTATAGGTTTTATAAGATTAAAAGAAAATAATAACAAAAATTATAATTACACATTTGACGATATAAGAGATAATCATTTACTGCTTGAGTTTGTGCCTATAAAATCAGTAAATATGCATTCTATTATGTCAAAAGTTGATGCCGCTATTGTAAATTACCATTTTAATTTTGATTTTAGAAACAGCAATATTATATATGAAGATGATCCAAGCAAGTATCAGTCAGATATGTATGTTAATGTAGTAGCAGCAAGGCTTGAAGATGAGAATAATATAACTTATAAAACTATAGCAAATCTTTACAAAGAAAAGGTATCAGAACTTATAAATGCAGGTAAAATAGAAGGCATTACAATGGTAGATTAACTTCTATTAAAAGGATATATAATGAATATAAAAACTATTAAAAATATTTTAAAAATTTTGCTGTTATTAACATTATGTGTTTTTATTTCCTGCTCTGATAATAAAAATGATAAAAAAGTTATAAAAATAGCACATGTAGGTGCTTCAGATACTATTATATGGAAACATATAATAGAAAAACTTAATAAAGAGGGTATAAAAATAGAACTTGTAGATTTTTATGATTATGATATACCAAACAGGGCTTTAAATGACGGCGAAGTTGATTTAAATGCTTTTCAGCACCATGCATATTTTGATAATCAGGTAAAAGAAAACGGATACAATATAACTCCTATAGCAGATACTTATATTTCAGCTATGAATATATACTCTAAACAAATTACAAATATTAATCAAATAAAACAAGAAGATACAGTTGTAATACCAAAGGATCCTTCAAATACGGCAAGAGCTTTAAAAGTACTTCAGGCTACTGGTATTATCAAACTTAAAGAAGAGGCAGGAGATTTTCCTAGTACCAATGATATAATAGAGAATACGCTTAATATAAAAATAATGGAAGTAAAATCTATAGATATATACAGCGTACTTAATGACGTTACTTGTGCTGTTATTAATGCCAATTATGCTATGGATATGGGATTAAATCCGGGAACTGATTATATATTTCAAGATGATCCTTCCATATACAGCGGAAACTCTTTTATTAATCTAATAGCAGCAAGAACTAAAGATAAAAATAATCCTATATACAAAAAAATAGTAGAAGCATATCAGTCTTCTGAAACAGAAAAAGTATATGAAAAATATTTTAAAGGGGCTTATCTGCCTGCTTGGAAATAATAATTAAATATCTTAATTTAAAAAAAATTAATTATTAATAAAAAATAAAATTTATCTTAAAAAAGGAGAAAAAATGAAAAAGATTTTATTATTCTTTATGACAATTATAATATTATCATGCACCGCTAATAATCAAAACGGTACCGTAATAAAAATAGGACATGTAGGAGAATCAGACAGAATCATATGGAAACCTGTTATTGAAAAGTTAGCTAAAGAAGGTATAACAGTAGAGTTAGTATCTTTTTCTGATTACACTTTACCAAATCAGGCTTTGAATGACGGTGAAATAGATTTAAATGCCTTTCAGCACTTTGCATATTTTAATAATGAATTAGCATCAAGAAATTATGATCTTACAGCAATAGGAACTACATTTATATCATCTATGAATATATATTCAAAAAATATTACAAATGTAAGCGAGCTTAAAAATGATGATAAAATAGCAATACCTAATGATCCTGCAAATGGAGGAAGAGCTTTAAAAGTTTTGGAGGCTGCAGGTGTTATCAAAGTAAATCCAGAAGCTGGAGATTCTCCAAGCATTGATGATATAACAGAAAATCCTCTTAATATAGAATTAGTAGAAATAGATGCGGGAAGTTTATACAGTCTTCTTCCAGATGTTGCTTGTGCTGTTATTAATGGTAACTATGCTATTGACTTCGGACTTAATCCTGGTTCTGATTATATATTTAAAGATGATCCTTCTATATACACAGGTAACTCTTTTTATAATTTGATAGCTGCTAGAACTGAAGATAAAGATAATGAAATATACAAAAAAATAGTAGAAGCATATCAGTCTCCAGAAGTAGAAAAAGTATATGCAGAAGATTTCAAAGGTGCATACTTACCTACTTGGAAATAATTTTTTTTTAATAGTAATTATTCTTGAAATTATTATTAAAATAATATAATCTAATATGAAATTATTACCTAATAAAAGGAGAAAATAAAAATGAAAAAGATTTTATTATTAATATTGTCTATGACATTTATAATATTATCATGTCAAGGTTCAAAAACAGATGCTGATAAAACTGTAAAGGTGGGTTTTGCTGGGGAGTCTGATTATCAAATTTGGAATCCTATAGTGGAAAAATTAGCAGAAGAAGGTATTACTGTAGAATTAGTATCATTTTCTGACTACACTATACCTAATCAGGCTTTAAATGACGGCGAAATAGATTTAAACGCTTTTCAGCATTATGCTTACTTTAATGATGAAGTATCAAATAAAAAGTATAATATTACTGCTATAGCCGATACTTATATATCTGCTATGAATATTTATTCTACTAATATTACAGATGTAAGTCAGGTAAAAAATGGTGATAAAATAGCTATACCTAATGATCCTTCTAATGGCGGAAGAGCTTTAAAAGTACTTCAGGCTGCAGGTCTTATTAAAGTAAAACCTGAAGCAGGAGATACTCCTTCTGTAAGCGATATTATAGAAAATCCTCTTAATCTGGAAATAGTAGAAATGGATGCTGGTGCTATTTACGGAGTGCTTCCAGATGTTGCTTGTGCTGTTATAAATGGTAACTATGCTATTGACTTCGGACTTAATCCTGGAAAAGACTATATATTTAAAGATGATCCTTCTATTTACAGCGGAAAATCTTTTGTAAACTTAATTGCTGCTAGAACTAAAGATAAAGATAATGAATTATACAAAAAAGTTGTAGAAACTTATCAGTCTGATATAGTAGAGAAAGTTTATAATGAAAACTTTTTAGGTTCTTATCTTCCTGCTTGGAAATAAAAATAAATTATTTTAAATAAAATTAAGCCCTATATGAAAAATATATAGGGCTTTTTAATACATTATAATCATGAATTACTAGGCATATAAAATAATAAAAATATTATGCTGTCTTTTCTTCCTGCATCTTCTTTAATTTCTTTATTTCTTTACTTACCAATATTACAGTTACTATCAAAGCAGCTCCGTCAGCTACAGGTCCAGCATACATTACTCCGTCTATACCAAGTATTCTAGGAAGTATAATTATAAGCGGAAGTAAAAATATTATCTGCCTTGTCATCGATATAAAAGCTCCTTTAAATGCTTTGCCCAAAGAAGTAAAGAATGTTCCAGTTACTGGCTGAATACCGTTTATAACCATTAATGCCATATATATACGCATATACTCTTCTGCAAAATGAAAATATAAATCGCTTCCGTCTCCGAATATTGCTACAATCTGTCTTGGAAATAATTGAAATAATAAAAATGCCGTAAAAGCCATAATTGTAGTAATTGTTATAGTAAGTTTATATGTTTTTATAACTCTGTCATAATTTCTAGCTCCGTAATTAAAACCTATTATAGGCTGGCTTCCCTGAGATGAGCCTATTATAAAAGCCATTACAAGAGTATTAACCTTTGCAATAATGCCTGCTACTGCCAAAGGGATATTGCCTCCGTATATGGAATTAGCTCCGTAATAGCTAAGTACATTATTCATTGTAATTTGTACTATCATCATAGCTAATTGATTAAAGCCCGGTGATGAGCCTAATGAGTATATTTTTAATATGTTTTTAGGGTCAATTAAAAAATTATCTCTTTCAAATTTTATATGTTTGAATCTAAATAAATATCTTATAACCATAATAAATGAAACAAACTGCCCTATTATAGTGGCAAGTGCTGCTCCAGACATACCCATATCAAATGTAAATATAAAAATCGGATCTAATATTGTATTTATAATAGCACCTGCAAGTACGGATGTCATAGAATACTGAGGACTTCCGTCTGCCCTTATTATATGGCTCATCATTGTGGAAAATATAAAAGGTACAAATCCTAATGCTGTTATATTAGTGTATTCTACGGCATAAGGCAATACTTCTTGAGTAGAGCCGAACATCATCATTAATTTTTTATTAAAAATTTTCACTATCACTGTAAATACAATACCGAATATTAAAGCTAATACAATAGTATTTCCTATAATTTTGGCTGCCTTTTTATTATTGCCCTGACCTAACAATATACTGTAAAACGAAGCACAGCCAAATCCATGAAACAATGCTATAGACATACAAATAATAGTAAGAGGAAACGCTATATTTGTAGCAGCATTACCATTAATACCTACTCCTCTACCTATAAATATTTGGTCTACTATATTATAAAGAGAGCCTACAAGCATAGAAATGATACTAGGTGTTGCGTATTTAAATAAAAGTTTATATGGTTTCTCATAATAAAGAGGATTGGAAGTTACTGAATTGTTATCCATAAAAATTACACCCCATATACAATATTAATCTTTTAAGTATAATTTTATTTTATTATTTTTTCAAGCCATACATTTCAAACAATAAATTTAAATAACGCTTGGGTGGGCAGCCAGAGTAACAGTAAAAGCTAAAGAATAAAAAAATCATTCATAAATAACAAATAGAATTAAAAAATTTAAGGGGTGGGAGTTAAAATTATTTCCAAAACTTTATTTTAATCCCACCCTTTTAGATTTTAAAGCTTTGTTTTTTAATTTGTTTTGATTAAATCTATAAGCCTATTATATTTTAGGTGCACCCGCCCAAAGCATTATTTAAATTTAAGGCTTTCCTAAACGCACGTAGAGCGGATTTTTTAAATATTGATTAATTTATAATTCTAATTTTTATTACTTATAAAAGCCAAGTTAACCGTGCGTTGAATATATCATAAATTTAAAAAC
>NZ_ARQI01000118.1 GCF_000384655.1 Brachyspira innocens ATCC 29796 | reverse complement strand
AAAAATATTAATGAATGTAGCTGTTATTGAAGGAGCTAAAGAAGGAGATACATTCAAAAACTATATAGATTATTTATACAATGAAGGTATCATACATAAAAAACAAAAGGGGCTTATAGATAAAGTTAGAGAAATAGGAAATGAAGCTAATCATGAAATTAAATCTGTATCTGAAGAAGATGCTCAATATATATTTAAATTAATTGAGCATCTATTGTTAAATAATTATGAATTTATAGATAATGATAACTCCACAAATTAAACTCATATTTAATATTATGCAATTAATTATATGAATATATTAGTTGTTTTTTGACTCGTTTTTTGTTGGGGTTATCACTTATTGTAAGGTAATATCTGTTTTTTGAGGATTCTACATTATCAAAATATCCTTCATATTCTTTTATTTTTTCTTCTACGCTTTTATATGTTTTTTCAACATCTTTTGAATTAATTGTTATATTAGCAGTTATAATTAATTTTCTTTCAATATTTTCACTTGATCTTTCATTGAGCATTTCTTCTTCAGTAACTTCTGCTCCGTTTGAAGTGTCAGAAGAAGATTGAGAATAAAGATTAGTAGATGTACCGCTGTTGCCGCCGCATGATAATAGAAATATACTTATTAATATGATGATTATTTTTTTCATAACTATTACCCCCATTAATAGAAATATATTATAAACATATCATATATTATTATTTTTTCAATATTATTTTAATTTTATAGAATGCTTATAATATACCTAAACAACTATAATTTGTCACAAATTAATTTTTTAATTTGAAATATTTGGTGCCGCACCCAACTTCTTTTGTAACGCTGTCTGCCTCGCTCTGTGTGCCGTAGGCAGGTGTGCAGTGGGCTTTGCCAAAAGTTGAATAAAAAAATTGACAAAGTTAAAAATTTTTAGTATATACTTGCGGTAAAACAATTTTTAAAAATTAATAATTACTGGATAATTTTTGAGTATGTATTGTTTAATAATCAAAAAATAGGGCCCAATAATAATATATTATAAGCCCCATTTTTATTTTTTATTTATTTTTCTATATAAGCATAAAAGAATCTTGGAGGTATAACAGCACTAATCATAACACCTTTTAGTTCTGGTCTTACAAGTATAACTCTGCTGTAGAAATACAAAGGTATGAAAGGCATATCAGCCATCAATACATCTTCTGCCTTATGAAGTGTCTGCATTCTTGAAACTTTATCACCATTAGTAAGTGCAGATTTTATAAGCTCTTCATATTCTTTATTATAATAGCTTCCTGTATTTTGCGGGCTGTAGCTTAAGAAAGTATCAAGAAAAGTCATAGGATCATTATAATCACCCATCCAGCCAGAACGTGCTATTTGGAAATTTTTATCTCCTCTGGTAGTCTGCATAAATACTCCCCATTCAAGCTGATTAACTACAGTATCTATATTTAAATTTTCTTTCCACATCTGCTGCACAGCTTCAAATATATTTTTTGAACTTTCTGATTCAACAGTAAACTCTATAACAGGGAAATTTTTTCCGTCAGGGTATCCAGCTTCAGCAAGCAGTCTTTTTGCCTCTTCTATATTTTTAGCATAATCCTCTTCTTTTGTGCTGAAATAATCTCCTCCATTTTCTCTGAAAGATCCTTCTATATCATATACTGGAGGAGGAACTAAAGCAGCAGCAGGAGTTTCTGCACCTTTAGTAACATTTTTTATTATATAGTTTCTGTCTATTGAAAGAGAAAGAGCATTTCTTACTCTTTTATCTTTTAGCACTTCATTTGTAGTATTAACAGATAAAAAATAAATGGCAAGTAAAGGAACATAATCAATATATCCTTCTTCTGTTAATTTTGGTATATCCTGAAGAGGCGGATTGCTTCCAAACATCAAAGTACCGTTTTCTATAGAAGATACTATAGTATTAGGATTATCTAAAAGTGCAAATGTAAGTTTTTCAGCAGTGATATTTTCGCTGTTCCAATAATTGGTGCTTTTTATCATTACTAATTTATCATTATTAATATGTTCGCTTACATAATAAGGTCCGTTGCCTATATATTTTTTTTGACTCCAAGAATCTCCATATTCGTTTATAATATCTTCTCTAAGAGGACTGTATATCGTAATTGCAAGCAAGTCCAAAAAGTATGCAGTAGGACTTTCTAATGTAACTTCTAAAGTATAATCATCTAATGCTTTTACTCCCAATTCTTCTATAGGAAGTTCGCTGTTAATGATTTTTGCTGCATTTTTTATAGGGTTTAGCTGATAGCTTACAGAACTTGCCGCTTTAGGATCAACTGCTCTTCTCCAAGCATATACAAAATCATTTGCTGTTACTGGCACTCCGTCATGCCATTTAGCATTTGTTCTTAAATGAAAAGTATATGTTAAATAATCATCGCTTATATCCCAGCTTTCAGCAGCGGCGGGAATTAATTTATCATCTTTGTCCCTTGAAGTTAATCCTTCAAATGTATGAGCTATATATGCAGAACCGTCATATGTTTCTGTATATGTAGGGTCTAAAGTTTTAGGTTCTGGTCCTATATTTATTAAAAGACCGTTATCTGTTTTTGTATTTGAACATGATATTAAAAAAGTGAAATATAATAGTATTAATGCTATTTTTTTCATATAGTACTTCCTTATTTTATTTATTATTTTTTATTTGAAAATGATATTTTTTAATTAGACAGCCTGCCTAAAATAAAAATTACTCTCGGGAATCTTATATTTTTTATAGAATATTATTAAAGATAATAATTGATAAAAATTAACTTTCTTCATATATTAAAAATATCAAAAAATTATTAATTTATAGCTATTTAGAAATATTAAAAAACTTAATACTTTCTTCCAAAAACTTAGCTTTGTCAAATAATTTCTTTGAAAGTTCGCTTGACTCTTCGGCTAAAGAAGCATTCTGTGTAGTGGCACTTTCTATATTATTGATAGCTATACTTATTTGAGAAACTCCTGCTTCTTGTTCTAATGAAGTGCTGCTTATATTCTGCATTAATTCAGAAGTACCAGACACTTTCTCCTGAAGCTGAACAAAAAGTTCCTGAGATTCTCTTGCCGTTTTTGTAGCAGTATCTATTTTTTCTGCGGTATTATCAACAAGGGCTGTAATATCTTTAACAGAGCTTTGAGTAGTCTGAGCTAAGTTTCTTACTTCGCTTGCGACAACAGCAAAACCTTTACCCTGTTCTCCAGCACGTGCTGCCTCTACTGAAGCATTAAGTGCCAATATATTAGTCTGAAATGCTATATCTTCTATTATTTTTGTTATATCTTTTATTTTATCGCTAGCCTGATGAACATCTTCTATATTTGAAGTTGTCTGTGCTATTATATTAGCTGCTCCTTCAATATATTCCATAGATTCTGACATCATATTTTTTCCAGATACCGAATTGTCTGCTGAAGCTTTTATTGTAGAAACTATCTCTTCTAAACTTGAAGCAGTTTCTTCCAAACTTGAAGCCTGTGATTCTGTTCTGCCGGATAGTTCAACACTGCTTTCCATCATTCTTTGAGAAGCTAAAACTATTTCATTAGAGGCCTCATTAACATCGCTTACAACATTAGCAAGTTTTTCACTCATTATATTAAATGCTTTTTCTAGTTCTCCAAATTCATCTTTTCTTGTATTTTCATTTTTATTAATTTCTATATTTCCTTCAGATATTCTGTTTGCTTTTTTCATTAATTTATCCAAAGGACTCATAGTTTTAGTAATATATGATACAGAGAAAAGGTTTATAAATATAATTGATAATACACATACTATTATAGCTATTCTAATCATACGTATATTTTCAGCATATATTATTCTGTTGTCAGTAGCCATAGATAATGTCCAAGGGAGAGTATCCATTTTAGTGTATACTGCAGTCCTTTTTTCTCCGTTAGAATCAGAAATATATTGAAGCATTCCTTCAGATTGTCCAGAGTTTATAACTTCTGCGTAACTTTCATTTGCAGGAGTATTTACCTGATTTCTAGTATCAAGCATTATATTTCTTTCATTATTGATAGCCATTAATCTTCCGCTTTCTGATAATTGAAGTTCCTGAAGTTTTGCAACTAAAGCGTCCCAGTTTAGAATCATATATATAGTTCCTGCAAATGTTCCATTATTTTTTACTCCTGCAATAATAGAAAAAGTCATTTCATTTCCAGAAGATGATTTTATTATTTGAGTTCCGTAAGCTGAATCATAATTATTTTGAAGCAGATTATCCCAAATACCAGGTCTTAATTCTTTTATATTTCTTCCTAAATTTACGTTTTTAGCGTTTTGAAGTATTATTCCGTTTTCATCAGTTATTCCTATGTCTATAGAATATTTATTTATGCTTTCAAACTGCTGAAGAGCTCTTATTAGTGCGGTGCTTTCCTCAGGGGTTTTATTACCTGATAGATAATTAATAACAGCAGGTGTAATAGAATATGTTTTTACTAAAGTATTATTTTCCTCAAACCAAGTATCAAGCATATTTTTATATCCGCCTACAGTATTATGATATCCGTCATATGTTGATTTAGTAATACCTACGTATGATCTGTAAGACAATATAACTATTGTGATTATTAGAAGTATAGTTGTTATTATACTTATAGTTAATGGCATTTTAAATCTTATAGAATGTCTTTTTTTCATGTTTAAAGCCTCACTAATAAAATATTAGTTAAATAGTATTATATATTCTAAAATATATCTAGTTATTTATCGTTTTTTTATATTAAAAATATATAATTAATTATTTATTTTTTATTAAAATAATAAATAATTAAATATATTTTTTTTATTTAATATTTGATAAATAATATTTTATATGTTATACTTTCTTCCCGATATAGAAAAGTAAGAATAATGAAAAAGAAATTAAAAAAAGCTGTTGGTTTTATTCCATTATTTATTATAATAATAGTAGTTTTATGGTATAAAGTACCTATTAATGGTATACGATGCTATCCTGAAAGTGTGTCAAAAATAGATATATCCTATAAAGGTGTATCAATATCTATAACTGATACCAATGATATAGACTTTATAATAAAAAGTTTAAATAGCATATCTTTAAATAAAGTGATACTAAAAATAGGTGATTCTAAAAATGGATATAACATTAATATTTATTCTACAAATAAAAATATATTAAGCAATATTACTGTATATTCTTCAGAAACAGCCTCTATAGGCAGTTTTTTTTATACCGATAAAAATTCTTTGCTTCCTTATGATTATATAAAGAATATATATTCCAACGGTATTTAGTTTAATGAATTATTGTATAATATAAAAAACTATAACACTTTTTTTAAAAAATAATTATAATTTTATTATGTAAAAATATTTTATTAATTTCGGAGAATATTATCTATGAGAAAGTTCCAAAGTTTAAAAATTAAGATGCCCCTTATTATTATTTCTATGGTTACAGTTTTTATTATAGCGTTAATTGTTATAACAGAAATCAAAGCATCTGCCAGTATTAAAAATGCTACATATACAGGATATAATAATACTGTAATGGGGTATGCTTCGCTTCTTGATACTTGGTTTTATGATCAATTAACCATTGCCAGTATTTATGGAACATCTGAAGAATTAATAAGATATTTAGAATTAAAAACTGATGATTTAAAAACTATTGCTTTAAATAATCTTAAGAAATTCAAATCATTAAATGAATATGCTATTAATATAGGGTTATCCGATGTTAATGGTGCTATACTTATAGATTCTGATAATGCTGATCTCGTAGGTCAGAATGTTTTTAATATACACCATGATTTGAGAGAGAAAATAAATAATAATTCAAGGGGTGTTTTTGGAGAAGATATAACACGTTCTTTAACTACTGGAGGCTGGTCTTTAATTCTGCTCGAAAAGGTTATGAATGATAATGGTCAGGTAATTGGATATTTATATGTTATGCTGGACTGGTCAACTTTGAATAAAAGCCATATAGAGCCTTTAGTTATAGGAAGAACAGGCAATATGTATGCTATAGATAGAAATTTAGTTATAAAAATACATAGTAAAACAGAAAATATTAATGTACCAGCACCGCAGCAATTCTCAGAAGCATTTAATATGAAAAAAGGTATATTGACATATATTTTTGATAATGAACAGAGGTATCATCATTTATTACATTAAACTCTATGCCATGGGTATTGGGTGTTTCTGCTACAGAGTCTGAAATATATGAGGCTAATGCAGCTCTTATGAGAATGATGATAATTATATCTATTATTGCTATAGTAGTTATAGCACTATTTATTTCAGCATTTATACGTTCAATAACAGCACCTTTAAATATATTAGTCGGATTGGCTAAAGAGATAGCAGAAGGTGATTTAAGAACTACAAAACAAAAAATAAAACGTAAAGATGAGCTTGGAGAATTATCAAATGCATTCGTTGCTATGAGAATAAAGCTTGTAGAGACTATAAGAGTAGTTGTAGAGTCTGCTAATAATATAACTATGGCTGCTAAAGAATTATCAGAACAAAATACTGACTTGGCACACAGAACAGAAAGTCAGGCTGCTAGTATTGAAGAGACATCTGCTTCTATGGCTGAAATTTCATCAACTATAAAAGATTCTGCTGATAAATCTATAAGCGGAAATAATATGATATTAGAATCAAAAACTTCTGTAGAGAATGCAGGTAATATTATATCAGAAACAACCTCAAATATAGAAGAAGTTCATGAAGCTAGTTCTAAAATTAAAGATATTACAAAGATTATTGAAGATATAGCATTTCAGACTAATATATTAGCACTTAATGCTTCTGTAGAGGCAGCACGTGCTGGAGAACAGGGTAAAGGTTTTGCTGTTGTTGCAAGCGAAGTAAGAAACTTGGCTCAGACTACTCAGACTTCAGTAAAAAGTATTACTGACTTGATAGAAAATGTTTATGAGAAAATAGACAAAGCTACAGGTACAGCCAGAGAATCTCAGGAAATATTTATAGATATACAAAATAAAATAGAAGATGCTTCAAAAATTATGGAAGGTATAAGTCAGAGTGCAGTTGAACAGCAAAAGGGAATAGATCAGATAAAGGTTGCTGTTAATGAAATGGATGCTACAACGCAGAAAAATGCTGCTTTAGTAGAGGAGGCAACTGCTTCTGCTGAATTATTATTTGCTCAGTCTGAGGAATTAATGGCGGCAGTAAATGTATTCCAGCTTCCAGACGGCAGCAGATAAATAAAAATAAAATTAAAGGCTCTGAATTTCTTTTATGGAATGCAGAGCTTTTTTATTGTATTATATGTATTAATAATATTTTATAAATATGTAGATGTGATAAAAAATATTGTTGTTTTAATAAATTTTTTTTGATAAAAATAATACAACATGATATAGTATATAGATGTTAGTATATTATTTTAATTATAAAGGACAATATCTTATAAATAAATAAATTAATAAATCTAAAACGGCTGTTTTTTATTATTAGCGAATTACATATGTATACGTTTTAAGGACTATAAAACAGAAAATATAATATATTTTTAAAGACAATAAGATAATATTTTTGTTGTATATATTTATTTGGGGGCTTTATAAGTCCCCTTTTTATATTATAAAATTTGATATTTATTCATTTTCATATAAAATAGAATTTAAATATTTTAAATAAAGGTATTGTATGTCATTTTCTTTTAATGTATTAAAAACAAGTTCTCAAACTTCAGCAAGACTAGGAAAAATTGAAATAAATGGTATAGAGATAGATACGCCAGTTTTTATGCCAGTAGGTACAAAAGCTACTGTTAAGGCTTTAACTCCTCTTATGATAGAAGAAACAGAAAGCAAAATAATACTTGCTAATACATATCATTTGGTATTAAAGCCCGGACTTGAAGTATTAAAGAAATTTGGCGGAGTTAAAAAATTTATGGCTTGGAAAGGGGCTATGCTTACAGACTCTGGCGGATTTCAGGTATTTTCGCTTGCTAAATTAAGAAATATCAATAATGACGGTGTTGAGTTTAGCTCCCATATTGACGGATCTAAATATCTTTTTACTCCTAGAAGTGTAATGGAAGCAGAACATATTATAGGGGCTGACTTTATAATGTGTCTTGATGAATGTTCAAAGCATGATGCTTCGTATGAATATGCCAAAGAGGCAATGCTTAGAACTCATAAATGGGCTAAAGAATGTAAAGACTATCATGACAGCATGCCAAACAGCGAATATCAGTATCTAGGCGGAATTATACAGGGCGGTATGTTTGATGATTTAAGGAAAGAGAGTGCTGAGACTTTAGTAAATATGGATTTTCCTTTTTATTCAATAGGAGGACTTTCTGTAGGTGAAACTCCAGAGAAGATGCATGATGTGCTTTCCAAAGTAATGCTTTATACAGATAAGAGCAAACCTCGTTATTTGATGGGGGTTAGTGAGCCGCGTGATATACTTAATGCTGTTATGGAAGGTATAGATATGTTTGACTGTGTTATGCCTACTAGAAATGCAAGAAATGGTGAAGCATTTACTATGAATGGTATTGTTAGAATAAGAAACTCAAAATACAGAACAGATGATACAGCTCTTGAAGATAAATGTGATTGCTATACCTGCCGTAATTTCTCTAAAGCATATCTTAATCATTTGGATAAAGTACATGAAATACTATTTTCTACGCTTATGACCATACATAATGTTAGGTTTATGCAGAGATTTATGAAAGATTTAAGAAGTTCTATTGAAAATGACAGATTTGCCGATTATAGAAAGGATATGATGTTAAAATTTTATGAATAATTGATTAATAATTGTTTTACATATATTATAAATTATTGTATTATATACATTATTATAAAAATAATTTAGTGAGTTTGTTTATGGCTAGTAAATATGCTAAGCAGTTAAATAAGTATAATGCTATTTTAGAAAAAAAGCCTAATGATCCGTATACTTTATCTATTTTGGCTAGAATTGCTCTTAAAGAAGCTAGGCTTAAAGATGCTGAAGAGTATTATAACTCAATATTATTAAACAGCCCTGATTATCCAGAAGCATTGTATATGACAGCTTTTTTAAATATGAAAAAAAATCAGTATGATGATGCTTTGAATTATTTCCATAAACTTATAGAAATCGGTAAAGAAAATGCTTTTGTATATGAATATATGGCTGTTATGGATAAAGAAAATAGAAAAGATTATTTAGAAAAGGCATTAGAGTTATCCAGAAATACAAAAATAAGACCGAAAGATTATAAAAGATGTTCATATATAGCTTTTCAGTCATTTGCTTGGAGAGAGTATGATATAGCCTTGGAATATGCCAATTTTGCCTATGATGCTAAACCTACAAATGATATAATTAATTTACTTGGCTGCATATATCATCATAATGAGGATTATGATAAGGCACTTTCACTTTTTCATGAAGTTAATGCCAATTATGAAGGACTTAATCCTTATGTATTATGCAATATATCTTCCTGCTACAAGAAAAAAAACAGCAATAAAATGGCAATAAGATATCTGGAAAAAGCTTTAGATGTTGATAAGAATAACAAATTAGTATATTATAATATAGGTTTGATACATGCTGCTGCTGGAAACAAGAAACTTGCTATAGAAAATTTTGAAAAGTCTTTAGAAATAGATAATAATTATGAAGAAGCTAGAAATGCTTTGAATGCTGTTAAAGAATAGGCACTTTTCAATAGTAAAAATTATTTAAAAAAAACTTTAAATATTAGTTAATTTAGTATATATTATATGGTATCTAAAATTTTAAAAAACGTTAATGGGGTATCGTAACAGTGAATTTTTTTGATTATATTAAGTACAATTTATTTAACATAAGAACGCCCGAATTAGTAGAAAAAATGCGTATGGAAGAATATTCGGACAGAATATCAAAGCAGAAATATGATTTTGTAGATTTGAAAACTAAAGCTCTTACAGTTACTTGTGCTAAATTTATATTTGAAATGTATAAGGTTATAGGTCCTTTGCTTGCACCTCTAAAAGAAGAGTTTATAGTAAAAGACGGCAAACAGTTTTCGTATTATTTGATAGAGTTTTCTTTCAGCAGCGAAATTAAAGAAATATATTCTACTTTAAATAGAGATTATATGCTTGCTAAAATACAGGAAGGCAATAATCCTAATTCAGTATTTGGTGAAGTAAAAAATAATTTTGTTCAATTTAAAAAATATATAAGCGGTGAAAGCGGAAAAGAAATAAATTTGACATTTAATCTTTTGAAAGACTTTGCTCAGCTTTCAAATTTTGATTTCTTCTTATTTTTAAGAGCTTTCTGTCCTTCATTTGTAGACGGTGCTTATAGTTCTAACCCTCAGTTTAAGCCTAGTTCTAACATGCAGATAGTTGATGACTTGGTAAAACTTGATTATGCTATTAGTTCTATAGTAATAAGAAAAGAGCTTTTATCTGCTTTAAATGTTTTTCAGCAGTATTTAGGTGTTCCTGCTATTGCTGAAAAAAATATTAAATCTTTCCTTGCAAGGGTAAAATATCTGCAGACTCCTAATCTGCTTCATGATATTATAGTATATCTGCTTAAAGATTTTACATACAAATGCACAGTAAGTCCTTCAAATGTGAATATATTTGTAAATTATATTACAGATTTTACTAATAATCTCAAAAAAGATATGGACAGTATAGTTGCTGATATAAAGAGCAGTAAAATAGCTGGAATGCGTAATAAAATGTTTAGCGGTATAGAAATATTAAAACTATCAAATGTTAATGAAGAGAAAAATGAACAGCTGGAAAAATTTGACTGCCCTATATTTACTTGTGTAGAGCCGCTTCAATATATAAAAACTTTTATTATAGAGATGTTTGATGTAAATTATAAAGATCCGCTTAATGATATGTTTTTGGGGGCTGAATTTGTTCATAAAGATAGAAATTCATTAGGGTTAGATGCTTTTTATATATTAAATGATGCAAGAGAAGTTATACAGAAATTTGATACTACATTAAGTCCGGAATCTGAAAACTTTAAGCGTCTTAAAGGCTGGATAGTATCAAAAAATAAGGCTAATGCAAATAGAGATCTAATAGAGACTATGGTTAATAAGATAGATGCTGAAGGAAATAAAATAATTCTTAGTGTTTATAATGCTGTTTTAGATTTAACTACTATAGTAAAGAATATACTTGAAGACTGTGCTAACGGTACAAAGGTAGAAATAAGCAATGCAAACAAAATTCAGTATTTGCCTAAATTTAATTTAGATATTGCAAGAGATATGCTTAATGATTTTGATAACTTTATTGCTCTTATGAAAAATTTCGTGAGATAATGGATATTTTTAATGAATAAAACGCATAAAACTATTATACAGGTTATAGTAGGAATTGTTATTAGTATAGTATGTTTGTATTTTGCCTTTAGAGGTATTAATATAAAAGAATCATTAGAGGTAGTAAAAAATATTAATATTTTATATTTTGTTATTTCTCTTATATTAAGCATTATTATAATAGCATTAAGAGGATTAAGATGGGAATGTTTTATACCTCTTAAAAAACATATAAAAAAAAGAACAGTTGTTATGGCCACATATATAGGATATATGGGAAATAATATACTCCCAGCCAAACTTGGTGAGGTAGCACGTGCTTATATATTAGGTGTTAAAGAGGATGTAAGCAAATCTGCATTGATAGCCTCAGTTGTTACTGAAAGACTTTTTGATGTTATAACAGGAGGAGTTATACTTTGTCTTTCTGTTATATTTATACCTAATCTGCCTCAGACTGTTACATATGCAGCCATTGCTTTATTTGTTTTATCTATAGTTGGTTTTTTGGTATTAATATTTTTGGTTTGGAAACGTGATTTTGCTCATAAGGTATTTCATAAAGTATTTGGTATACTTCCCAAAAATATTGGTGATAAACTAATTTTATTTTCATGCAATTTTATAGACGGAATAGGATTTAAAAATGATGCCAAACATATATTTTTAATATTTTTCTATACTATTCTTTATCTTATAGGTCAGATACTTACTATAAGTTTCCTTCTTATGGCTTTTGATATTAAAGCTTCTCCTATAATAGCATTATTTATGTTTGCTGTGGGAGGTTTTGGTTTTGCTGTGCCTTCTGCTCCTTCTGGAATAGGACCTTTTGAATGGGCTATTATATTTGGACTTTCTTTAATAGGTGTAGACAGAACTGTTGCTGCTCCTTATGCTCTTGTTTATCATATGATGGGGATAGTGCCTATAGTAGTAATTGGTTTTATATTCTTATTTATGCTTGGAGTAGATTTGAAGACCGCTACTAAAGGTGATAATAACGAAGCAAATTAAGAGATAATTAATATATGGCGTTCTTTATCTATATTTTCTAATTTTTTTATTTCTATATTATATTTATTTTTCTGGATATTAGATAGTTCTTCTTCTATCTTTTCTATTTTGCCTTTATACAATACTAGTTTTGAATTTTTATTTTTTTTAAGTTTGTTAAAAATTTTTATAAGTGTAGATATATCCGAAAAAGCTCTTGAAGTTACTGTATCGTATTTTTCTTTTATTTCATAAACATTGATGCATTTTATTTCTATATTGTTTAATTCTAATTCTTTTTTGGCAAGTCTTAAAAATTCACACTTTTTATTTTTGGATTCGCATAATGTGAACTTTTTATTATTATAGATAATAGCAAGCGGTATAGACGGAAGTCCTCCTCCGCTTCCTATATCTATTATATTATCACAGTCATGAAATATATTTAATGCCAAAAGACTGTCTGCTATATGGTCATAAAAAAAATCTTCTGTAGTTTTAGCACCTGTAATATTAACATTTTTATTATAATCCATTACAAGATTTGCATATTTAAGAAGTTTATTTTTCTTTTCTTCAGTTATTTGTATATTTGTAACAGAGCTTATATCTTCAAGTATAGAATTATAATCAAACATTATTTTATTACCAGCCTAGTTTTTTAGCATCTTGTTTTGCTTTATCGCCTGCTGATACATTTGTAATATTGTATCTTATCTCCCTTTTATCGGTTTTGCTTTTCATAATAAACTCCTGAGGGTAGGGTATATTATTAACTGTAGTGTAAGAGCCTAATTGTACATCAATAACATTATCCATAAAAGCAGTAGAAAAACTTCTTACTCTGTATGAGCTAGCTGAAAAGACTATTGTATCTACTCTGTCTATATAGCCTATTTTTAGAGTATGCCAATTTTTACCAAGTGTGATGTTACTGCTTACTATTTTTTTTGATAAGTCTATAAATTTATAATCTAGTATATCAGCATAAACCTTTGGAAAACGCATAATAGGAGCTTCCAATGCAAACTCATCAAAATTTCTTTTTAAAGGAGTTTCTGATTCAGGCAAGTCTAATGTAAGATTGTTATTATTAACTTCGGCATCAAATATAAGGCTTCCTAAGAGACCGTCAACTACATTCATATATTTATTATTGCTGTTTTTATAATAATTAACAAGCATAGGCATTTGGTCTAAATCATCACCGCTGTAAAACGCTCCGCCTGATGAATATATAGATGTAAAAGGAGATTTTGAGAATCTGTTAAAAGCCTCTTTCATTACATCTTTTTCATTTTGAGCAAATAAAGTAACCGACGACACTAATATAAATATAATTAAAAAAATAGTATTTTTATTTATCATTATTTGTAAATCCTCTTTCTAAAAATTATATATGATAAAACCTATTTAATTATTCTCAGTTAAACTTTTTATTTTTTCTTTTATTCTATTTTCATCATAATCAAATTCTTTTTCATAAGAGGATATTGATTTTCTATAGTATTTAAGAGCATTTTTATAATCATTTTTAGCGTAATAAGTATCTGCTATATGAGCGTATATTTCAGCTTTAGAGCCTTCATCTATATATAATAATGCCTTTAATAAAGTTCTTAAAGCATTATCATAATCGCCTTTTTTATAGTATGCCACTCCTAAAGTATCTATATAGTGAGGAGATTTTGGTTCTAATGATACGGCATTTTTTGAAAGACTTATTGCTCTGTCCAAATCTTCGCCTAAATCAGTTAATGCCCAAGATAGGCTATTTATATTTTCAGCTGAGTTTGTGTCTAATGAATATTTGTAATTAGCATATAGTAATGCTGAGTCTTTACTATCTGATGCTAATGCTGTTACATAGGGAATATTTATCCTATAATCATTTGTATTTGATTTGTTATTTGAAAAATATTCAAAGTCTTCATTAAGATATTTAATAGTATTTTCATTGTCTTTATTGATAAATGAGGCATATGCTTTTAAATAGCTGTATGAATATTTTGTTTTTTCATATTTTTCAGCGGCACTTATTGCTAAATTAGCCTCTCCTATATCGCTTGCTGTTAATACTAATGATACTAATTCATTTTCTTTTATATCTTTATTATCCAAAGATAAATATTTTTCTATCATTTCTTTAGATGATTTATAATTATTCTGGTTTTTAAACTCTAATGCTGCCTGCAAATATAAATTATTAAACTTTCCGCTTTTATCATAATTTAATAAATTGTCTATATGTTTAGGTAAAGCATCTATATTTTTTATCATAAGATAGAATGATATTATATCCATTTCTGATTTTATTTTATCATCTTTGCTTCCTGTTTCATTTACCATTTTATAATAGGTTTGTATAATATCCAAATCTATTTCTCTTCTGTCTAAATCAGTTTCTATCATATTTAATGCATTGCTGTATCCATTGGTTTCTGCTTCCATAATTATTGATAATATTTTAGGAGTATTAGGGTATGAAGGATCTATTTCATCAAATAATTCATTATTATATTTATCAGCCATAAAACTTAAATATGCACTTAAAAATAAAGCGTCATCAATTAGAATACTGTTGGAATAGGCTTCATTATATTTTTCTAATGCCTGATAGCTTTTTACTACTGCATAAGAAGCACTATACTCATCATTAGGTGCTAACTGAACATTTTGAAGTTTATTTAATTTTAATAGAGCATTATTAAACTTACTTAAATAAAACTCACTCATACCATAATAAAAGTTATAATACTGTATATAATTATTGCTTGCTCTGTTATTTTCATTTACTTTATTAAAATAATATACAGCCTGTTCAAATTCTCTTTTTTGATAGTATGTAAAACCTAATAATATCAATGCATCATTATTTGAAGGATCTATTTCATAAGCAGTCTGCAGATAATATCTTGCTTTGTCTGTATTGTTTATTATAAAAATATTTCTTTCTGCTGCTTTAACTAACAGTTCTATATCTTCAGGATTATTTAAAACCAAATTATCATAAATTTTTGAACTTTGATAATATTCTCCCAAAGCTTCATGTGTTTCTGCTAATGTTATATATATATCTTTATTTTGAACATATTTAAGAACTTCTAAAAGTATTACTTTTGCACTTTCCAAGTCTTTAATAGTTTCTGCTGTTGCAGTTTTGGAAGCTAATGCTCTTTCTTTATAATACAAAGCTAAACTATAAGCTGCTTTTGCTTCTTCTTCATTTCTTATATACTGTGCACCTTCATACACGTTTTTTTCATTAGTTTGGGCAAATGATATACTAACTGCCATACTAAAAATCAGCAATACAATACTAATAAGTCTAAACATACTACTCATAACTCCAGAATTTTTTAAAGTTTACATAATTTTAATATATATCGGCATTTATATCAATATACAAAATATGTATATATTGTTATATTAGGATAGTATAAAAGAAATGATTTAATTATTCTTCTTCTTTAGGTTTTTCTTCAGCTTCTTTAGCAAATGCCTTTTCAAGCAAATCTTCTAATTTTTTATTGGTATAAAAGTCTGCTTTTACTTTGGCTGCTATTTCTAAAGTAGTTTTTCTAGGTATTTTGATAGTTTCGCCCATAAATATATTATAATTATTTTTCATAAGTTTTATGGTTTCATATCCCATAAGCGTTGTAAGAAGGCAGAAATGTCTGTAGCCTAAAGATTTTTTTTCTATGGTCATTATATATTCTATAGAGTTTTTAAACTCATTCATAGCCGATTTTATCATTTGACTTAAAATTTCCATAGATTTATCCATATAAGCACCGTCTTCAAAATATGGAGCTGGATTTTCATTATCAAATAAAGTTAAAGGCCAGAATACTCTTTTTTCTTTATAATCAATTTTGGCATCTTTTATAATATTTACTTTTTGTAGGAATCTTCCCAAACTTTTTGCTTTTTCTCTGTCTAGTTCCAAGTTATCAAGCATTTTTACAAGCTCTGTAAGATAAACTCCAACAGTACCCGCTACATAATAACAGTAATCATCTAAATCTTCAAATGTAGATATGGTGTGATCCTGATAATATACCATTCCATAACCCATTTCTCTTAAATAGGATACAGACATATTTTTTATCTCTTGTTTAAAAGCAAAAAATGCCTTTAATACTACTTCTATGTTTTCTATCAATATTTTGTCATTTTCATTGATAGTATGCTCTATAACTACCTTTTTTAAATTTTCTAAATTATCAGTATTTTCTGATTTTAATATATTTATAAATCCAGTTATTAATGTTTCTTTATCCTCTACCGTATGGCTTGAATCCTCTATAGTATCTATTATTCTTGCAAGTAGGTACTGAACTTCTACTTTAGTTTTTTTATTTTTATCTAGTAAAGGTATAGTTAAAGCAAAACTTCTTGAAACTAGATCTAGTAAATATTTAGTATTAATTTTTGCAGCAGCCATATATTATTTTTCCTAACACTTTATTTTTTCTAATAAACATACACAATGAACAGCAATAGCCTCTCCTCTTCCTACAGAGTCCATCTTTTCATTTGTTTTTGCTTTTATTGAAATGTTTTCTATATCAGTTGATAGTAATTTGGATAGATTTTCTCTCATTATATTTATATAATTTCTTAGTTTTGGTTTTTCCAAAATTATTGTGATGTCTATATTGCCAATATTATAGTTTTTTTCTTTCATTATAGAAACAGTTTTTTTTAATAAAATAACTGAAGATATATCTTTATATTTTTCATCATTATCTGGAAAATGACTTCCTATATCTCCAAGAGCTAATGCTCCGAATATAGAATCTATTACTGCATGAATAACTGCATCAGCATCAGAATGACCTTTAAGTCCTAACTCATATGGTATTTCAATGCCAGCTAATATTAGTTTACGATTTTCAGTAAGTACATGCAAATCGTAACCATGACCTATTTTCATTTTATTAATTTCCTGTTTTATTTTTATGTATAAATTATACAAAAATAGATTAATTTGTCAAACTATTTTATGTACCTGCAATATTAATTATATGGTTTATTATATGTGTTATATGTAGTATTAAATATATACTTAATATGATGTATACATTAAAAAAAATTAAATTCTACATAATATA
The DNA here is from genome assembly GCF_000384655.1 of Brachyspira innocens ATCC 29796. Classification (GTDB taxonomy): domain Bacteria; phylum Spirochaetota; class Brachyspiria; order Brachyspirales; family Brachyspiraceae; genus Brachyspira; species Brachyspira innocens. The sequence goes on along the minus strand of NZ_ARQI01000118.1, from coordinate 58,176 downwards.
CGTTGAATGCATAGAAAAAATTTATATAATACTATATATAGAAAAAATTACGGAGCAAAACAGATGAAAAAAATAGGTCTTTTGCCTAGAATTATAATAGGTATAATTTTGGGTATATTAGTTGGTATGTTTCTTCCCGCACCTATAGTGAGGATATTTGTAACTATAAGTGCAATATTCAGTTTATTTTTAAACTTTATTATACCTTTGATGGTGGTAACTTTTATAGGTTATGGTATTGCTAATTTAACGGAAGGAGCTCCTAAGTTAATAGGTATTACAGTTATTATATCATATGCTTCTACATTGGTAGCAGGAAGTATAGCATTTTTTGTAGCTTCCAATCTTTTCCCTACGCTTTTAGGTTCAGCTACCTTGAGTAATATAAAATTAGAGTCTGGTTTGGAAAGTTATTTTACTATACCTTTGAAGCCTCTATTTGATGTTACATCAGCTGTAATATTTGCTTTTATATTAGGTATCGGAATTACTTTATTAAGACCTAAAGGACAGGGAGCAGAATTATTTTCTATAGTAAAAGATTCTGAAGAGGTTATACAAACTATATTAAAAAATATCATTATTCCTATACTTCCTCTTCATATTTTGGGTACATTTGCTAATTTAGCATATGCAGGAAGCATACAGCATATTATAGTAATATTTGCTAAAGTATTTGTTGTTGTTATTATTCTTCATTTGCTTTATATAACAGCTTTATTTATTATTTCTGGTATTATAGGAAAGAAATCACCTTTAATGCTTATCAAAAATCAAATACCTCCTTACTTTACAGCTATAGGTACTCAAAGCAGTGCGGCAACTATACCTGTTAGTTTGATAGCGGCAGAGAGAAACGGAGTATCTGAACAAATTAGAAAATTTGTAATACCTCTTTGTGCTACTATACACTTGGCAGGCTCTATGATAACTATTACATGCTGTTCTACTGCTGTTATATTAATATTGGGACAAAACCCTACATATAGCTCAATACTTCCTTTTATCCTTATGTTAGGAATTGCTATGGTAGCAGCTCCAGGTGCTCCCGGCGGTGCTATAATGAGTGCTTTGCCTTTCCTTTATATGGTTGGAATTACTGGAGAAGAATTGCAGGGACTAATGATAGCATTATATTTAACTCAGGATTCATTCGGTACTGCTGCTAATGTTTCTGGAGATAATGCTATTGCTGTATTTGTTGATTGGTATTATCAAAATAAAGTTAAAAAAGATGCTGCTTGATTTTATTATTTAAATTAGAATGAGAATATAAAAAGACGGTTTCTTAAAATTTTTAAGAAGCTGTCTTTTTTATTATTAATTTATTTATTTTATTGCTAGGATATAAAACTATTATTTCTTATTAAATAATAGACTTTTTTCAAAACTATTTTTATTTATAATTGCGGGGACTAGCCTCCCCACTTCTTTTGGTGGCCCAAAGAAGCAAAAAGACTGCATTTTATACTGAATTTAATAATTTATCATACATGTAAAACATAATTGGTACAATTTATTATTATTTGTGACTTGCACTTTCACAAAGCGGAAACTTTTGGCGAATCCCGCAGAGCGTGTATGGCAAAAAAGTTGATAATATATTCATTAAATAAAACTTTGTCAAAAATTTATACATTTATTTTTATTAATATTTTCTCTATCAAAAACAATGCTTTGAAGCGTTTGAAAATCTATAGATAAAACTCTACACATCATAAATATTTCTACAAGTTTTATATTTAATAGCTAGATAGTAAAAAATTATTAATAAATGAAATTGCATGAATTAAGAATAAGTTAATAAATTTTTATTAATTCTAAACCTTCAAGACCCAAGTCTTTTTTTGCAACTTTTTTTGACGAAAAAAAAGTTGATAAGATATTCATTAAATAAAAACTTTATCAAAAATTTATACATTTATTTTTATTAATAGACTTGTATTTTTATTAATAGACTTGTTTCAAAACTAAATTTTTTAATATTTATAGTTTTGAAATTTAATATTTTTTTAATTATAGTTGGGGCTTTGCTCTTACGAAGTACACAGTGTGACCGCTCTGCGTGCTTCGCAGGGCAAAACTACCACAACAATAAATTTGAAAAACTGACTTTTGACAAACTTAAAAATTTTCAGTATATATTTTAAAAAAATAGTCTAAATTATACTTAAATTGTAAATATTGTAAAATAATTGTAAAAATACTATTGATTAAAATTGTTTTACATTGTATTATCCTTTCTCTAATATCAAGTAAAAAATTATATTTTAGAGGATTATGAAAAATATGAAATTTTTAGGATTTATGAATTATATATACACAGTCATAAAGGGATTTATTATAGGAGCTTCAATGCTGGTACCTGGTTTCAGCGGAGGCACTATGGCTATGATACTTGGTATATACGATAAATTAATATCCTCTTTAAGCGGTATTTTGACTTTCTCAAAAAATGAGAATTATTTTATTAAAAATAAGTTTAACTTTTTATTTTTAATATTTTTTTCTGCAGGCTCTCTTTTAGGAATGGTGATAATATCAAAACCTTTATCAAACTTGATAGAAAGATATTATACTGTATCTGCTTTCTTTTTTATGGGGGCAGCACTTGGAGGTTTTAATACAGTTTATAATAAAACTAAAGAATATAAATTTAATTTTTTGAGTATTATATACATACTATTAGGAGCAGCAATAGTATATTTAATATCAATTATTCCAGAAGGTTTTTTCAGTAGTTCATCAGATAGAAGCGAATTATTTATGTATTTTATACTTATAATAGCTGGTTTGATAGTAGCCATTGCTATGATACTTCCGGGTATAAGTGTGTCATATATGTTTTTGCTTTTGGGTATATATCAGGAAACTATTGATGCTGTACATAATTTATATTTTCCATATTTAATACCTTTAGCTGTAGGTGCTATTTTGGGAGTTGTTCTTACTACAAAAATTTTAGAATATTGGATGGAGCATTATGTAAAGGCTTCTTATTTAATAATATCTGGTTTTGTATTAGGCTCTATTATACAGGTGTTCCCTGGTCTTCCAAAAGGCATAGAGTGGGCATTATGTCCTGTAATGTTTTTAGCGGCTTATTTTCTTATAAGGCTTTTGCAGAGATTTGACCCTGATAATAGATGATATTTTATGATATTAATTGTATATTAGCTTTATATTATAAATATTAAAATAGTACGGATATCTGCTGAAAAGCTCTATATCAAAAGTTTTATAATTATTGTTTTCTTTATAATGTTTTATTTTTTTACTGCCATTCAAATAGAAGTCTGTTTTTAGAAATGAGTTTATATTTTTTTCGTTTATACTGTCATAAATATTTTTTGGTATTTGTATTATGAATGATTTATTTTCTTTTACAGATTTATAATTATTGTATCCATCTGTAATTTCTATATTAAATAGAGTAGGGTATATATTAATTTTATATGTGTTTAATATACGCCCTAATTTAATTATATTTATTTCTAAAATTTTTATATTGTATTTTATATTTTGTTTTGCAGTTATTTTTAATTCTATATTGGCATCTTTGTCAAATGTTTCTATATATAAATTATTAGTGTCAAAATTATCATCTTCTAAAAATAAATTGTAATTATATTCATCTTTATGAAAACCTATTATATCAGACTTTTCTCTGAGTATATCATAGCCTTTATATTTTAAATCGCTTAATTTATAAATATCATCAGGCATAATTGAAAAGGCATTTATATAATAAATAGTAAAAAATAAAAAAATGAAATATTTATGCATTTATTTATTAACAATATTAAAAAATAATTTTACTGGTCAACTGTAAATATTACAGCTCTGTTTGCTTCAGAAGCATTTTTCCAAAACTCTATACTTCTGTAAAAATAGTCCCAAGTATATTCAAAGTCTTCATCATTTAACGGATACTCATAATCTTTTTCATCTATCTTAAAATATTTTTCTTTGAACTTTTCTTTTGTGATAGTTTCTATTTTTTGAGCAATGTCTTTAACTACATTTGCTTTTTTTAATGTTATAATATAATCCTCTTCTTCATCACCATTTCCGTATAAAACATCTCCTCCCATTATAACAGAGCCGAAAGGATAATTATCATCACCAAATACCAAAAGCCCATCATTAGAAAGACATCTATGCATAGCGTCCCAAGATTTATCAAGTTCATAAATATATTTTTTATGTTTTTCAAAGTATATCTCTTCTAAATATTCACAAACAAAATCAGGTCTTTCAAGTCTTGAAGTTTTTAATAATTTATTTAAATCCTTATCACTTAAAGCAAAGAATACACCAAGACAACCCATAAAATAGCTCCAAAACAATTAATTGTTATGTTATAGAAAATAATTATTTTGCAATTATTATTTTCTATAACTATTAATCAATATTATAATGCTTAAAATTAATTAAGTAAACCTTTTAATATATTATTGACATCAAATTTAGGTATATATATGTCAATTAAATCTTCCATATCAATATCCATTACATATACTAAAGATGATATTTTTCTATATCTATTCATAATATTATTAAAGTCACTATTGATTTGACATATTGTTTTATTATAGTTATTTATATAATTCATTGCATCATTTTCTTTTTCTATATTATACTCAGCAGATAAAATAAAGAAATTAGCAGCTTTTATCTTTTCTTCAGCTTCTTTTTTATCAGCATCTTTTATATTTTCATTCTTTTTAAAAGAGTTTTCAAATTCCAATACTCCTTTTTTAGCATTATCAATATATTTAAGAAACAGTTTTTTGATTATATCATCGTCCAAAATATTTTTATCTGTATCGTTAGAAGATGGTGTTTCTTCTTTACTATCATTAACAGTTTCAGTATTTATCTCGTTATTCGTTTTGTTATCAGCTGCTTCTAAAATTTCATTATTTTCATCATCTAATGTAAAAACTTCATCGCATTTATAATCATCAATATTAGTACTGTCATATAACTTGTTTTCAATATATACAGCTAATGAGGCTAAAAGAGTTCTTATGTCTTCATCAATATAAGTAAAATATTCATCTTTATTATATTCTTTAGGGATCCTGAAGAAGTTCGAATTATAATGAGTATGACCATATTTAGACTTACATTCTTTATCTTTTATAATTGGTATATTATTAACTTTTAAGAAATTTTTTAAAGATAGTTTAAGCAAATTAAAATGTTTTTTATTAATCTTAACAAATTCTTTAGTAAACTTAATTATACTTTTATATTTATCAGAGTTTTGTGAATATGATCTTTCTATATTAAATGTACCATTACTGTTAAAATAAAGACCGCCTTCAAATTTTTTACGAATAGAATATTCATAAATTTTATTTATACCTGTGTCAATTACTACATGACTGTCATAATAATACAAATTTATATTTAAATACCCTGATGTATTATTATTGAAAATTTGATTATTATGTAAATATGAAATTATATTTATAATACTTTCTTTTGGTGCATATATTGATATTTTGAAATCGCTATATTCATACATAAATAACTCCTAATTATTTTTAATTTTTTTATTATAGTTTTTCTATTTCTTTTATAATATATACATAAAAAAATTATTCGCTGAAAATATCTGACAAGTAAACTTATCAGATGCTCATAATTTTTTTATTTTATTTATACTTAAACCTGTAATTCTGCTTATATCTTCATTACTCATATTCATGTTTTTTAAATTTAGTGCTATGTCTTTTGCTTTATTTATTTCACCTTTCTCTATACCCTTTTCTATACCTTGTTCTATACCTTTTTCTATACCCTGCTGAAATCCTATTTCTATACCTTCTTTTTTTCCTGCTTCTCTTTCATACTGGAGCATTACAGACTGTCCGTAAAGAAAAGTATCTCTTTCATTATAGGCAGACATCTCTTTTTCATCGGCTACAAATCTTTTATATTTATCTATAACTTTAGTCATTATATCATTACCTCCTATAAGTTTATTAATATCTTTTTCTAAATCTTTTGTTGTAAAAAAATCAATCCAAGATAAAAGTTTATTTTTATTATAGTCATTAGTACTAGCATTTTTTAATATTTCGGCAAATCTTTTAATCTCGATAAAATGTATCTGAAAATCGTCCAGTCTAATGCTAGGATTGTTAATATCAGCAAAAATAAAAAACTTGTGAGCGTCTAGTAAATCTATTTACTAGACTATAAAAGCGAGCAAGTTTTTTATGTATAAATAACATCAAACATTTATGTTCTTTTTTTATATCAGCTTCACTTCCAATATCTAAATTAAAATTTATAAAACTAATACTAATCATCTGGCTTATATTAATGTATAAATCACTTTCTTTTAATTCAGAAGCTATATTTTTAGCTATGTAGTATAATATCCTTTTTATAAAATTATTGTTGCCTACTAATTGTATTTCAACAAGCACTTTCTTACCATCTTTAGTTTTTGCTTTAACATCAAGTATAGATTCTTTTAAATTTTCATTTTCAGGTAAGTTGTAAGGATTTATAATTTCAAGATTACTCACAGATTCAAAGCCTACATCATTTAAAACGGCATTAACAATATTTTCTAATATATCTTCATCGCCTTCAGTACCGATTAAGTATCGTACAAATAAATCATTAAGTCTGTTAATCTCTTTCATAGTTTAATTATACTAAAAATGATTTAATTTGTCAAAAATGTATATAATTGATTTTTAGTATTATAAAAGTTATGAATATCTGATTATTGGGTATAATAAAATATTATACCTCAATAAGTTATATATGAGGTATAATATTAATTATGTTTATATATTAAATTCCAAATTATTTGAAAAACTCAGAGAAAGGATTTTTAAAGTTGAATTTAAACTTACCTTTTTCAGAAGTTTTTTTATGAGGCACATTAACCTGAGTAGCTTCATCTAAACTCATCATAAGTATTCCAACAACAGCAGAGTAGGCAGGATTATTTGCTATATCTCTTATACCTTCTATTTTATCAGGTACACCTATTCTTGCGGTTATTGGGGCTGCACCTTTTACAGCAGTCTGATAAGCCTTAGCAAGCTCTACAAGCCCCGGAAGTAATGATCCGCCCCCAGTAAATACCATTCCAGCTGAAAGAGAATCAATATATTTCATTTTGCTTAATTCCTTTCCGCATAAACTGAATATTTCTTCTACTCTAGGCTGTATGATTTCAGTTAAAACTCTTTTAGGTATAGTACGCATTTGTCCGCTTGCTGTAGGCACTTCAATAATTTCTTTTTCTCCTACCATATCGATAAAAGCAAATCCATGATCTTTTTTTAATTTTTCAGCAGAAGGTATTGTTATTCTAAGACCTTCTGCTATATCATTAGTGATATGCTGACTTCCAACAGGTATAACAGCAGTATGCCAAACAGAACCTTCCAAATATACCATCATAGAGGTAGTAGAATGCCCTATATCAAATACAACAACTCCTAATTCTTTTTCATCATCAGTAAGGCATGCTTCAGCACTTCCTCGTATATTAACTATAAAATCCTTTCCAGAAAAACGCATTTTATTTAAAGTTTTTCTAAGATGTTCGCTTACATGTTTAAGACCTGTTATAATATGCACTTTGGTTTCAAGTCTTGTACCAGACATACCTACAGGATTTTTTATTTCATCTTGTCCGTCTAAAGAGTATTCTTGTTCTATAGCCTCTATTATTTCTCTATCAGCAGGTATTAATATATTTTTAGCACTTTCCAAAACTCTGTCAACTTCAAGAGGAGTAACTTCTTTATCTTTTGTGTTTACCCCGATAACACCTTTGCTGTTTAATCCTTTAATATGATCTCCGCCTATTGCAGCGATTATATCAGGAGCCTGCAAGCCAGCCATATGTTCGGCTTCATTGATAGATTTTTCTATAGCATTAGCAGCAGCATCTATATTGATTATTACACCTTTTTTAATGCCTTCGCTTTCGCTTTCGCCTATTCCTATAACATCTAATTTATCATCATTAACACGGGCAATGACGGTTTTTATTGATGCACTTCCTGCATCTAATCCCGCTATAATTGGCTCTTTCAAGGTAAACTCCTAGTTAAATAGTATAATATTATGTTAATAATGTCGGAAAAATATAAAGTATGATTAATAATAATTTTTTATAAGCATTTTGATATTTTTACATTATAACCCATCTGTTATTTTCATAGCACATTATAAATGTTTGTCTTGCTTTTGAAGTGGTATCTTCTACTCTGTCATATACTGAAGAGTCTACATCAATATATGCTTTTTGTCCGTCTAGTTTTATATCATATACTTTATCTATTTTGGTTTCAAATTCAAAATCAAGCGAAGGATCGCTTTGTACATACTCATCAGCGTTTTTTATATTTCTGCTTTTTCTTAATATTTCTTTGTAGTTGGCAGAATAGAATTTTTCATAAGCTATGCGTACATTTTCTTTGTTATAAGGCATAGAATAGAACTCTTTTAAAGATGTTAAAGCCATTTGTTTTAACTTATCTTCATCATATTCTTTTACTTCTTTATTTTCTTCATTTATATTATCTATATCATCGCTTAAAATAATTTCTACTCTATTTGGCATATTTTCTTTTTTTTCATTACTATTTTTACTGCATGATGATGCGAATAATGTTATTGTAATGATTAGTATTACTTTATATTTATGCATTTTTATTAAAGCCCTTCCAATATAGATTTTCTTGTATTTTGAGGAGGAGACTCTTCTTTTTCTTTTATCCTTGTATCGGAAGTACTTGTAATATTGCTCATATTGATATATTTAACAACGCTTGGTCTTTCTAATATTATTCTTATATCTCCATTCTGCCAAGCTACAGTATTAGCATCTAAAAATGAGCCTTTACTGTATTTAGCATTTAAAGCAGATAACAGCTCCAAAAAATCAACCTGATTAGGCTGAAAATTGATAGTTATTGAGTATAGCGAATCATCTTTAAAAACAAAATACCCGCTTTTATAAAATTTATTTTCTTCCAATGCTAGGAAATTAGCACTTTCTTCAGCGGATAAATCTACAGTACCTGTCATATATTGTTTTGGTAAAGTCATAGTATTGTCGCTTAATATAGCATTTATAGTGTCTTCTCTTGTGGCACCTAAAGTAATATTTTTAAAACCAGTTATAGGTGTATCTATTACAGAAGGCTTTCTTCCCATAACAGCATCATTAGTTATATATTCTGTATTGTTATTATCTTGATTATTATTATTTTCTGTTACTGTATTGTTGTTATTATTGTTATTTGGCACATATGCATCGTTTGTTGCATATTGCGGAAACAGATAACAGCCAAATATAAACATCAAAATAATTATATATTTTTTCATAGTTTATTCCTAATTTTTTAAGTTATCAAAATAAAGTCTTATTATATAATATCGGCTTTATTAAAATTTTCAAGCAGTAAATTTTATTTTTTATAGTGATTTCTAGGTATATTAAATTTGACATTATGAAAATAAATTTTATAATTATTAAATTATTTTTAAGTAAAAAAAATTTGAAAAAATTATTAAATATATTATATTTTAGATATTGGTAATTTGTTAGGATTATTTGATGAGTAAATACTACAATCGTGTAACAATAATATGCGGTCATTACGGAGCTGGAAAAACCACTTTTTCTATTAATTATGGTTTGTATATTAGAAAAAATACTGATAAAGAAATTTATATAGCTGATTTGGACGTAGTAAATCCTTATTTCAGGTCTAGAGAGCATTCAGAGTATTTAAAGAATCAAAATATTAAAGTAATAGGTACTTATCTTCCGCAGTCTGGTGCCGATATACCTGCTGTATCTGCTGAAGTTTATTCTATATTTGATAGGAAAGATATTATAGGAATAGTGGATATGGGAGGAAACTCTGCAGGAAGTTTGTCTTTTGCTACTTTTAGAGATAATACTGATATTTCTGAAACAGATGTATTTTTTGTACTTAATGCTAATAGAGAAGAAAACTCTACATCAGAATATGCTTTGGGTCATTTGATAAGTATAGAGGCGACCCTTGGATTAAAAGTTACGGCTATAATTAATAATACACATTTAATGAATGATACCTTATTTGAAGATATAGAAAAAGGCGAGATGATAGCTTTAGAAGTTTCAAAAGAAAAAAATATTCCAGTTAAGTTTACTTGTGTCAATAAGGATTTTTACAGCAGGAATCCTAATATAACTACTAAATATGATTTATTTGTGATGGACTATGATATAAAAAGTATAGGAAATGTTTTTTAGTTTTTAATTATGGATTATAATAACGTCAGATTATATGAGATAGCTTCTATGCTTTCACCAAGTGTATATGAAACTGTGTTTTATAGTCAGTATCAGGGACGTTCAGATAAAGATGCCATTATTTTAGATGATGAAACTTTTGAAAAATGCTATGTTTCAGATAATGTATATAAAAATTTTTTATTTTCTAATTCGTCAAGATTAGGAAAAAGCATTGATTATATAGGTGTTAATCAGATGCATAGTGCTGTTATAGAGGATATGCAAGTTACAGATGCTCAAATAAAAATGAAATTAAATGATATAGCTTTAACTAATTTAGCTAATACATTAATTGAGCTTAAGTCTATGGATAAAAGTATAGAGCCTTTTTATATTACTTTGATATTTAACGGTATTAATTACTATGCCAATAATTGTTTAGATGAAAATGAGAAATTAATACCTGTAGATGAAGGCGTTATTAATTCTGTATATTGTCAGGATCAATTAGCATTTGTTAATGATAAGCATATAGATATGGTTATTTCTACTCAGCAATCAGTAAACAGCAGCAGATTAAGATACATGATAATAAACTGCCGTAATATTGATGTTATTGAATCTGCTAAAGATGTATGGAAAAATACTTTTAAGAATGATTTTTCTATGCTTTATGAATATTTTATAAATCTTAGAAAATCTAATAATTTGATTATGGAAGGGAGTGTTTATAAAAACATAATATCGGGATATGAAAGATTTATGGATGATTTTATAGATTTAGATGATCTTGACGATATCTGAATTTTATTATGTTTTTAAGATTATTTATGAAAAATATTAAGAATTTACTTATACATTCGCCTAATTGGCTTGGAGATATAATTATGTCTTTTCCAGCTATTTATCTTATAAGGGAAAAGTACAAAGAGGCAAAAATTACAGTAATGACAAAAAAGTCTATGTTCGGCATATTTAAAGCTAGTGATTTGGTTGATGAGTGTTTGGAAGTAAAAAGATTTCCTCATTTAAGAAAATACCGTTTTGACACTGTAATATTGTTTCCTAATTCATTTGAGAGTGCTTTCAGGGTTTTCGGACATGGTATAAAAAGGCGTATAGGATATAAGGCTGATTACAGAGAACTTATGCTTACAGATGCTGTTGACAGAAAGGAAGTAAGGTGGATACACACTGCTGATTATTATGTTAATCTTCTTAAAGCTATAGGAATAGATGAGAAAAGACCTGTTATTAAACTAAATATAAAAGAAAAATTACTCAATAAAGCTAAAGATTATTTAAAAACTGTAAATCCTGATAATAAAAAAATATTTGCATATGGCATAGGGGCAACTAATAGTTTTGGAAAGATTTGGAAAGAGGAATATTTTGCTGAAACTGCTAATTATTTGTCAAAAAAATATGACGCTTTAACATTGTTTATTACTACGCCGAATGAGAAAGAGATATCAGACAGAATATCAGCTATGCTTTTAGATGAGCCTATTATACCATATATGTCACTGGATATGATAGCAGCAATTTTAAGCTTATGCAGCGGTTTTATAGGAAATGATTCTGGAGCTATGCATGTGGCTTCTATAGTTGGTATTCCTACTTTGGCACTTTATTTTGCAACACCAGCTTATCAAAACTTCCCAATAGGTATAAATAGTCATGCAATAGAGAAAAAGCCTGATAATAAAGCCTGCATATGCGGCGGAAAGAAATGCGAACTTAATACTTTTGAGTGCAGGGAAATTATAAAACCTGATGAAGTTATAAAGAAGTTTGAAGAATTAATTAATTGATTTTTAAAGACAATTATATAAATTCTTTTTAACAGACTTGTTTATAGAGTTATTTATAAAATTATTTTAATTAGAAATAATGTTCTATATGCTGTATTATTTTTTAATTTATAAATATTAAAACGTACTTCTGTTAAAACCCAAATTATAAACGGCAAATAAAAATTACTATAGATATTTGTAAATTTATTCTTGAAAAATAAAACTATCTTATATGAAATATATTTTTAACATGTTTTCCATTTATTAAAGTATTTTTTATCCATCCGCTGTTATCATTCATAGGTATCCATCTCCTTTCTTCTGATCTGTAATGCCAGTCTTTATCCTCCTGATAGTATATTTGAACTCCAGCACCTTCATGTATATTGAGTATTTCATTGTCATGATAGTTAAATTCATCATAATCAGTACATGATTTCTGTCCCATTTCGGAATAGTATTCATTTAGAGCCATTAATGATTCATTTAATTTTTCATCCATTTCTTTTACATTCAGCCCCAATTTTTTTGCTTCTCTTATAGTGATAGGGTAGTTATGAGAAGGATAAGCAGAGTTTAGAGAATTTGATATGTTGTCTATTAATTTTTGATTATCCATATGATATGATAAAATATCTTTGCATAGTTTTATTGATAAACTTGAGGCTCTGTCAACGGCTCCCAAAACTAATGGGTGTATGTATTTATATATATGTTCATATGGATTATTGTCATTATTATTTGCCTGCTCTTTCCATAGCTTTATGACTCTTGCAAGTTCGTCCTGACTTACATAAACCAAATTATTATCTTTATTCACAGGAGAAAGTTCATGCTGAAGGGAAGTATCTACAGCTGTTATAAATGCTAAAGGTCCCATTTGTATTTCATCAGCACCCAAACAAAGCATAGTAGCAGCACTTGCAGCTTCTAAAGGCAGTAATGCCACAATTTTTTTGCATGACTGTCTAAGCAGATGAACTATTCTAAGAGAAGCCTGTCCGCTTCCTCCAGAGCTTTTTATAAAAAAATATATTTTATCGCATTTTCCAATATGTTTAAGTACATCAGATAATACTATAACATCATTTTGACATACACTTCCGCCATTGGAATTCCAATAAGAAAGCAGCGGTGCATCTAATTGTTTTGTAATTTTATTAATAATTTCCTGTGTTTTTGAAAACAGTATAGGCGGTTTAATAGTTTTAGTATGAGTTTTACTAGATGTATTTTTTGAAGCCATTTTCTATCCTTTAGGGTCTGTTTAATTTACATAACTACATTTTTTTTATAAGATTGTACATTAATAATAGATAATGTCAAATAATGATTTATTTTTTAATTAAATTTGCTTGACAAATTAAGAAATTTAGTGTATAAAAGTTGTATTATTATGCTTATTAATTAGTACAAGGAGTGCAATAAATTATGAAAAAGTTATTCGTAGTATTAACTTCCATTTTTATCGCTGCATCTGCTTACGGTTTAACAAACTCAACTTTGATTGATTTTGCTTTAACTGGTAATGCTGATAACTTAGGTGGAGAAGGTGATACAAATGAATTAGTTCCAGTTGCAGAAAATCTTTATAATGATAACTGGGTAGTGTGGTTGAATGAATCTGCTAGATTAACAGAAAATCGCAGAAATTCTTATGTTACTAACGTAGACAGTAAAGGTAACAATGGTGCTTGGGAAGCTGGTAAAGTTCTTGGTATAAGAGTACATTTCCCATTAGCAGCTTGGAACAGTTATGCTTTAGTAAAACCAGTATATGAACTTGAAATGTATGGTGGTACTAACGGTACTAAATATACAGAAGGTAAAGGTGTTATACATAACGTTGGCGAAATTAAATCTATAAGCTCTTGGGTTTACGGACGTAATTTCTTAGTTAGCTACTTCGTAAATTTACAAAATGAATTTGGTGAATTAAAATCTTATCCTATGGGTACTGTTTACTTCAATGGCTGGAGACAAGTAAGATGGGAAAACAGAGAATATTTGCCTAATGTTCGCGACAGAGTATTAGTAAGAGAACCTCTTTATCCTAGAATGGTTCCTTCTATAAAATTAGATTCTTTAGGTTTCTATAGAACTAAAGATACTCAAGGCGGCGATTTCATTACTTATGTTAAAGATATAACAGTTGAGTACGATGTAGTAGTTGTTGATGCTGAAGAAGATATCGATGATGAAGGTACTTGGCAGATCTTAAAAACTGAAAATGACAGAAAACAAGCTATAGAAGCTGCTAGAATACGTGAACAAGCAGAATTAAGAGATCTTGAACAAAGACGTATCGGCGATGGTACTGAACAACAAGATCAAGCTGCTGCTGATAACGGTGCTGCTGCTGACACAGGTGCTGCTGAAGAGCAAGCTCAATAATTTAGAATTTAGTATAACTAAATATAAAAATTAAGGGGAGACTTAAAAGTTTCCCCTTTTTTTTATTTGTATTTTTTATCATTTTGTCTTATAATTTATATCAAAATCATATTAAGGACTTATTTATGAAATTAATGAATAAACCTATACTTGATAAAGAGGATTCATTATATATTTGTATAGATTTGCAAAGTAAAATAATACCTACTATGAGTGATATTGATCCTTTAATCAAGAATACGAATATTTTATTAAGAACTGCTGATATTTATAATATTCCAGTTTTAGTTACAGAACAATACCCAAAAGGTCTTGGTGCTACTGATGAAAGGATAGTATTTCCAAAGGATTATAAATTATTTGCTAAGGATTATTTTAGTATATTTGGAACTGAAGATTTTGTAAAAGAGTTTAATTCTTTTGATAAAAAAAATATTATAGTTTTTGGCATTGAGACTCATGTGTGTGTATATTATAGTGTATTGCATTTAATAGATAATGGTTATAATGTTTATGTTGTTGCTGATGCCTGCTCGTCGAGAACTAAAGAAAATAAACATATAGCTTTAGAACAGATGAGAAAAATCGGTGCTAATATTGTAAGTACTGAAATGATTCTTTTCTGGCATATAGAACATTCTAAGGTTGATTGTTTTAAAGAGCTTAGTAAATTATTAAAAGAATAATATTAAAAAATAATCGGAGGATTTTTAAAATGGCTAGAAGAAAACTTATTGCGGGTAACTGGAAAATGAATAATTCTAATAAAGAAGCTTTAGAATTAGTTAATCAGTTAAAAGATTTGGTTAAAGATGTTAAAGACAGAGATATTATGATAGCTCCTACATTTACTTGTTTGAGCGATGTACATAATGCTCTTAAAGGAAGTAATATAAAATTAGGAGCTCAGAATTTATATTTTGAAGAGAAAGGTGCTTTTACTGGTCAAATTTCTGCTGACATGCTTTTGGCTGTAGGATGCGAATATGTTATTGTAGGACACTCTGAATGCAGAGATATTTTCGGTGAGAAAGATGAACTTATAAATAAAAAAGTAAAGAGAGCTTTAGATAAAAATCTTATACCTGTTTTATGTGTTGGCGAACATTTAGAAGAAAGAGAAAAAGGAATTACTTCTGATATAGTAAGTAATCAAACTAAAGAAGCATTTAAAGGTTTAAGCGAAGCTGAAGCTAAAAAAGTTGTTATAGCATATGAACCTGTTTGGGCTATTGGTACTGGTAAAACTGCTACTCCTCAGGACGCTGATGAAGTGCATAAAACTATAAGAGAAACTTTGAAATCTCTTTATAATGAAAATGTTGCTGAAGGAATGATTATACTTTACGGCGGAAGTGTTAATGAAAAAAATGCTGATGATTTGCTTAATATGCCTAATATAGATGGTGCTTTGGTTGGCGGAGCTTCATTAGTAGCTGATAAATTTGCAAGAATAGTTAATTATATTGCTAAATAAAAAATAAATTATTTAATATTACAGAGTATGTCATTTTATATGATGTACTCTTTTTTTGTATTATATTAAAAAATTGTTATATTAATTATGATTATAAAGTACTTGTTTTATTTTTGTAAATATATATAATAAAATTAAAAATCTCATAAAAGAGTGTAATTTGAAGCTGTTTAGAATTTTTTTTATATTGGTATTTGTTTTTTATTCAAATATCTTGTTTTCTCAATCGCCTGAATCACATGTGAAGAAATTTTATTTTTGCAGCGGTAATATAGGAAACTCTAAAATATATTTATATTTATATATTAATGATAAGGCTATTACAGGTAAATATTATTATGACGGTATAAATCAGTTTATCAATATAGAAGGCAGTATATCAAATAACACTATTAGTATAAATGAAAAAGTAAATAATAGAATAACAGGATATTTTAACGGCACTGTTTCTGATGGTATGGTATTTTCTGGAGAATGGTCTTCTTATGACGGAAATAGTAAATATAATTTTGAGTTTGCAAATAACAAATCTTATCCTATAAACAATTTAGATATTATTAATTCATCATTAAAAATAGATTATGGAGATTATGTTTTTGAGTCGAGTAAAGATGCTGTTATTGTTGATAATGAAAAAGGGCTTAATTCTGTAGATAAAATTTCTTTAGATATTGATGGTATAAGATCTCTTAATTCTGAAAGAATAGAATTACTTTTAAATAATGAGATTATAGATGATTATAAAAGCTGGAAAGATTCATCATACAGCAGTTCAGATTTTTATATGAAGAAGGAAATTAATGTTTCTTTTTTAGATGAAAAAATAATATCCTTCTCTGTTTATAACTACTCATATGCAGGCGGAACGCATGGAATATATAATTTTATACCTTCTATATATTTAATTTCGACTGGAGAGAGAATAGGGCTTAATTCATCAGAACTTTTAGAAAATAAGAATGACAGAGAGCTTATCAATTTAATGCAAAGTAAATTACTTAGAAATTTTACAGAAAGAGATTTTTTTGATTTTCATTCTATAGAACTTAGTGATGTATTTGATATTACTCCCTCTGGCATTAAATTTATATGGCCATTATATAAAATATCAGGATATGCTCAGGGTATTATAGAAATTGATTTTACATATTTAGAATTAAAACCTTTTGTAAAAAGAGATTCTAAATTTTGGTATTTGTTTGATAAATAATATATTATAAAGGTTTTATTTTATGAATGACAATGATATTCACCCAATAATGAAAGAACTTACTAAAGTTACAAAAGAAATGCCTATGCCTGTTGTAACTGAAATAAAAATAATTACAAACAGAGATGCTTATAAAATTTTAATATCTACAATGCTTTCTCTTAGAACAAAAGACCCTACTACAAGAGATGCTTCTATGCGTTTGTTTGAAAAAGCAGGCACAGCGGAAGATATGCTAAAACTCACAGAAGAAGAAATAGCAAAACTTATATATCCAGTAGGTTTTTATAAAGTAAAGGCAAAAAATATACTTGAAGTATCAAAAATGATTATAGATGATTTCGGCGGAAAAGTGCCTGATGAGATAGATGAGCTTCTTAAACTTAAAGGTGTTGGAAGAAAGGTTGCCAATTTAGTTGTAACTGAAGCATTTGATAAGGACGGAATATGTGTTGATACGCATGTGCATAGAATATCAAACAGATTCGGTTATGTTCATACAAAAACACCTGAAGAGACTGAGTTTGCTTTGCGTGATAAGCTGCCTAAAGAGTATTGGAGGGTTTATAATGATACTTTGGTAGTTTACGGTCAGAATCTATGCAAGCCTGTTTCTCCTTTATGTTCTAAATGCACAGTATCACAGTATTGCGATTATTTTAAAAACGAATATAAAGAAAAAAAGCCTTCTAAAAAAAGTAAATAAAACAGTATTATTTTTATATTTGCAATTTCACGAAGCGTATCCAAACTTGTTGAGGATATAAGGTTCTTTTACGAAGTCGCAGCGGGAAAGCAACAACATAAAAATTGACAAACTTAAAAATTTTTCAGTATATAATAAATTCTAGCATCAAATACTATTCTTCTTCTTTAATAAAAAAGAGGCAAAATTTGATTCTGATATTATAACTCCTAATAATATTAATACTACTCCTATCAAAGCAAATATTGTAATATTTTCATTTAATATTATTTTTGAAGCTATAAGAGTTATTATTGGTATGAAATATATATAAGTATTGTTTCTAACAGCACCCAAAATCTTTGTAGAATATGTCCAAGCTATAAAGCATAAAGTACATGCTACAAATGATAAAAATAAAAAGTTTATAAGATTTATAGGTTTTATATAATCGCTAATATTAACATCAAATCCAACAAAAAACATTATTGGTATCATAAATATTATGCCGTACATAAATGTCTTTTTTGTTATTGTAACAGAGTGAAATCCCATATCGCCTATCATTTTTATAAGTACAGAATAAAGCCCCCACATAACAGCGGCAAGAATAGCGAGCATATCTCCAAGAGGATTTATTTTTAATATAAACTTTCCATTAAATGTTATTACTGCTATTCCTACTATAGCAAATATAAAACCTATAATAAAATTTATTCTTAATCTTTCTTTTAATATTAGAGATGAAAAAATACCAGTAAATAAAGGACCTACAGCAACCAAAATTCCTACATTTGATGCAAGAGAATAATTTAACGCCATGTTTTCAAATAGATAGTAAAGCGTTATACCTGTTATCCCAGCGGCTGCAAATAATGCTTCTTCTTTTTTTGAGTAGATTTTATTGTTTTTAGGATATATTATCATTAAAAGTATGAAGCCTAATACAAATCTGCTTAAAAGAATTTCTATAGGCGAAAAATCATTTAATAATATTTTTGTAGAAATAAAAGTTATACCCCAAATTAATACGCTAAAAATAGTTCCAGCATAGGCTTTTGTTTTTTGATTAATAAACATGATTGTTTTTTCCATTTTTTAAGTGTTTTTTAATTATTTAGAAGAATCCTTTATTATATTTTTTATATATTCATCATCTTCCATAATATTAGGAGATTTTTTTTCTTTTGATTCTTTCTCACTTTTATCAGCACATGATATTAATAATAACATTATTATACTTAATAAACAATATACTTTTTTTATCATTATCTAAAATTTCCCGTACGAAAGTTTTACTATATAAAACAGAAAAGTAAAGAAAATATAAAATTAAAATTATTTTATTATTAAAAGAGTTTGACAAAATATATAAATATAATATTATTAGTATTATTAATTAACATAATATTTAAGAAAAAATAATTATAAAAGGATATATAAAATATGAGAAAATATTTATTATGTTTTTCCTTGATTTTAGGATTTTTATTAATGATATCATCATGCTCTAAAAATGGTTATGATAATATTAATATAAAAAAGGCATTGGATT
Source organism: Brachyspira innocens ATCC 29796 (assembly GCF_000384655.1). GTDB lineage: Bacteria > Spirochaetota > Brachyspiria > Brachyspirales > Brachyspiraceae > Brachyspira > Brachyspira innocens. The sequence continues at coordinate 38,780 of NZ_ARQI01000118.1, read as the reverse complement.
TAATGAGCAAATCTACAAATTTGGTTCTATTAGATGTAAGAACACCAGAAGAGTATATGTCTGGAAGTGCCCCTAATTCAATTAATATTGATGTGTTAAATACTGATTTTACAAGCAAAATAAATCTTTTAGATAAAAATAAAGAGTATATAGTATACTGCAGAAGCGGAAACAGATCTACTATAGCCTCATCTATAATGTTTACAAATGGTTTTTTGCATGTTTATAATTTGGCTAATATTAATTATACAGATTTTGTAAATGCCTTATTAACAAATCAGAATTAAATAATTAAAAAATAAAGCAAGGAGTTTTTTCCTTGCTTTTTGTTTATTATATTTATTTTATTATTTCATTATGCTGTAATTTCTTCTATATCTTCTATTGCATTTTGAATATTATCGAATATCTTTATTTTTTTATGAGCTTCTAGTGATTTTACAGACCATTTTGCATATTCGTTTAATCCAGTAAGTATCATTTTACCTCCTCTAAACTCAAGCACCTTTTGTGTTTCAAGCATTAAATATATAGCATTTGATACAATATATTTTATACTATTTCTAAAATATATTATGATATTTTTACTTCCATTTTCTAAAAGTCTATTTAATGTACTATAAAGTTCATTATACATTTTTTTATTAATATCTTTTTCTATTATAAGAATAATATTTTTATCATTTTTAATACAGTATTCTTTTATATAATCATTTTTCATAAGCTTAATAATCTCCTTATAACTATAATAAATTTCCGCCTTTTCTAAACATATCAATTTTTTCTTTCAAAGTATCATATAGTCTTAAGAAACTAGGTAAAGATAAATATACAGCGGCTTCTACATCTACAACTCCCTCTTTACGCATTTCATTTCCAAGAAGAAGTACTATTTCTTCATCATTTTGTATTATTGCACTTCTGTTGCTGTATATGCTTTTATATTTTGACATGTTATATTTAGTATTATCTATTTTTTTTATTTTCATAGTTATCCTCCTAAATGTATATAGTTTATTATATATAATGTGATTTGTTTTGATAGTTTATTTTTAAATATACTTTATATTTAAAATAAGTCATTAATATGAGGTAATATATAGTTCCTATAATTGACAAAAATGATATATATAGATAAAAAAATCAAGTTTCATACCCGTTTTTGACAAAAAATGAGTATGAATTTTTTGTGATTTATTTAAAATAATGATTTCAAATAAAAAATAAAATACTTGTTTTTTATATATTTTTATTATATCATATAATTTTAGTATAAATTATACCGACTTTATTTAAGGACAAATAAAAATATCTATGAAAAAAATAATACCTTTTATTTTATTATCTCTATCATTATCTTCAATAGCATATACTCAAATAATGACCCCCGAAAGAGTTGTCAGCATGATATCCAATAGATTCTCAAAAATAAACGGATTTTCAGCCAATTTTGTAGAACGTAACGGAGAAAAATTATCCTACGGAAAACTAATAACTAAAAATCCAAATCTATTTAAAATGGAATATACAAGCGGTGCCAACGGACAGTCAATATACTGCAATGGTGAGACTTTATGGATAATTTTCCCTAGAAATAATGTTGTAGCAGAGCAGAAACTTAATTACGGAGATTCTGGGGCTATTTATACAGCAGAAGGTATATTAAGACTAACAAGTAAATTTAATATAGATTTTTATAATGAACGTGAATTGGTGGCTATTAATAGTTTTAAAGACTCTGAACTTGGCATTGCTAAATATAATAGTGCTTCTTATGCTGGTAATGATAATAGAAGAGCCTATCATATGCTTTTAACTTCTAAGCAGGCCAGTGTAGACAGAACAGGTTTTACAAAAATACATTTATGGGTAGATGATACTGGTATGATTATAAGAATATTAGGTATAACTACAACTAATGTTCCAGTAGAGTATTTATTTACAAGCATAAGATACAATCCAAAATATGAAGACGGAAATAAGGATTTTGAACCAGTAATAGAAGAAAATATGCAGGTATTAAAAGATGGTTTAGTACCAAATAATTAATTTTTAAGGATTTATTAGGAAATTTATATGGAAACTATTGGTCAAATATTAAAGAATGCTAGAGAGAAAAAAGGGCTTACAATAGAAGAGTTGGAGGCTTCTACTCATATAGTTGCAAGATTTATAAAAGCATTGGAAAATGAAGAATTTGATGTATTACCAGGTGAGATATATGTTAAAGGATTTATAAAGAATCTAAGCGACAAATTATCATTAGATGCCAATATGGTTTTGGAAAGGTATAATTTACAAAAAAACGGTATAAAATCAGAGCAGGATTTACTAAAAAATACTAAAAGCAGTAAAAATGTAAAAAAATCAAAAGAAAATACTGAACAAGATAACAGTAAAGAAAAAGAAAATCAGCCTCCTGCCAAAGAAAGCCTAAAAGATACTATAAATACAGAAAAAAATGAAGAAAAAACTATAAAAGAAACCAATAAAAGAAATAAAAATATGAATTCTGGTAATGCCGAAGCAGATTTGCTTTTTATGGCTAAAAGAGATTTGTATAAATTAAGAAATAGAAACAGATCTATAATTCCAACAATAATTATCATACTTGCGATAATTGTTGTTCTTGCTGTTATATTTGTTAATAGAAATAATATATTGGGCTTTTTTACTTCAAATAAAAAACAAAATAGAAATGAAACAGAAATATCCAAAAATATAGTTGACAGCAAGGCAAGACAGAGTGTTAAAGTAGGTGATATTATATACTTTAAGCCTCTAGGCATATCTGCTACTATAAAATTTAATACCATAGGCAATGTTGTTCATATTAATGTAAACGGTCAGGATTTATCATTTTCTAAGAGCAATCCTATAATATTGGATTTAAATGGAAATGGTATAAATGATTTTAAGATAAGCGTTATAGAAGTGTATGATAATTCTGCTACAGTTGAAATGGAAAGACTTGAAGAAGATCAGATGGTTAATACAGGCTATAATACAGAAATAGATCAAACAGAATTAAACAGCACCAACTATAATAATACAGTTTCTACTAATCTTCTTGTTATAAACGGTGAAACTTATATAGAGCAAGATACAGAAAAAGTTGATATCAGGATAGAGATAACAGCTAAACATTTTGTATATGTAAGATATTTTATAGATTCCAACAGACCTGCTACAACAAACCTTTTAAGTGGAAAGACATTATATTTAGAAGCTAAAGATGTTGTTATGCTTACTATAGGTAATGCTGGAGAGGTGGTAGTTAAAGTTAATGGAAAAACTATTAATGTAGGCGGTGCTGGAGAGACTGTTAATAAGACTATAAAATGGGTTAAGAATCTTAATGATTCTACTAGATATAATCTTATTATGTCTGATACTAAGTAATTATTTATTTTATGGACAATAGTTTAATAAATTTTTTAAATAAATATAAAATAATTGAAACTGTGAGGTCTAAAAAAAATTTTTTTGAGATTTCTGGATTTCCTCACTATGAAATAGTTTTTAATAATGTACTTGCTTTTTTTATGAATAGTGATGAATGTCATAATTTTGGTAATTTAGTTTTTACATCATTATTAGAAATTTTAAAAGAAAAAGAAAATATTATTAATATTATCGATGATCATACACAATATGTTATTAGGGAAGAGTCAACAATAAATGGTAAGCTAATAGATATACTTATAAAAAGTGAACATTATATAATTGGCATTGAGACAAAAATAGAAGCAATTTTAAATAATGATTTAGAAGAATATAATAATCATGTGAAATTATTGTCTCGGCAAGAAAACAAGAAAAGTATATTTATAGTTCTTTCTAAAACTAATAAATATAATGATGTTATTAATATTTCTCATAAAGAATTAGCAGATAAAATTTTATTTAATTTGCAAAAATATAAGAAATCTTTAATCCATAATAAATATTATTATTTTCTTAATGATTTTTTGGAGAATATTTTATTTATTAGCAGAGGAGTAAATATGAATAAAGATTTTTTGAAACTTTTAAAAGATGAAGATAAATATAATAAGATTGAAAATATTTTTTCTAATATTTGTGAAGTTAGGAAATTGTTTGAGGCTAAAGCTAATGAATTAAGAAGTGATTTGAATTTAAATATTTTTAAATCTTCTATTAAAAAACCTGAATGGACAATAGCTATATGTTTGAGTTTAGAGGGATATTTTTATGATAATGAAAATGAATTAGTTATTGAAATTTATATTAACAATATTGATGATGAATATAATATTTATATATATTTTAGAAAAAAAGGAAATGTTATAAAAATTAGTGATAAATTAAATATTTTTTTACAAAATATATTGTATAATTATAATGATTTTGATAAAAATTATTATAACGATTATGATGAACTAAATTTAGTTTTAAAAAGTAAAGATGAATTAATTAATTTAGTTAAAAATATAGAAATGAAATGCCAAGAGTATAAATAATAAATATACCTATATATAAAAATTCAGTTTTTTTGCTTCTTTGTAACAACAAAAGAAGTGGGGGTATGGGGGCTAGCCCCCATAAATTAAAAATTATTATTTTTTAGTTAATATGATAATTGACATTTTAATGATTTTGAGTATATTTTTAATATATAATCAATTAGGAAAGGATAATTAATTTGCAAAATATATATTTACACAGTTTAGGATGTGAGAAAAATACTGTTGATGGGGAGCATATATTAGCTATATTACAAAAAAACGGATTTAATGTTACCAATAATCCAGAAGAAGCTGATGTTATAGTTATAAACACTTGTGCTTTTATAGAAGACTCAAAAAGAGAATCTATTGACGCTATATTTGACCATTCTATGTACAAAAAATACGGAAAATGTAAAAGGCTTATAGTTTCTGGCTGTATGAGTGAAAGATATAAAGATAACTTTCTTGATATGTTTAAAGAGGTTGATGCAGCTATTGGCATACATGATTTGGAAAAGATATTGGAAGCTGTAAATAAAGATGGTTTTCATGATGGAGAAGATAATACAGAATATAAAGAGTATGGAGATAGAATAAATACTGGCTCTAAACATAGTGTTTATATAAGAATAAGCGATGGATGTCATGCTAATTGTAGTTTCTGTGCTATACCTAATATTAGGGGAGAGCATAGAAGCAGAAAGATTGAAGATATAGTTAAAGAGGCAGAGAATTATGCTAAAAATGGTGCTAAGGAAATTAATTTGATAGCACAGGAGACCACATATTACGGACATGATATTTATAAAAGGCTAGCTTTGCCAGACTTGCTCAAAGAACTTTCAAAAATTGAAGGTATTGAATGGATAAGAGTATTATATCAAAATCCTGTTGTATTAAATAATGATATAATAGAGGCATTTTTTACAATAGATAAAGTTGTTCCTTATTTTGATATACCTTTGCAGCATGTTGACGAAGAAATACTTAAAGATATGAACAGAGGAAAAAGAGCGTACAAATTTTACAGAAATATGATTAATAGAATAAGAAGTTATGATGAAAATGCTGTAATAAGAACTTCTTTAATAGTGGGTTTCCCCGGTGAAACTAAAGAGAGTTTTAAGAAATTAATAAAATTCGTAAGAAGTGCCAAAATAGATAGGGTAGGGGTGTTTACATATTCTGAAGAGGAGAATACAAAAGCATTGACTATAGATAAGCCTAAAATAAGCAGAAACAAAAAAATGATGCTTAGAGAGAGACTTATGAGGGCTGCTATAGAGGTTTCTGAAGAGAGGCTTGAAAGATTTATAGGAAAGACTATAGATGTATTGATAGAAGAGAAAGAAGATGATAATAAGTTCATAGGCAGAAGCAAATATGATGCCCCAGAGGTTGACGGCTGTGTTGAGGTTTTTAATGAAAATAATTATGATATAAAGATAGGTGATATAGTCAAAGTTAATATCACTCATCATACAGAATATGATTTAATAGGCGATTTGGTTAAATAGTTTTAGGAGTATTATTTATGAAGAAGAAAAATAATGAAGAAGCTAAAGAAAATCAGGAAAAATATAAAGACAGAGAAGATGCTTTCAGAGCATATTTTGAAATAATTACTAAGATAGTTTATACACTAAATTTGATATCTGACAGAAATGATATGACTAGAAGACTATCCAGCAATATTGACAGAGCTTTGGGCTATGAAGATGAAATGGTTTCCAATAATGAAAAAGCTGTCAATAATGCCAATGAAGTTGATTTGCTTGTTAATTCATTAAAGGGTGATGTAAGAAAAATATCTAGTTTTAAGAAATATAATTTTAATATAGAAAAATTTATATCTGATAGAGAACTTAATTTAGATGAGAGATTTATATTATATTCAGTTTTGGTATATACAATTTACGGGGATTCTATGTCTGCTATATCTATCAGACGTATACTAGAACTTATTACTCTAAATTCAGATATATATATAAATAAATATCATTATTTTGACCCTAAAGGTAAATTAATGTCAAGCGGTATATTTACTTTATCTCATGAACCATATCCAAGCGGGGGTATATTAGAGATATCAAATACACTTATAACATTTATTAACTCTAAAATTATTTTTGCTTTTTTGGAGAAAGAAAATTATAGTATTATAGAAGGAGTTATAAACAGCGAAGAAGTTATAAGAAAATATACATCAGAAAATAATGTATCAGGTAAGAAAAAATCATCAGATATACTTACACCAAAAGAAATAGTAGCAGAACTTGATAAAACAGTTATAGGTCAGGACGAGGCTAAAAAAGCATTGGCAGTACATGCATATTTGCATTGCCTTAGAATAAGCGGAAATAAAGAAATACCTTTTAGGTCTAATATACTTATGATAGGACCTACTGGTGTAGGAAAAACTTATTTGGTAAAGACATTAGCAGATATTTTAGGACTTCCATTTGCCCGTGCTGATGTTACTACACTTACCGAAACAGGATATGTAGGAGATGATGTAGAGGTTGTTTTATACAATCTCTATAGAAAGGCTAATGGGGATTTAGAGCATGCTCAGCATGGTATAGTATTTTTAGATGAGGTTGATAAGATAGCGAAAGCGGATGCACATCAGTCTACTACTGGCAATCCTTCAGATAAAGCTGTTCAGGAGGCTTTGCTTTCTATGATGAATGGGGAGGACATAAGGGTTCCAGAGTTCGGCGACAGACGTATGATGCATTCAAGTGACGGCATACTTATGAATACTAAAAATATATTATTTATATTTGGCGGTGCTTTTGTGGGGCTTGATGATATTATAAAAATGCGTTTGAAAGGAGAAAACAGCTTAGGTTTCGGTTCTAATGCAGTTATTAATAAACTTCAAAAGGATAGAATATTAAGTCAGGTTGATGTTAAAGATATAGAAAAATATGGTATGATACCAGAGTTTATAGGAAGAATACCTATAATCGTAACTTTAAATGAGCTTACTAAGGAAAATTTAAAAGATATCTTGACAAAAACTAAAGAATCTCCTATTATAAAATATACAGACTTTTTTAGGAGTATAGGTAAAAAACTTACTGTAACCTCAGAAGCTATCAATTTTATAGTTGATAAGGCTTCTAGTATGAATATGGGGGCAAGATCATTAAAAAGTATAGTAGAAACAGCAATGGTTAATATACTTTTTAATTTGGACGGCATAAAAGGCAGCACTCTTACTCTTACTAAATATGATATAGAGTGTGCATTTAATGAGAAAGAGGCAGTAAACTCAGGAAATGATAAAAAGAAAACAGATGGTTCTAATAAGAATTTTGTTAAAGAAAGTTATATGGCCTGATTTTACTTAAATGTTATTGTATTTGTTATAAATAATGTGTATATATTATTTTAAGAACAGATAATGGAGTTTGCAGAGATGATAGAAACTAAAGAAAAAGAATTATTAAAAGATTATGAACTTATAGAAGCACATAAAAAAGGCGACAGCGAAGCATTGGACTTATTATTAACTAGATATAAAAATTATATATTTAATTTATCATATCGTTTTATGCATAATTATGAAGATGCTATGGATTTAACACAAGATGTACTTATACGTGTTTATAAGGCTATAGACAGATATGAAGAACGTAATTATTTCAAAGGCTGGCTATACCGTATAATAAGCAATACTGCTATAAACATGTATTCTAAGGCTTATAGAAGAGAGTCGCCTTATTTAGAAAAATTAGAGGTAGTAGATGATAAGAGGTATAATACCGAAAAAGAATATGAGAGGATATACCTTCAGGAGAAAATATATAATGCCTCTACAAAATTAAAAGGAAAACAAAGAGATGTCTTTATATTGAGATATTATGAGAATTACTCATATAAAGAAATAGCTGATATTTTAAATATATCAAGCGATTCAGCTAAGAGTAATTATTCTTATGCTCTTAAAAAAATGAAATCGCTATTAGAAAAAGAAAGGACTCTTTTATGAAATTACATGAGATGATGCAATTTAAAAGCAAAATTGAAAGAAGAAAACATTATTTCGATTTGCCTAGTTTGCCTGATAGAGAATGGCAGTATATGCTTCAAAGGGCTAAGATGGAAAGTTCCAAAAAAAATGAATTTAATCCTTTTTATGCCTTTATGTGTTCTGCTAGGCTTTCTTTTGCTCTGTCTTCGGCAATAGTTTTAGCGTTAGTGTTATCATTATTATATTCTAATCCTCAAGATGAAACTAATACTAAGACAAATACTGCATCAACTGCTAGAACTAATATAAATGTTGTTAATGTAGCTAATAGCAGTTTTATTTAAAAAAATATAAATTGTTATTAATACTTTTATATCTTAGCACCATTATATATTAAATCTATGATTTTATCAGGCTTTAATTAATAATAGTATTTCTATTATAGCCGATAATAGCTACTAAACTAAAAATTATAAAAATAATTATATATAATGTTATATATAGGATTGTAATATGTTTCAATTTCATTTAACAAGTAAAGCAAAAAAGGTTATAGAACTATATGCTCAGGAAGAAGCTAAAAGATTAAATCATGATATGGTTACTCCAGAGCATATTCTTTTGGGGCTTCTTCATGAATCAGAGGCTTTAGCTACACGTGTTTTACTTAGATTGAAAATTGATTTGGATAGATTAAAACTTGAGCTTGAATCTGCTATGGTTAAATCTTCATCTACAAAAGTATTTGGTACATTGCCTACTGCTCCAAGAGTACAAAAACTTATAAGCAGGTCAGCTGAAGAGGCTAGAGCTTTAAGCCATAACTATATAGGTACAGAACATTTACTTCTTGGGCTTTTAAGAGAAGAGGGAGGTACTGCATATAATGTACTTACAAGTATGGGGCTTGAACTTACGATATTAAGACAGGAAATATTAAAAATGCTTGGTGTGGCTGGAAGTAATATATCTTCTTCAGAGCAGACTCATCAAGATGAAACTGTAAAAAAAGTAAAAACTCCTACATTAGATCAGTTTGCCCGCGATTTAACTAAACTCGCACGTGATAAGGCTTTAGATAAAGTTATAGGAAGAGAAAATGAAGTTATGAGAGTGGTGCAAATACTCTCAAGAAGAAAAAAGAATAATCCTATACTTTTAGGCGAGCCCGGTGTAGGTAAGACAGCTATAGTTGAAGGTTTGGCAGAGAAGATAGTAGCTGCTGATGTACCTGATATACTTCTTAAAAAACGTGTATTGACTCTTGATTTGTCATCTGTTGTGGCAGGTACTAAATATAGAGGTGAGTTTGAAGAGAGAATAAAAAATATAGTTTTGGAAATAAAAAAAGCTAATAATATAATAATATTTATAGATGAGCTTCATACATTAATAGGTGCTGGAGGGGCTGAGGGTGCTTTAGATGCGGCTAATATGTTAAAACCTGCTCTTTCACGCGGTGAAATTCAATGTATAGGAGCTACTACAATCAATGAATATAAAAAATATATAGAAAAAGATGGTGCTTTGGTTAGAAGATTTCAGCCTATCAATGTTGAAGAGCCTAGCATAGAGGATACTATAGAGATATTAAACGGTATAAAATCAAAATATGAAGAACATCATAAAGTAAAATATACTGATGAAGCTATTGCTGCTGCTGCTGTTTTAAGTAAAAGATATATTTCTGAAAGACATTTGCCTGATAAAGCTATAGATTTGATAGATGAAGCTGGTTCAAGAGCAAGGCTTATGAATATGACAAGACCTCAGGAGTTCAAAGATTTAGAAAAGAAAATAGAAGAACTTAACCAAGAGAAAAAGAATGTTGTTGATAATCAGAACTTTGAAGAGGCTGCCAAAATAAGAGATGAAATTACTGCTTTGCAGGAAGAGCTTGCCAAAAAAGAAGAAAAATGGCGTGAAGAAAGAGAAAAAATTGAAACTTATATAGAAGAAGATGATATAAGACATGTAATATCAGAAATAACTAATATACCTATAAAAAGACTTTTAAACTCAGAAAGTAAAAGACTTATAGGTATGGAAGACGAACTTCATCAGAAAGTTGTAGGTCAAAAAGAGGCCATAGCTTCCATATCTAAAGCTATAAGAAGAAGCAGAGCAGGGCTTAAAACTTCTAAAAGACCGCTTGGAAGTTTTATTTTCTTGGGACCTACTGGAGTTGGAAAAACTGCTTTAGCTAAAGTGCTTTCAGAGTTTATGTTCGGAGACAGCGATGCACTTATAAGAATAGATATGAGTGAGTTCATGGAAAAATTTGCTGTAAGCAGGCTTATAGGAGCTCCTCCGGGATATGTCGGTTATGAAGAAGGCGGCGGACTTACTGAGAAAGTAAGAAGAAAACCTTATTCTCTTATACTTTTTGATGAAATAGAAAAAGCTCACCCTGATGTTACTAATATACTTTTGCAGGTGCTTGAAGAGGGGCAGCTTACTGATAATTTTGGAAGAAAGGTTGATTTTTCTAATACTATAATTATAATAACAAGCAATTTAGGTGCCAGAGATATAGTTAAGGGCAGTTCTTTAGGATTTAATGCTGTTGGAAGCGAAAAAGATACTAATGATATCAAAAATTTCGCTTTAGAAGAATTAAAACAAAACTTTAATCCAGAGTTTTTAAACAGAATAGATGATATTATAGTTTTCCATACCCTCACTAAAGATGATCTTAAAGATATCATTAATATAATGCTTAAAGAATTGAACGAGGCTATTAAAGAAAGAAATATAGTAATCAATTTGACTGAAGAAGCCAAAAGCTATATTATAGATAAAGGCTTTGATAAGAAGTATGGTGCTAGAAGTTTGAGAAGAGCTATACAAAAAGAGATAGAAGATTATGTGAGTACGGAAATATTGTTTGGTAATATAGAAGAGGGTGATATTATTAATGTTGATGCTAATGATGGCTCTTTGATATTTTCTTATACTAAGTCAGTTAAGACTGAAGATAAGGAATTATCCAAAAGTTAGTTAACATACTCCTATAAATATTTAAGACGCTTCAAAATTGTCTCATAATTTTGGGGCGTTTTTTAATTGTTTGTTTCTGCTATGTTTGTAAATATTTTTATTACTTTATAATTGGTATAATCTTTATCTACTGTATAATTAATCTTTATTATATTTGGACGCATATTGGTATATATGTACTCTATATTGATTATTATATCTTTTATTTCATTGCCTTCATTTAGATTATCTCTCCATTCCATTTCTGTTTTTCTCATTTCGCCTATATTTAGTCTTTTATTTATAGGTATTAAATTATCAATATTAGGAGAGCCTCCGAATTGTCTGCCTATGATATGTCCTCCCTGATCACAGCCTTTTATACCATAAAGATTTACTATTTTTCTTTGGGCATAATTATTTCTTTTGGCATTAGAGAGTATTAAAGTATTTTTTCTTGTAACTTTATATATTCTTGAAAGTGTATCAGTATTATATTCTGTACCGTCTATATTGTATTTTATATTTGGTTTTAAATATTCTATTTTGTCTATTTTTACAAAATGAGATTTATCATCATAATCTCTTATATTGTATACTTGATTTGTTTTGCATGAAAGCAAAAAAAACATAAATATTAAATAAAAAATATATTGTTTCATAACTATATAATTTATTATCGATTAGTTTAATTAAGATATTATAAATAATATTTGTCTGTATACAACATTTTAAAAGATGACTTTTATATTTTTCTAAGTATGAATTCATCTTATATTTGGTATTGTTTTATATTACTTCTGACTTATTTATGGATAAATATTTCATAAAATAACAATTTATTTATATTACCGCACTTTATCTTTATAATGTTATTTTTTTACTCTAATATAATTATTTTTACTGCCTAATTATAAATTATAATATTGTTTAACATGCATTGTCTTCGGTTTTAAGTTTAAATAAAGCTAGGGTGGAAGTAAAAGTTAAAAAATAAATGTAATATCATAATAACAAGTAAAAATTGATATATGTTTTTGGAGATAAGAATAAAATTTTCATTATACTGAATAAAGTTTGGATATATTATTTTAATTTATTATTAATTATGAATGAGTTTGATTATAATTCTTATACAAAATAAAAAAGGCATATATAATTTATATATACGCCTTTTAAAAATTATTTTTATTATGCTTCTATTATTTTATTGCTGATTATCTTTACCATGACAATGTTTATATTTTTTTCCGCTTCCGCAAGGACAAGGATCATTTCTTCCTATTTTCTGAGTCATTTTTACATTAGCCTGAGCAGTTTTTACTTTGCTTTGAATATTTTGAGTATTGTTTCCATTCATAGCACTAGCACTGCTTTTCTCCTCGACTCCTCCGTCAAAGGCACTTTCTCTTTCCATGGCATCAAATGAATTAGGTATAATACGAACTCTCATAATTAAATTTACAAGCTCATTATGTATTACATTCATAGTGGCAACAAACATTTTATAGCCTTCAAGTTTATATTCAGTAAGAGGGTTTTTTTCAGCATATCCTCTTAAACCTATACCTTCTCTTAAACTGTCCATAGCAAATAGATGATCTTTCCATCTGTTATCTATTATTGATAGGAATATATTTTTTTCTACTTCTCTGAATATTTTTTCATTTACTTCCAAAGATTTTTTTCTGTACGCTTCTAAAAGTAAATTAGTAAGATTTTTCACAGCATTATCAACACCGCCTTCTACAGCCTTATTTGCTGCATCTTCATCTATAGCTATTAAATAACTATTAAGCCATTTTGTTACTTCCAAAGGATCAACATGTTTTTTATTGTCGCTTATATCTTTAACAGTATCTTCTGTTACTTCAGCTATAATTTCTTCTACCCTAGGAGATATATCATCAGAATAAAGTATATAATCTCTCTCTCCATAAACTGCCATACGCTGCTGATTCATAACATCATCATACTCAAGCAAATGTTTCCTTATATCAAAGTTTCTGCCTTCTACTTTTCTTTGAGCATTTTCTATAGATTTGTTAAGCCATTTATGACCAAGCTCTTCTTCTTCGCCCATTCCCATAGCAAGCATCATTTTTGATACTCTCTCACCGCCGAATAAACGCATTAAATCATCTTCAAGCGATAAGAAAAATACGCTAAGTCCGGGATCTCCCTGTCTTCCGCTTCTTCCTCTAAGCTGATTATCAATACGTCTTGCCTCATGTCTCTCACTTCCTATAACATGCAAACCGCCAGCAGCTAGAACTTTTTCTTTGTCTATTTTGGATTTTTCATTTATCTGAATAATTCTGTCAATTTTTTCTATCATTTCAGAAGCATTATTTTTTTCTGCCAATTCTTTAGCTTCATCTATTTTTCCAGCAATAACGCTTCTTACAAATGCTTCTTTGTAAAGGTCTATAGCTTTAACTTTTTTTGTCAATTCTTCTTTTTTATAAGGATCTCTTTCTTTGAATGCTTTGTCTTTCATAAGTACAAGCACTTGTTCTATCTCAGCTACCCCTTTTGCAACTGGGTTACCTCCAAGTACAATATCCGTACCACGTCCTGCCATGTTTGTAGCAAGAGTAACAGCCCCTGGTTCTCCAGCCTGTGCTATTATTTGAGCTTCTCTTGAGTGGTTTTTAGCATTTAATACTTCATGATTAATTTTATGCCTTTTGAACACTTTAGAAAGCTCTTCGTTCATCTCTACCGATACTGTACCAACAAGTGCAGGTTTTCCAGCATCTTGAAGTTCTTTTATATATTTTGCTAATGCTTCAAATTTTGCCTTTTTAGTCCTGTATATTCTGTCTGATAAGTCCTGTCTTGCTATAGGTTTATTAGTAGGAATAACTGCAACATCCAATTTATAAATTTTATAAAACTCTTCTGCTTCTGTTTCTGCAGTACCTGTCATACCAGAAAGTTTAGGATACATTCTGAAATAGTTCTGGAATGTTATTGTAGCATAAGTTTGCGATTCATTTTGTATAGCAACTTTTTCTTTAGCTTCTATTGCTTGGTGAAGTCCGTCACTGTATCTTCTTCCTTCAAGTACACGTCCTGTAAACTCATCTACAATCAAAACTTCTCCGTCTGTAACCATATAGTCAACATCTTTTTTGAATACTTTATGAGCCTTTAAAGCCTGATTAACATGGTGAACTATTGTACTGCTTTGAGCACCGTATAAATTTTCTACATTAAGAAGTTTTTCTACTTTATGTACACCTTCTTCTGTAAGGTATACATTTTTATCTTTTTCATCAAGTACATAATCACCAGTGCCTGCCACCTCACGCATTCTCTCATCTACTTCTGCCTGTTTAAGCATAGGTATTATTCTGTCAATTTCATAATACATTTTTATGTTTTTTTCAGCTGGTCCTGATATTATAAGAGGAGTTCTAGCTTCATCTATCAAAATACTGTCTACCTCATCCACTATGGCAAAATAGAATTTTCTCTGAACTTTATCCTCTTTTCTTGTAACCATATTATCTCTTAAATAATCGAATCCAAACTCATTATTAGTACCATAAACAACATCGCAGTTATAAACAGCACGTCTTTCTGGGGAATGAGGTCTAGTATTATCAAGTATACCCACACTTATTCCAAGCATAGAGTATATAGGAGTCATCCATTCAGCATCACGCTTAGCAAGATAATCATTTACTGTAACTACATGCACTCCAAGTCCTGTTAAAGCATTAAGGTATACTGCAAGAGTAGCAACAAGTGTTTTACCTTCACCTGTTTTCATCTCAGCTATTCTTCCCTGATGAAGTACAGTTCCTCCCATCACCTGAACATCAAAGTGTCTCATACCTGTAGTTCTTATACTGGCTTCACGTACTACAGCAAATGCCTCTGGAAGTATACTGTCTAATATATCCTGAAGTTTTTTCTTATTTTCTTCTTTACTTAAATCCAATTCTTCTGTTTTACAGCCTATATGTTTTTCTACTCTTTCTCTGAACTCTTTAGTTTTATTTGTAAGTTCTTCATTGCTTAATTTTTTTATCTCTTCTTCAAATGATAATGTCTTTTCTGCTATAGGTTTTAATACTTTAGCGTCATTTTGTTCTTTAGAGCCGAATATCAATTTGAATACTAAATCCATTGCTCCCATCAGATATAAATCTCCTTAAAGGTAAAATTGTCTAAACTAATAACATTTTTTATTAAAACTCAATAATAACATAAAATGTAAATATAATAAAGTAGAAAAAATTGATTTTTAAAAGTAAATAATTAATAAGTAAAATACATAATTTTATATTTTCTATTGATTTATTAAAAATATTATATATTATTAATAATCATAATTAGTTTTAGGGTTAATATATGCATTAATAATTTCTTTTATTTCATAAATTTTAAATCATATTCAAATATTTTATTCTAAATTTTTTTAATTTAAATTTTTAATTATAGAGGATTTCAATGTTAAATGTTTTATTAGTTATAATAGGCTCTATTGCCTATGGATTTTTACCAATTTTCGTTAAAAATATTATAGCATATAATTATTCATCACTTTCTATAGTTTTTTATAGATATTTTTTTACTGCTATTTTTTTATTTATAATTATACTTATTACAAGAAAAAGTTTTAAGATAACAAAAAGACAATTTATAGAATTATTAATATTTAGTATTACGGGTCTTGGACTTACTTTTTTCTTTTTGTCTCAGTCATTGCTCTATATATCAGCAGGATTAAGCAATATGATACATTTTGGATATCCTGTGATAGTTTTGCTTATAATGATATTTTTGTTTAAAGAGAAGATAAATATATTAAAAATACTTTCAATGCTGTTTGCCGTTTCTGGAATAGTTCTCCTCACAAAAGTTGTAAAAGTAGAATCATTTTTGGGAGTAATATACGCACTAGTTACAACAGTTACATACGGAAGCTATATAGTGGCAAATAAAAAATGCAGTTTTTCTAGTATTGATACTATTGTCTCTCTTTTTTATATGTCTTTGATTGTTTCTGCAGCTTTTTTTACAGCTGGAATATTTACAAATTCTTTGCAGATTTTAAACAATATTAATGTTTTTTATAATTTTATTGCTGTATCGCTTTTATGCACTATATTTTCTTTAGGGCTTTTACTTTACGGGGTTAAAAAATTAGGCTCTTCTCTAGCATCAATACTTAATATGTTTGAACCTACTACTACAGTTGTGGCTTCGATTTTTATATATAATGAAGATTTAACTTTTAATATAGTTATAGGCTCTGTTTTGATAATACTTTCAACTATTAGTATGGTTATTGGAAGTAAGAGATGATTAGTCAATTTTATTAAAAAATCAGGGCTTACAGATTACTGTAAGCCCCTCTTTATTATTTATATAAATATTTTATTATTATTTCTTTTTCTTACTTGAAGATTTAGAAGGTGTTTTTTTAGCAACAGCAGCTTTTTTAGAAGCTGATTTTTTTACTTCTACTTTTGCAGCTGTTTTTTTAGCACTGGCTGATGCTTTAGCAGCAGCTTTTTTAGCAGGAGCTTTCTTAGCAGTAGCTTTTTTAGCTGGTTTAGATTTTATAGCTCCTTGAGCAGCAGCAAGTCTTGCTATAGGTACTCTGTAAGGAGAACAGCTTACATAATCTAGTCCTATATCATTACAGAACATAACAGTAGCAGGATCTCCTCCATGCTCACCACATATACCAACAACAAGTTTTTTATTAGCAGCTCTTCCTTTAGTAACACCTATTCTTAAAAGCTCTCCGATACCTTCTTGGTCTAATGATTGGAAAGGATCTCTTTCGTATATTTCTTTATTAACATAATCTTTTAAGAATTTACCTGCATCATCTCTTGAGAAACCGCCGCCCATTTGAGTTAAGTCATTAGTACCGAATGAGAAGAACTCAGCTTCAGTGGCAATTTTGTCAGCAACTAAAGCAGCTCTAGGAACTTCTATCATAGTACCTACTTTATATGTAACTTTAGAACCTTCTTTTTCAAATACTTCATCAGCTATTTTGATAATTCTGTCTTTTATCATTTTTAGCTCTTTCAAAGTACCAACAAGCGGAATCATTATTTCAGGGTGAACATCAACACCATTTTTCTTAACTTTAACAGCAGCTTCAATAATAGCTCTAGCCTGCATATCATAGATTTCTGGATAAGTGATACCAAGACGGCAACCTCTGTGTCCAAGCATAGGGTTAAATTCATGTAAAGAATCTCTTATAGCTTTAAGTTTTTCAAAAGGAACATTCATTTCACTAGAAAGCTCTTGTAATTGAGAATCTTCATGAGGAATGAATTCATGCAAAGGCGGATCTAAAAGTCTTATAGTTACTGGATATCCGCTCATAGCAGTAAATATACCTATAAAGTCCTCTCTTTGCATAGGAAGAATATTTGCTAAAGCATCATCATAAAGTTTTCTAGGTTCTTTATATAGAGGTTCAAGCTCTTCTATAGCTTTTTTGTCGCCTATTTTTTCAGCAGCTTCCAATTTTTCTTTTAATTGTTTTACTTCTTCAGCAACAAGTATAAGCTGTCTTACGCTTTTAATTCTGTCAGCATTGAAGAACATATGTTCAGTACGGCATAAACCTATACCTTCAGCACCGAAACTTCTAGCAATTTGTGCATCATGAGGAGTATCAGCATTAGTATGTACTTCTAGTTTTCTAGCAGCATCAGCCCATTCCATAAGTTTTTTGAAGTCTTCAGACATTTCAGCTTCTTTAGTAGCAACTTTTCCTAGCATAACTTCGCCAGTAGAACCGTCTATAGATATATAGTCGCCTTCTTTTACAGTTTCATCGCCTACTTTCATAGATTTTGATTCATAATCAATTTCTAAAGCACTGCAGCCTGCAACACAGCATTTACCCATACCGCGTGCAACAACAGCAGCATGTGAAGTAGAACCGCCTCTTGCTGTTAATATACCTTCAGCAGCATTCATTCCCTTAATGTCTTCAGGGCTAGTTTCTATACGTACAAGTATAGTTTGCTCTCCAGCCTCTTTCATTTCTTCAGCTCTGTCAGCAGCAAATACTACTTTACCAACAGCAGCACCAGGTGAAGCATTTAATCCTTTAGCTATAACTTTAGCTGATTTTTTAGCAGCAGGGTCAAACATAGGGTGAAGCAATTGATCCAAATCTGAAGGATTAACTCTCATTATAGCTTCTTCTTTAGATATTATCTTAGCTTCAGCAAGTTCAACGGCAATTCTTACAGCAGCAGCAGCAGTTCTTTTACCATTACGTGTTTGAAGCATATAAAGCTTGCCTTCCTGAATAGTAAATTCCATATCCTGCATATCGCTGTAGTATTTTTCTAATTGATTTTTATAGCTTACTAATTGTTTATATACATTAGGCATAACTTCTTCAAGAGAAGGATATTTATTTTTTCTGTCTTCTTCGCTTATGCCATTATTTTTAGCCCATTCCAAGCTGCCTTCTAATGTAATTTCCTGAGGAGTTCTGATACCTGCAACAACGTCTTCACCTTGTGCATTGATTAAAAACTCTCCATAGAATTTGTTTTCACCAGTAGCAGGGTTACGTGAGAAACATACTCCAGTAGCAGAAGTGTCTCCCATATTTCCGAATACCATAGCCTGAACGTTAACAGCAGTACCTAAAAGACCTCTTATGTCATTTAATTTTCTGTATGCTTCAGCTCTAGGGTTATTCCAACTTCTAAATACAGCATTAATAGCATGCCATAACTGTACTTTAGGATCAGTTGGGAACTCTTCGCCTTTTTCTTCTTTATACATAGCTTTGTATTTTTCAACAACCACTTTTAAATCTTCAACATCTAAGTCAGTGTCTTTTACATCTTTTTCAGCTTTTCCTACTTTAGATGCTATAGATTTTTTTGCTTCGTCCAAAATTTCCTCAAATTTATCATGGTCAACGCCCATAGCAACATCGCCGAACATCTGTATAAATCTTCTGTAAGCGTCCCAAGCAAATCTAGGATTATTAGTTTTTTCTACAAGACCCTCTACTACTTTTTCATTAATACCTAGATTAAGTATAGTATCCATCATACCAGGCATAGATATAGCAGCACCTGAACGAACTGAAACCAAAAGCGGTTGTTTTGGATTTCCAAACTGCATATTCATAGCTTTTTCTAGTTTTTTAATATTTTCATCAACTAGTTTTTCTAAGCCTTTAGGATATGACTTATTTTTTGAATAATAATCACATACTTCTGTAGTGATAGTAAAGCCAGCTGGTACTGGTACTTTACTTTCTGTCATCTGTGCAAGTCCTAAACCTTTTCCGCCTAGGAGTGCTTTAGTTTCTTTAGCGCCTTCAGATTTACCATTGCCAAAGAAGTAAACCAACTTTTTTGATGCCATAATAAACTCTCCTCTAAAATAAAATATTTATATAAATTTAAACTTACTACTATATATTAAGTATATTAGTATTTTTCTTATTGTCAATTTCATTGTGAATATTTATGTAAATTTTTTTTGTTATTTAAATTTTTAACTATCTATAACGCTGCAAAAGATGATTGTTATATTAAATATAGACAAATTAAAATTTCTATATGTATTAGTCGAACATTAAAAAGATATTTAAATTTTTTTTATCTATTGTATAATTAACAGAAAAAGAGGAAACAGTATAAATGTTAAAAAAAATAAATATAATAATTATAGTATTTTTAATAGCTGTTAATGCTTACGGAGCTATAGTTATTTCAACATACAGAAAGCCTAAAGAAATAAAATATAAATATAAACTTACTGAAAGAGGTAAGGTATTAATAGTTCCTAAAAATATATTATTTGATTTTAACAGCAGCAGTCTTGATTTAAAAAAATATTTAAAAACCTTGAAATATGTAGGCGATGTAACTACTAGCACAAATATTATGGATATTATTATTGAAGGGCATTCCAGCATCGATGAAATAAAAAGAATTACAAATGGTTATGATAAAAAAGATATTCTATTTCTCTACAATAGAAGAAATATTGATGAATTATCATATCAGCGTTCATATAATGTGTTTTTGTCCATAACTAATGGAGATACAAGCAAATTGACAAATTACGGGCTTCAGGATTTACTGAATGAATATAAAGATGTCAAAAAAAATAGAAGAGTTGAGTTTATTTTAATAGAAAATACTAATGATATGAATATATATACTAACTATATAAATAAATTAATAATGTCAAATCTTTAATTTTATTATATAATTAATTAATATAAAAATAACAATTTTTAGGTATACACTTATGCATAATGACAGAGAAAAACTTTCAAGCAGATTAGGGTTTTTATTAGTTTCAGCAGGCTGTGCAATAGGGCTTGGCAATGTGTGGAGATTTCCTTATATTACAGGCAAGTACGGCGGAGCTTTATTTGTTGTACTTTATCTCATATCCCTTGTTATATTGGGGCTTCCTATACTTGTTATGGAGTTTTCTGTGGGAAGAGCGGGTAAGAGAGATTTGGCTGGTTCTTACAGAGCTTTACAGAAAAAAGGATATAAATGGCACATTGTGGGATATATACAGTTATTCGGCTGTGTGCTTCTTATGATGTTTTATACTACTATAGCAGGCTGGTGTTTATCATACTGTTATTTTATGGCGGCTGGAAAACTTCAGGGACTTAATCCTCAGCAGGTTGGGGAGTTTTTTAATACAGTGCTTGCTTCTCCTTCTACATTAATACTATGGATGACTGTATCTATAGTAATAGCAACTATTGTTTGTATGATGGGTCTTGAAAACGGAGTGGAAAAAGTTACAAAGGTAATGATGACATTGCTTTTACTTGTTCTTTTTGTGCTTATAATAAGGGCTATTACTTTACCTAATGCTAAAGAGGGATTAAAATTCTATCTCTTACCAGATTTTAGTAAGATGTTCAGCGGAGGACTAAAAGGATTTTTCTCTGTAGCTTATGCTGCAATAGGGCAGTCATTTTTTACTTTAAGTTTGGGTATTGGTGCTATGACTATATTTGGAAGCTATATAGAAAAAGACTATTCTCTTACAGGAGAATCTATTATGGTTGTAGGGCTTGATACTTTAATAGCATTTCTTTCTGGACTTGTAATATTTCCTACTACATTTGCTTTCGGTATTAATCCGGGGGAAGGTGCTGGTTTGGCATTTGTTACTTTGCCTAATATATTTAATTCTATGGTTTTAGGAAGACTTTGGGGAGCTTTATTTTTCTTATTTTTGTCTATGGCGGCTTTAACAACAATCATAGCTGTATTTGAAAATATAATAGCTTTTACTATGTCTGAAACTAAAATGCCTCGTAAAAAAACTACTATAATTGTAGCTGTAACTATATTTATATTAAGTCTTCCTACTGCTTTGGGATTTAATGTGCTTTCATTTATAAAACCTCTTGGAGAGGGAAGCACTATAGCTGATGGGCTTGATTTTTTGGTGAGCAATAATTTCCTTCCTTTAGGCGGTATAATAATACTTATATTCTGTACTAGAAATTTTGGCTGGGGATGGGATAATTTTATAAAAGAGGCCGATACTGGAAAAGGTATTAAATTTCCTAAATGGGCTAGATTTTATGTGTCTTATATACTTCCTTTTATAGTGCTTGCTATATTTGTAATAGATTATGTAAATAGGTTTTTTATTTAATTAAGTCAGTTTAATTTTGAATATAAATAAAATTACTAATAGTATATAAACTTAAAATTTTTGGAATAATTTTTAATATTACTTTATTTCTTATAAGATTAAATTATATATACCTGTTGTAATTTGTATTTACAGTTAATATAAAAATTGTTTTTATACTTTTTGCTTATTTTATGCCTATGGCATTGAATAGCGGCAGCAAAAGAAACTAGTATTTATATGCGTGGAAGATTGTTAAAATTAAATTAATATTTATAATTATTTACTTGTATAAATTTAAATAGCTCTAATTATAATTTATTAGTTTTAAATTTTATTATTTGTATTGCTAACCCTAAAATAATTAATGAATTGTTTATGGAATATAATTGTCATTCATAATTTAAGTTTTACTTACATCAATAAAATAAATCACTTAAAAACTTACCAACTCCATCTTCTTCATTAGAAAGCGTAATATAATCAGCCTTTTGTTTTACTTTTTCTTCAGCATTTCTCATAGCAACGCCAATACCAGCATACTCTATCATCTCTATATCATTAAAATTATCTCCAAAAGCTATAGTATCCTTTATATCTATTTTTTTTATTTCGCATATTTCTTTCAATCCATTTCCTTTATTTGCTTCTTTATTTATAGCTTCTAAAAATAAATCCCCTGAAAAACAAGTGTGAACACAATTTAATGAGTCAATTTCTTTTTTTAATTTTTCTAAAATATCTCTTTGACCTAATATAAGTATTTTATCAAAATTATAGTCATCAGTATTTTCAAGTCCTACAACTACATTGACAGTTTTTTCTCTTTGAACATATGATTTTATAGGGAAATCTTCTTTTGATATTATATATTTGCCGTTATTATAAACATGCATACATACATCATATTTTTTTGACAATTCTATTATTTGTTTAGAATAATCTTCTTCAATAGTCTTTTGAAATATTATTTTCCCGTTATTATCAGCAATAGAAGCTCCGTTAAAAATAATGGATAAATTATTATTTTCTAAAAGTTTATTATAATTTTTTATTCCTTCATAAGGCCTTCCGCTTGATAATATAAAGTTTATATTATATTCATTAATAAGTTTCTTAATTATTTTTTGATTATACTCTGAAATTTCTTTGTTGCTGTTAAGTAAAGTTCCGTCTAAGTCAGCAGCTATTAATTTAATTTTTCCTTTTGAGATATTCATAAATATATCCTTAAAAAATATAAACAAGCATAGTTAAAATATTTACATATGCTTGTCTATAATATTATTTATTTTATTAAAAAATTTTTATTTAAAATAGTTCACACCATTTTCAAAAATATTGTAAATATCTTTTGTAATGATGTTTTTGTATAGATTATTTGAGTATCTTTCGCTATGTCCCATTTTACCGAACACTTTTCCATCTTCTGAAATTATACCTTCTATAGCATAGGCTGAGCCATTAGGATTAAATCTAAACTCATTAGTAGGCTCTGATTTGAAGTTAACATACTGAGTAGCAACTTGTCCTTTTTTGATGAGCGCCTTTATAATATTTTCATCAGCAAAGAATCTGCCCTCACCATGAGAAACAGGAACAACTAATTCGCTTCCAACAGGTATATTGTAAAGCCAAGGAGAATTGTTTGACACTACCTTTGTTGTTACCATTTGAGAAATATGCCTTCCTATTTTATTGAATGTAAGAGTAGGGGAGTTTTCTGTAATGTTTCCTATTTTTCCATAAGGAAGAAGTCCAGATTTTATTAATGCCTGAAAACCATTACATATACCTAAAACAAGTCCGTCTCTTTCTAATAATTTATGTATAGAAGTTTTTATTTTTTCATTTGTAAGTATTGCAGAAATAAACTTTCCAGAACCGTCTGGCTCATCTGCAGCACTAAATCCGCCCGGTATCATAAATATTTGTGAATTATCTATTTTTTTAGACATCTCTTCTATTGATTCTTTTATGTACTCTGGTTTTATATTTCTAAATACAAAGATGTCAGTGTTTGCCCCTGCATCAGAAAATGCTTTTTGAGTATCATATTCGCAGTTTGTACCCAAAAATGAAGCTATTAAAACATTAGGTTTAGCTTTTTTATTTTTGCATATAAAAGGAGTTTTTCTCTCATAAATAGCTAGCGTGTAAGTTTCTATATCTTCATTAGTTTTGTATGGAAATACAGATGATAATTTTTCAAGCCATGATTTTTCTATTTCTTCTAAGTCTACAATTTCACCGCATACTTTTATTTTGTATTCATTGATAGTTTTTCCTATTAGAATGGCATTTTTATAATTAATCTCTTCTTTTGTTTCTACTATAAATGAAGCAGGCATGATGTTAAAGAAGTAAAGCTCATCTTTTATATCAACACCTATTCTATTACCGAAAGACATTTTTGTTAAAGCCTCAGCAATACCTCCAAATTTAATAGTGTATGCGGATAATATTTTTTTGTCTTTTATATTTTGATGTAAGAAGTCAAAGTTTTCTTTTATCTCTTCTATATTAGGCATATAATTTTCTTTCATATTATGCTTTATTAAGTAAACATAATTATTAGAGGATTTGAACTCTGGAGATATAACATCATTGCTGTTAATAGCTGCTACTGCAAATGATATTAAAGTGGAAGGCACAGATATATTATTAAAAGTTCCGCTCATAGAATCCTTTCCGCCTATAGCTGGTATGTCAAACTCTGTCTGAGCATATATTGTACCAAGTAATGCAGAATAAACTTTTCCCCATTTTTTAGCGTCATTGCCTAGTTTTTCAAAATATTCTTGGAATGATAATCTTATATTTTTATAATCTGCTCCAACAGAAACAAGTTTTGACATAGATTCTATTACAGAGTATATTCCGCCATGAAACTCTGACCATTTCATAATAGAAGGATTGTACCCCCAAGTAATAGCGGAAGCCGTATTTATTTCTTTTGCATTGTTGTCAAATATTGGTATTTTTTGAATGCTTACATCGCTTGGAGTCATTTGGTATTTTCCGCCGAAAGGCATTAACACTGTAGAAGCTCCTATTGATGAGTCAAACATTTCAATTAACCCTTTTTGAGAAGCAACATTTAAATCTTCCACCATATTAAACCAATGCGATTTTAAAGAGCATGCATTTTTTGTGCTGAAAGGATTATTTTCAAAATCAATATTTTTTAATACTGCATTAGTTTCCTGTTTAGCTCCGTTGGTATCTAAAAACTTACGGCTTATATCTACAATTTTTTTGCCTTTCAAGTACATTACAAGTCTGTTAGTGTCAGTTATTACAGCCACCTTTGTAGCTTCAATATTTTCATCATTGGCTAATTTTATAAACTTATCAGCATCTTTACTTTCAACTACAACAGCCATTCTCTCCTGAGATTCTGATATTGCTAGTTCAGTGCCATTTAATCCTAAATATTTTACAGGAAGCACATCGAGGTTAATATCTATTCCGTCAGATAATTCTCCAATAGCAACTGAAACTCCGCCAGCACCGAAATCATTACATTTTTTTATTAATTTTGTAACTTCTTTATTTCTAAACAATCTCTGTATTTTTCTCTCTTCTGGGGCATTACCTTTCTGCACTTCAGCACCGCAAAGTCTTAAAGATGTGTCAGTATGGCTTTTTGATGAACCTGTAGCTCCGCCGCATCCGTCTCTTCCTGTTCTTCCGCCAAGCACTATAACAATATCGCCTGCTTTTGGTTTCTCTCTTCTTACATAGCTTACTGGAACAGCCCCTACAACTGCACCTACTTCAAGTCTTTTTGCTTTATATCCTTCATCGTATATTTCATTAACTAAACAAGTTGTAAGTCCTATTTGGTTTCCGTAAGAAGAATATCCAGCTGCTGCAGTAGTAGTAATTTTCTTTTGAGGAAGTTTTCCAGCCAAAGTATCTTCTAATTTTTCTAAAGGGTTAGCACTTCCTGTAACTCTTATAGCCTGATATACATAGCTTCTTCCAGAGAGAGGATCTCTTATAGCACCTCCCAAACAAGTAGAAGCTCCTCCAAAAGGTTCAATTTCAGTTGGGTGATTATGAGTTTCATTTTTGAACATTAATAAATATTTTTCTGTTTTATTTTTTCCGTTTTCATCTACAGCATCAACATCTATATAGATAGAACATGCATTTATCTCATCTGAAATCTCTAAATCTTCAAGTTTGCCTTTTTTCTTTATATATTTTGCTGATACTGTAGCCATATCCATTAAGTTAATATCTCTTTTACTGTCAACATCTTCTCCGTAAAGCTCTTTTCTCATATCATAGTATCTGTTAATGGCATTAAGTACAATTTCTGCAAAATTACTTTTATTTTCTTTTAGTGATTCTTCTAATTGCACATCATTAATTTTTGTCATAAATGTTGTGTGTCTGCAGTGATCTGACCAATATGTATCAAGAACTTTTATTTCTGTTTCTGTCGGGTTTCTTTTCTCTTCGTTTTTAAAATAATTCTGTACGAACTCTATATCTTTATATGTCATAGCCAAATCAAGATTATTTCTATACTCTGATAATTCATTACTGTTAAAATTAATAAAGTTTTCTACTTCTTTTATATCATCAGCTTTTTGAGATTCTTCTATTTCTAATTTGCTTAAATCTTTTTCTCTGCTTTCTACAGGGTTAATATAGAATTTTTTTATTTTTTCTATAGTGCTTTCATCAATATTGCCTTCAAAAACTATTACTTTACCGCTTACTATAGAAACATTTTCGATATTGTTATATATTAGTTTAAGGCATTGAACTGCTGAATCTGCCCTTTGGTCAAACTGCCCTGGTAAATATTCCACTGCAAAATGTTTTAAGTTTTCAAAATCTTTCTTTTCAACTATTTTATCAGTAGGAGGCTCTGAAAATATTACCTTAATGGAGTTTTGTAACTGACTTTCCTCTATATTAAATATATCATAAACATTGAGAAGTCTTACACTAGATTTTATTTTAAAATTTTCTTTTAATTGATTTTCTAATCTTTTAGCTTCCAAATTAAAGCCGTCTTTTTTTTCTATAAAGATACGATAATTCATTGATACTATTTCCTAATTAATTTTTTTAATATAATGATTATATATGCAATAGTTATTATATCAATAGTTTTGAAAAGTGATTTTTATTATAATAGACTTGTTTCAAAACTCAATTTTTTAATATTTATAGTTTTTTAATTTAATATTTTTTTGATTATAGTTTGGGCTTTGCCCCCAGCTCTGCGTGCTTCGCAAAATCCCACTTCTTTTGGACGCTGTCCGCCCGTGGCGTGGCACAAAGAAGCAAAAAGACTGCATATTTATATACTAAAACGATAGGATTATAAAACATTATTTTTATGATTGATAAATTTCTAAATTTTTATATATAATTCTGTCAAGTAGTTTCGAAACAAGTCCAATTATTTCTATTAAAATAAATTCTTAATAATTTTTAATCGATAGTTCATTATTTTTGCTGTAATTACTCATATAAAAAGAAAATAGCTGTTTTTTATTTTTATATTAATGTTATAATAATATAAGAATTTTATTATGAGGCTATAACATGAAAATATCTCATATTGCTGTTTGGGTTAAAGATTTAGAGAGTATTAAAAATTTTTATATTAAGTATTTTAACTGTAAATGCAATGATAAATATGTTAATGAGAAAAAAGGCTTTGAATCATATTTTCTTACATTTGAAGATAATTGCCGATTAGAAATAATGACTAGAAAGGATATAAAAGAAAGAAACACTAATTATGATATATACGGTTTTGCTCATATTGCAGTATCTGTTGGAAGCAAAGAAAAAGTTGACAGCCTTACAAAAGAATTAGAGAGTGATGGATTTAAAATCGCATCATATCCAAGAACTACAGGCGATGGATATTATGAGAGCGTAATACTAGACAATGAAAATAATAAAATAGAAATAACAATATAAGGGGATAAAAATGAAAAATACATACTTCTTCATCTTTTGCTTACTAATAGGTTTTATTATTAACTCTTGCTATGATAAAACATCGCATAAAATAAAAGTTTATCATAATGGTAATATACTCACTATGAAAGGAGATGAGGCTTCTTATGCTAAAGCTATTGAAGTAAGAGATAATACTATTATGAAAGTAGCCTATACAGAAGAAGATAAAAAAAGTTTAGTAAATAATGTATATGCTGAAATAGTAGACTTAAAAGGAAAAACTTTAATGCCTTCTTTTATAGATGCACATAGTCATATGGTGAGATTTGCTCAGTCGCTTACTACAGTAGATTTGACAGGCTCTACTAATATGCTTGAGATTGCTCAAAAAATTACTAATTATATAGAAGTTAATAAATTAAAACCAGATGCTTGGGTAGTTGGTTTCGGATATGATAATAATTTACTGCCAAATAAAAAAAATCCAGACAGAGATGATTTAGATAAAATTTCTACTACTCACCCAATATTTATAACTCATGCTTCAGGACATGTAGGAGCTATGAACTCAAAGGCATTAGAAGAGTTTGGAGTTAATGAAAATACTCCAGATATACCAGGCGGTGTAATAGAAAGATATCCTAACAGCAGAAAACCTACTGGATATATGGAAGAGGCTGCATTTATGCATTATGCACAGAGTATCAAATTTTCTTTTACAGATGAGGACTTGATGAACTTCATTAATCAGGCAGAAGATGTTTATTTGGGATATGGTATTACAACAGCACAGGATGCATTAATTTCTACGGCAGAATTTCCTCTTATAAATAATATGATAACTAATAACAGATTTAGAATTGATGTTATAGGTTTTATAGATTTGAAAAATTCTTATTCATTAGCAAAAACTAATAGTGATATGATAGGTAATTATAGCAACAGATTTAAAATAGGAGGGTATAAAATATTTTTAGACGGTTCTCCTCAAGCAAAGACAGCATGGTTAGAACAGCCTTATGTAAGCGGACCTGCAAGATACAGAGGATATGGAATATATAGTAACAGCGATGTAGAAAAATTTGTAGAAACTGCATTAGATGATAAAATGCAGCTTCAGGCTCATTGCAATGGTGATGCAGCAGCAGATCAGTATATCAATGCATTCAGTAACGTTATGATAAAAAGAAATACTACAAATAATTACAGAGCAGTTTTAGTACATAGTCAGATAATAAGAGAAGAACAGTATACTTCTATGTCAAATCTTAATATAATACCTTCTATATTTGTAGCACATGTATATTATTGGGGAGATGTACATTTAGCAAATTTAGGTATGGAAAGAGCTTCTCAGATTAGTGCTTCAAAAACAGCATTAAATAATAATTTGGGATTCACATATCATCAGGACACACCCGTTATAAAACCTAATATGCTTGAGACTATTTGGTGTGCTGTTAATAGGGTTACAAGAGACGGTGTATTACTAGGCGAAAATCAGAAAGTTACTCATTATGAAGCTTTAAAGGCTATCACCATTAATGCTGCTTATCAAAATAAAGAAGAGGATATAAAAGGAACCATTGAAGAGGGTAAATTTGCAGATTTGGTGATATTAAGCGATAATCCTCTAACATGCGACCCTATGAAAATAAAGGATATAGAAGTGCTTGAAACTATCAAAGAAGGAAAAACTTTATATACAAAAAAATAAATAATGTTTTAATAATATCAAACTTTTTTATAAACGTATAAAGTTATTTACAAATCTTTATATTTATGCTATAATATTACAGCTATGTTTTACAGTGTTAGTAATTTTATATCAACAACAAATTGGCGATATTTCTTTTATGGTCTGGATATAATATTAGTTGCAATACTGTTTTATATAATATATATGCTTATGTATAATACCAGAGCATACAGCATAGCAGTGGGCTTTATTATCCTTTTCTTCATTACAATAATAGCAAAAATATTCGGACTTTCTACATTATCATGGATATTTGATAAATTCTTTCAAGTTGGACTTATAGCTATAGTTGTACTTTTTCAGGCAGAAATTAAACATGGGCTTAGAATATTAGGCGGAAGGGCTTTTTTAAAAAAGTCATTTAGATATGATGAAGATCAAATTCAAAAAATATTGAGTGCTACTTTTAATTTATCATATAAAGGATACGGAGCATTAATCGTTTTTCAAAGAAATATATCTCTTCACTCTTTAGTAGACAGAGCAGTTAAACTCAATGCCGATATATCTATGGAGCTTGTAGAGTCTATATTTTTTAAGAATAATCCTATTCATGACGGTGCTGCTATAATAATGGAAAACAGAATAGCTGCTGCCAGTGCATATTTGCCTCTTACAGAAATAGAGCCTCAGATAAAAAACCGAAGACTTGGTACTAGGCATAGAGCAGCACTTGGTGTTTCTGAGCAGACAGATGCTGTTGTTATAGTTGTTTCAGAGGAGACTCAGTGCGTATCTATAGTGCATAACGGAATACTTGAATATAATTTAAGCAGAGAAGAGCTTGACAGAAGAATAGGGGAGCTTTTAGAGATAAAAAAATGAGTGAAAAAAGAAAAACAGAGTTTAAAAAAAAGTTTAGCTATAAAAAAGTGTTATACTATATAACGAATAGATTTTGGATAAAGTTATTATGTCTTCTTATGTCTTTTTTGCTCTTTTTATTTGTAAGATATCAAAAAGAATATACTAAAGATTATATTACTAAAATAGAAATCAAAAATATACCTTCAAGGCTTCTTATAGCAAATCAGGTACCAGAAAATGTTACTATAACATTAAAAGGTTTTAAAGATAATGTTTATGAACTTCCTACAGAGTTCAGTGCCTATATAGACCTTACAAATGCTTCAATAGGAAGTAATATGTATGAAATTTATTTAGCAGGAGATATAGATTATAGTAAAATGAATATTACAGTATCTCCTAGTAAACTTCCTATAGTTTTAGATGAATTAGCATACAAAACTGTGCCTATAGAAGTGCCTACTATAGGGGTAGCTTCTCTAGGGCTTAGTGTTGATGATATTATAGTTAATCCTTCAAATACTATTATATCTGGACCTAAAAGTTTAATATCTTCTATAGACGAGATAAAAACTTATAATCTTGATTTAACTGATAAGTATTTAGACTATTCAGCAATATCAAGACTTAATTTGCCTAGAAATATCAAATCTGATGTATCTAGGGTTAATGTTAATGTTATTTTTAATAAAGATGTTGAGAGAATGGAGTTTAATAATATTGCAGTTAATATAGATAATTTAAATAGCAGATTTAATATTAATAGCGATAGTGCATTTATTGTTAATAAGGTAGTACTAGAGGCTAATAAGGTCTTGCTTACAAATGTATCTTTAAATGATATTTTGCTTTCTATAGATTTGAAAGATATTACAAATGCAGGCGTATATTCAAATATATCTGTGGAGGCAAATATACCTATTCATACAAAATTGGTTCAGATAGAGCCTTCATATTTTGATGTAGAAGTTATTGACAGAGAGTCAGGCATTACTAATATGATTGAATCAACTAATGAAGAGGCAGCTC
The DNA here is from genome assembly GCF_000384655.1 of Brachyspira innocens ATCC 29796. Classification (GTDB taxonomy): domain Bacteria; phylum Spirochaetota; class Brachyspiria; order Brachyspirales; family Brachyspiraceae; genus Brachyspira; species Brachyspira innocens. The sequence continues at coordinate 7,165 of NZ_ARQI01000118.1, read as the reverse complement.
AGTAATTGATGAGAAATTTAAGATTCGGAGATATTATTATATTTATTTTTATAATATTATTTTCTTTTCTTTACGCCAAAACTCTTATACAAAATAAAAGCAGTAAAATAATAATAGATTCATATAATAAATCATTAAGATATGATTTAAATACTGACAGAGAAATTATCATTGAAGGCTTGCTTGGTGAGTCTAAAATAGTTATAACTAACGGAAATGTAATGTTTTTAGATTCATGCTGCAGAGATAAATTATGTGTTAAAGCAGGTATTTTGAAAAATGCTCCTATAATATGCATGCCTAATGGTATATCTATAAGATTTGAAAAAAATCTTGAAAATGATATAGAGATAGATTCTATTGTACAATAGGAATTGTTTATGAAATTTTTTAATGACATAAAAAATCATACTGGAAAAAGAAGAATATATGATATAATATTTTTTGCTTTTATATCATCATTTATAGCTGCTGTTGAAAATATGTTTCCAAGACCTATACCTTATTTTAGAATAGGTTTTTCTTTTATTGTAATATTAATGGTAATAGATGTATTTAGTTTCAAAGAATTTATTCTTCTTATACTTATAAAAAATGTATCGGTTGCTTTAGTGTTTGCATATATATTTACGCCTCCTTTTTATTTGGGGTTATGCGGAGGAATTAGTTCTATTATAGTGATGAAATTAATGAGCTATTTTAAAAATGTATTTTCTATTTTTGGTATAAGTTTAGCAGGTTCTCTTGTAAGTAATTTATCGCAGGCATTTTTATCAAAGTATTTATTTAGTCTTCCAGACATTAGTTTTTTGATAGTGCCTGTATTTATACTTTCGCTTATAACTGGCAGTATAGTAGGTATTATTACTATGGTATTATGTAGCGATAAGTCTGTAATTCGAGATAATTAATTGAATATCGAAGTTTTATTACTTATTTTTAATATATAAATTTCATGATATCTGTATATTTATAAGTTTCTTATAAATACTTTTATATTAGTAATTTTAATCACTTACAATTTTTCTATTTCTTCTATACTTAATCCTGTATTATCACTAATAAACTTTATATCTAAACCAGAATTTTTTAAATTTCTAGCTATTGTGATTTTGTTTTCTTTAATACCTTCTTTGATACCTTCTTCTCTTCCTTTTATGATACCCTCCTCAATACCCAATCTTCTTTCTTCTTCAAGCATTATCTGATTGCCGTATAGATATGCCTGTCTTTTATCATATTCATTCATCATTAATCTATCTTTAATAAAGTTATTGTATCTTTTTTGTACTTCTTCCATTATAGGTTTTTCTTTTACTAATTCTGACATTATAACCTCCTTATTATCTTTCTCTTTCATAGTAAAAAATTTAATCCAGCAATTCAAATCAGGATTTAGTAAATTATATTTGAACTTATCTAATTCTATTATATGTATCTGCAGATGGTCTGTTAGTAATCTATTATTAGTATCATAAATCATATAGCAGGGAATGTACGTTATCATTATCATCTAAATTAAAATTAAGCAAATTAATACTAATTACTGGAGTTAAAGCATCGTATTTTTCTCCATGCTTTAATAATTTACTGTAATTTGAAGCCCAATAATATAATATTCGTTCTGGGAATCTTGAATTACCTTGTAATTGTATTTCTATAATTACAACCGTTCCATTCTGAGTAATGCATTTTACATCAACAATAGTTTCTTTGTCTTCGTAATTTTCTTTATAGTTAAGGCATCTGCCCGCCTTCGGCGAAGGTGTCAGTATTTCTACTGATCTAAAAGTTTTCATATTAGAATCAAGCATTATAGAGTTAATGAAATCAAGCAATATAGGATTGCTGTCTTGTGATGAAAATAGATATCTCATAAAATAATCATTCAAAACATTAATATTTCTCATAATACTATTATACAAAAAATAATTATAAAAGTAAAGTTTAGTAGATGGTATTGATATAGTTGTATAATTAATTTATTATTTGTCATTATTTATATAAGTATAAATATATTTTTTGCCTCTTAGTATATCTTCAGATAATATTTTTTGAGCATGATTAACTATATATGAAGTGCTGTCTTTTTTTACTTCTATTTTTTTTATACTTCCATTATCATTAGTATAGAAAGCGTTATAATATCTTATAATATTATCTATTTTATCCTTATATAAAAGTGATATTATAGAGTTGGTATAATTTGCTTTTGTATTTACTGCTACAAACATAGGAATATTTTCTGGAGGAAATCCGTCTTCTTCAAATCTATAAGCTCCGTTTGTGCCATTCCATATTAACATAGGAGATATTGTATTATCATTGAAGAAATCTTCTTTTATGTTGTTATCTATAGATGAGTTTTCTATTATTGTTTTTAAATACGGATATAAGTGATCATGTTTAAATATTATAATTGCATCAGGATATTTTTCTAATATAGTGTCTCTTGTATCTATTATATCTTTGGCTGCTAATGCAGAGTTTTCCATAGTCTCTATAAGTACTGGTATATCTTTTTTACTTATTTTATCCATCAATCTTTTATTGTTGTCATATACGTTTAAATCATTTTCAACATGGCTTCCAGCATGCCCCATAAATGTAAAACCTGCCAAAAATATAGGCTTATCATAATTATTAGTTTTTATATAATTTTTTATATTAGTAAGTCCCAAACTGAAAACTACTTCTTCCATTCCAATATTTGGAAGCAATGCATCAAGATAATAAGTTACTCCCGATTCTTCTAATGCTATTGTATGATATCCGTTATCTTTCATAATATAAGGCAAAGCTGTATATATAGGAGTTTTTTGTTTTTTAGGAAATAAAGGAGAAGAAGCTATAAGTCCAGATGTTCTTGCAAATAAACTTCCGTAGCTATCATTAGGTCCCACTCTTGTAGAATTACTTGCCCATTCTCTGTATTCTTTTGGGAAAGGATCTTTATCCATAAGAGGAATAAAATGTTCATAATCGTAAAATGATTCCATAAATATTACAAATACATTTCTTTTTTTATCGGTATCATATGGAAGTATTAAGTTTGATATATCTCTTTTATTTTGAATGTCTGTTAATAATTTTAATGCCTCTTTAACACTTTCTTTATTGTCTCTTGCTTCTACAGATTTATCGTATGATATTCTATAGCTTATGGTGTTGATAATTCCGTATTTATTTGCTATATCATTATAGTCAGCGTATATTGAATTAATTTTTACAGGTCTGAAAAATGATATATAAGTTACAAATATAACTACTATTGTCATTACAACGGCTTTTTTTATATTTGTTTTATACATTTTATAAAGCCCGTATATAAAGTATAAAGCATAAGCAAGTAATAGTCCGAAATAAAGAACTGTTGCAGTAATAGTGATTATTTGCATATATAGCGGAAGTACCTCTATAAGAGAAGGATACATGTCTGGCATATCAGTAAAAAATAAAGGTTTTGCTTCTATTGTCATTCCTAATGGTTCTATTGTGAAAAAAGAAAATACTGCTACTATTATAAAAAAGTATGAAGTTAATTTATTTTTATTTGAAAGTATATATGATATTATTGAAAACACATATACATAAATTATATCTATAATGCTGAAATTCATTTTGTTTACAGAGAACATTGGAAATATTAATTGTGTTATAAGATAGTACATTATTATTATCAGTATTAATGATATTATCAAAAAACTATTATTTTTTAATGTATTGTATTTCATATTATTATCCGAAGTATAAAATATATTAATGTTAAATTATACTATATAATTTTTTTTACACAATTTATTTTTTGTTTATTTTTGCTTAATTGTTTATATGACAATATGCATACTTGTTTGAAATGTAAAAAAAGTGCTTGAATAATATGTTAACATATGGTAGTATAAAAATTATATTAAATAAAAGGATAAAGATGAAAGCAGCAAAAATATTATTGGTATTATTTGCTTTTACTTCTGTTTCGTTTGCAAAAAGCGGACTTGAATTAGGTGTTTTTGTTCCTATGGGAATAGGAGTAGGAATTCACTACTATAATAAACCGCCTTCAAGTCTAGACAAAGCTCAAAGCAATACTTATAACAGCTATATAAGCAATAATACAAGAACTTCGCATGTAGGTTTTGAAGCAAGAGTTTTGTTTCAGGCGGGATACAGACTAGAACTCAACAGCGATATGAGTTTTAGTTTTATGGGAGAGTTTGGATACAGCAGAGATACTCTTAATTACAGAGCAAATGATATTAATACAGATTCTTTGTCTCTAAAAATGCAGAAGTATAGATACTATAATTTTAATAGCATTGTTATAGGTGTACTTCCTCGATTTAATTATCAAAGATTTTCTTTAGGTATAGGATTCGGCATGAAAATTATTATAAGCGGTACATTTAATGATTCCAGCTATAATAAACTTTTGGGCTATTCTACAGAAACTATTAAAATGCTTGACACAAAAAATTATAAAAATTATTTTTCTTCTAATATAATACCATATTTAAAAGTAACTATTGATTATGCAGTATATACATCTGCTAAATTTGATTTTGTTGTAGGGGCATATTTGGGATATGACTTTGCTTTAAAATATCCTAGCAGTGTAGGTAAAATCAGCGGTACTCAAGTAGATGTTCCTATAGGTAATATGTCTAGTGTGGATTTAGGAATTCAGATAGGTACTAGAATAAGACCTATGAATTAATTTAAGTAAAAAATTGTAGTAAAAAAATAATAACAGAGAAAATTATGAAAAGATTATTAAATATATTTATAATATTGCTTTTATTTGCAGCAAGCAGTCTTTTTGCTAAAAGCGGCATAGAGATAGGTATATTTGTTCCTATTGGAATGAGTGTTGGGTTAAACAGTTATTCTCTAACCAACAAAAATCCTACTAAACAGCAGCAGGATAATTTTGAAACTGCAGTAAAACAGTTTGAGAGAAAATCTGCTGTGGGGTTTGATGCTGGGGCTTCATTTCATATAGGATACAGATTTGAGATTAATAAAGATATGAGTGTTGGTGTTCTTGGCGAATTAGGATATGCTCATGATGAGTTTTCTTTTTATAGAAACAGCAGTGATAAAAATTATAAAGATACGCTAAATTATACACTTGAAAGTTTAGCTATAGGAGTATATCCCAAATTTAATTGGAAAAAGTTTTCATTCGGATTAAATTTAGGATTAAAAATTCCATTATATGCAAAATCAATCTCTGCATATACAGATTATAAGAATAAGAATATCGATAGAAACATAGAGTATTATAATGCTTTTCAAGTAAAAGACTTGTTTAAAGTTCAGGCAATGGGTTATATTAGATTTTCTGTAGATTATTCTGTTTATACGGATAAGAAATTTGCATTAGTATTGGGCGGATATATAGGAGGAGATTTCGGCTTATCATTGAAAAAACCTTCTATAAATAATCAAACTATTGCTAATCAGAATATTGCAGCACTTACTAAACAAACAGTATCTAGTTTTGATATAGGTTTTCAGGTAGGTGTTAAAATACTTCCCAACAATTAATTTAAGGAGATATATATGATAAAAAAATTATTTGTATTTAGTTTGGTGTTATTGTCTGTTTTTGGATGTACTAATAGTGCATTAAAGCCAAAAGATTTTAGTAAAGAAACTATAGATGAAAAATATCCTTACTGGCAGGTAGGTATAGAGCGTTTTGAGATAGACAGCAGATTGACAAAATACACCACTATTACAGTAGATGAAAAAAGATATATGCTAATATGTATGGCACTTCTTAGACTTGCACTTAATACTGAGGAGTTTGTAAATGGTGTAAATGAAAAGAAGAATGAATTAAAATCTTCTGTTGGGGATTCTTATGACGGACATAATTTAGTATATGGAGACCAATATGAACCTCAAAAACTAATTGACTGTATACGTTCTCTTAAATACGATTTTGTATATGTGAAGATGGGTACTGCTGCTGGTTCTGGTACAGGCGAAGAAGGAAAATCAAGATATTTACGTTACGGACTTCAGCCAGAAAGTCAAATACCTATTGGAAAATGGGTAGGATTTAGCACAGGTAATTGGGGAAGTTCTGAGTCTGTTTTGTTTGGAGATTATTTTACTTATCTTAAGCAAAGTCAACCATATGCTAATTTAGCAGGTTTAATGTTTCATGAACATTTGCATAATCTTGGTTTTAATCATTTTGGAGATTATAAAGTTCCTTATGCTCTTCAGGGCATAGTAACTGACATTTTAAATAGAATATTATGGAGAGATGCAATAAACGGTACTAAGCCAAGTTTAAAAGATAAATATAAAAAACAGGTTGAGGAACTTATAGCTTATTACCTTACAGAATACAAAGATTTATTGACAGAAGACAGTATATTTGATCCTAATGTGAAATAATTAAATATTTATAAAAAATAAAGGACTTATGATTATTCCATAAGTCCTTTTTAGTTATTAGACTTCTTTTAAAAGTACTTGACAAATAATTTCATGAGTTTATTATTTTATGCTAAATTATATAATATTAATTATTAAATAAATCGTATGTTTTACATGTTGTATAATTTATCATTTTAATATATAAATATGCAGTCTTTCGCGTCTGCGGGCTGTGCCTGCTTCTTTGGGTCACCACCGAGTAGGTGCCTATTCGGCAAAAGAAGTGGGGTGCGGGGGCTAGTCCCCGAAATTATAAATAAAAATAGTTTTGAAACAAGTCTATTTATAAAAAATAAAGGACTTATGAAAATAATCATAAGTCCTTTTTAATTATTTAATATTTAAACTATTAGTCTAATTTATCACCTACTATTTTACCGTTGTTATCAACATAAACTTCTCTATTGTTTCCTAGTTTTAATTTGTAGCTTAAATATTCTTTGCTTATTTCTAATACTGGAACTTGAGGATATTTTCCTTCAACAGCTTTCATTATATTTGCAGGTATAAATTTTGTAGGTAAAGGGGTACGTTCAGAGCCTACATCAGTCCAATCACCGTTTCTGTCAAAGTCAATTTCTACTCCGCTTTGAAGTTCTGCCTTAAAACTATTTCTGTCTTGTTCAGCATATACAACAGGGTCATTAGCAAAATTAGCACTTATAAAATCCTGAGCTTTTTTTGGAAGCTGATTTGCTTGTATAGGCATGTC
>NZ_ARQI01000117.1 GCF_000384655.1 Brachyspira innocens ATCC 29796 | reverse complement strand
TACTGTTATGCAAAGTAAAAAACTTCATGGTGTAAAATACGATATTTTTTCTGTATATGATTTTAGAAATGCTTATATAGAATAAAATATTATAGTTAATAATAATATGCAATATTTTAATGATTTATATATAAATTTAATTGACATTTTAATTGTATAATGTATAATTCATTTACTATGATATTAAAAGCAATTTCTTATATTAAAGGCAAGTCTACAGTCTACAGTCTACAGTCTACAGTCTACAGTCTACAGTCTACAGTCTACAGTCTACAGTAACTAACAATAATTTATTTGTTATTTCTTTATTATTCATAAATAAATATTTTTATATTTTTTCTATATTATATAAAGCAATACATCTTTTGGCATTGCATTCAAAAAAATTAATTTCTCAAATAATTGGTTATAGCTCGAGATATAACTTTTTATTAATAAAAAATAATAGGAGTAAAACAAATGAAAAAAATTTTACAAATAGCTTTAGTTTTAACAGCTTTAGCTTTATTCTCAACAGCTTGTTCAAAAGTAAGAACAACAAATTTAATAGGTACATACAAAAGCGGTTCATCAACTATGTCTGTTAGTTCAGATGGAGATGTATCTTTTAGTATTGCTTCAGATGCCACAGGAGTATTGTCTTCATTAAATGGTATATATGGAGAATTAATACCTTGGGATTTGACAGCTGAAAAACAATCCTACGATTACAGTTTTGAAACTGAAAAATATGAATATCCTTCTACAGGTAGTGGTGCCCTACTACTTATAATGTTAATGTTAGCCTTAATTTTACTAAAGATAATGAAACAGTTAATTGTAAAGTAAGCATTACTGTACCAGAAGGAAAAGGCGAAAGCGGCAGTGTAACTTTCAGCAAATAATAAAACTTTTTATTTTCTTCTGTATTGATGGGGAGGGTAATTCCTCTCCATTTTATTTATATTAATTTCAGTATATAGATAAACAACTATGGTTTGTCAATTTTTTTATTCAGCTTTTCCCAGCCTTCCACAGAGTGGCGGGCTTTGCCAAAAGAACCTTATATCCTCGACAAGCTCGGATATGCTTCGAGAAAGTGCAAGTATAAAAATAACACTAAATAGTACTAATTTATGTTTTACATGTAGAATAAATTACCAAATTTAGCCTGAAATGTATCCTTTTTGCTTCTTTGTGGCACACCGAAGGCAGACAGCGTCACAAAAGAAGTGGGGGTGCGGCACGACTGTGTGCTTCGCAGGGCTAGTCCCCGCAATTATAAATAAAAATAGTTTTGAAACAAATCTATTTTATACTTAATCTTGTCAAGTAGTTTTGAAACAAGTCTATTATATATTTTAGGATTTTTTGTATAGAATTTTTTTTATTTTTGATATATATTTATAGGACATTTTTAATGTTATTTTCATTACAAATAACAAATAATTTGAGAGGGATAATTTAATGTCAGAAAATCAAAATAATTCTGAAAATACGCAAAATGAAAAAAATACTAGTGCAGAAAAAGAAAACAGAAAAGAGAAATTAAACACATTAAGGAATATGGGTATTAATCCTTTTCCAAACAGCTATGATGTAACTTATAAGTCTCATGATATAGCAGAAAAATTTGATGAATTAGAAAAGAATCAGACAGAGGTATCCATTGCTGGAAGAATTATGCTTTACAGAGTAATGGGTAAATCTTCATTTTTAACGATAAAAGATTCTCAGGGTACTATTCAGGCTTATATACAAAGAGATAAGGTAGGCGATGAGTTTTATAATACAGTATTTAAAAAGTTAATCGATATAGGCGATATAGTAGGCATTAAAGGTACAGTTTTTAAAACTAAAACTGGAGAGATAACAGTATATGCAAGCGAATTAAAACTTCTTACTAAATCTCTTAATCCTCTTCCAGAAAAATTTCATGGACTTACAGATACAGAACTTCGCTACAGACAAAGATATGTTGATTTGATAATGAATGATGATGTAAAAGAGGCATTTATCAAACGTTCAAAAATGATATCAGCTATAAGAGAAGTAATGATAGAACATAATTTTTTAGAAGTAGAAACTCCTATGATGCATCCTCTTATAGGCGGAGCTAAGGCAAAACCTTTTGTTACGCATCATAATACTTTGGATATGACACTTTATCTTAGAATAGCACCAGAGCTTTATTTAAAAAGATTAGTAGTAGGCGGTTTTGACAGAGTATTTGAACTTAATAGAAATTTCCGCAATGAGGGTATATCTACAAGACATAATCCAGAGTTCACTATGATGGAAGCGTATATGGCATATGCTAACTTTTATAAAGTTATGGAATTGGTAGAAGATGTTTTCTCTAAAGTGTGCTATAAATTAAATGGTAAATATACTTCAGTTTATAAAGATTATGAGATTAACTTTAAGCCTCCATTTGCAAGAGTTCCTATGGTAGATTTGGTTAAAGAACATTCTGGACTTGATTTTAATGCAATAAACTCAGATGATGAAGCAATAGAAAAAGCAAAATCAATAGGTGTAGAAATAGATACTTCAAAAACTAAACCTACAAAATGGGAAGTAATGGTTGCTGTATTTGAAGACAGAGTAGAAGAAAAATTAATACAGCCTACATTTGTTATTAATTATCCTAAAGCAGTTTCTCCTCTTTCAAAATCGTATCCTGATAATCCTGATATTACAGAAAGATATGAACTATTTATAGGAGGAATGGAGTTATCTAACGGTTTCAGCGAACTTAATGATCCGATAGATCAAAAAGAACGTTTTGAAGAACAGCTAAAAGCGAAAGCAAGAGGCGAAGACGAAACTATGGATATGGATTTAGATTACATTAATGCTTTGGAATACGGACTTCCTCCTACAGGCGGACTTGGAATAGGTATTGATAGAATGGCTATACTATTCTTGAATGCTGCTAGTATTAGAGATACTATTCTTTTCCCTCAAATGAGAAAATCAGATCAGTAATAATAGATTGCTATTAAAAATAATTAAAAGGAATATCATTTTTTGGTATTCCTTTTTTATTACTAATATGTTTTATATATAATAAAGCAGCATTAAAATATGAAAAGGATAAAAAATGAAAATAGTTTATTTTGTTTTTATTGTTACTCTTTTATTTTCTTTTAGTAATTGCAGTAATAAAAATAATTCAAAATTAAATAATAAACCAAGAGAATATAAAGTATTTGAGGGAGATTTTATATGTCTCACAGGCTCATCATATTTTATTGATTATGCTTCTTCAAGTAATTATCAGATTCCAGCTGAAGGAGAATATTATAATCTTGAAAGAGAGTTTTTAAGTTTTAATTTTGAAGGTCCTACAAAGGTTTATCTCAAGGCTGAGGGATATTTAGAAGAGAGAGAAGGCAGAGAAAAAAATACTACAGAAACATTTTTTATAGTTACAAAAATTATATTGTTTGATACTAATAGGGCTTCTTCATTATTATAATTTGTTTTTTATCAAAAAATATATCATTATCAAAAAATAATATTTACTATTTACAAAAATGCTTATTAAGATATAATCATAAAAATTAAATAATTTTTGTATTGGATAATAGGTAAATTATGATAAAGAGTAATATATTAACATTAATAGTATCTATAATAATAACTTTAACGGCATTTTTAACTATAAATTATTCTACTAATAAAGACACTGATACATCTTTGAGCTATATTAATATAATGAATACAAATTATAAAAACTCAAGAGACTATGCTTTAGATGAGTACTATATATATGATTATAAAGATAAGGTGAATAAATTAAAAGAAGTATTTAAATCAAGTCCTATAACTGCAAGACTAAAATATCGTGCTAGTCTTATATCATATATAGGCGAAGAAGAGATTGTTATAAATGGTATTGATATAAAAAACGATAATGAAGTTTTTGATATATTAAAGAATGAAACAGCAGAAAATTTTGATTCAAATAATTCTATAATAATAAGTAAATCAATAGCTTCGGTTTTAGATGTTAATACTAATGATACTGTTATATTAAAACTCATAACAAAAACAGGTCATTATAATGCTGAAGAATATACTGTTATAGAAATATCAGAAAAACTAGATTATAACTATGCTTTAATAGATATTGATAATTTGAATAATTTTATAGGAATGGAAAATACTGCAACTGAAGTTTATGTTAAAAAAAATATAAGTGATTTGAGTAATTATGATAATGATATTAAAACTATTTTCGGAGATGATTTTTATATATACTCAAAAAGTGATATTTTAGGAGAAAATTATAATATCAATGAAGATAATAAAATAATTAATATTTATATATTATTAGTGTATTTATTCGTATTGTTTTCAGTATTTTTATTTATTAATTCATATACAGTACGCACATATAAAATATTATTAAAAAGCAAAGTATTATTTTCTTTTATTGGTTTTATAATATCATTTATTATATATTTTATTATTTTAAAGCTGTATTATAAAACAGACTTTATATTTAATTATATATATGCCTGTATGCTTGCTGTAAATATATTATCAGTTTTATCTGCTAATTTGAAATATAGTATTTTAGAGAATCTATTTATAATAAAAGAAGAGAATTATAATAAAAACAAAAATTTGCTTATAGTAATAGCTTTATCATTTACTTATGCCTTGGCTTTTATATTATTATATTTGTCATTTCTCTCATTTACAAATGATATTTCTAATAATAAAAAATTAGAAAGTATTGTGAGGATAGTAAAGGATAATACATCAGAAAATACGTTTTTATTTAAAGGTTCTGTAGATGATAATATATACAATATGCTCTATAGAGAGATAGAATCATATGACAGATATGCAGAAATTGAAAGAGCAATTAATTTTCCAGTTGGCGTAGTTATAAGAACTGGAAGTATAGCTTCAAGAGTATATACTTATGAAAAAAATATATTAGAAAGCGGACTTAGCATATCTAATATCATAATAGAAGGAGAAATATTTGAAAGTCCTAAAAGAGAAATCATCATAGGAAAAGATTTAGCCAAATATCTAAACTTAAAAATAGGAGATGCTTTGTCATTGATAGCAAAAGCTTCAAGAGGCTGGCTTGAGACAGGATATTTTTATGTGAGCGGTATATATGATTTGAAAGATAGAAATTATGATATTATAGGAGACATCACTGCTATGAATAGTTTTATATATTTGAAAGAAGGCGACAAATCTCCATATAATGAAAGTATAATAGTTTTTTCTGATAATGATAATATATATTCTCTTTTAGCCAAAAGTGATTTTGTGAATAGTAATAATTTGAGTGCGGTATCTGCAAACGAAGAGTATTATACAGAACATAGTATCTTGGATAAAAATGTGATTATTTTATTTATAATATCTTTAGCATTTATTTTGTCTTTGCTGTCCTCATCAATACTATCTATTTTTAACAGACGTTTATCTAAATTTATAATGGGCTGGTATAAAAAGGTATTATTAAATATATTATATTTAGTGTCTTTACTATCTTCTATTATAGTATCTGTATTGATTATATTTATACTTATTCCTTTTAGTTTGAAGTTTTTATTATTTAGTATATCTATAGTTGTACTATCGTTTTTATTATCTATTTTGGTATCTAATTATAATAATATATAATGAGTTTAAGGATTAAAAATGAATTTTTTACAAAAAATATCAAAGAGAAATAAGATAATATTTTTAATTGTTGTAGTATTATTTATTTGTATAACTTTGTATATGTATAAAACAGCACATTCTTTGAGAGTAAGATATATTACATTAGAGTTTGAAGATCTGCCAGAGAGTTTTGATAATACAAAAATTGCTTTGGCAGCCGATATGCATGCAGGGCTTTATATACCTGAAAGTCATGTAAAGAATATGTCTGCTTTGATAACCAATGAAAACCCTGATATAATATTATTTGCAGGCGATTATATTTACAGTGCCCCTCATAAGTTCAGTCATTATGATGAAGAAAATACAAAGAAATTTGCTAACGGTATAAAAGGCTTGGAAGCAAAATATGGAAAGTATGCTGTATTAGGCAATCATGATAATTGGGAAAGTACTTCTGATGTTTCAAATGCTCTATATTCAAACGGATTTAATGTTATGGATAATAGTATTTTATTTATAACAAATGAAATGGGAGAATATATATCTATAGGAGGTGTTGGAGATTTTTTAACTGATAATGTTGATTTTGAAGCAGCAACTAAAAATGTTAAATCAAATGATTTTCATATATTATTATCACATGAACCAAATATACCTTTAAAAATGGCGAAAGATAAAGGATACACCGAATTTATAGATTTGTTTTTATCGGGTCATACTCATGGGCTTCAAATAAGTTTTCTTCCTATGTGGGTTTGGGAAGGTTTAAATAAAAATAAAGAATATCCACATTTTCCAGTAATTTACGGTATTATGAATTATGGGAAGATGAAAGTATATGTAACCTCTGGAATAGGGGCAGTGCTTATGCCTTTTAGATTATTAGCATACCCTGAAGTCGTTATAATAACTTTGAAAAGAAAATAATATATACCTAGATATAATTATTTAATAAAGTAAAATATATTTTGAATATATTGCATAATCACAATTATTTATCTTTATTAATCTTTATTAATTTCGGAGATTTACTTCTTCTAACATAAGTTCTTTTTTTACTGCTTTTATTATTTTTGAAATTGGCTTCTGTAATACTCATATTATTTTGATTATTTTCATCTTTTATATCTTCATTATTTTCTATTTCATTAATTTTATCACTTTCTATTTCAAGTATAGTGTTTTTTATTTTTTCTATTTTCCAATCAAGATTATTTTCTTTTTCATTTATAACTGGTATTATTAATTGATTGAGATTATCTTTATCAAAATATACTCCAGAGTTTTTTGTGTTTATAAGATTTATAAGTTTATTAGTGTCTATTTTAGAATATTTATCAAGTTTTAAATATATATTATACTGACCTTCAATTACTGATAATACTCTTACTCTTTTTAATATTACTTTAAGTCTTGCTATATCAAAAATATCTTCCAATTCTTTAGGGATTTTTCCGTATTTATCAATCATATAATCTTTAGCATAGTCAATATCTTCATTATCCTGAGAACGCATTATAAGTTTGTATGCTGATATTTTTTCTTTTGAATCTGCTATATAAGAATCTGGTATAAATAGATTATGCTTTAAATCTATTACTGTATCGAATGTAACTTCTTTAATTTCTCCTTTATATTCATTTGTAGCCTCTTCAAGCATTTGAGTATAAAGTTCATAACCAACCTGATATATCATACCAGACTGCTCTTTTCCTAATATATTACCGGCACCTCTAATCTCTAAATCACGCATAGCTATTTTAAAACCAGCTCCTAAATCTGTATGTTCTGATATAGCTTCCAGTCTTTTATAAGCAACTTCTGTTAATGCCAAATCGCTAGGATAAAACATATAAGCATAAGCCTCTCTATCGCTTCTTCCTACACGTCCCCTTAACTGATAAAGTTCTGATAGACCTAATCTATTGGCATTATCTATTAATATGGTGTTGGCATTAGGTATGTCTATTCCGTTTTCTATTATTGTAGTTGAAACTAAAATATCATATTTATGATTAATAAAATCTTCCATTATTTTTTCTAACTGATGACCAGTCATTCTTCCATGTGCTACGCATATACGTGCTTTAGGACATAGTTTTTTTATCATCAATGCGAATGATTCTATAGTGTCTATTCTATTGTATAGATAAAATACCTGACCTTCTCTTTTAAGCTCTCTCTCTATTGCATTTACAACTGCCTCTTCGCTGAACTCTGTAACAAAAGTTTTTACTGGTATTCTGTTTAGAGGAGGAGTTTCTATTATGCTTATATCTCTTATTCCAGTTAAAGCCATATTTAATGTTCTAGGTATAGGAGTAGCCGAAAGTGTGAGGACATCTGTTTCTAATCTTAATCTTTTTAAAGCCTCTTTATGCTTAACTCCAAAACGCTGCTCTTCATCTATAACTATAAGCCCTAAATTTTTAAACTCTATATCATTAGATAAAAGCATATGTGTGCCTACTATCAAATCGCAGGAACCTGTTTTTAATAATTCTTTATTTCTTTTAGCCTGCTTACTTGTAACAAATCTATTTAAAACTTCTATACGTATAGGAAAATCTTCAAATCTTTTTTTGGCGTTGTTGTAATGCTGCTGTGAAAGTATAGTAGTAGGGCATAGTATGGCACATTGCTTACCAGCCATTATAGCTTTAAATACCGCTCTGAATGCCACCTCTGTTTTACCAAATCCCACATCTCCGCATACAAGCCTATCCATCATCTTGCCGCTTTCCATATCTTCTTTTATATCATTTATAGCCCTTAATTGGTCAACAGTTTCTTCATATTTAAATGAAGCCTCAAAGTCGTCCTGCCACTGAGTATCAGCACCATAAACATTTCCCTGTATATTAGACCTTATAGCATAAAGTTTTATCAATTCTCTTGCAGTAGCTAGTGCATCTTCTCTTGCCTTGCTTTTTATCTTATCCCAAGCACTTCCTCCAAGCTGAGTTAATTTAGGAGCTTCTCCATGACCAGATATATATTTCTGTACAAAGTTCATCTGCTCAACGGGTATATATAATTTATCCCCCTTAGCATATTCCAAAGTGATATAGTCTTTCTCTTTTCCGTTAGATAATTTTCTTGTTAATCCTAAATACTTTCCTATACCATAATTGACATGTACAGCATAGTCTCCTACATTCAAATCAACAAATGTTTCTATTAGGTTTTTATTGACTTTAGGTATCTTTCTTACCTTTTTTCTTTTTCTTCCAAATACTTCCCAGTCTGCTATAAATATAGTTTTTATGCTGTCTTTTATAAATCCTGAAGAAGCCTGAGCCGTTATAATATAAAAATTATTCTCATTTTTTGAATAGTCTTCTTTTTCTTCCGATATGTTTTCTTCTGATGTAATGTTTTTATCTTCTAAAATTATCTCTTTATGATTTTCTTTTTCAGTATTTTTTATTTCTGATTTATTTTCTTTATTCTCTTCATTATCTTCTTTTTTATTAAAATCTTCTTTAGTATCTTCCTCGTTATTCTTTTCTTCCTCTGGTGCTATAATTATGGGCGACAAATCCTGCATTATTTTATAGAATCTTAAAGCCTGATCATAATGTCCAGTAGATAGAATTATAAGATAATCTTTTTTTCTGTATTCTTTAACATAATCAAGAAAGTCCGTTAATCTTGATTTGAAAGAAACACCTTCTAAAAAATTAAATTTGTATATATCAATGTCTGTTATAAAAGGCGATATATTAATTGACTTTTTTACTATTTCATTAAAATAATCATTATTAATATATAGTTTTTCAATATCTCCTATTAGAGAAAACATATTATCTATATCATTAAAATTTTCTCTTATAGTGTCAAGTATTGTTATTAATTTTGTTTTTAATTTTAGAGCATCATCTATAAAGACATATCCGTAATCAAAATAATCAAATATAGTTTCTAGATTTGAATAAAACATAGGAAGCAGATTCTCACTTCCCGCAAAATATTTTCTCTTAATTATATTATCTTTAATTTCATCTTCTGTATTATTTTTATTTAAAAAAGCTTCTACATCTTCATCGCTGTAAACAACTTCACGTACTGGATAAATTATTATATTGTCAATACTTTTAAATGATCTTCCGTCTTCTATATTAAATAACCTTATACTTTCAATCTCATCATCAAACATTTCTATTCTTATAGGGTTATCATATTCTACAGAAAATATATCTACAATACTTCCTCTAACAGATGCAGTACCCTTTTCAGCAACTTCTCTTTCTATAACATATCCCAAATCATATAATTTTAATCTTAAATTATCCAAATCTAGTTTGTCGCCTATATGAAGTTCTATATAAAGTTTTTTAAGGTCTTCTATGTTTGCTATTTTTCTTGTTATAGCGTTTATGGTTGTTATTATAATACAATGCTCTTTATTTATTAATCTGTATAAAATATTTATTCTCTCCTGAGCTATATCGGTTATAGGAGACATTTTTGTAAAAGGTACTGTATCATAATCTGGAAAATAATAATTAGGTATGTTATAAAAGTTTAATGACTGGCTAAGAAGCATCGCCTCGCTTTCATTTTCTTTTATTATTAAAATACTGTTTTTTTGAAAAAGTGATGCAAATAATAATGCATCGCTTCCTCCTTTAAGGCATGTTATACTTTTTGTGTTTTCTATATTGAAATTTAAATATTCTTCGCTTTTAGTAAATCTTTCTATTAATATGTCTGATATTATTTCGCTGCTGTACATGATATTTTTACCGTAAAATATTTTCCATATAAATATATAAATATAAATAATATTCTATTAAATAGCAATAGCCTATAATAAAAAGATTGTATAAACTTTGTTATTATTCAATTTTTATATTATACGTTACTTCCCATTCTTCATCTCTGTTATCATTATTGTTATGATATTTTATAACTATATCTTGTGCTTGTCCTTTTTCTATAGTAAATTCATTAGGAGTACAAGAAATTACAGAACTTAGAGTTTCATATACTTTAAATTTTTTACCATCATAATTTATTTTTAATTTGCTGTCATCATATGAGGATAATTTTGTTACAGTATTTCCATAATCAGGAAATCCAAGAAGCCAATTATATTTTATGAACTGACTGTCTAGTATAATATTAATATCTATATTTTTCATATCAGTTACGGCATATTTTGTATTTGCCTCACAGTTTATACTTTTATCATTTCCTATAGTTATTATACTTCCTGCAGTAGCACCTATAGATAGTTCTTTTCCTTCTCCGTAGTTTCCAAGCATAGTATAGTTTATACTTGAATTATCTTCATAAATAGCGGCTCTCAAAGCATATACTAAATAAGCCTCATTTTTTAGATTATATCCTCCAAATCCCCAAGGGTTTGAATAGCTTTTCATACTTATATTTTTTACAGATTTTGATTCTACAATAATTGAAGCTCTGCTGTCTTCTTCTTTGACATTCAAATATGGAGAACGTCCTGGACTATTAAAATCATGTTTTGCCGTATCTCTTATTTTTCCGTCATTTTTATGAACGGAAGGAACATATTTTGTAGCACCTAATGCCATTTCATTTTTATATTCCTGATAAAGTACTACTTCCCCGTCTTCTTTTACAAAACCTATAGGATCATATTCATAAAATTTTCTCTTTTCTTCAAAGTTTTCTATAGCTTCAAAAAGAACTGGGTATGGAGTGCCTACTAACGGAGCATTGGCTGTTTTTGTTATTTTAGCATATGCGAATATAAACTTTGAGTATGTATCTATTGCTATCAGATATTGATTTAAATCTATAATAGCTTTTCCTTCTATTTTTATAAATAAGAATCTTTTCATTCTGTCTGATAAATTATATTGTGAGTTAGGATCTGCTAATGGGTTTTTATAGTCATACCTGAATATTTTTAAAGGATTTATAGACACTTGCATTGGAGATGTAACTTTATTTCCGTCATTAGAGGCATCAAAATATTTTTCATTTTTACTTTCATCTCCATTTAGCCATACTCTGCTGTCATTTGCATTAAAAAATTGATATTCTGGAACATTACCGCTTGTAAAACTAACTTTTAAAAACCAGTCTTTTATAATATTTCCATTAAAAATATAGTCTATATGATTCCACTCCCCATTATTAGGATTAAAAGGATCATTTTCTGGACTGATATCTTCATCTTCTCCCAAATCTGAACTTGTTCCATTGTCGGGTTTTGTGCTTAAAAGTTTTTTATTATAATAGTATCTTGGATTAAATTGATTATTACATGAAATTAAAAATAGCATTGATAATAAAATCAATTTATATGTTTTCTTCATAATGTTTTCTCGTATCAATTGTTTTTTATAATAATTTTATAATTAAACAGATAATATATCATTATGTAAAATATGTTAATAATGATTATATTAAATATAGAAGCAAAATAAAATTTTTTGTTTATATTTGATTATAAATAATTTTTTAATCTATTTATTATTAATGTCGAGAATTTATTCATTAAAGAGGTATCTTATGATAAGACTATATAGTATATCGGTTTTTTTATTTTTAATAACAGCATGTGCTTCTAATGATAAAGTTGCAGATAGCAATTATAATAATGTTTGGATAAAAAAAGTGAGTGGTAAAAGTGTGATGGCACCAAACGGATATTTATACACTTTTAAAGAAAATGGAAATGTTGAATATAAAATTAACGGTATGGTAACAGGCAGGGGAGTATTTTTATATGCTGAAACTGCTACTAATGCATATTATTATGAAAAAATGCCTTTGAGCTATGTTGCTTATGGTGTAAGAGATTCTATACCGAATACTAATGTAAATATGTTTGTTGGTTTTGTACTTGATGATAATGGAAAAATAAAAATGACTTCTGGATATACTAAAGAATATCAAAATAGATTGTCTAATTGGAAAAAGAGCAATTTAACTATATATAATACTTTACGTGAAGGTAAAGATATGTCTGAATATCCAATACCATATGTAGAAGAAGTTAATACTTTAAATTTAATAGAATTTGGAGTATTAAGGTAATATATTAATATGAATATCTTTTAATAATCATAAAATTCTAAATAAATACTCACATTTTTATTTTTACTCTATATAAATATTTATTTTGACAATTATAATTATTTGTATTATATTATAGATTTATAAAGAATTATTGCAGTAGGATTTATTTATGTTTTATTTACAAAAAGAAAGTGAATTTAGAGATGAGTATAAAGACATTGCTTTCATAATAGGATCTCCAGACTTTTTAGGTGCCAAAACGGAAGATGATAATAAAATAAATGTTCTTATTATTTGTATTGCATATAAAGATATGGGGACTAATTATATAGAAAAAAATAAAAAAATACTTGTAAGAATGAAAATAGATGAAAAAGAAATGGATTATTATAAATCTATTCTTAAAAGAGAGTCTGTTGTAAAGTTGAAAGTAAGATATGAAAAAGAGCAGGGAGAGGAATTAGCAGAGTTTTTACTTGCTGATATTATAGATAGTAATTACGAAGATGAAGATTTAACTCCTATGCTTAAGGAATATTTAGAGCCTATCTACTATAAAGATGAAGTTTTGGGGGACTTTTTGTATAACAGAATGCTAGGTTCTTTTGATAAAGAGTTTGATTGGGTTAATAATAGAAAGATACTTATAGCCTTTGACGATGCAGATGAATACTATAAAGAAAGGGCTGTTAATTTTATTAGAAATATATTTTCAGATATAGAATATTGGAATAAGGAGATTAAGGAATACTCGGCAAGAAGTATAATTAATCAAGGAAATAAGGCTGCCTCAAAAAGAGGAGAGAATGCTGTTGATGAGGGAGAATTTGTAAAAGAGTTTGCTAATAAAATAGATCTTATTGAAATTATAATACATGAAAGAGAGAATTATGTTAATTACAGATTGGGCAATAAAAAAGTTTTTCCTTTAGATGTTATTGCTGAAGGTGATTTGACAGGAAAATTCACAAATGCATTCGTAAGTCAATTTTAATTATTAAGCTACAAGATGTATAAAATGTATGATATTTTTAATAATAGTTATAGTATATAATAACTATTATTAATAAATATCTTTAATTATAATATTGACATTTTTTTGTCATATAAGTAAAATATTTGTAAAGATAAATTAGTAATATATAAGAAAAGATTAGTTTTTGGATTTAGTATCATTATGATGAGAAGTGTTATAAAGTCTAAGATACACAGACTTACAGTAACAAGAACAGATTTAAATTTTAAAAACTCAATAACAATAGATGAAGCCCTGATGGATAAAGCTGATATACTGGAAGGGGATAGGGTATCTGTTATTAATTTGAGCAATGATAAAAGGTTTGAAACATTTGTAGTTAAAGGCATACGCGGAACAGGAGTTATAGGTATTAACGGAGATAATGTTCATTATGCTAAAAAAGATGATACTATAATAATACTTTCTTACGGACATGCGGCTGAGGATAGTATAAATAATTTTAAAACTAAAGTAATATTTGTAAATATGAAAAATTTTATAATAGATTGAAATAACTTAATATTTAGGAGAGATATTATGGAAAAAATTTTCAAAGCTGGTATTGATATAGGATCAACTACTGCTAAAATGGTTGTATATGATGATAAAAATAATATGATATTTAAAACTTATGTAAGACATAATGCCGACATAAAAGATACATTATTATCCATACTAGAAAATCTTCAGGCTATGCATGGAGATTTGACTCTTGCTTTATCTATGACAGGTACTGCAGGTATGGGTGTATGTGAAAAGACTGGCATTAGTTTTGTGCAGGAGGTAATTGCTTCTTCAACTGCTATTAGAAAGATTTATCCTTATGGAAGGACATTGATTGATATAGGAGGAGAAGATGCAAAGATTATAGTATTTGATGATAATTTTAAAGCTGATATCAGAATGAACGGCAACTGTGCAGGAGGTACAGGAGCATTTATAGACCAAATGGCTACACTTCTTAATGTTCAGCCTTCTGAGCTTTCTACATTGGCAGAAAAATCAACTTCTATTTATCCTATGGCAAGCAGATGCGGAGTTTTTGCTAAAACAGATGTACAAACTCTTATAAGCCGTGATATTCCAAAAGCTGATATTGCTAAAAGTATATTCCAAGCTGTAGCGGTTCAAACAGTTAATACTTTGGCTAAAGGTTTTGAAATAAAGCCAAAGATATTATTTACAGGCGGTCCTTTAACTTTCCTTCCAGAATTAAGAAGAACATTCCTATCACTTTTAAATGCTACCGAAGAAGATATGTATACAGTTGAACACCCAGAATTAACTGCTGCAATAGGTGCTGCTTTCGGAGAAAAGGAAGATCAGACTATAATAAAAGTTTCTGAGTTTACAAGATTAGTTGAAAATATTTCTGCTGAAGTAAAAATAACTAATTCTAAACATAGAGAAGCATTATTCACAAGTCAGGAAGAATATGATAATTGGAAAGATGAGCATAGCAAAGATAAAGTAAAATCTGCTGATGTATCTACAGTTAATGGTAAAAATACATTCTTAGGTATAGATTCAGGCTCTACTACTACAAAAATAGTTATTATTGATGAAGACGGACAGGTTGTTTTAAGACATTACAGAAACAATAACGGCAACCCAGTAGGTGCTGTTACTGAAGGTCTTACAGAGATAAAAAAAGAATTAGATGAAAAAAATATTAAAATAAATATAGCAAGAACTGCTGTTACAGGATACGGTGAAGACTTGATAAAAGCAGCATTCAATATGGACGAGGGTATAGTAGAAACTATGGCTCATTACAGAGGTGCTAAGGCTTTTGATAAAGACGTTAGCTTCATACTTGATATAGGCGGACAGGATATGAAGGCTATATTCATTAAAGACGGTATTATAGAAAATATTGAAATTAATGAGGCTTGTTCTTCAGGCTGTGGTTCATTTATAGAAACATTTGCACGCGGAATGGGATACAAAGTAGCTGATTTTGCTAACATTGCATGCGAATCTGCAAGTCCTTGCGATTTGGGAAGTCGCTGTACAGTATTTATGAATAGTAAAGTTAAACAGTCTTTAAGAGAAGGCTCTTCTGTTGCGGATATTTCTGCAGGATTAGCTAAAAGTGTTACATTAAACTGTTTCACTAAAGTATTAAAGATTACTGACACTTCTATTTTAGGAGATCATATAGTTGTTCAGGGCGGTACTTTCAAAAACTCTGCTGTTCTTCGTTCTGTAGAAAAGTTCTTAAATAAAAAAGTTATTCGTCCAGATATATCCGAACTTATAGGGGCATATGGCTGTGCATTACTTGCTTTGGATACTTATAACACTAAAGAAGAAGATACTACTTTTATAGGTTTGGATAATTTACAGGAAGCTAATGATTATGAAAGAAAACAGCTTACTTGTAAAGGCTGCGAAAACCTTTGTACTGTTACAAGATTAAAATTCAAAGATAATAAATCATTCTATACTGGAAATAAATGTGAGAGAATATTCACCAATAAAGGAAACAAAGAAAGAAATTATGGAATGGATATTACTCAGAAAAAACTTTCTCTTCTTTTTGACAGACCTTTAGCTCCAGCATCAGATGAAATAAAAGGTACTATTGGTATACCTCGCGTACTTAATATGTATCAAAACTTCCCATTCTGGGCTACTATACTTGTAGAATGCGGATACAGAGTACAATTATCTTCACCTTCTAGCATGGCTATAGCTGAAAAAGGTTCTGGTACTGTTATGAGTGATAATATATGTTTCCCTGCTAAAATAGCTAACGGACATATATATGATTTGATAGAATCCAAAGTAGACAGAATATTCTATCCTTCTGTTGTACTTGAAAAAAGTGAAGAAGATGGAAGTGCAAACAGCTATAACTGCCCTGTAGTAACAGGATATCCAGATGTAATAGACAGTTCTATAAGTCCATTGACTAAATACGGTATACCTTTTGATGCTCCAACAATTTCTTTCTTAAATGAAGATTTATTATACAAAGGCTGTAAAGCATATTTTGTTAAAGGACTTGGCATAAACAAAAAAGATTTTGACAGAGCTTTCAAAATGGCTTTGCAGGAACAAGTAAGGGTAAAAAATGAATTAAAGACTGAAGGCAAAAAGATAATAGAACATGCCAAAGAAACTCAGACACCTACTATACTTATAGTAAGCAGACCTTATCATATTGACCCATTAATCAATCATAAAATACCAGAAACTATTGCTTCATTTGGTATCAACGTACTTACAGAAGATGGACTTGATATTAATGATACTAGTCTTGGTGATGTACAGGTATTAACTCAATGGTCTTATCCTAATAAAATGTTTAAAGCGGCTTTATGGGCTTGCCAGCAAAAAGATATGAAACTTGAAGTAGTTCAAATTAATAGTTTCGGATGCGGTCCTGATGCTACTACTTCAGATGAGATAAAATCTATACTTAATGCTTATGGAAAAAATCCTACTTTGGTAAAAGTTGATGAAATATCAAGTCCCGGAAGTATACGTTTAAGAATACGTTCTATGATAGAAAGTATGAGAATGAAAGGCGATTTCACTGTTAGCGATAAACCTAATAGAACTATCATTAAAAGATATGAGAAAAATGATAGACGTGCAATACTTGTACCTAAATTCGGTCAATTCTATGATCCTATGATTTTAACTCTATTAGAAAGAAGCGGATATGATACAATTCCTCTTCCAGAACCAGATGTTGAATCAGTTGAACTTGGTTTAAGATATGCAAATCAGGATATATGTTACCCTGCTACTATTGTTATAGGAGACATTATAAGAGCAGTACAAAGCGGCAAATATGATCCTAAAAATATAGCTGCTGGTATTACGCAAACTGGCGGACAATGCCGTGCTAGTAACTATGCTTCTCTTATAAAAAGAGGATTAATCAATGCAGGTTATCCAGATGTTCCAGTAGTAACTGTGGGACTTACTGTTATTAATGATCAGCCAGGTTTTGAGCTTTCAAAAATTGACTTGATGAAAGAAGGTATTATAGCTATGCCTTATGCTGATGCTATATCTACAATGTATTATTACACAGCAGCACGCGAAGTAAAAAGAGGCGAATCTTTGGCACTTGCTAATAAATATATAGCTTTACATCCTAAAGATTTTGCTCTTAAAGCAACTGATAAATTATTAAAACAGGCTGTTGCTGAGTTTAATGCTATTGAAACTAATGATAATTTAGAGCTTCCTAAAGCTGGTTTGGTAGGCGAGATTTATGTAAAATATAATAAATTTGCTAACGGTGATGTTTGCGATTGGTTAATGGCTAAAGGGGTTGAGGTAATAGTTCCTCCTGTATTTGACTTCTTTGTACAAAAAGTTATAAGCGAACAGGTAAACAAAGAAACTAATGCAAGAGATGTATCATTCTTAGGCTATTATGGTTCTAAACTTTCAGAAAAGGTTATTGATGTAAGGGTAGATTCTATCAATCAGATAATGTCAAAATTCAAAGGTTTTAGACCTGCTCATCATATACGTCAAATAGCTGAAAATGCTGCTAAGGTTACTGCTATGACTAACCAATTTGGAGAGGCTTGGCTTTTACCTGGTGAAATAGCTACTTTTGCTGAAGAGGGTGTTAATAATGTACTTTGTTTACAGCCTTTTGGTTGTATTGCTAATCACATCATAGCACGCGGTATTGAAACTAGACTTAAAACTAGATATCCTAATTTGAATCTTCTTTATTTGGATATGGATGCTGGTGCTAGTGAAGTTAATACTATAAACCGTTTAGAGTTCTTTGTACGTTCTGCTAAAGACAGTATGAACAGTGTTATGGTTGAAGATACTATAAAAGATGAAATAGGTGCTTATGCTAAATAATTAGTATTAGTTACTTAAATATATAATGAAAGGCTTGCAAATTGTGATGATTTGTGAGCCTTTTTTGATAATCTATTATACTTATTAAATGTAATTAGTACTATTTAGTATTATTTTAGACTTGCACTTTTGCGAAGCGTATCCGAGCTTGTCGATGATATAAGGTTCTTTTGGCAAAGCCCACCACTCTGTGGAAGGTGTGAAAAGTTGACTAAAAAAATTGACAAACTTAAAAATTTTTAGTATATAACATCTGCTGACTCTATATTGATTAACTCTATAGTTTTTGATATACTGCACTAAAAAGATATTAGAGGTTTATGATGTTTACAAATAAAGAAAAAATCGAATTTTTCAATGCTGTAGAAGACGGCAATATTAAGCATATAAAATATTTATTAAATAAAAATGATTATATAAATATAAATATATTTTCAGTAGCAAAAATATTAATTAAAAATAAAAATAATAAAAACAATAAAAATGTTGCTTCAGAAAAAGATGTTGAAATTGACTTTAAGAATAAAGACGGATATACTCCTTTAATGATTGCTTCTTACAAAGGAAATGCTGATATAGTAAAACTTTTATTAGAGTATAATGCTTCTGTAGATATGACTAACGATTATAATTATACTGCTTTGATATATGCATGTATTTATGGCAATTCAGATGTAGTTAAAATTCTCCTTGAACATAAAGCTGATATGTATATAGAGACTACATTAGAAAATAATTATTTAACTGCATTGATGATAGCTTGCATCGGAAATCATGCTGAAATAGTGAGAATATTACTTGAAAATGGATATGACCCTAATTATAAAAATCAAAAAGGAGAAACAGCATTAATATATTATGCCTTAATGGAAAATAATAAACCTAGTATAGAAATAATAAAAATATTATTAGAGTATGGAGCAGATATAAACGCAAAGGATAATAGAGGTTTTACAGCATTAATAGGAGCTTCTTATGCTGGAAAAACTGATTTTGTAAGTGCTTTATTAGAGAATAATGCTGATACAGAAATAAAAAATAATGATGAAGGAAATACCGCCTTAATATATGCATGTGAAAGTATAAATATTGATATGGTTAAAGCTTTACTTGAATATAATGCAAGTCCAAATGTACAAGATAAATGGGGCAGAACTCCTTTGATAATTGCATGTGATTATCGTTCTTATGATATAGCAAAAATATTGTTAGAGCATAATGCTGATATTAATTTATCAGATAATAGAAAAGAAACCCCTATGATGTATAGCGTAAATGGACATAATATAGAGATTGCTGAGCTTCTTTTAAAATATAATCCTGATTTGACATTAAAAAATAACTATGAAGAAATTGCATTAGATATAGCATATAATAAAAATCTTTATCAAGAGAAAATGGTAAAATTAATATTAGATGCTTCATCTAAAGAAATAAAATTTTTATATGCAGTTATTGAAAATAAAATAAATGATGTTTTGAAATATATTTCTGAAGGAGTTGATATTAATAATGCTGTATACGGGAAATACGGATTTAATGCATTACTTTTAGCTTCACGCAGTAATTATAAAGAAATAATAAAAATATTATTAGAACATAATGCTGATGTTAATTTCAGAAGTTATTTAAATAATACAGCTTTAGAATATATTTCTAATAATGACAATGACTTTGATATAGCAGAAGAGTTTATAAAAAGAGGAGCAGATGTAAATGCTATGGATAATGACGGTATTACTCCTTTAATGTGTGCTGCTTCTTATAATGCTGAAAAGATATTAAACTTATTAATAGCAAATAATGCTGATATTAATATTCAAACTAAATTAGGTTCTAGTGCTTTAATTCTTGCTGCTATGCATAATCATATTAATATAGTAAAAATTTTAATAGAAAATAAAGCTGATGTATTTGCAAGAGATGCTTATGGAAGAAGAGCATTATATTATGCGAGTAAAAATGAAAATTATGATATGTTTAATATTTTTAAAAGTTATCATGATAAAGAATATAAGAGAAACTCCAAATTTCTTAATAGTGTTTCATATGGAGAAATTGAAAAAGTATCAAAATACATATCAAAAGGAATAGATGTTAACTTTCAAGATGATTTTGGAGATACGCCTTTAACTCTTGTTGAAAATATAGAAATTGCAAAAATATTATTAGATAATAATGCAGATATTAATAAAAGAGGAAAAGACGGATACACCCCTCTAATAGCTGCTATTAAAAAAGAACTTGTAGAACTTGCAGAGTTTTTTATAAAAAATAATGCTGATATTAACATGACAGACCCTGAAGGAAATACTGCATTAGTTATAGCAGCCAAAAAGAAAAATGCTTACATATTTGAGCTTTTACTAAAAAATGGGGCTGATTTATCTATTAATAATGAATATATAAAGTGGTCAATAATCTTCGATGATGAAATAAAAAGTATATTTGAAAAATATAGCAAGTGATTTTTTTATTAGTGGTTATATAAATAGTTTTTTATTTCTTGTTTATTTATATTAGACTTGTTTCAAAAGTACTTAACAAGATTAAGTATAAAATAGATTTGTTTCAAAACTATTTTTATTTATAATTGCGGTGACTAGCCCCCGCACCCCACTTCTTTTACCGAATAGGCACCTACTCGCTGTTGCTCCATACGAAGTACGCCTGTGGCGAGAAGCAGGCACAGCCCGCAGTCGCGAAAGACTGCATGTTTATATACTAAAATGATAAATTATACAACATATAAAACATTATTTTTGTAATTAATAAATTATGAAAATTTGATATATACTATTTTAAAGTACTTTTGAGAGAAATATATTTTCCAATTATATTGCTTTGTTTTAAATGTAGCATTCATTAAAATTTTATTATAATAAATTTAAAATAATGTATAAAAATACATTATAGATACTTGTAATTAACTCAAATTCGGTATATATAGTATTCTTATACAGTATAAAAATATACTGTTTTAGGAGTTCTAAAATGAATAAATTTCAAAGCAATATCTATTACAAAAAAATAATAAAAAACATATTGGATAATATAGAGGAGGATGATTATTTTTACAATAAAAAAACTAATTGGGAGGAGTGGGTTATAATGCGTGTTGATATTAATAATGCTATAAGCAAATTAGATGATATTGACATTTCTAATTATAAGCCTGAAATTTTGGATAGCATATTAAATATATTAAAGGAGTATTAATAATAATGTGTAATTTATGCCCTAAATATGACACCTGTAAAAAACTTTGTAATGATGTTTTGAAAGAAATTAATAAGAGTTTGGGTACCAGAAAAATTAATTCTGATAGAACAGATAGCAGAGAAACAGTATTAACAAATGATGATTTGGATAATATACTTTATTCAAATGCCCTAACAGAAAGCGAGTACAGCAGGGTATCAAATTTAATAATAGCAATACTTACACCAAAGCAGAAAAAAGTAATGAAGCTTTTCTCTGAAGGCAAAACTCAAGAAGAGTTAGCTGTTATGCTTAATGTAACGCAGTCTGCAGTATCTCAGTATTTGACAGCTATAAAAAAGGAGATATCAAAGCAGTTTAATATGGTTATTAATGCATAGGAATTATTAAGATTAAAAATTAAAAGGGAGGCACTCATTTAAGAGCGTCTCCCCTTTATATGGTTAATATTACAAAACTAATTGAATATTAATTATTGTAATAATCTAAGAGCACCTTGTGGTAACTGATTAGCTTGAGCAAGCATAGACAAGTTAGCTTGGTTAAGAATTTGGTCTTTAGCAAGTTTAACTGATGCTTCAGCCATATCTGTATCACGGATTCTGCTTTCAGAAGCCTGCATGTTTTCGAATCCAACCATTAAGCCTTGAGCTGTCATTTCTAATCTGTTTTGATAAGCACCTAAGTCAGATCTTTGTTTTAATACTTTAAGAAGAGCTTCGTCTACCATACCTATAACAGAGTTAGCTTTAGCTGGGCTAGAAACACTGATGAATGTAGCACTAGTAGCTGGGCCTACTGGGTTTTTAAGTCCAAGAGCTTGGCTGTTCATAGTACCTATATAAACACGTTTTCTTTCGTCCATGTTAGCACCAATATGCAACCACATAGAAGCTGTAGGAGTGTTTTCACCTGTAGATCTAGCAAATCTACCAGTTAACATGTTAAGCTTATTGAATTGAGCTTGTGAAGCAACTCTGTCGATTTCATCTACTAATTGAGAAACTTCGATTTGTACATAAAGTCTGTCTTCATCAGTATAGATACCGTTAGCAGCTTGTATAGCTAATTCACGGATTCTTTGAAGAATGTTAGTAGTTTCTTCTAAGTATCCTTCTGTAGTTTGTATGAAAGATATACCGTCTTGAGTATTTCTTTCAGCTTGGCGTAAACCACGAATTTGTGTACGCATTTTTTCAGATACTGCTAATCCACTAGCATCGTCTCCAGCTTGGTTGATTCTCATACCGCTAGAAATCTGAGCAGCGTCTTTTCTTAAATCTACTTGGCGAAATTTAAGAGTGCGTTGTGCATTAATAGCACTTATATTATTGTTGATAACCATATGGTTCCTCCATGAATTAATTATATGTATTCTTCCCTGAACACATAATTATTATCGGTTAGTGGCTATTAATTATTAATTTTTTTTTGTAAAAATAAAATTTTTTTTCTTCAGTTTTATTAAAAATAATTTTCTAATATTATGTTAATTTAATTATGTTAATATAGTTATGTTAATATGACTTTACACGGCTGTAATTTATTTTTTAATTATTATTTATATTAAATTGTAATCACTTTAGTATATACCTAAACAAATACAGTTTGTCAAAATTAATTTTTATATTTTTATTATTTTCGGGGACTAGCCCCCGAACCCCCACTTCTTTTGTGACGCTGTCCGCCTTCGGTGTGCCACAAAGAAGCAGGCACAGCCCGCAGTAGCGAAAGGCTACATTTTATACTGAATTTAGTAATTTATCCTACATATAAAACATAGTTAGTACTATTTAGTATTATTTTTATAAATGCACTTTTTTATAGCATATCCTAGCTTGTCGATGATATAAGGTTCTTTTGGCGAAGCCCGACACTCTGTGGAAGGCGGGAAAAAGAACAATTAAAAATTGACAAACTTAAAAATTTTCAGTATATAATCAAGTACTTTTGAAACAAGTATTATATATTTATTTGTATTTTGAAGCTTTAATAAAGTCAAAAAAGTCGATAATAAATTTGAAAAAATTATGAACTTCATTATTTTATAAATTTATTTGCTAATTTATAAACTTGTTTTATTTCTTTTATTTCTAAATTCCAGCTATTTAATTCTTCTTCAATTAATTTGGGATATTTTTTGCTTATGTCTCTTAAAGCATTACCTACAGATTTTCTAACATATTCGCTATTATCATGTTTTAGATTTGATAATCTTCTAATTGCTTCACTAGGATTTTCTTTGAAGTATGGTTTATTTGTCCATATTCTTAAACCTTCAGTTACAGCACGCCTTGTATTAGGATTACTATCATTCAGCCATTCATCAATAATTATGATAGATTTTTCATATCCTAATATTTTACAGTGTTCATCAAAAGACTTTGCCAATATTTCCTGAACTCTCCAATTATTATCTTTAGAAACTACATCTTTCATAAAATTAAGAATTTCTTTGTTTTCAGATAAATAACCAAATAAAAATACAGAGTACATTCTTACTTGATATGAATCTGATTTATAAGCTGAGTATGCTAATTCTTTAATATAAGAATTATTATTAGATTTGAAATCAGATAAGGCCTTTTTTTCTATTTCTTTAAATCCGTTGGTTATTTTTGAAAATTCTTTTTCTAAATTTTTAATGTAGTCTTTCAGTTCTATTCTCCTGTTTTGTAATTTTATAATATGATTATTATAATGTTTAGATTGAAAAATGCATTTATTTAATTGAACATATTTGTATAATTTGTATTATCCCGCTATATCACCATATTCTATCTTTCTTTCACCGTCAATATAAACTATTAATGAATGATGTTTAAAATAATCTGGCTCAAATAGTATATGAAGTGTAGTATCAGGTCTTGTTTCATCTTCATCAAAATCTATTAATATTGTATCTATATACATAGCATTAAAGAAATCTTCATCTTTAATAGGTATATTTATGATTTCTCCGGACTGATTTTTATATGTATTTTCATCTATTTGTTCTCCAGTTATAACCCATTCTTCAGCTAATGCTAAACATTGTTTGTTTATAAGAAAATCTGAAACATCTTTTTTATGCTCATCAATCCATTTTAATATTTCATTAATTTTACATAAATGTTTCATAAGCATTTTTGACTTATCAGCTTCTTCACCAAAATCTATTAATAATGATATTTTTTCATCATTCCATAAATCACAATCCGATTCGTACGAGAAGTAGTCGTTTTCATAAAAATCTTTAATATCTTTATTCTTCATAAATAAATCCTTTCACTAAATATCATATTATATAATTTTATATAGCTATTAATTAAATATAGTAATATATTATTAATTTTCAAGTTTTTATATATTTTTTTTCAAAGCATTTATTATTATAGAGCATATATCTTCATCGTTAAAGTATCCGCTGTCTATGGTGAGGTTATAATTAGTCATATCGTCCCAATCGCCTCCAGTATAGTATTTATAATAATTTGCTCTATATTTATCAGTATTTTTAAGCTGAGTTTCTGCATTTTCCATTTTTACTCCATATTCATCGGTTATTCTCTGTATTCTTCGGTCATTTGGGGCATGAACAAATATATTGAAACATTTATGACAGTCTTTCAATATAAAGCTTGCACATCTTCCAATAATAACGCAGTTTCCTTTGTTTGCTATATTCATTATAACTTCTCTTTGTATCTCAAATATTTTGTCGAGGGTAGAATCTCTGGTTTTTGATGCAAATGGACTTGAAAAAAACTCTTTATGAAATGCACTGAAAAATAGATTATCATTAGTAAATTTTTCTTCTTTTGATTCGAGATATTGTTTGTTAATACCTGTTCTTTTAGCTACTATTTCTATCAATTCTTTATCGTAAAAATCAAAATTAAGTTTTTTTGAAAGCATTTCTCCTATATGCCTTCCTCCGCTCCCGTACTGCCTGCTTATAGTTATTATTCTGTTCTTCATATTTACCTTTTTACGTATTTTATCCGAAATATTATATTATAAAATAAAATTTATTCATTATATATTATTGTAATTTTTAATATATTTTTTAAAAAAAAAGTTTGATTTTTTTTTACTAATTGATATTATATAGTGAAGTTAATCTTAATAAATAAGAATTATTTTTTATAAATAAATATATACATACAAAACGGAGGAAAAATAAATATGGCTGCTAAAACATTAGAAGAAGTTTTATATTCAATATTTCAAGGTGAATCTAATGCTGCAAATAGATATAGTTCATTTGGAAAAGCATCAAGCAATAAAGCTGTTCAGAAAGTGTTTTCAACAACATCTTTGGCAGAAAAAATACATGCTGAAAAAATGAGAAAATTAGCTTTAAGAAGCGGATTAGATATGAGTAAATTTGTTCCAGAACTTAATCCCGTAGCTCCTGCAAGCGACAGAGAAAATTTAGAAGCAGGTATAAAAGGAGAAGTATATGAATCTACTATACTTTATCCTCAATTAGCTCAAGTAGCTGTAGAACAAAAAAATAAATTAGTAAGTGAAACAGTAAACTCTTTAGGAAAAGTAGAAACTGAACATGCTAAATTATTCCAAGACATTATAGATAATTTTTTAAATAAGGATGCAGATGTAACTTTTTATCTCTGTCCTAGCTGCGGTAATATATACAGAGACAAAGCTCCGGAAACTTGCGAAACTTGCGGCGGTTCTGGAAAAATGTTACAAAAATATTAATGCATTAATTTATTTATAAAATTATTTATATACTTTTTTTACAATCGAATAATATTATTGACTTTATATAAAAATCATGTTAAATAATATTGTTGTAAAAAATGTATTAAATATCAAAAAATAATAACGAGGTGAAATATGAACATACCTTTAATAATCACCTTCGTTGTAGTTGCGTTTGTTTTTGGATATATAACCCGTTTTGTTATAGCGAAAATAAAGCTTAACTCTACGGAAATAATAACACATAAGTTGCTTCAAAGTGCAAGAGAACAAGCAGAAAATGAAAGAAAGACTATACTTTCCGAAGCTAATTCTGAAATACAAAAAGAGCGTAGCAGATTAGAAAATGAGAATAGGGATAGAAAAGCAGAGATTCAGAAATTAGAAAATAGAGTACTACAACGAGAGGCCAATCTTGATAAAAAATCTCAGTATTTGGAAAATAAAGAACATAATATTGAGAATAAAATGAAAAAGATTAAGGAGCAGGAAGACAGGCTCGCTTCTGTTATAGAAGAAGCTGAAAAAGAATTGGAGAAAATAGCTGGTTTTACAAGAGAAGAGGCTAAAACCAATTTGATAAAAGAAATAGAAGAAGATGCCAAAAAATCTGCTGCTAAGATAGTTGATAACATAGAAAAAAATGCTATAGAAACAGGCGAAAGAAAAGCAAGAGAGATAATCGTTCAAACCATACAGCGTCTTTCAAGCGAAGTGGCTCAGGAAACTTCTGTAACTTCTGTATCTTTGCCTAGCGAAGAGATGAAAGGAAGAATCATAGGCAGAGAGGGAAGAAATATAAGAATGCTTGAAACACTTACTGGTGTTGATATTATTATAGATGATACTCCAGAGGCTGTTGTTATATCATGTTTTGATCCTGTAAGAAAACATATTGCTAAAGTTTCATTAGAAAAACTTATATTAGACGGAAGAATACACCCCGCAAGAATAGAAGAGGTTGTTGAAAGAACTAGAAGAGAAGTTGAAGATTCTATAATGGAGGCTGGAGAAAACGCTATTGTGGATTTAAATCTTACAACTATGCATCATGAATTAATAAGGCATATGGGAAGACTTCAGTACAGAACTAGTTACGGACAGAATATGCTTCTTCACAGTAAAGAGGTTGCAAATATTGCAGCTATGATAGCAGCTGAAATAGGTGCCAATGTTGATTTGGCTAAAAGAAGTGCATTTCTTCATGATATAGGTAAGGCTATAGAGACTGAAGGTGAAGGTTCTCATGCTATGAGCGGTGCTGATTTAGCTAAAAGATGCGGTGAAAAAGAAGAGGTTGTTAATGCTATAAGGGCACATCATAATGATGTTGATACTCAAACTGTTGAAGCTGTTATAGTAAAAGCAGCTGATGCTATCAGTGCGGCAAGACCTGGTGCTAGAAGAGAATCTTTTGAAAGCTATATAAAACGTTTGGATAATCTTGAAAAAATAGCTGACAGTATAGAAGGTGTTGAAAAATCATTTGCTATACAGGCTGGAAGAGAGCTTAGAGTAATGGCTAAAAGCGATATGGTAGATGATACTCAGGCCAAACAGATTGCCAGAGATATTGCTAAACGTATAGAAGATGAGTTAAAATACCCCGGTATAATAAGGGTTACAGTTATTAGAGAGACTAGGGCGGTTGAGGTTGCCAGATAATTTTTAAATTAATTTTTAATTAAAGGTAAATTAAAAATGTCTATAAAAAATATATTATGTCTTGGTGATGTAATTGGTGTTACAGGACGTTATGCTGTAAGAAGGCATTTAGAAGAGATAAAATTAGAAAATAATATAGATTTTGTAATAGCCAACGGAGAAAATGCTGCTAATGGTATAGGTATTACTAGAGATACTGCAGCTGAGCTTTTTGACTCTGGGGTGGATGTGCTTACTTCGGGTAATCATATATGGAACAATAGAGATGTATTTGCTCTTATAGGAAATGAGCATCGTCTGATTCGTCCTTATAATTACCCAAACGATGCACCAGGTCTTGGCTATTATATATATGAGATGTTGGATTGTAAGATTGGCGTGCTTAATCTTATGGGAAGAACATTTATGGATCCTTTAGATTGTCCTTTTAAAAAGGCTAATCTTGCAATTAAGCATATGAAAGAAAGAACTAATCTTATATTTGTGGATTTCCATGCTGAAGCTACAGCAGAAAAAATAGCTTTCTCATACTATCTTGAAGGTCAGGTTTCATGTGTTTTCGGCACACATACTCATGTACAGACAGCAGATGAAAAAATACTATCTTCTCATACTGCTTATATATCTGATATTGGTATGTGCGGAAGCTACTATTCTGTTATAGGTATGAAAAAAGATGCTGCCATTGCTAGATTTGTTACAAAAATGCCTCATAGATTTGAGGTTGAAACTTCGAGTCCTATGATTAATGGTATTATAGTTCAGGCTGACAGTGATACTGGAAAGGCTATTTCTATTAAGAGAATAAATTTTGTATATCACAATGATATAGTTGAAAGGCAGGAAAAATAATAAAAATAATTTTTTAAAGACTAGCATTATGGAAAATTATAATTCACCAAAAATATTTTTAAGACATTTTTTTATTTTTTATATAAAAGTTGCTGTTATACATACTCTTACATATATAGTTTTTGGTTTATTATTTTCTAATCTATTTGACTATACATCTGTTTATGATGATCCTATAATAATAAATTTTATGAGAGGTTTTGAATCGCCTCTAACTGTTATAGGGCCTTTTCTACAGCCTATAAGAGCGATATTCATAGCCATAGCTTTATTTCCCATTAGAAGAATTATAGCCTCTAAACTGGGCTGGCTTATTGTATGGCTTATATTTATTTGTATAGGTGTTATAGCAGCTCCTATTTCGGCTCCAAGTTCTATAGAAGGTATAATATACACTCAGATTCCTATCAAATTTCATATAATTTCTTTTCCAGAGGTATTTATACAAACTTTAGCATTTTCTCTTATATTATGGGTGGCTGAAATAATACCGCATAGTGAAAAAGAATTTTCTAATAGAGAATTCTTAGTAAAAATATTTCTTTCTGTTATCTATACTATGTTTGGTATATTCTTAACTTCTGTATGCGGTATAATTATTATGAATTTCCTAGAATTAAATTATCATGATGCCAAATTGGACAGAGGTACTATTTCATATTTAAGCACTATATCTATATTAACAATAATTATATCATATTCATTTGCTAATAAAGTATATAAAAATAAATTGTGGCTTTTACTTACTATTCCTCTTATTTTAATAATATATATAGTTTTCCCTTATGGTTATAATTATATATTTGATACAGTTTATAATAATAATATGGCTTTAATACCTTATAGTTTATCTGCTGTTTTGATGGCTATTATTTACTGTCTTATATTTGTGTTATTTTACGGCAAATTAAAAAACAGACATAAAAAAACTGAGGAAGTTTATAGAGAAGATAACAGTAATAAAGACCATAATGAAGTAAAAGTTATAGAAATTAATCCTGATGATGACAGAACAGAAGAAGGGGATATTAAAGTTATAGAGCTTACTCCTGAAAATGATGATTCTGATAAAAAGTAAAATTTTGTTAATAAGACAAAAAGTTTAAAATGTCCACTAATTGATAAACATTAATAATTAAATGTAGTGTAAAATGTATCAAATGTATTATAAAAGTATAAAAAATATAGTTTTTTGTTTATTTATGATAAATTTAGTTTACATTTCAAAACTTGTTATATTTACTTATATATTATTTAGTGTATTATTTAAATGAATAAATAAAAATAATTTAATTTGAAGATATCATTATGAGAAAAATATTTTTTTATATAGCAATTATATTTATAAATAGTTTATTATTATTTTCAAAAGAAGCTGTTGAAAGACCAGTTTCAGATAATCCGAATTTCAGCTCTTCAAAGTTTAAAGATTGGCTTTTAGTAGCTACATTTGATAAAAATAATGTTCCTAGTTTTCAATTCATAGATAAGACAGAGGATAAATGTTGGGAGCTTAACAATTCAGACACTAAAGAGTATATGTACAGCGGTAAAAATTCAAAAGCTGGTATATTCTTTATATCAAGTATGAAATATTATCAATACAGAGGCTACAATCCTTTGTATACAGCCAAAAGAAACAGAGATAATGCTGATGCTATGAAACGTTTTTATTTTTATAGATTTACTGGAAAAGGCGGCGGAATAATATCATTAGATAATACATTAGTTGCTGTTGATATATACACAAAATATGTTTATATATATGGTATTCCAGTAGAGGAGGATACAGTATTTGGAGTGGAAGTTCCTTTAAGATGGGGACCTTCTGACAATGTTACTTATAAAGGTACTCTTCTTCCTTTCTATGAGTATGATCCTGTAGGACATGTAAATGAAGATGGTACGGTTGTTTTATATCCTTCTTATCAGAACTCTTTCTTGGATAAAGTTAATCGTTATCAGCCTTTTTATAACAAAAAATATATTTATAGATAATTTTCTAATCTGATAAAGTTTTATTAACATAAAAATGCTATTGCTTTATTGATAAGGTGATAGCTATTTTTTATATTTAATACTCGCTCTATTTATTTTTATTATAGCTTTTGAAATTACTTTACTATATTATATAAAAAATATTCAATTTAATACTTTACATGCTATATTCTTATTGTTTTAGTATATAAATATAGTTTGTTAAAAATTAATTTTTTAAATATAAAATTATTCTTCTATTGTTTCTGTTTCTGGTATTTCGGGTATAGATTTTAAATAGATTGATGATATCTGCCAATTATCTCTATTCATCCATTTAAGTGTAGATTTTAATTTGGCAGTAAACTCGGCTATTTTATTTTTATTACATATTTTAAATCCATCGCCTGAAAAATATGTTCCAGTAATCCATTTTTGTTCTTTTTTGGTATATAGGCAGTAAAATGAATCTTCTCCAAAAGGCGGGCTTATTACTATTTTAAATATTGAGTTTTCTGGAGGCACTATATAATTTTTTCTTGATTCTATTTTATTATGGTATTGATTATCTATGTAATTATTAAAGTCATTGGGATGCATTAGTATTACAGTTCCGTCATTTTGAAAGGCGAATATATATATATATCCTTCTGTATTGGATCTGAAATTTAATGAAAATGATTCCCCTTCTATTATTTCACCAGAATTATATATTGAGTTAGTTTTATTTTCTAATGATATTCTGTCTATTCTTAAAGTTAAATTAACACCATTTATAGGCGGTTCAAAGGATTTGAATATATAGTTTGAAAAGTAAAACTCCAAATATGTGCATATTTCCTGTATTACTGATATAGTTTCTGATGATGTTTTAAGCTCATATTCCTTTAACGTTTCCATTGTTTCTATATCAATAACTTTAAAATTATATTTTATATCATATAGTTCTTCATCGCTTTTTTCATCAGCGGCTTTATCTGTACCTTCGGTTTTCTTTCCTATTCCATATTCTATTAAATCTCCCAAATCTTTAATTTCATTTGTGAGAGTTATACCATTTGTGATAACTATATCATTGCTTATCATATTATTTGTAATATTATAATTACTAAGAACCGTATTTATATTATCAGAATTAATTACTATATTATTATTTGAAACAGAATTATTTGTACTCTTTAATACTTTTTCGCTGTCCATTATAATAGCTGCTTTTATATTAAGATTAGAAGCTACAGTTAATCCTTGTTCAAGCGTTAATTCATTAGTAGAGAATAATTTCTTTTTTGTTCTATCTACAGATATAGAAGTTTTTTGTTTTAAATATGCGAACCTGTTTATAGTTCTTACAAGTTCTTTTCTTAAAGGTTCATTTTCTCTTAAACTATGATCCAAATCTATAGTTGCTATAGGCATTCTCTCTCTTGAATAAAGGCTTGATGTTATTAATAATAATGTAAGGAATAAAAAAAACTTCGACTTCAAATTGTCTCCTAATATTCAAGAGTATGTATTGTACTGTTTTCTCTTTCATGTATTTTTTCAAGCATATCCATAATTCTTGATAAATCATCGCTGCTGTAATATTCTATAACTATTTTTCCTTCTTTACCGTTTTTATCTATAACATTAACTTTTGTAGAAAATATTTTTTCCAAATCATTTTCTAATTGTCTTATATTAGGGTCTTTTTTTATTTCTTTTTTATTGTCTTTTTGATTATTTTCAGTATTCTCCTGCGAGTTATTATCATTTTTTCTCTCTTTTACTATTTTCTCACATTCTCTTACTGAATATCCGTTTTCTATTATTTCTTTTGCGAATGTTTCTCTTTCATTTTCATCTGTTAATGATAATATAGCTCTAGCATGACCTTCTGTAATTTTGGATTCTAATATTAAGTTTTGTATATTTTCACTTAAATCTAATATACGCATTGAATTTGATATGGTACTTCTGCTTTTTCCAACACGGTTAGCCAATTCTTCCTGTTTGATATTTAAATCATATATTAATTTTTTGTAGCTTCTTGCTATTTCTATAGGGTTCAAATCGGCTCTTTGTATATTTTCTACAAGCGTAAGTTCAAGCATTTTTGAATCATCTATATTTTCAAGCACTAATGCAGGTACTTTATCTCTATTTAAAAATTTAAATGCTCTGAATCTTCTCTCGCCTGATATAATTTGATACTGACCGTCTTTTTCTCTTAAAGTTATAGGGTTTATAAGTCCGTTTTCTCTTATAGATTCTGCAAGTCCCTGTATTTCTTCTTCATTAAAAATTTTTCTAGGCTGGTCTGGATTTACATCTATAAGTGAAATATCTACTTCTAATACTCCTCTTTTTTCTGCATCTAAAGCTGCTTTTCTAATTTCACTGTCAGCAGATTTTATTAATGCATTCATACCTTGACCACCAAGTCCACCTTTTCTGCTCATAAAACCCTCTTAATCTTTATTTAATTAACATATTATATTATTTATTGATAACTTTTTCAAATTTAAAAAACTCTTCAGGACCGCTCTCTATTCCTTCAAGTTTATTATATTGATTATAAAAAGCAACTATATGAAAACCGCATTTATTCACATAAAAGTTTATATTACGCTTTTCAAAATACGGAGTATAACATGTCCAAATTTTTGTTTGAGGATATTTATTTTCTATAGCTTTCCAAGATAAATATCCTATTTTTTTATTTTGATATTCTGGATATATAAAGAAGAAATGAAGTTCATTATGATTTGTTTTATCATTTATTTCTACTATTGTTCCTCCTACTTTTTCATTATTAAGTATTAAGTGATAAGAATACGTGTCATTTGTATTTAAAGACTCGTCAATATCTTTTTCTTCTGGAATTTTATCTGTAATATTTTCTTCAAAATACTTTTGAGCACCAAACATAAATGATTCCTGTAATTTATTTTTAAATACAGAAATATCTTCTTTTTTTACATCTTGTAAAATAATATTATTCATACTAGTAATATCCTCATATTTTAAAAAATGATAATTATTTAGATTTTTCAATAAACTCTTTAGCAAATTCTCTGTAGCTTCTAGCTCCAACGCAGTCTTTATCATAATCACTTATAGCCTTACCGTATGAAGGAGCTTCGCTTAAACGCACATTTCTAGGTATCATAGTTTTATATGTCTTTTCTTTAAAGAAATTTACAACCTCTTTTACTACATCAGAAGATAATTTTGTTCTGGCATCATACATAGTAAGAAGTACCCCCTCTATTTTTAATTCTTTATTAAGATTTTCTTTTACAAGTGCTATAGTATTATTAAGTTCAGCTACTCCGTCTAAAGCATAAAACTCACATTGTATAGGTATAAGAACAGAATCTGCAGCAGTTAGAGCATTAAGTGTTAGTATACCCAAAGTAGGCGGGCAGTCTATAATAATATATTCATAGTCATTTTTTATAGTTTCTATAGCTTTTTTTAATTTGTATTCTCTGGCTATTTCATTAACAAGTTCTATCTGAGCACCTACCAAATCTGAGTCGGCTGGTATTAAAAACAGATTCTCCTGATATGTAGGCATTATTACTTCTTTTGTACTAGCTTCTCCTATTAGTAGGTCGTATACGCTTTTTTTCATCTTATCTCTTGTGATGCCGATACCCAAACAAGCATTTGCCTGAGGGTCTATATCTATAAGAAGAGTTTTATGACCCATTTTTGCTATGCTTGCACTTAGATTAACTGCTGTAGTTGTTTTTCCAACTCCGCCTTTTTGATTGACTATGGCTATAACTTTAGACATAAATATATCCTTAAACTATCATGAAATTATACTATTATATCAAAATCAGGTATTTTATCAAGTTTTTTATTATCTAATTTTATACTTAAAAATATATAAAATACGCATAAAGTATTGACAAATTAATATTATTATATATACTAATTTAATGATATATTAATTTTATTTTTGTTTAATTTAAGTATATTTAATTATAACTTAAAATAGGAGTTTTTTATGAGTGATTATGATTATAATAATGAAAACAATACTAACAATGAGAACAAACCAGCACAGTCTGGAATACTGCCTTGGATACCTTTGATATTGGCTGTAATATATACAGTTTCTCCAGTAGATTTGGTGCCTGATGTAATACCAGTATTAGGCTGGTTTGAGGATGCATTATTTCTTTTAGTGGGAGGGCTTAACGGCATACAGAATGGTGTTGTAGAAGCTAATAGTTCCATAAGAAAAATAATTAAGTTCATAAAATGGGGGCTTTTAATAGTAGGAGTTATAGGAATTTTAATAGTTGTTCTTTTGGTAGTTTTAGTATTTAAAGTAGCCGCAAATTAAAAAATTAGCATAATTAAATTCTAATGATGTGCATATAATGCTTAAAATATTAAATGTGAATTAGAAATTGATACTGATAATGCTAGAGAAAAATACATAATATTGGTTATCTGTATGATATAGGTAAGTTTTTTAAATAATTCTTTTTAATTAAAAAAATAAAAAGGCAGGAGTTTTAATAATAATTTTCTGTCTTTAATAGTTTTCATATATGCTGCTATTTTGTATTCGTATATGATTATTATTATATAATGTTTAATTTTAATAATTAGGGTATTGCCTAAATCTACAAATAATAATTATAGAATACTAAAAAGATAAAATTATTAAATATTTATTGATTTAGTTTTAAATGAAATCCAGCCATAAAAAAGGGCTTATATTTAAATAAGCCCTCTATATAATAAAATTATATTAAATTACTTATTGTTCATTACCAAAAGAAGGTAAGTACCAAGTGATACCAGTAGTAGTTTCAAAATATACAGGTATTGAATTTCCATCTGGAGCATAATCTCCATTAACATCCATTTCAAAATACCATTCTAAATCTTCAACTGGTGTAATATAAAGTTCTGTATATGCTGACCAAGCTAGTGCATGAGTAATGCCTGAACCTTTTAATCCATCATCAATAATGGAATATCCTAAACCAGGTTCCATATATAAAGAAACTATATCACTGCTTGCTTCTAATCCTAAAGTAGGAAGTATTGATAATTGGTAAGTTTCTCTTTCAAGCAAATCAGCACCAGTATTCATAGGTATTATTACACTGTCTGAATATACTTCATAACTTCCTAAAGTTTTTCCTTTAGCACCTAAAGAAGTATCATAAGTAACTTTAATAAATGGAGTAAGAGAAACGTTTCCAACTACTGCTCCAAAGTATAGTCTAAAATCAAAACCGAATGATGAAGCTGTGTATGTAGAAGAAGTATCTTTAGTTTGATTAATTCCGTATTTTAATATTAATCTGAATTGTTTAAAAATATCTGAATCACTATAATATCTTATTTGTGGGTCAAGACTTATGCCTGTATATTTATAATTATTAGCATTGTATAGGGAATCTGTTATGGCAATTTGCACTGGA
This sequence comes from Brachyspira innocens ATCC 29796, assembly GCF_000384655.1. Taxonomy (GTDB): domain Bacteria; phylum Spirochaetota; class Brachyspiria; order Brachyspirales; family Brachyspiraceae; genus Brachyspira; species Brachyspira innocens. Next base: position 29,777 of record NZ_ARQI01000117.1, on the reverse strand, counting down.
ACTACTATTCTTAAATTGTTATTTAATGCATTAACAGCCAAAACAGGAGTATGTATACCAAAATTTTTATATGAATTTAGGTTTTCATCTATTACTGGCATAGTATAATTATACCCGATACCTATTCCTATTAACTCTGAATTATATCCTATACCAGCAGATATAGTAGCATCCAAATTAAAATTATTATCTGAAGAAGTTAATATTGAGCCTAAATAACCAGTATTGGCTCTGAAACCGAATGTACCTTTAATAGTATCATTTCCCAATGTAAAACCTAATTGATCCATTCTAGCTCTGAATTGGTTTCCATCTGTAAGAAAATCAATCCAATCATTATTATTGCCGTACATACCAAAAACTAATGCATTACTTATAGACAGCACAGCAATCACAGTAAATAAAACTTTTTTCATAATTGAAGTCTCCTAAAAAATTTAGGAAATTATATACATTATATACAGAAAAATCAAATTTATTTTACATTGAAATATATTTTTTTTAATTAATATTTTATACTTGTTTCAAAACTAAATTTGTTAATATTTATAAATTTTTAATTTAACATTTTTTAATTATAGTTGGGGCTTTGCACCACACGTACGTGCCCAGTTCTTTTATGACGCCTGTCCGCCCGCGGCGTGGTATAAGGCACAGCCCGCCTTCGGCGAGAACCAAAAGAACTGCATTTTGTAACTTAAACAATATGATTTATACAACATATAAAATATTTATTTAAACAATTATTAATATTATTTAATTTAGCATAAAATAAACAACTTGCAAAATTGTTTGTCAAGTACTTTTGAAACAAGTATAATATATCGTAAATATGTAATCAAAATTAGCATGAGCAGGCATTATCTGCATTCGGGTGTTTATGCTTATGTGAAAGCTCTATATCTATTTGATTTTTTTCAAGCTCTATTAAAGTTCCGTCTTCAAAACAAAATATTCTATTAGATATTTTTGATATTCTTTCCACATCATGAGTAACCATTATTATAGATACATTTTCATTTTTATTTAAATTATAAAGTATATTGTATATTAATTCTGTGGTTTCTCTGTCAACTCCATTAGTAGGTTCATCTAGTACAAGTAAATCGGGTTTTGATATTAAGGTTCTAGCTAAAAATACTCTCTGCACCTGACCTCCTGAAAGTTTGTATATCATTCTGTCTTTATAATTTTCCATACCTAAAAGTTTTAAGGCTTCTATAACTTTGTCATGATGTTTTTTATTAGGAAATTTAAATAATCCTATATCAGCAAAATTATTAGACATAACAATTTCATAAACTGTAGCTGGAAAATGCATTATTTTAGAATAGGCATTTTGTTCCAAATAGCCAATTTTTTTCCAATCTTTAAAATTATTTATATCTTCTCCGTATAGTTTTATACTTCCTTTATATTGATGAAGTTCTCCTAGTATAAGTTTTAATATAGTGCTTTTTCCAACTCCATTAGAGCCTATTATAGATACGAAATCACCTTTATTTATATCAAAACTTATACATCTTAATATGTCGTCTGAAGTGTATCCAAAATGTACATTTTTAAACTCTATAACTTTATTCATAATGCTATTCTTTATATTATTATATTAATATCTTATTGATTAAGACCATTAGTCAACGATATAAGGTTTTTTTCCATTACAGAAAAATAATCATCACCATTTTTTATATCTTCTTCGCTTAAAGATTCTATTGGATTTAGAGTGTATGTAAGAGCGTCAGTTTCTTTAGCTATAGAATCTACCAATTTTGAACTTGAAAACTCTTCATAAAATATGGCTTTTATATTATTATCTTTCATAAAACTTATTGTTTCTGACATAGCTTTAGGGTCAGCTTCATCTCTTGCAATAGCCACCTGATTTAAAGAATATTCTTTACAGAAATGTCCGAAAGCAGGGTGTGTTACTATAAGATTAGTATTTTTTACATTAGATAAATTATCTCTGAAAGTTTTATCAAGTTCATCTAAACGTTCAGCATATATATTGTAATTAGAATTATAATATTCAGCATTATTTTTATCTATTTCTGAGAGAGCATTTTTAATATTTTCCATTTGTTTTTTTGCTTTTATAGGAGAAAGCCAAAAATGAGGGTCTAATTCTTCTTTTTCTATGCCATATGAACTTTCTAAATAATTCAAATCATTTATACTTTCTTTTACAGTATCAGCCCAATGTTCCATTCCGCCGCCGTTATATATAAAAATGTCTGCTTTGTTTAAATTAGCCATATCTTTTGAAGTTATTTCAAAGTCATGCGGTTCTGAACCAGATGAAGTCATATTATAAACATCTGCTTTTTCTCCGCCTATTTTTTTGGCAAAGTCATATATAGGGTATATACTTGCATAAACCTGAAGTTTTTCAGAGTTTGATTTTGGCTTATTTATTACAAGATAATTTTCAGATGATTGGCTGTTATTATCTTTTTTTGCATTATTATTACAGCTGATAATTGATATTAATATAAAAATAGTTGTTATAATTTTATTCATATGTTAAAAATCCTTTAATAAATAATTGATAAATATAATTTTAATATTATAATACTATAATTGTCAAATTTCAATATGTTTTACTGCACTAACATTTGGATAATATATAAAAATACATATTCAAATATAAAAACTTTTTACCGACAATAATAACGGTACTATAAATAAAAAAATAGGATAATTATGAAATATATTGTACAGATTTTAGCTATATTATTAATTATATTATCTTGTTCAACAACAAAATCTGTTGCCAATACAGAAATTAATACGGATAGTCTTAACGGCAGAAAATTTAAATTGGTAAGTATATATCCAGAAATGAATATTACTATAGAGTTTACTCCAGATACTATTTTTGGATTTTCTGCTGTTAATGATTATTCATCATCATATATGCTTGACGGTGATATATTTAATGTATTATCTATATCTATGACAAAAAGAACTGGAAGCAAAGAGGAAATTGCAGCTGAAATTGAATATCTTAATATGCTTAAAAATGCAACTTCATATGAGATTAAAGGCAAAAAATTAACAATATATACATTATTGTCAAACAATAACTTAGTGTTTGAAGAAATATAATTATTATTTGGATATTTTAAGATGGTAAGAAATTTTGTATTAATATTTAGTTTTATTATAATAATTTTTATAAGCTCCTGTGCTTCATCAAAGAAATCAATATCTGTATCTACAAGTACGCTTAATGGAAAAACATTTCAGCTTACTAATATGTTTGAAGGAAGAGGAATTACTATATCTTTTTATAATGAAGAGTTTTACGGATACAGTGGTTTTAATACTTATTTAGGAAAGTATGAAATGAGAAGAGGTAACATGATTATATTTAAAGATATGGTTGTTACAAAAATGGGAGGAGAATCAGAAGCTATTGAGGCAGAAAGACAATATATTGAATTATTAAACAAGGCATCTTCTATAGAACTTACAAGTAATATGCTTACCATAATAACATTAGATGAGGAAAAGCTTGTATTTAAAAGAATAAAATAAAAATAAAATGAATAATAAAAAAATTATATATATATTACTTGGTATAATTATCTTTATTTTATTATGGAGTTTTGTTTCTATTAAAATTAATTCTGAAATAATATTTCCAAATATATTTACAATAATAAAAAAGTTAAGAGATATAGTATTAGAAAAATCATTTTATAAAGATTTGATGTATAGTATAGTTAGAGTATTTGCGGCATTTATTTTATCATTTTTGTCTGCTTTTTTATTCGGGGTATTATCAGGTATATTTTTACCTTTAAGATATATACTTATGCCTATAATAAATTTTATACGTACTATACCTACAATACCTCTTATATTGGTTGCTGTAATATGGTTTGATAATAATACAGTGCCTATATTTGTTTCTATGCTTGTTATATTTCCTATAATATATGATGCTATTACTAACGGCATTATAAATGTTGATAAAAATCTTATAGAAATGTCTTTATCTTACAATGTATCTTTAAAAAATCAGATAATTAGTCTTTATATACCTTCTATAAAACCTTATGTATTAACTGCTTTATCTCAGTCTATGGGTATTACTTGGAAAAGCATATTAGCAGCCGAAATATTGGCACTTCCTAGCTTTGGTATAGGAAGCAGACTTTATGAGTCGCATTTATATTTGGATACTGTGAGTTTATTTGCTTACTGTCTTATTGCTGTAATATTTAATGCTGTTTTTGAAATCATTATAAGGATTACTCATGACAGATAAAATATTTAAATTAGAAAATATAAATCTGTCATATAAAGATTTAATAGTATTTAAAAATTTTAATATAGACTTTCATTTAAATAGTATAAATATAATATTAGGCTCTTCAGGTTCTGGAAAGACTTCGCTTTTGAATATAATCTCTTCAAATATTGCCAAAGATGATAAAGCATTTGTATATCAGGAACCTAGACTTCTTAATTATTTCAACTGCTACAAAAATATAGAATATGTACTTAAAGATAAAATAAAAGAAAAAGATAAAAAAAATAAAATAGATGAAAAAATAAAATATTCTTTAGAAATGGCAGGGCTAACAAAAAATACATATTCAAAACCAAGCGAATTAAGCGGAGGAATGAAGCAGAGATTATCACTTGCAAGGGCTTTAGCTTATGATTCAAATTTTATACTTATGGACGAACCTTTGCAGGGGCAGGATATAAAAAAGAAAAAAGAGCTTATTGATATAATAAAAAAAATACAGGTAAGTACAAATAAAACTTTTTTCTATGTTACACATGATGTATCTGAAGCTGTTATGCTTGGAGATTATTTGTATGTGCTTTCAAATAAAGAAGGGTATACTAAACTTACATACGAAAGAGAAATAAAAAGCAATGATTTAAATAGCACTTTACAGTCAGAATTAATAGAGATTTTAATCAGCAGTTGATTACTATATTTTTGTAAATGTATTATCTTCTTTTTTACTGACTTTGTTAAGGCTGCTTTCAATACCTAATGGTACTTTTTAAAACTCAATTACTGCAGTTTTATATGTTAGATATATGTATTAAACGTATGATAATATCTATAGTACATACCTTTCCAAAGGAATGCTTCGTAAGGTGTTCTTTTATAGCAATCTGAAGTACTCTCCGTACAGCCGTAAAAAAACTGGTTTTGGAAAAGACTTCAAAATATGCGAATTTAAAAATTTATTTTTTGACAAACTATATTTGTTTATGTATATATAATGTTTGTGCAATTATAAATCATTATTATGAATTGATAATTTATTTATCTGCCGATTTTAACAGTTTTTTGAAGTTTAAGCTAAATAATGTTATAGTTGTACATACTGCTAAAAAATCAGCTATCGGTTCTGCTAGTAATACAGCCATAACTTTATTATCAAAAAATATAGGAAGTATGAATATAAGAGGTATAAGTAGTATAACCTTTCTTAATATAGCAAGGAATGCTGATATTTTAGCATTGCCTAAAGCAACAAATGTCTGCTGACATGCAGTCTGGGCTCCAAATATTAAAGAGCTAGCCATATATATTCTTAAAGCCCATACACTGTAATTTATTAACTCTTCATCGCTTGTGAATATTCTTACAAATAAATATGGGAAAAATACTGATATTGTCCACATTAAAGCAGAAAATGATAAACAGCTTATAAGAAGTATTTTAAAAGTACTTTTTACTCTTTGCAAATTTCCAGCTCCGTAATTATAGCTTATAATAGGCTGAGCTCCCTGAGTAAGTCCCATTATAGGAAGAAAAGAAAACTGCATAATACTGATTAATATTGTCATAGCTCCTACCGCTAAATCTCCTCCGTACTTTAAAAGAGAAGTATTAAAAGATACAGACAAAATACTTTCGGTAAACTGCATTATAAACGGAGAAAATCCTAAAGCCAAACAAGGAAGTATTATATTAGGCTGTATTTTGAAATTTTTTATTTTTAATTTTAGGATTGTTCTTTTTGATGTCATAAATGATAGAATCCATATGCAGGATATTGCCTGTGATATGATTGTAGCAAGTGCGGCACCTCTTACGTCCATATTAAATACAAATATAAATATAGGGTCTAATATAATATTAACTAAAGCTCCTATTAATACTGTGAACATACTTGTTTTTGCTTTACCCTGTGCTGTTATAAAAGTGTTTAGTCCCAATGCCAACTGCACAAATATTGTTCCAATAGAGTATATTCTTAAATATCTTAATGCATATATGATAGTGTTTTCGCTAGCACCAAAAAGCATAAGTATAGGCTTTGCAAATATTATTAGTATTATAGTTAAAGTTATAGAGATTATGATTAAAGTCATAGTACAGTTTCCAAGTATCTCTTCCGCTTTATCATAATGTTTTTTTCACATCATAATAGAAGCACGAGGAGAGCCTCCCATACTTACAAGATATGCAAATGCTGATACTGCTATAATTACTGGCATTGTTACTCCCACACCAGTTAAAGCAGTAGCTCCGATATCTTTAATATGACCTATATACATTCTGTCTACTACATTGTATAATACATTTATTATCTGTGCTGCTATTGCTGGAAGTGCCAATTGAAATAATAATTTTCCTACTGGCTTATTTGCTAGATCATTAGTTTTTTTATCTGTATTTGAATTGTTTAATACTGCTTCACTTTCCATAGTTATTTCCGCATAATAATTTTTAATAAACTTATAATATGATAAACCTATTTATATTTTAGTCAAATTATTTGTTTATATGTACATATTTACATACTGGGCATTATTGACTTAAAAAATTAATAATTATATCATTAGACCTATAAATTTTTTGGATACACAAATGAAAAAAATATTTATTACATTTATAATTTCAATTCTTTTTATTATTTCATGTTCTGATGATAATACTGTCAAAGTTTTTACAATAGTTCATATGAATGATACACATTCAAAGAATAAAGAATTTACAACAGTGTCGAAAGAAGACGGCAGTACCAACAGATACGGCGGAGCTGCAAGAAGAAAAACTTTTATTGATAATATAAAAAAGACTAATGAAAATGTTATAGTTATGCATGCGGGCGATACTATTACTGGAAGTGTTTTTTCTATTGTTTATCAGGGAATGGACGAAGCTGAACTTATGAATGATTTGGGTGTTAATGTATCTGCACTTGGCAATCATGAATTTGATTTTGGTATAAATCAGCTTAATAATATTATAAGTAATAGAAACTTTCCTACAATAGCATGCAATGTTAAAGTTATATCTACTGGTGAAAATTATGTGCCTTCTTATATGATAACTAATATTAAAGGTATAAATGTTGCTGTAGTTGGAGTGCTTCAAAGTGAGAAAATGAATATTACTCAGGGTCTTGATTATATAGATATAGAAGATGAAATATTATCTTTAAAAAATCTTTTAAATACTACTCCTATAAATACAACAAATGACATGACAATTTTATTAAGCCATGCAGGATTTGACACTGACAAAAAAATAGCAGAGAGTATGCCTAATGTATTTAATATTATAATAGGCGGACATACCCATACATTGATTGAAAAACCAGTTATTATAGGAAATACCACTATAGTGCAGGCTGGAGAGTACGGAGAGTATATTGGTACTATAGATGTGATGTTTAAAAATGGTAAATATGCTTATCCTAATTATAAACTTACAAGATTAGATGAAACTATAAAAGAAGATGAAACTATTCTTTCAAAAATAGATGAGATGCAAAAAGAAGTTGATAAAGAGTTTAATACTGAAATAGCTGTTTTACCTTATGCTTTAACTGACGAAGATGTAAGAAATAAATCTACAGCTTTGGGTAATTTTGTTTCGGATATAGTCTCTTCATCGCAGGAAAATATTGATATAGCATTAATTAATTCAGGCTCTTTAAGAGGAGAGCTTCCAAGCGGAAAAGTTACATTAGGAAATATTTATGAGTTTTTTCCTTTTGATAATCTTATAATACTAACCACTTTAAGCGGAAGAGAATTAAAAAATATATTAGAGCTTTCAGCTTCAAGAGTAGGGGAGGGAGCGTTTTTACAGGTTTCAAAAGACTGCATTATTAATTTTGACAGTAGCGGAAAACTTTTAGAATCATATATAAAAGGAAATCCTATAAATGATAATGAAAAATATGTTGCAGCTGTTGCCGACTATATATTTAATGGAGGCGAAAAATATATAGATTCTAATGGTAAGCCTTTATTTCAGTATGGAGAAAATACAATACATACAGGGCTTGACATAAGAGATTTAATAATAAAAAAATTAAAAGAATATAAAAATGTTCCAGAGAGTGCCATTGATAATAGAGAGCGCATAATATTTAATTAAAAAATTCTAATGATATAGAAACGATTTTATTTTTTAAGTATAATATATAATTAAAAAAGGGGCTGTAAATAACAACCCCTATATTTGATTAATAATTATACTTATTTTAAAGCAGCTGAAAGTTCTATGTATCCTGCATCTTTTAGATAGTTAACGTTTTTAAATCCGTTATCAAGCATATACTGAACAGTTTTTCCAGAGCGTCCTCCTGTTTTGCAGTAAAACATATATTTTTTGTTTTTGTCTAATGATAATAATTTTTTGCTGTAGCCTTTAGCTCTGTAGTCGATGTTTACAGCATTTTTTATAATTCCTGTTTCTTTAATCTCTTCTGGTGTTCTAGCATCGACTAATACTATGTTAGGGTCAGCATTAAGTGATGATATAAAGTCATTAAGTGCTAATCCGTTTTTACCCACAACTTTTATATTGTCAAGTTCGTATGATTCGGTTTTTGCTGTTTGAGCATTGCTCATAACTGCTGTTAATAATAATGTGAAAATAATAAAAAGATTTCTTTTCATAGGTGTACTCCCTATAAGTATATTTAATTTATTAATTAGACGAATATTTTTTGTAAAAGTTCCCAAAAAACATATTTTTTTTTATTTTTTATAATAAAAATTTGATTTTTTATAATTGTAAAGAATTATTATATAAAAAAGGACTGTAATAAACAGTCACTTTTATATTTTTTTGAGTATTTTTTAATATTTTTATATCATATTATGAATACTTTCATTATTGTCAAAAAGCTGATGAATATCTTTATTAATTTCATGGAATTTAAAATCGCTTTTTAAAAACTCTGTTAGATATTGAAATTCTTCTTCAGTAAGTTGAACTCGTACTAAGCATGTAGTAAAATATAAGTCATAAGCATTATCTGCAAATTTTTGTATAACGTCTAAATTGTCTAAATTTAAAATAGCATTATTAAATTTTAATATTTTAGTCATTTTATTTCTCCTCTTTATATTTACTTATTAGTTAATAGCATCTCGCTTAAATAGTCAAGAAGTTTATTAAAATTATTTATAGTCTGTTCATCTAATTCTCTTTTAAAAATATTATTTTTGAATAATGAAGAAAGGCTTCCGCTTTTATTTTGTATCATTTCTCTGTATCTTCCTTTGTCATTATCACTGAATAGACTTTCTATTTCTTTGAAAGATTGATCCGCTTCTTTTAATTGAAATACTGTTAATCTCTCTTTCATTAAAGTATTTGATTCTGAAGCTTTTTTGAATAAATTTGCCCTCTCATCGCTATCTGTCAATATAATAGCCTCCCTAAACTGTACCAACTGTTTTAATTTATTGTTCATCTCCTTATCATCTTTTCCAAGTCCATGAATAGGAAGAAATACTAAATTAATTTTTTTATTTTCTTTTGCTTCTTTTAATTTCTTGAAAGCTGTAAGATAATTATAATCCATAAGCCCTTCAACAAATATTACTTTATTATTAGGATTGGTTATTATATCTCTATGAAGCACTCCGAAACCGTCTACTATTTCATTTAATGTATCAACTTCATCTTCACCTATAGCAGAAAAATCATTCTGTATTTCAACGCCTATTTTATCTTTTTTGAATCTTACAATTCTAAGCTCATCTAAATAATCAACATCTATAAATGAAGGATTATGAGTAGTAATTATAAATGTTATACCATGATTTCTTGCAAACTTTTTTATAAAATTTCTTAAATCTCTTCTACCCGGTATTGATAAATGTATTTCTGGCTCATCCATCAAAACTATATCACCTGGATTTAATTCATTAGAGTATAAGAAATTAAAGAAGAAATTAAAAAACCATTTGAAGCCTACAGACTGCTGCTCTAATAAAATGATATTTCCGTTTTTTTCCATAGATAAATATATTTGATCTTTTTCTAAAGTGATATAGAAATTATATTCCTGAGTATTCAAATCCTGAAAGTATAATTCATTAAATTTTTTGCTTACTATATCTTTAAGATTCTGATTTATTGTGTTTTGATATTGATTTTTATGTCCGGGCGCTTTTTTTGCTTTTTCATAGGCTGTTTCTACAGTGCTGATATTTTTTCCTATAGCTTTGAATAATGCATTAAAGAATTTAGAATTTTTAATGTTTTCAGGAGTAGTAACTAAATCGCTGTCTTTAACCTCTTCTTCTTTATAATAAATAATATTAGGTATAAAGTTAATATCATACTTTTCTTTAATAATATCTTTAGGTACTTCTATAGTTTCTTCTGCTTCTATAACTGTATCTTTGGATGCTATTTTTCTTAAATCATAAAATTCTTTTTCTTCTATTTTTGGAGAATAGTAGTTATTATATTCTGAAACGAAATTTGAATATAGTTTTTTTAACTCTTCATATATAGCTACAAGTTCATCTAATGATTTATTATGTATTACCATATTATAATATTTATTGCTAATATTCTTGATACTACTTTCATAAGAATAATTTCTTTGAGAAAAAGTATTTCTTTGTGATTCATATAAATTAAATTTATTCTTAAATTCTGCTTTTACTGCTTCTATATCAAATTCTTTGCCTTTTACAGTTTTTTGGGTTTTAATAGTCTTATACTCTTTTTGTAAATTAGAATTATAATTAACATTTAAATTTTCATCTAAAAAATATTCTATCTCTTGGCTTTCATTTTCATCAGCATAAATAAGTTTTATTTTAGGTTTTGCATCTTCATAGTCCATAAAGTCGGGTATATCTTTTTTTAAATTTATACTTTTAATATTTTCTGTAGGTCTTATTACATTAACAGCATCTAATATATTTGATTTACCGACATTGTTTTCGCCTATAAGTATTATAAGCTCGCCCATTTCATCTTTATTCAAAGTGTTATTTAAATAAAGTGTTTGGTATTCTTCCAAGTCTTTTGTAACTCCTATATTTCTAAAGTTTTGAATTTTTAAAAATCTTCTATTCATTTATCGCTCCTTTTTTTATTTATTTTTATTTTAAATCCTTGAGTTTTATACAGTTCTTCTAAAGGCTTTATAAACTCGTATTCTTCTTCTGTGATTTTTTTATCAGCTATATTTCTGCATTTTATCAAATAATCTAAAATAGGGTCAAAGAAATTATCTTCTGAAATAAGATATATAAAATCTTCTTTTGTTTTATTTTGATGCTTTAATAAATTTCTTATTTGTATTTTTTTCTTTTCTGTTTCGCTGATATTTTCTTCTATTTTTGATATATTCTCTAATATAAACTTTATAACATTAGTCTTGCCTATATTTTTATTATTATCAATATATTCAAAAACAGTTAAAACTTTTGATTCTATTTCATTACGATGTCCAGTTTCGTACATTTCTATATATTTATAAATTGTAGGTCTTGACATTTCCATATATTTGGCTAAGTCCATTATTCTAATATCAAGATCTTTTATTTTTTCTCTTAATAGTTTGTTTTCCATTTGTTTATTCGCTTTATTTTTTATATATTTTTATTATAGTCTGTTTACAGAAACTGTCAATATTGTATTTACAAAAAATGTAAAATTTTTGATTACAAAAAGTGTAAATATTATTTTTATTGATTATTATTAATTTATTAGCTTTATAATATAGGCTGCCTAATTATAATTTATTCTAAAATAACAAACAAACATTTTAAAATTATCATACATATAATACAAAATTGTAAAAAAATCTTAAATTTCTCAAAAAAACGAACTATATATACGCATTTTTTATAAAAATTGCTTGTATTTTTTATTTTTTATATTATTATTAATATATAAGCAAAAAATAATAAAAACGCTTATAATATATAAAGACAATTTAAATTTATTAAAGGAGATTATGAATATGACTAACAATAAATATGATATAGTGATAATAGGTTCTGGTTTGGGAGGATTAACTTCAGGAGCCTATTTAGCAAAAAAAGGAAAAAAAGTACTTGTATTAGAAAGCCATAATATAGTGGGAGGATGTGCTACAGCATATAAAAGAAAAAATGTAAAATTTGAAGTAGGTCTTCATGAATTAGATATGGCTAAAAAAAACAGAGAGATGAAGCATGTAATATTTAGTAAATTAGGTCTTTATGACAGAGTTAATCTAGTACAGCTTCCTCAAACTTGGAGAATAAAAACAGAATCTACAGACTTGGTTATACCTGAAGGTTATGAGAATGCTATAAACACTTTAGAAAAAGAGTTTCCAGCGGAGAAAGAAGGTATAAAAAAATACTTTGCTGGACTTTCAAGAATGATGTATATGATAAGAAGAGTACCTTATGACTTGAAGTTTTGGGATTATTTCTTCTTTCCAGTAACAACACTTCCTATGATTTTATATCAGTTGTTTAAGCAGAAAAATACTGGAGATGTTTTGGATTCTATAATAAAAAGTGATAAGTTAAAAAGAATATTGAATATAAATATTACTTACTATCACCAAAACCCATATGAGTTTACTTGGTATTATCATGCCTGTGCTCAGGGTGCTTATTATAACTCTGCTTACTTTGTTAAAGGCGGAAGTCAGAACTTATCAAATGCTTTAGCTGATATAATCAAAGAAAACGGAGGAGAGATAAAAGTTTCTTCAGAAGTTAAGAAAATAAATGTAAAAGGAAATATTGCTGAGGGAGTAACTTATTATGATAAAAGAGCAAAACAGGAAGTTACAGTTAATGCTGATTATGTAATAGCAAATGCAGCTCCTCAAATAGTTTATGATGAATTACTGCCTAAAGGATATGAAGATAAGAGAATAAAGAAACTTAAAAACTCAGTATCGCTTTATACAGTTTACATAATATTTAAGAAAAAATTCTCAGAGCTTTATCCTAATAATGCATACTCTACTTTTATAACTACAGAAAAAACTTTAAATACAAACTTCAAAGAGGATGCTAAAGGACAAAGACATATACCAGTAGAAGACAGAAACTTTGTATTTGTAGACTATTCAGCAATAGACAGCGGACTTGTAGAGGAGGGGGATAACCGTTCATTTGCCGTGCTTACAGGACCTTCATTTTTAGATGAATGGAAAGATTTAAGCGATGAAGAATATAAAGCAAGAAAAAAAGAAATGGCAGAAAAATTAATTGACAGAGCAGAACAGCATTACCCAGGATTTAGAGATAATATAGAGTATTATGAAGTAGCTACTCCTAAAACAATTAAGAGATACATTAAAACACCAGACGGTACTCCTTACGGATTTGTACAGGATACTTACTTGAAAAAAAGCAGATGTGTAAGGGTATCGCCTACTGTTAAAAACTTACATTTTGCTAGTGCTTGGAACTTCCCCGGCGGAGGATTTACAGGTGCTTTATTAAGCGGATATTTGGCAGCACGCAATATACTATTCCCATTAAAACCTTATATAGTGCTTAGATTTTTATTATGTGCGGCTGTTGGTACTGCTATAGGTACGGCTTATCAATGGATACCCGCTTTAATTAATTTGTTTAAGTAAAAAATATGTTTGCGTAAAGTGATAGACTAAAGTATTAGTTTATCACTTATACTAAAATTACTAATTTTAAGGAGGATTTAATGAAAAATAAAATAATGACAATATTAATTTTTACATTTTTGTTTAATGTATTAGCTTTTTCTCAGAATGCTGATGATATAACAGGTTTATGGTACAGTCAGGCAGATTCTCAAAATAGAGTTTCAGTTGTTGAAATATATAAAGAAAATAATAAATATTACGCTTATTCATTTGCCTATAAAAATTCAAATGATATAGTAAACGATGTTAATAATCCAAAAAAAGAGTTAAGAAACCTCCCTTTAAGAGGACTTGTTTATTTATATGATTTGGAGTTTGTTAATGGCGAATGGAAAAATGGAAGAATATACAATCCAGATGACGGTAAAACTTATCATGCCAAAGTAACTTTATCGGATAATGGTACAGAAATAAAAATAAGAGCTAGTGCTGACGGAGCTGGAATATTTGGAAAAAATATAATATGGCAAAAATTACCAAGCGGTGATGCTGCTAAATATAAACCGTTAAATAAGAGTGAATTAAGAAAGCTAAATTAACTAACAATTGATTTATGTATAAAAAATAACTATATGGAGATTATTAATTTTTATAAAACAGCAGTTTAGGTTTTATGATCCCTTGTTGATAAATTAAATTGTCTTGGCCTGCAGATATATCTATGTATTTGCAGGCTAAAATAATAAAAAACAAAAAATAATTTTACCAAAGAATAAAAAATTGTGTTATATAAATATAAAATTTTATAAAATAATGATGTTTTTGTAAAAATTATTTTGGGAATTAAGTTAAATTATGAAGAGAAAAATTTTTATTTCATTTGTGCTTGCAGTTTTTTCAAATTTACTGCTTTTAGCTCAAAGTGCTGATGATGTTGTGGGTCTTTGGTATTCGGAGAAGGATTCTCAAGGTCTGATACCTGTTGTAGAGATTTATAAAGAAAATGGTAAATATTATGGTTACTTTTTCGATTATAAAGGCGGATATAACGGACCTGAGAAAAAAGATGTGAAAAATCCTAATAAAGAATTAAGAGAACTTCCTTTAAAAGGATTAGTTTATCTGATGGGGCTTTCTTTTGAAAAAGGAGAATGGAAAGGCGGAAAAATATATAATCCTTATGATGGAAAAACATATAATGGTAAAATGTCATTATCAGAAGATAAAAAAACTCTAACTGTAAGAGGTTCTTTAGATAAAGCAGGTGTATTGGGCAAATCCATGAAATGGACTAAAGTACCTGACTCTGAAAAATCACTTTATAAACCTTTAAATAGGTCTGATTTAAGAAAGTTTAATTAATATTTCATAAAATATATAAACTATTTTTTATAGAGGGGCTTTTTAGCCTCTTTTTTATTTTTATAAATATTCAACTTGTAATATAATTTTTTATTGTTCTTTTATAGAAGTATATGATTTTCTGTATGCAGCAATAGAAGTTTACATTTTGCAGAAGAGTTCAGATATTAAAAACAAAATAATTTTTTATTTAAAATATCTGCTTCTCTTTTAATACTTAATTCTTTGTATAATTTTTTAGTTATATATTGATATTATTTAAAATCTTTATATAGCATACTTGGCTGAACATCTGTGTTATTTTGATATTTACTGCTGGTATACTCTTCATATTCTCCGTCTATAGTGTGATAATAAAGCTGAGCTATCTCTACATTGGGATATATTATGATAGGTTTTATGCAGAATATTTCCAAAGTCCAATATCCAGCAAAACCTACATCGCCGAATCCTGCTGTAATATGAATAAATATTCCAAGTCTTCCTATAGATGAACGCCCTTCTATCATAGGGACATATTTTTTGGTTTTTGTATATTCAAGAGTGCGTCCAAGATATAATTCATTAGGTTTTAATTCATATCCGCTTTCTGGTATTATTATTTCTTTTGTTTCGCTTAATTTTTTCATATCAAGAACTTTATCTTTATATACTAAAAGTTTATCATGCAGTCTTACATTATAGCTGTTTGAATTTAATTGTTTTCTATTGAATGGATCTATTATTATATCTTTACCTATATTTTTTTCTATTTGAAGCCCAGACAAAATCATCTATATTTATCCTATATACTGTATTTTCTTTGAGAAATTATAATTATTTTCTTTATTTTTCGGTATTATTATAGTATAATTTACTGACTAAAATAAAATGAGGGAGTTATTAATGATATCTATAAATTATAAAAATGTGTTGTCTTTTTTAAGAGAACATGAATTGGAATATTTATCTGACTTTGCAAAATACGCTAATGAACTTTTAGAAAATAAAAAGGGTGCTGGTAATGATTTTTTAGGCTGGGTTGATTTACCTACAGAAGCTTTAAAAATGGTTAGTGAAATCGATAACTTAGCTAAAGAAATAAGAGAGAATGCTGAAGTATTGGTTTCAGTTGGTATAGGCGGTTCTTATTTGGGAGGTAAAGCTGTAATTGAGTCATTCTTAAATCCTTTTGCTCAGGCTAAAAAAGGAAATACTCAGGTGGTATATGCTGGTCATAATATGAACGGTGAATATTTTAAGCATTTACTTGATTATTTGGAAGGTAAAGATTTTTATATTAATGTAATATCTAAAAGTGGTACTACAACAGAACCTGCTATAGCTTTTAGAATGCTTAAAGAATATGCTGAAAAAAGATACGGAAAAGAAGGAGCTTCTAAAAGAATAATAGCTACTACAGATAAGGCTAAAGGAGCTTTAAAAACATTATCCAATGAAAATAAATACAGAACTTTTGTTATACCTGATGATGTAGGCGGAAGATATTCTGTACTTACTCCAGTAGGACTTATACCTATTGCTGTTGCTGGTATAAATATAGAAGAGTTTGTTAAAGGTTTTGATGCTATGGCTAAATTAACTAAAGAAATGGATTATAAGAAAAATCCTTCTATGTTATATGCTATGCTTAGAAATGCACTTTATACTAAAGGATACAGCACAGAAATAATGGTTAATTATATACCTAGAATGCATTATATATCAGAATGGTGGAAACAATTATACGGAGAAAGTGAAGGTAAAGATAAAAAAGGCATATTCCCTGCTTCTGTTGATTTTTCTACTGATTTGCACTCTTTGGGTCAGTTTATACAGGACGGTAAAAGAGGGTTATTTGAAACTGTTATAAGAGTTGATAAAGAAGATATTGATTTAAAAATACAAAAAGAAGCATCAGATTTAGATGGACTTAATTATTTGGACGGAAAATCTTTGCATGAAATAAATAAATCAGCATTAGAAGCTACAGTATTAGCCCATGTTGATGGAGGAGTACCAAATATAATAGTAGATATTGATAAAATTACTCCTTTCACTATCGGAGAGCTTTTATATTTCTTTGAAAAAGCATGCGGTATATCAGGTTATATGTTTGGTGTTAATCCGTTTGATCAGCCTGGTGTAGAAGAGTATAAGAAAAATATGTTTGCTATGCTTGGTAAAAAAGGCTATGAAGAGATGGGTAAAACTTTAAGAGCAAGATTAGAAAAATAATAATATTTAATTGTATTATAAAAGAAAGAGGCTTTAATATACTAAAGCCTCTTTTTTATTTGTTAAAATAATTCCTTAATAATATCAGGATATTTTACTATTTCTATTTTTTTATTTTCTGGAGTATTATCAAATTCTGTTGTATGCACTTTTATAGGATTTATCTGCCTTCGTATATATTCTATAACACTGTCTGAAACAAATACATCTTTTTTTATATTTATGACTATAAAAGGAACTTTGAATCCTCTTGTATGGAACAGTTCCACTTGTTCTAAAGATGTATGTATAACATTAGAATCATACTCTATAACAGGTATTATATGCACTTCATTTTCTTTTTCTATATCCAGTATCAAGTCCATAAAGTTATAATTTTCTTTTATAGGGCAGTAGAGAGATAATGATTCAAACACCATATAATCATAAACACTTTTATTTTCATCTATTAAATCTGTAATATCTCTTTCATCAATTTTTGTATTAATGCTATGCATAGGAGATATATTTCCGTTTGTGGCATAAGAGACAAATATTTCTGAAGCTTTTAGATTGGTAGTATTTTTTATATATTCGCAGTCGAATAATTTATTGTCTCTTACTTCCATAACAAAAGGTTTGTAATAGCATACTTTCTTATCAAACATTTTCAATGATGATACTATATGAGAGGAAAGATAAGTTTTTCCTACATGGCTTTTATCAGATATAATACAAAATATTTTCATCAAACATCCTTAAAATTAAATATATTTTAAATATCTTTAACAGAAGCTTTAATTTTATATTTAATTTTCTCTCCCGCTTTTAATGATATTTTTTTGCAGCATACTATTGTAGAGTTTTGATAATTCATTTCAAGTTTATCAACAGCATCAGATATAGTATAGTTAGGCATATATAAGAATGCAGTTTCTTCATTACTTTCTATCATTACATTTATTTTTATGTATCCTTCATCAGCCATAGCAAAAGAAGTACCTGTATACTCACCAATATCAGAAAGATTATTTGATATTCTCTCACCTCCGCCTATATAATATCTGTCTTTTTCCTGTCCTGCAAGAAGTGTTATATTATTTTCTAATGCATATATAAACTCTGTATCTTCATTAGATTTATTTTCCATAATAACATCAAGAGAGAAAGAGCCGTCATTATTTATTACATATCTTTTTATCAAATGAATATCTTTATCATTAACTTTTGAAGTTTTTTCAAAAGAAACAGTGGCATAGTCTTTATTAATGAGATTTTCTAGTATATTATAATACTCTTCATAAAATGATGCATTCTCTTCATATTTTAACAATTGGAATTCTTCTGCAGTAGGCATTTTATTTAAGAAGTGATCTACACCAAAAACTTTTTCATTTTTATCAAATACCAAATATTTAGCAATTTTTTCATCAACTTTTTTTGCTATTTCATGTATAGATACATGTTCATTGCCGTTATTATTATTGTTGGCGTTTTTCATAGCAGCTATATGATAAGCCTCTTTTCTTCTTTTTAGGCAGTCTATTAAATTGATAGGGTTTTCTTTTTTTATATCCCATTCTATTATAGATCCGCTTAAAGAATGCAAAATGAAATCGGCACTTTCTGATGAAATCATAACTTCATCTCTTCCGTCCATATCAAAATCCATATTATGACTTAGGAAATGTTTTCTTCCATATACTTTTTCTAAAGATATTGTTGTTGCTTTTATTAGATTGGCATATGTCTCATGTCTTAAATTATTTAAATAAAGTCCTCCAAATGTACCATGCCAGTAAGGGCAGTTGCATTGTCCTTTTAATAAGTAGTTTAAAGCGATTTCTTTTTCTTTATAGTTGGATTCTGTAATTTCGCCTATAAGATTGGAAGTGAATATCATTCTTTTATTCATTCTGTTGCTTTCAGAATATTTATAAAAATAATTTCTCCAAAATCCGCCTCTCATAAATCTGGTTATTATTTCATTATTCTCATCTTTTTTAAGCTCTTCTTGTTTTTTATGGAATTCATACTGAGTTTCGGCAGGAAGCACCCAAGTAAGCATTTCTTCATAAGAACCTGTAGGTATATATATTTTTGAAACAGGTGCATGACGCTCCATATATTCGCTGTATGTTGTTGTTATGATAGTATCTTTTTCTTTTGTAAGAGCTTCAAAGAATTTTTCAAGCCATTTATCTTCATATACCCATTTTTGAGTACCAGGCCAATCACCGTATTTTTCGCCGTCATCGTGCAAAACTACAACTCTGTTTCCATCTTCTGTTGCTATTGATTTTAAATACTCAATAGATTTTTCTACATCTCTAAAAGGTATGAGATATCGAAGTTCCTGTGATATAGGAAATATATTAAGTTTATAGCTTTCATTATCAGTAATAAAATATCCGAAAATATTTTTTGTGTCTATTCCTGTAGTTAAAAACTGAGAATCATCAAGCATTATGTATTTAATACCGTTTTTAGCTAAATTTTTAACTAATGTAGGCTCCCATACTCTTTCAGCAATCCAAGCTCCTTTTGGAGTTAAATTAAATTTATCTTCTATATACTCATTTAATCTTTTTATCTGTATGTCTTTATCTTTATCAGGTATTGAAGGCATTATAGGCTCATAAAAACCCCCGCTTTGAAGTTCTATTCTATTATCATCTGCCAATTTTTTTAATGCTTCTATATGTTCTGGGTGATGTTTTTCTATCCATTCTAATAGACAGCCTGTATAGTGAAAATTAAATTTTATATCTTTATATTTTGTGAGTATATCTAAAAAAGGTTTATATGCTTTTTGGTATGTGCTTTCAAATACAAAGTCAAAATTACCTACTGGCTGATGATTATGATTGCCTAGTATTAAATTAATAGTTTTCATTATTATGCCCTGCCTGATTAAAAATTTATTACTTATAATTTCGTAATAATAGAAATTTTAATTAACATAATTCTATACTAAATAAGTCTTTTTGTAAAGGTACCATTATATTTATAGTATTACTCTAAACAGTATTGACTTTATTTTTTTATGCTTTAAAATATACGATTATCAAAAATGAGCTATTTTTAAAAAATATGTTTTTTGATAAAATTTATTATTTAGGGAATTTTTTATGTGTGGAATAGTTGGATATGTAGGAAATAATGATAATGCTATTGATGTATTAATGGAAGGACTTTCATCTTTGGAGTATAGGGGATATGATTCGGCGGGTATATCTATAGTTGATTCAAAAAATGATATTATTACTTTTAAGGCTGAAGGAAAACTTGAGAATTTGAGACATATTGTTAAGGATAATATATCCTCAAATATAGGAATAGGTCATACTAGATGGGCAACGCATGGGGCTCCTTCAGATATTAATGCCCACCCTCATTTTACAGAGAGGCTTTCTCTTGTTCATAACGGTATTATAGAAAATTATAAAGATATAAAAAAAGATTTAATAACTAAAGGATACAAATTTCTTTCTGAAACTGATACTGAAGTGGCAGCGAATTTAATAGATTCATTATATGAAGGAGATCCTTTAATAGCTATAAAAAAAGCAGTTAACATAATAGAAGGCTCTTATGCTTTTGCCATAATATTTAAAGATGATATTAATAAAGTATATGCAGTAAGAAAGTCAGTTCCTTTAATAGCGGCATTAGGCGATAATGAAAATTTTTTAGCTTCTGATATACCAGCAATATTAAAATATACTAATAAATACATATTAATAGAAGAAAATAATATTGCTGTTTTGGAGAAAAATAAAATAACTATATATGATGAAAATTTAAAAGAAACTGATTATGATATACTTGAAGCTAATTGGACTGTAGAGCAGGCAGAGAAATGCGGATATGATCATTTTATGCTTAAAGAAATTAATGAGCAGCCTAAAGCACTTCTTGATACTATAGAGCCTAGAATAGTTCAGGGTGTTCCAGATTTTGAAAGGGACGGTATTACTGATAAAAATTTTTGGAAGTTTTTTGATAGGGTTTATATAGTGGGCTGCGGTACTTCTATGCATGCTGCTATGATAGGAAAAAGACTTATAGAAGATAATTGCAGAATACCTGTAGAATGCGAAATAGCTTCTGAGTTCAGATATAAAAATCCTATACTCACAGAAAAAACTTTATCAATATTTATATCACAGTCTGGAGAAACTGCTGATACTTTGGCTGCTTTGAATTTGGTTAAAGAGAAAGGATACAAAACTTTAGCTATAGTAAATGTTAATGGGTCTTCTATCGCTAGGAATGCTGATTATGTGATATATACTTATGCAGGACCTGAAATATCAGTAGCTTCAACAAAGGCTTATTCTGTACAGATGGCCATAATGTACTTGATAACTTTTAAGATAATACTAGAGAGAAAAATAAAAGATAATGATTATATAAAACTTCTTATAAAAAATTTGCTTAATACTATAGACTCTATAAAAGATGTACTTAATATGAGCAGTGCTATAAAAGATTTATGTATAGATTATAAAGAAGCAGGCAGTATATTTTTTATAGGGAGAGATTTGGACTATTATCAGGTTATGGAAGGAGCTTTGAAGATGAAAGAGATTAGCTATATTCACTGCGAGGCATATGCTGGAGGAGAGCTTAAACATGGTGCTATATCTCTTATAACTGATAATACTCCAGTTGTGGCATTAGCTATACAGGAGAAAATATTAAGTAAAATGATAAGCAATACAAAAGAGGTAATATCTAGGGGAGCTAATGTTCTTTTATTTACCAAAGAAGGTATTGATATAGATAAAGATGCCTACAGAAAAATAGTATATCTTCCTAAAGTAGAGGATATGTTTATGCCTATAGTGTCTATAGCAGCGTTACAATTATTAGCCTATCATACTGCTGTTATAAGGGGATGCGATGTAGACAAGCCTAGAAATTTAGCTAAGAGTGTAACTGTTGAATAGTGTTTTTGTGTATTAATTTAGTATATACTGAAAATTTTTAATTTTGTCAATTTTTTGTTGTTCTTTTTCCCGCCGCAAAAAGAACCAAAAAGTGCAAGTGTAAAAAATTAGTACTAAATCATACTAAAGTTGTGTTACATGTAAGATAGCTTTAGTAAATTAAAACCCAAATGTAGCCTTTCGCTACTGCGGGCTGTGCCTGCTTCTTTGTGGCACGCCTGCCTACGGCACGCAGAGCGAGGCGGACAGCGTCAAAAAGAAGTAGGGCGCAGAGCGGTCACGCTGTGTACTTCGTAATGGCAAAGCCCCAGATATCAAAACAAAAATATAACTTTACTTTTGACAAAATATAATTGTTTAGGTATATAATAAGTTTTATCATGTATATTAAATTAAAAAAATTAATTATGAAATAATTATTTTATATAGAATTATGTATTTTGTTTTAATTAGGATTTTTTATAATCATACCTAATTGATGTATATAGATTTATAATGTATAATAATTTTGCAAATTTAGAAAAATATTTATGAGGTTTATGAAAATATGAAAAAAAATACTTGCAGAATAATTATCTCTTTTATTTTATTAATAATATCGTCTTTATTTTTATACTCAGAAGAATATGATACTAATTTCTATAAAAAACTTTTTGATGCAATGTTTGTAAATGAAGATGAATTAAAAGAAATGGCAAAAGACCCTAAAGAATATATGGAAAACTTGCTAAAAGAGGAAGAAGAAAAAGCATTAAAAGAGAAAATGGAACTTTATAAAAAATATAATGTTATAGAAATAGATAGTTTAGAAGATGAATATCAAAGTACTGCAGAAGGTTATGGGAATTTAGAAGATGTTAAGAAGTTTATACAAAAATATGATATAAACGGAGTATATGACGGCTATACTTTGCTTTATACTTATTCAGGATATAGGGGCGAAACTAATATAATAGATTTCTTAATTGAAAATAATGCTGATATTTATAAAAAATCTATTAATGGTAAAAAACCTCTTTACAGTGCTGTAGATGATTATTTTTATGATGCTGCTGAAGTTATTTTGAAACATTATAAAGACAATGATGATGTAAATGATGAGTTTTTGTTAGCTGTTAATAATGAAAATGAGCCTATGTTAAGAATTTTATTAAAAAAGAAATTTTTATTCTTTGGAAATAAATTCAAAATGAATTTAGATAAAGGGCTTGAAATAGCACTTGATAAAGGCAATAAAGATATAGCAGCTGAATTAGTTTTAAGCGGTGCTAAAACTGACAATTTTTTATATTATTTTAAATTGGTATTTGGTAAATATTTAATTTTTATAGCTATTATGATTGCTTTATTTGCTTCTTTTATTTATGTATATAAAAGAAGATATATTCCTAATATTTATGAAGAGAGTACAATGTTTATAACTTTTAAAGATAAGGTAAACAATATGTATATTTACTGTTATACTTATTATTCTTTCGGACTATTATCTACAATGCTGGGTTTTTTTGGAAATATATTTATAAATAATAATAAGCTAAAAGGATATTATAATATAAACAGTAGTTTAACGGGGAATTATATTGCTATTTATGATTTGTATGATAATAAAAAAAATGATAAGGAATATTTTAGCTGGTATGATGTTGACATAGAAGC
Source organism: Brachyspira innocens ATCC 29796 (assembly GCF_000384655.1). Lineage (GTDB taxonomy): Bacteria > Spirochaetota > Brachyspiria > Brachyspirales > Brachyspiraceae > Brachyspira > Brachyspira innocens. Next base: position 5,776 of record NZ_ARQI01000117.1, on the reverse strand, counting down.
AAATGAAAAAGCTATAATAAAATTCGATTGTTCTCTTTATGATTTTATAAAGAGTGATAAAAATGAAATTGAGTATATTGTGGAAATAGCTGACTCTAAAATTATGAATGGAGTTTTTGAAGTAAATAGAAATACTAATATTAATGTAGAATATTCTAGATTAATGTTTAAAAAGGCTTCAAAAGGTAATCGTTTTATAGGGATGCTTTCCTATTTCTTTAATCTATATCATTTCAATATAAAGAATAAAGATAAAATTAATGCATATATAAACGGAGATAATAAATCGTATTCTGATAAAAAAAATGAATTGGAGATAAATGTTGAACAGATTTTAAAGAAACATGAGAGTACGTCATTAAACGATATTAAAACTAAATATTATGATAAACTTAAAGATTTTTATAATGTTAATAATATAGTGTATTTAGATGATAAAACAATATGCGTATATAAAAGATTTGCTAAAATAGAAACTAATAATAATCTTACAGTAAATAATATATCGCTTATAATTGATTTAGATAATGAAAAATTAATAAGCCCTTATTTTAAAGATTTTGTTAATAATGCTGATGAGATATTAAAAAAATATAATAGTAATTTTTATAAGGATATAGATAATTTAATTTTTCTTATAACAGAAGCGGGTATTATATTGATGAAAGATAAAGGGTATAAAAAAATATTTATTCCTTTATATGAGATAAAATATAATATTAATAAAGATCATTATTTATCTTATTTGTTTGATTAAATTTTTACAAATAAAATATTAATAACTTATTGCTTATATTTTTTACTATCAGAAAACTAATAATAAGGAGTTATGAGTTATATGATGGCTTTAATAATTATAGCAGGAGTGATATTGGCAGCTCTTGTCTTTATTGGTATGCTGACAGATGCTAAAAATAATCCTGTTATATTTTATAAAAATGATTTTTTTATACTTAAAGATAAAATAAACAATATATATATTTATGTTTATGAATATAGAAATGTAGGAAGAATATATATAAATAATGATAATGGATTTATTATAAATAATATTGTTGTGGGATCTGAAGGAATAACAGTTCATAATTATTATGATATATCTTCAAATTTTGCAACTACTTTTGCTTATATAAAATTCAAAACAAAATTATATGATACATCAGAATCAAAAATAGAATATATTATTGAGTTTGATCCTTATACAAATGTTATAGATTCTGCTGCAGATAAACTTAAAAACACTTTTAGAGAGACTGTAAAAATAGAAGGTGTTTTTGAAATCATAAGAAATCCAGAAGCAGAAGTAATAAGTTTGCGTAATTCGGAAATATCACCATTAAGGAAAGTTGAGGAAAGATTCGTTTATAATGTATTTAATTTTAATTATTTTTTTATAAATGGAAAAGAAAAAATCAATTCATTTATTAATGGAGCTGAAGAGTTTTCAGATGAGTTTGTTAAAGAAAAAATAGAAGAAAATAGGGATATAATTGGATCGTATGTAAAAGAATATTATAAAAAAGATTGGCAGTCATTATTTGATGATAGCATCTTATCTTATATAAGCGATTATAAGAATATTTATAATGAACTTAAAGAGTTTAAAAGTTTTAATATATTATACTATGATGATAAAACAATATGTATATATAAAAGATTTTCAAAATTAGAAGATATTAAACTTGTTGAAATAAATAATCTCTTTGCTATATTTAAGTTAGACAGTCAGAAATTAATAAGCCCTTATCTTAAAGACTTTGTCAATGATACTGAAGCATTATTAAAAAAATATAATGCCCCTAGTGATTTTTATTCTAATATAGATAATTTAATTTTTGGCATAACTGATTCATTTATCATAATAATGAAGGAAAAAGGCTACGGAAAAATATTTATTGATTATAAAAATATAAAAGATTATATAAAGAAAGATCATTATTTGTATTATTTATTTGATTAATTTATAAATAAAATAAATGAAAATTTGATTTTGTTTTAATTGTTATTTTATACTATTAGTAAGTAATTGTTAAGGAATAATTATAACGGTTAAAGAAGAATTAATAAATATTATAGACAGTATGCCTGAAGAAAGTTTAACAAAAATTATCGATATAATAAAAGAACAGCAGTATCTTGATGAAGCTATAGATATGGAAACTAATGGAAAAGTTATAGTCAAGACTTTAGAAGAATTTGAAGAGCTTGAAAAATGAAAATATGATAAAAAAGATTTATATTCAGAAAGAATTAATTTAGAGTATAGATTAGTTTATCATATAGAAAATAACAACTTAATAATAACATCTTGCAAATATCATTATAATAAAGAATAATTATTATTTAGTATGATTTGATACTATATTTTATAAAAGTAAATATAGTTTAAGTAAAGAATATCAAATATTTTTATACATAAACAAATTTTTTATTGACATAATTACAAAATGTATTTATAATTCTATAGAATAGGAGGTTATATGATATGAAAGGTAGAATTTTAAATTTTTCATTATTTTTATTAATTTCAAGTTTTTTATTCATTAATATTTCATGCTCTAAGAAAACAGAAGAAAACACAAATATCCCTGAAGACCTATACGGGCAATATTTTATGTCTCCAGATGAAACATATATGAAATCGGTTTATGTAATTGTAGGTTATGATGGATTAGAAATTGATTATCCTAATGATGAATCTACAATAGAAGTTGTAAAAAAGTGTGCGGATGTTGTAATTGAAAGCGACAGAGCTGTAAAGTGTGATATAGGTAATGATGATTTATCAAAAGTATCAGATAATCATTATGAAACTATATCTACAAATGATGCTCACTTGGAGTTTAAATTTACTAATGGAGTACTTGAAATGTCTGTTTATGAAGGAACACAGAAGCTTAAATCAATTAATTTGCCTAAATTAGGAAAAAAATATTGAAAAAATATCTTAATATGAATAAAATTATAATTAGATACAATGAGGAGGTTATATGAAAAATCGTATTTTAAAATTTTTATTCGCTTTATTAGTTCCAAGTTTTTTAGTAATGAATTTGTCCGCATATCCTAAAGAATCAGGTGTAATATCTCCTAAATGGTACGGCACTTATGTTGGAGACCCTAATAATTCTGAAGAGAAAATAAGAAAAATGATTGTAACAGTAGGTTCTGAAGGTATAAGAATTATGCTAAGGGGAGAAGATTATCAAGGCGGTATGCTAAATGAAAACTTATTAAAAGTGTCAGATAATTATTATAAAACTGCAGATGAAGACGGCAATTATGCAGAATTTAAATTTACTGATACATCACTTGAACTTATTTATAATATTAGCGGAGAAGAACCCATTATAATCACTGTAATAAAACAAAAAAAATAATTTTTAAAGTTATAAGTTTTAAAAATTATGTATGTCAAAGATAAACGATTATATTATTAAGCAAGTTTATAGCTGGCAATAATAAAAAGCGAGCATAACAATTAACAAGCGAGCCGAAGCAGCTGACAACTTTAGTTGGCAGCTTATATTAATATTAAGTGAGTTTATTGCTGTAGCAATAAAATGTAAACATAATAAAATATTAGAAAGCTAAACATAAAAATTATTGGCGTCTGACATTCGTAAGAATGGCAGAGCCTATAAGCCAATAATTTTTATTAGCAATAATAGAAAGCGAGCATAACAATTAACAAGCGAGCCGAAGCAGTTGGCAGCTTATATTAATATTAAGTGATTTTATTGCTAGCAGCAATAAAATTTAAACATAATAAAATATTAGAAAGCTAAATATAAAAATTGTGAGCATCTAGCAAATTTATTTGCTAGATACAATTAGCGAACAATTTTTATTAGTAATAATAGAAAGCGAGCATAACAATTAACAAGCGAGCCGAAGCCTTTGACTTAATTTATTAAGTCAAACCTTTAGGCAAAGGCGAGCATAACAATAATAGGAGTTATTTATGGATATTGAACTTATCGTAGGTATTGTAGTTTTTATTGTATCTCTGGGTCCTCTGGTATTATATCTTAATATTGGTAAAATTCTACCGTCGCTAAAGAAATGGTATTCTAAAAATAAAATATGGTTAAATGAAAAAGAATTATTTATGCTGAAAGATAAAATAAATAATATATATATTAATTGCTATAAAATTAAATATGATGAACATTATTATTCATACGGGGCATCCTGCCGTAAGTTGAGAGATGTATCTCCTTCATTAGATTTCGATTTGTGGGCACATGAATATTTTGACTCTTTTTCAGGGCAAATATTTATAAATAACAGCGATGAATTAATTATTCGTGAAACTAGTCCGTTATACATAGATCAAATAATAGTTTATCATGATTATGATGTTAAATATTTTAAAGAAATATATTTCAAACAAAATCATTCAGCTATACGAAAGAGAGATAAATTTGAGTCAAAAGAAGGGATAAGAGATAAATTGACAAGAATAACATTCAGAAAAGAATTAGATTATGAAAAAGCATCAAAAATTGAATATACTATGGATATTGAAAATAAAAGAATAGAAGGAGTTTTTGAAGTTATTAGAAAGCCTGAAATAGAAATAAAACAATTTTTTCTTCCAATTGAACAGATAGATTCCTATGATACAGCTTGGTCTGATATGAATAACATGATGACTAATTATTTGTTTAATTTCAATTTTCCTTTTATTAAGGGAAAAGAAAGAATAAATAAGGCTATTAGCGGAGCTTATAATTATGATGAAAAATTCAAACAAGAAAAAGGAAAAGAGCTTGAAGAGAAATTGAACCATAAAGATGAGCTTTTAGAAGATAAATTCTGTCTTGATGATAAAACTTGTATTGCATATTATAATAAAATTAGTAATTTTAGATGCCTTGATATATTATACTATGATGATGAAGTAATATGCGTATACAAAAGAACTGTAGAAGTAGAAGCACCTAAAGAAATTATATTAAAAAATCATTCTCTTATATTTGAATTAGAAAGCGAAAGAAGTATAAGTTCTTATTTAAGAGATTTAGTTGCTGATAGTAAGGAATTATTATCTAATTATGAACTTACTGATAATTTTTATAATAATATAGATAATGTAATATTTCTTTTAACAGATACAGGAATTATAGTAATGCCTGAATACCCAAATATGGAGCTTAATAATAGAGATATGAATTTAGAAAATACGGCAGAAAGAATATTTATCCCTACAGATCATTTAAAAAATTATTTGAATGAAAGTCATTACTTATTTAAATTTTTTAATAGTAGATAATTAATTTTTATATATTTTGGAGCATTTGCAAAATATAAAAGTTTATAAGAAAAATAAAAGGTCAATATAGCAACAAAAAATAATATATTTGTTCCAAAACTAATTTTATTTATGATAGTGGGGACTAGCCCCCACACCCCCACTTCTTTTGGTGACCCAAAGAAGCAAAAGGACTGCATATTTATATACTAAAATAATAAGTTATACAACATGTAAAACTTTATTTTCATAATTTATAAATTATCAAAATTTTATATATAATATTGTCAAGTACTTTTGAAACAACTCTAATATATATTATATTAAGCGAGTTTATTGCTGGCAACAATAAAATACAAACATAATAAAATATTAGAAAGCTAAATATAAAAATTATTGGCAGAGCCTATAAGCCAATAATTTTTATTAGCAATAATAAAAGGCGAGCATAACAACTAACAAGTGAGCCGAAGCAGCTGACAACTTTAGTTGGCAGCTTATACTAAGCTGAGGCGAACA